>JAYUQP010000133.1:0-6242 GCA_043757265.1 Bdellovibrionales bacterium | reverse complement strand
CCGACAACCCCAATATCCTTCGCCTTTCATCCTACGCAATCGCATCACGGTTGAGTTATCAATTTTGGAATTCGACTCCAGACAACGCGCTCTTTGCTAAGGCAAAAGCAAAAGATCTCTATCAGGAAGCAGACTTTCTCGACGCTCTCGATTATGTCCTCCAAAGTCCAAAGGCAAAGAGTTTTATCGACGAGTTCACCGCTGGTTGGCTGAGCCTAAATCGAGTTCCAGCGCTTGTTAATTCGGAAAGCGCAATGCAGCTTCCGGCGCTGAACTTGCGAACTGCAAGATACGACGCTGCCCTTCGATCACAAATGATTCAGGAGATTCAAGAAATTGTATCTTACACTTGGAGAAATAACGGGTTTGTCGAAGACATTCTCACCAACAATATTTCTTTTGCGCGGAATGCCGAATTGATGAAAATCTACAACGTAGCAACACCGGCACCGATCACTGTGAACTCCTCCAACGCTGTACGGCTTCCTGCAACCCATGCTGGCATTCTCACGCGAGCAGGACTTCTTGTGGAGGCTAACGGAATGCAAAACCCCGTTCACCGTGCCATTCGTATTATACGTGACGTTGCTTGTATTGTTTTGCCAGAGGCTCCGGCGGACACTATTCCAGAAATTCCACTTACGCCAGGTGCCATCGAAACCATGACGATGCGAAAACAATTTGAACATAACACATCGACAACCACGTGTTTTGAGTGTCACAAGACAATTAATCCTTTTGGTTTTGCTCTTTCGAATTTTAATGGATTGGGCTACCATCAATCGCAGGAGCCGGCATTGACTGCACTCGGTGTTCCAACAGGCGGACAGCTGACCATTGATAGCAGAGTGAGCTTCGACACAACTTTTGGCCCAGCGGTGAGGGCCACAGACGCCATCGACTACAGTCTATTGTTGTCGAAACGCACAGAATACAAAAACTGTTTCATTACAAATTACACCGATTATTTTTTAAATCGCCCGGCAAATGCCGCCGAAGGGTGTCGTCTGAATAAAGCTTACTTGAAACTCGAAAACCGCCAACCGCTGGGTGAGGTTTTTCGATCCTTGGCACTCGATCCCGAATTCCGCTTGCGTAAGCTCGAAAACAATTAGGTGTTTTCGCAAAGCTCAACGATGCAGCCTCTCATTAGTATGAAAGTTTGAGCTGCGTTTTACATTGTCTCACTATGAGACGTTTTTGAATCTGTCTACACACTCGACACTCCTCTAAAAGATGACCATTTAAGAGGTCTGAATCAAGTCGAGACTCCAACAAAATCCATAACTTATCAATCAATCCTTTAGGCACCTACTTTGCTCTTAACACTTGTAAACGGGGGCAGGAATGAAGCTTACAAATCTATTAGTCAGCACGATGATCATCGGCGGAGCGGGTTGCATCGGTTACAGCGCTTATAAAACCTCTGTAAAGCCATCGCTTCAGGTGACTGGTTTGTTGAAAGCCCGAATCGTAAAGCCTCGTACGCTTTCGTCTGGCCATCGTCCAGCGGCTGTAGATGACGTCAAGGTTCCTTTCCTCACAAAAAATAATTCGAATGAAAAGAACACTATGCTTCTTAACGATCCAGATATTTCTAAGAATTGGGGTCTACAGGTTTCCGACGCTCTGAAAGCTCGCGGAATCACCGAGGGTAACCGCAATATCATTGTTGCTGTTGTGGATACAGGCATTGATACCAACCATCGCGACTTAAAAAACAATCTTTGGGTGAATGCAGGTGAAACTGGCAAAGATAAGTTAGGCCGTGACAAAGCAACCAACGCCGTGGACGACGATCATAATGGCTACGCCGATGATGTTCACGGTTGGAACTTTGTGAACAACTCAAATCGTATCGACGATAATCACGGACACGGCACACACATCGCTGGTATCATTGGCGCTGAGGGTGGTAATGGTTTCGGTATCACCGGAATTGCATCAAAAGTCAGTATGATGGTTTTGAAATATTACGATCCAAAAGCGCCTGGCAACAACCTTGAAAACACCATTAAAGCTTTCAACTACGCCACACAAATGAAAGCCAATATTATAAACTACTCTGGTGGCGGAACCGATTACAGCCAAAAAGAATTCGAAGCCGTTCGCAAAGCGCGCAGCCAAGGTATCCTGTTTGTTGCGGCAGCTGGGAATGAGCGCAGCAATTCGGATCAACAGAAATATTATCCCGCAAATTACGATCTAGATAATATTATTTCAGTAACTGCGATCAACCCACAGCTGCAGGTTTTATCTTCAAGTAACTACGGAGTGCACAGTGTACACGTGGCAGCCCCTGGCGAAGAAATATACTCTACCCTTCCCGGAAACACTTTTGGTACTCTCACTGGAACTTCGCAAGCCACTGCGTTTGCCACCGGCCTGGCCGTTTTGATCAAGGCAAATAACCCTGAATTTAATTACCTTGCGCTTAAAGAACACATTTTAAAAACCGGCGACGAATACCCATGGTTGCGGTCCAAAACAGGAACATCAAAAAAGCTAAACATTTATAAAGCTTTGACCGCATTGGATCAGGGTATTGGCGCTTCTGGAGTTCTTGCCAGCAACGCTGGCGGCTTTCGCGATGGAAGTTTTTCTTCCGATCCGCAGTCATTGCAAAATGATCCTAACATGGATCCTAATACCACTCGCTTTGTGGAGTTTGGAAAAACTCTGATCAAGTCTATGGGTGTTGAACGACAAATCAATAATAACTAAGTGTGTGTCCATCTGAGACACACCCTAAAGTGATCTGTGCAAGCGGAGCAAGGTCATCGCACTTAGCAAACACGAAGTAGTTAAAAAAGCGCCAAGGGCGAAAAAGAAAAGTTTTTCGGTCGCTAATGCCGAAATCAACATCAAGATGCTGCCCGCACAAGTTCCGACGATTAAAAAAACAATCAGCGTCCGAAAGAGTGCCAGGGCAAGAACGGGAGGCACCCAGGCCTCCGCAGATCGAGTCGACGGTAAAGATTCGCTCGCAAGCAATATCGCCCGGTTTTTCATCATTGTTGCAATGTCATCGTATGAATCCATATCAAGACGGCTTTTGTACCTCTTAACCGCAAAGGGCAAACTCTTCAGGCGCAAGCACATATGTAAAAATTGATTATGTAAATTTTGATCGTAGTAGACGCTTTCAATTTTTCCCCAAGCTCTTTCGAGCTGAACACACTCTTCGGCAGTCAGGTGATAAAGCCCGCCGATTGTGTGTTTTAGCTTTCGCTCAGTACTTGCTCGCCGATAATTTTGAAGAATAATTCCGCAAGAGGCACAGTCGAGCGCCTTCGGTTTAAGAGTTTGATAGCACGAAGGGCAGTGGTCTAAAACCAAATCCTGAACAGAAATCTTGTTTGTGATCTCTATGTCAGGAATTATTTGGGGGGACTTGTCTTGGTGAATAATGGGCATGAATTTCATTGGCACCCCTCCGTGGATCAGCTAGATTTGACTTCATGGTTTCATCCGTAAAACACTTTGCCAAAACCTACACTCTTCCTATCGTAGCAGGATTTCTTATCGGCACAACTTATATTCCATTTCCCCCGTGGGCTTTGGGGTTTTGTCTGGCACCCCTTTGGTTTTTTTGGATTCGAAATGCCAACAGTTATAAAAAACTTTTTTGGAGCGGATGGGTCTGCCAATTTATTCTCAACCTCATCGGCTTTCATTGGGTAGCGCACACCTGTATCGAGTTCGGAGGTTTGCCACCGGTAGTTGGTTATCTCGTTTTGCTCCTTTTTGCGAGTTGTGCTCACCTTTACTACCCTCTCGCTGCCGTACTTTGGGGTTATCTTCAATCTCGCGTCTCGCCCAGGACCTCTTGGCTTTTGATCCCAGTGGTTTTTGCGGTTTGCGAAAGCTTCTACCCCACAATCTTTTTTTGGCACCTGGGCTACCCGTGGCTGTGGGCTTCGCTTCCGGGAGCACAGATGGCCGAGTGGATCGGTTTTTATGGATTGAACTTAATCACGCTCTTCGTGAATGGATTGATCCTTTTGTTTCTGATGCAAAAGAAAAAACGCTTTCTTGCCTTCGCACTTTTACTTTTTGCGCTCCCACAACTTATCGGCTACCAGCTCAAGCAACGTTTTAAAGAAGGTGAAAATTCTTTCACGGCCATCGTGGTCCAGGCCAATATCGGGAATGCCATCAAAGTTGAACAAGACAAGGGGCCGCGCTTTCACGAGTACATCTTGCGAAAGTTTTCGGAACTGACGGCTCAGGGAGTGGAGCAATCGCCGAATGCTCATTTGATCATTTGGCCCGAGACCGCCTATCCCTCCTACATCACAAAGACCCTTCGCAAGGACTCCTACCAGCAGCGACTGATTCACTCGATTCAAAGTTTCGAGCGCCCTCTATTGACCGGAGCCTATGAACAGCAAGGACCGGCGGTTTACAACTCGATGGTGCTTTTTGGAAAACGCGGGGAATATCTTCAAAGTTATAAAAAAACCATGCTCCTGGCTTTTGGCGAATATTTTCCGGGAGCATCTCTCTATCCCAAACTCAAAATGTGGTTTCCCATGGTCTCGGATTTTGGCTGGGGCACTGGACCCGAGGTCTTAAGCTTGGGGAGCGACCAACTTCCCATACTCGGCGCACAGATCTGCTATGAATCGCTTTTTGATTTCAACAGCAGAGTTCTCTTTCAAAAGAATGCCCAGGTGATCGTGAACGTGACGAATGACTCTTGGTTTGGGTACGCTTTTGAGCCATATCAACACCTTTATATGACTCTGGCGCGCGCCATCGAGTTTCGCCTTCCGCTGATACGGTCTACCAACACCGGAATCTCTGCAGCCATTTCCGCCAGCGGAGACATTTCGGAGTTAAGCCCACGCCATCAGGAATGGGTAGGAGCCTTCACCGTCAATTACAAATCTAAACCAGAACCTACTTTTTATTCTTACTATGCGGGGATGTGGCCACAAATCCTTGTTGGTTTACTAATTGCTCTTTTGATTGGAGGTCGCGTTGTTCGAAAACCTTGATTGGCAAAAAATTGTAAAACATTTGGCGTCTTATGCGACCAGCGCGGCTGCTAAAGATGCGCTTCTCCAGACCGGGCCACTCGCCTCGCAGGATATTGCTACCGAAAACTTTCACATTATTGCCGACGCTCAAGCAATGCTCGCGCACGGTGAGCGCCCATTTATGGAGAGTCTCGACCTTTTTCATTCGTGGTACCATCGCCTGGAAAAACAATCACAACTGAAGCCGTTAGAACTGAAAGATGTTCGATTATTCCTTATCGAAGGAGATACTCTACGGCGTATTTTAAAAAACTCTCCGTCTGCGTGGGGCGACGCCGTCCAGAAGCAGATGATTGACTTAAACCCGCCCCTTTCAGCCATCGATCAATTGATCACCCCGCAAGCGGAGATTCGCGCCGATGCCAGCGAAACTCTCTACAACCTCTACAACGAAAAAAAGACGCAAATTCAAAAAATTCAGTCGTCACTGAATGCCATTGTTAAATCGAACGTCAACGACAACATGTTGCAAGACAAGTTTGTAACCAATCGCGAAGGCCGATGGGTGATCCCGATAAAAAGTGGAATGCGCCACGAGCTACCAGGAATTATACATGCTACGAGCACGACGAAACAAACAGTGTTCATGGAACCGCAAGAGGTTGTGCCTTTAAATAATCACCTCAAACGCATTGAAGCCGAAATCGAGGAGGAAATCGAAAAGTTACTCAATGATATGTCGAAGTATTTGTTTTCGCTGATCAACGATATTGTAAAAACCAAAGAGCTGATGTTGGAGTGCGACACGCGATTGGCCCAGGCGCAATTCACGACAACTCTTGCTGCGAAACCAATTCGCTTTACCAACGAAGAAATTCAAATCGATAACGTTCGACACCCGTTGATGGTAATTAACGGCGAAAAAGTCATTCCTAATTCTGTGCGCCTGAGCCAGAAAGATAGAATTCTTTTGCTTTCGGGACCGAACGCAGGCGGAAAAACCGTCTTGATGAAAAGCTTTGGCTTGGCCGCACAAATGGCGCGCTGCGGACTTCCGGTCTGCGTAGAATCCACAAGTAGTTTGCCATTTTTTAAAGATGTGATCGTTGCCGTGGGTGACGCGCAAAGTGTAGATTCACAACTGAGCACTTTTGTTGGCCACCTAAAAACATTGAATGCCGCTTGCTCCCTTGATGGCCCGCAATCCCTTGTTCTGGTCGATGAAATTTGTGGATCCACAGATCCCGAAGAGGGCGC
>JAYUQP010000132.1:0-2424 GCA_043757265.1 Bdellovibrionales bacterium | reverse complement strand
TTGAACAATACGATCCAACTCAGTTAGCAAAAAAGCCTCATCCCTTTTAAATTTTTCTTGCTATAGAATATAATATATGCATAATGTATATATGCCTCGGATTAAGTTCAGAGAGATGATTCTTGGGTTGTCGATGTATATCTACTTTGAGGATCATGGCCATCCTCACGTCGAAATTTATAAGGGTGATCCGAAAAACTACGAGGCAAAATTAAAGGTCGTGATTGGAACCTGGGAAGTTTTGGAATGTCGAGGATTTCGGGAGCACGTTATTAACCGAGTCGTTCGGCACCTGAGACCGATGGAACACGAACTCATGGAGGCATGGAAAGAAATCACGAAAAAATGAAATCCAGCACGGTGATGTGGATATTCCCGATGAAGCATTTCTACCTGAGAATTACAAACAGCGGATCTCCCTCATGCTTCAGGGCAATGTGCTGAATTGGTTTAAGACTCGCTCTGCGAAGACGGGCGTGCCATACCAAAACTTGATTCAGATTGCCCTGGCAGAATACATGGAAAATCTTGAGCACGTTGTGAAGGCAAAGCCTAAAAAACGCGCCTGAGACTCAAATTCGCCCGGCGCGACCAGCACGCGCTAGGGAGTTCTTCACCGCTGACACGGTACAACCGAAATGCACCGCAATTTTGCCTACGGGCCAACCCTCAACCCGCCGAAGTCTTGCCAGCTCGATCGGATCAAGGCACTCTCGTTCCCAGGAGACCACGTAAATCGTTTCTGACGTCAGGTTACCTGGTTCGAGGAGCTTTGCGTTGCCTCCACCAAATTTTCTCAGGCAAAATTACTTAAGAATTCGATTTTAAAGGCGGCTACTCAAGCCGCTTTTTTTCTACGAAAACCTCCTTAGGCACCGTCTCCCTCGAATTGTTGATCACTAAAGAAAACATGTTTTGAGGAGTCGCGGAACAGTTCGTGCACCTACCATACGGAACTCGTGATAAAGGTTTCGTGATGAGAGTAGCTGTATTAATTACTGTATTGTTAACCACCACTACATCGGCGGCCGCCTTTGCTGATGCGGAAATCTCACATTACGTTAAAGAACACGTCCGCATCGTAGACTGCAACTTCAGCTCCGACTTTGTTGCCTCCACCCTAAGCCTGGGATTAGGGCGTATCAAAGAAGTGAATCCAGACCTTGCGCAAGTTATTCGCACCCGCTCGTTTGGCAGAGACCTTAAGGTTTATTGTGATCAGGAAAAATTTCCGTTCTACAAAAATGGCGAGATTCACTTGTTTAAAAAGTACACCGACGGCGGGTTAAAGCCGGCGGCAACATTGTTCCATGAGTTTCTCCACGTCGGAGGATGGAAACATATCCCGCTACCCGCTGATTTGGAGACGGAAGCATTCGCGATTGATCCAGTCTACGCATGCCACTTAACCGGTTTCCCGGAGCTTGATCAAGTTATCGGATTGCGCCCCGGTCTATTGAACGCTGCACGCGATCTCTGTGGCCGCAGCGTGCATCCAAGTTCGCACATCCGTAACGTGGAATAGCTCAGAGACGGAAACCTCGGCGTGTGCTCCGAGTTTGACCGGAAATTGAGATATTGCTAAAAGTTGTGGACGGGATCAAGATGCGGCGCCTTGTTGAATTTGTTTAGCTATCACGATTCCGTTTTTGTATTCAAGCCCTTCGCGCAATTTTTTTATTTCCTCCGATCCCCTTAGTCTATGCCATCTCTTCTCGCACTCTTTGAGAAGCTTGAACGCCATTGTCACTGCTGTAGTCTTGCTTCCTGCACCCTTCATTCCGCGGGTGCGGTGCTTGACCGTGGCAAAGGCTGACTCGATTGGATTTGTTGTTCGAAGGTGTAGCCAATGCTCTGCGGGAAACGAAAAGAATGCTGTGAGTGCTTTCCAATCCTTGGTCAAACACTCGATGGCCTTAGGATATTTTGCTGAGTACAATTTCTCGAAGTTCGCGAGTGAAACTTCAGCATCAGCTTCGGTCTCTGCCCTCATCATGTCATGAAGAAGTTGTTTGGCATCGGCTTGACTACGCTTAGGAAATTTATCGAGCACGTTTGCAATTTTGTGCACCCAGCAGCGTTGCTCTTTCGTGTTTAAAAACGCCTCAGAGGCCCGTAGCGCGTTCCAAAACCCGAGGGCACCGTCACCTATGGCGAGCAGCGGATTTTTCAATCCTCGGGCTTGTAGCGAGTTTAAAACGCATGCCCAAGATTCTTCTGACTCACGATAACCCGGATGCATCGCTAAGAGTTTTTTCTTGCCGTCAACCGTCGCACCGAGGATCACTAATAAACAAATTCTATTGTCTTCGCCAAGGCGTATGTTTAGGTTTACACCATCAGCCCAGATGTAGACAATGTCCTCGCCTATGGGTTGGTCTTTCCATTCGTTGAACTCTTGTTCCCACTTGGTCTTAAGCTTGA
>JAYUQP010000131.1:0-18679 GCA_043757265.1 Bdellovibrionales bacterium | reverse complement strand
AACTTTTTGACCGCCTGCGGAGGGTAGAATAAAAAAATTTCTTTCGGTGGTGTCGTCGATCATCACTTTGACCACAGCTGATACGCCGATAACATCTTGACTGGCAAAGTTTCGCGGACTGAGTTTTTGCAGTTTATAAAGACTTTCTTTAAGGTCTTCAGCCCGCTTGGCCTGAGCGCCTGCCAAGTAAGATGCTTCTAACCCGCGAGTGTCGTATTTATTTTCGGCCTTTGATTCCTCGCTCGTTGCGGCTTCTTTTGCCACAAACGCTGCGTTGACCAAAGACTCGAGACTTGCGTTGAGTTCGGCCAGTAAAATATCAAGCAGAGTTTGCTTATTCATCGTTCTATTGCTTCCCTCTAACGTTTTGAATTCGTTTTATCATTCGCTTTGGCAAAGGCCGCCGCAAAAGATCCGCCCATGAGCCCTGAAGACTGCTGAGCCGCGTGTTGCATCCACGAGCTGTCTTCCTCCGCTGTCGGTAATCCTAAGGAAATTTTGCGCTCTTCAAATTTGATCTCATCTACACGCACCTTAACACTGTCGCCTTTTTTTAGGTTCTCGTAGGTTTTTGCATCTTCCGAATCGCGCCACTTTGATTTCGGAAGTAGTCCGTTGATTCCCGGTATGATCACAACAAAAAGCCCGTAAGCTTCTTTTTTATCCACAATGCCGTTAATCACAGCCCCCACAGGGTGATCCATTACAATTTGATTCCATGGATCGCTCACGCCACCAGCTTGCTTCATCGACAAACCGATTTTAACTCGGCTGTCTTCTTCTTCGATTTTTAAAATTTTAACTTGCACGGTGTTACCAACACTTACACCCTCAGACGCGTGTTTGAGTCGCACAAACCCGACCTCCGAAACATGCACGAGGCCTTCCACGTTGTTTCCAAGATCCACGAAGGCTCCGTACTGTTCGACTCGTGTTACGGTTCCCGAAACGATATCGCCCACTTTGTTGGACTCAATCCACTCGCCTTCCATTTCGGCTTTTTGCAAATTTAATAATTTGCGGCGCGATACCACCATATCTTTTTTGCGAGCATCAAATTGCGTAATTAAAAATTCAAACTTTTTGCCAATAAAGGGAGTAGCATCCTGGCCAAACGGAACACCTAGCTGGCTGATGGGGCAAAATGCGGACTGGCCCTGCACACTCACACGGTAGCCGCCGTTGACCGCCTCTGTAACTTTTCCCTCCACAGGCAGCTCCATGTCGAAAGCGTCTTCGAGGCTGTCAAAATCCACTGGCGCAGATTTCGATCCCTTGCGAGTGACCCGAATTTCATTGTTGTTAGCCCGCACGACGACCACATCAATAAAATCGCCCACCTTGTATTTTAGATTTTTATTTTCGTCCAAAATATCAGCGTTAAAAAGCACCGCATCTTGTGTAGTTCCGGTGGATACAAAAGATTCGCTCTTTCCCACACTTAAGATCTCGGCTTTGAAAGAGTCGCCAACGCGCAACGTTTTGTTCACCGTGGCTAACGAGCTCTCGAACAAGTCGGCAAAATTTTGTGAGGTGTTGTCTACTGGATCATTGAAAAGGTCGGGGGTATTTTTCTTTTTTGACATGCCTGCGTTTATAGCTCGAAGGGAGGAAAGGAGTCAAATTCGATGACATGACTCTGCGGTACAATTGAGTCGAATTGGGTGGTTTTGTGAGTCGTATTTTGCCATGGACTCTCCTCACATGAGGACCTATGATGGCGCCTATGAAATATTTGAAGGATCTCTTAGGTTTTGTAAAAAATGTGGCCAATGATACGCGAATTCCAGAGGCCGATAAGAAAATTCTTTTAATGCTTATTGCCTTGATTGTTTCGCCGGTCGACATCATTCCCGATTGGATTCCTATAATCGGCGTGATGGACGATTTAGTTTTAATGGCTATTGTTTTGGACTATTTTTTCAATCATTTGGACACTGAAATTCTGTTGAGCCATTATCCTTTTTCGATGAAAAGTTTTTTACGAGTTAAAAAAACTGCACGCGTAATTAGCTACGTGTCCCCTCGTTGGGTGAAAGATTACGTGTGGAAGTTTAAACCCTCGATTTATTAGAAAAAAGATTGAATTATTTTTGACATTGTCCCTACCCCCTAGCATTTCTAAAGCAAACGAAGTATGTTTTGCCATCTTAAACCAGCGAGGTCCTCTTGATCAAAGCCAAAGCCTATGCCAGCCACTCTGCCACCTCACCCCTTCAACCTTACGAATTTGAGCGTCGATCTCCTAAAGCCGATGATGTTGTGATTGCTATCGATTACTGCGGGATCTGCCACTCCGACATTCACACTGCTCGCGGTGAATGGGGTCAAGCTGCCTACCCCTGCGTGCCGGGTCACGAAATTGTTGGCCGAGTGATTGCTACTGGAAAAAAAGTAAAACGCTTTAAAGTCGGCGATCTTGCTGGCGTAGGTTGCTTTGTAGATTCTTGTGGAAAGTGCGATTGTTGTAAATCAAATGAGGAACAATTTTGTCGCAAACACACATCATTTACCTACAACAGTACTGAGCAAGATGGAAAAACTCTCACATTGGGCGGATATTCTTCGCACATCACCGTGAAGGACAAATACACACTTAAAATAAAAAAGGGACTACCGCTCGAGCGAATTGCTCCTTTGCTTTGCGCTGGCATAACTACGTACTCGCCGCTCAAGCGCTACAAAACAAAAAAAGGATCAAAAGTGGGAGTCGTTGGTCTTGGCGGGCTTGGTCATATGGCTGTGAAAATTGCGAAAGCAATGGGCGCGGAAGTCACTGTGTTTAGTACGTCACCCAACAAACAAGACGATGCAAAAAAACTAGGTGCAAAACACTTTGTGATGACAAAGGATGCGAAAAATTTTGAAGCGTTCGCTGGCAAACTTGATTTGATCATTGATACAGTTTCGGCCAACCATGATTTTTCACCGTACATGAACACGCTTAAAATTGGCGGAACCCATGTTCTGGTTGGTGCCGCACCCGAGCCAAATCAAGTTGCGGCTATGGCCTTAATTTATGGTCGTAAGAACTTAGCAGGTTCTCTCATTGGCGGAATCAAAGAAACTCAAGAGATGTTAGATTTTTGCGCCAAGAAAAAAGTTTTTTCGGACATTGAACTTATTAGTGCAAATAAAATCAACGAAGCCTACGAGCGCACAATTAAAAGTGATGTGAAGTATCGTTTCGTCATTGATATGAAGACGCTTTAACATCAACGACAACCTTCTTTATAAGAGGAACTATCAAATGAAAATAATCACACTGGCTATAAGTCTACTTTTTGTCACCGTCGCTTTTGCGGGAGAAATAAAAGTGACGAGCACGTCGTTTAAAAATAACGAAACAATACAAAACAAATATGTGCTTAATGGCTTTGGTTGCACTGGCGAAAATAAATCTCCACAACTCAAATGGAACAAAGGCCCCGAGGGCACAAAATACTACGCAGTTACGATTTTCGATCCAGATGCTCCTACTGGGAGCGGTTGGTGGCACTGGACTGTTTTGAACATTCCAAAATCTGTCACCGAGCTTGCTGAAGGAATTAGTGGCGACCCGACAAAACTTCCCAAAGACAGTATCGAAGCTCGAACTGATTATGCAAAGCCCGGTTACGGAGGCCCGTGCCCCCCACCGAAAAGTGCTCCGCACCATTACATTGTAACAGTGTACGCACTGAAGGATAAGATTCCCCTCGATAAAGAGGCCCCTGGCGCCATGGTTGGGTATTATATCAACTCTTTAAAAATCGGCGAAGGTAACATTATTGGCCTTTACTCACGCTAATAGCTTTTGATGAAGACACCGATTTATTTTTCAAAATCAGCAGATGCCTGTGATTTTATTTTTAAATCGGTGGGCACGGACGTACGCCTGGCGACTCCGCTGGGACTCGGAAAGCCAAACGTTCTGTTGAACGAAATCTATGATCGTGTGAGCGCCAATAAAACTTTTCGTTTGCGAATCTACACCGCACTCTCGCTGGCTTTACCCACTGTTAAGGAAGAGCTAGGAAAACTTTTTCTGGCTCCATTTGCTGAACGTCACTTAGGCAAAAACTATCCAGGATTGAAATATTCTCAAGCTGCGATCTACGACAAACTCCCGGCGAACGTGGCCGTACACGAGTTTTATTTTCAAGCAGGCTCAGCCTTGAAATCGAATCATCTGCAACGTCACTACCAAAGCGTTAATTATACTCACGCTGCCGAAAATGTGATGCGAGCCGATGTGAATGTGATTGTGCAGTTGATTGCAAAAAAAGGCGATGGAGCCACTGCGCGCTACAGCCTTAGCTGCAATCCGGACATGACTTTGGATGTGGTGGATCTTTATAAACAAAACAACAAAGCTCTTTGCCTTATCGGTGTGATTCATCCGGATCTGCCGTTCCTCGGCGGCGAAGCAGAAGTGGCTGCGAATTTTTTTGATGCCTTCGTAGAGAGTCCAGAAAATAAATATGAGCTGTTTGCACTCCCCCGTGGCCCGATTTCTCCGGAAGATCATCTGATTGGCTTTTACGCAAGCCAGTTGGTGAAGGATGAAGGAACTTTACAAATTGGGATTGGCTCTCTGGCAGACGCAATTATTAATTCCCTTCGGCTGCGCCAAAAAGAAAACACGTCGTACTCAACAATTTGCAATCACCTGCGTTTGGTTAAAGACGCCGAGCAGGGAGTTTTTGAACGCGGACTTTATGGGCTTACTGAAATGCTCACCGACGGTTTTATGCACCTACGACAGTGCGGAATTTTAAAACGCGAGGTCATAGACAATTCCACTGGCACAAAAACTTATGTGCATGGCTCTTTTTATTTGGGCTCTAAAGTGTTTTACAATTGGCTTCGCACCTTGCCCGAAGACGAGGCGCAAGGGTTGCGTATGACGCGTGTTTCGAAAGTGAACGATCTTTACGATCCGCAGGAGACGCTTTTGCGCCGCCAACGAATTCAACCGCGATTTTTTAATACCACGATGCAGGTGAGTTTGCTGGGGGAGGCCGTGAGCGAAACGCTTCCTAACGGCAACGTTGTGAGCGGTGTGGGCGGTCAGTACAACTTCGTAGCCATGTCGAGCGAGCTGAAGGATTCGCGGTCCGTGCTTATGTTGCGGAGCTATCGCGTTGAAAAAAATGGCAGACGAACTTCAAATATTTTGTGGGCTCCTTACCACATCACAATCCCTCGGCACTTGCGAGACATGGTGATCACCGAATACGGAGTGGCCGATCTCAAAGGAAAAAGCGACGAAGAGTGCGTGAAGGCCCTACTCGCCATAAGCGATTCGGAGTTTCAAGCGGAGTTGTTAGACACTGCTAAAAGACATTCAAAGCTCGATGCAAATTATCAGCTGCCCGACGTATTTAAAAATAATACGCCGCAATTTGTTGCCGAAAAAATGCAACTGGAAGAATGCCAAAAAGCTTTTGTGAGGTTTCCTTTTGGAAGCGACTTTACACCCGAAGAGGAACACCTTATTTTAGCTCTTGAAAAACTTCAGTCTGATAAAAAGCATTCCAGCATAACTGTTTTGAGAAAAATGTTTTTATCAAAAGCTCGGCCCGACCAATTTCGCGCGGAGCTTGAACGTATGACTCTTTACAAACCCACAACTTGGAAACAGAAATTTTACCAACAGCTTTTGTTAGCTTATTTGTAAACTTACAACAGATCTTATAAGAGAAAGCTTGATCGAAGGCGAACCTCCAGGTGTGGTAGTAATTGGTTTGGAGATTATATTAAGCAGTTTCTTTCTCGAGTCGCTCCGCGATCCATATTTTCAGCAAAGTCTGGTAACCGATGTCACCTTTCTTTCGAGCAACTTTACGAAGCTTGGCAACCATCTCCATAGGCAAACGAATACTCGTTGAAATTCCTGAAGATTTCTTCTCAGGCACGACTTCGACTGCTCGATCATCATCCCATTCCTCTGCATCATACTTGTAAGCTTTATTCTTCTTTTTCATATATCCCATCCTGTTATAATCCTAGCCATTGAGGAACCCATATCTTCAAAAATAAGTCTCAATCTCCGTCCTTGATTTGATTTTCCATCAATTTTGTAGCGTCGAAGACCATGCTTCTTTTTATTCGGCGTAATTACGTAGCGGTTAAAAAATACCTCTTCTGCTTCGTCTGATTCGATGCGATGTTTTGCAAGATGTTCTTCGTTAGCATCATCCCAAACAAAGAAATACCAGCGTTTACCTTGAAGCCCAGTCATGCCTTAGTGTACCTACATTGTAGCTACAAATCAACTTCTTTTTGTGCATTCTTGCCTGTAATGATTCAGCAGCTTGCAACACGATACGAATCAGTAAAAACGAAGACTGCGCATTGAAATAGACCCGTTTTGAATGCCCTCGACATCGAAGACTAACTCATCCTGATCTGTCGCTGCACCCAAAATATACAGCAAAGGAAGATAGTGATCAGGTGTGGGAATACTCAAACGTCCCGCCTCCGTTTGGGTCGCATTCGACGTGAGAGCCTGAAAATCTCTATTCATCGCTTTCGTTTTAACCCATAAATCAAATTCTACAGACCAATCGGCGGGCTTTGCATTCACCTCCCAAGAAATTTGACTCAAATTGTGCACGATATTCCCACTACCCATGATCAAAATGTTTTGTTCTCTGAGAGCTTGAAGCTTTTGTCCCAGCTCGAAATGGAATTCAGCCGGCTTAGACATATCCAAACTTAGCTGAACAACAGGAATATCTGCAGCCGGATAGATATGCCGCAGTACAGACCACGTTCCGTGGTCAAAACCCCATTTGTTATCATCCGCGCTGATCTCTGGCTCGGTTACGAGGTGGCGAATTTCTTCCGCCAAACTTGGGGATCCTGGTGCAGGATATTGCACATCAAAAAGAGCCTGTGGGAATCCATAAAAATCGTGAATGGTTTTTGGTTTTTGCATACTGGTGACCCAAGTGCCAGAAGTTATCCAATGGGCGGAGACTATCAAGATTGCTTTTGGTCTCGGCAGTGAACGGCCGAGATCCATCATCGCTTGATTGATGACGTTCGTTGCTATCGCATTCATAGGTGAGCCGTGCCCTACAAAGAGCACGGGCATTCGATCGCGTTTCATTATAATTTTTCTGCAATTTTTTGATCGATGGAGTATCTACCGCCTCCACGAATCATCACAATGAAAGCCAGACCAATCGCTAAAAGATGGTACTCATAGCCTTCGCCTTTTTGATTGCCAAACCAATTCATAAAAAAGCCATTTTCGACATGACCCATAAAAATGGCGACTGTCATCACCGAGGCAATTCCAAAAGCGGCAACTCTTGAGAGAAGACCAGTAATCAGACCGAGAGCTCCAGCAAACTCTGCTAAGATTGCCAAAAATGCAAACACCGCAGGAATTCCCATCTGTCCCGTGAAGAATCCCATGGTTCCCGAAAATCCATAGCCGCCAAACCAACCCAAGACTTTTTGCGCGCCATGCGGAAACATGACAATTCCAAGCGTAAGACGAGCGACCGTCGCTGTAACATCATTTGGTGTAGAAATTATTTTTTTAAACATTTTATTCTCCTTATTTATTATGGTGTGTACTTGTTATAACGATTTCAGCACCCACTGTACCCGATGCTCCAACAACTGAAACAAGATCTTTATCTCGCAGCCTTTTACGTTGATATTTACAGTGTCGGATACTTTTGGATTGTTGATTAGATGCATATTTTGAAATACATTGTTTCTGTATGGAAACAATCGAAATTGAACTAAGCCGTATTTTTGTCAAAATAGTCCAGCAAGGCAGTTTCTCCAAAGCTGCGGAACTATTGAAAGTTCCAAAATCTACAGTCAGTAAAGGTCTAGCCAGATTGGAAAATCTCACAGGCACAAAGCTCCTTTTGAGAACGACGCGAAGTCAAACTCTCACCGCTACCGGACGCGTATTTTATGAGACGTGTTTGGAACCCATCCAGGTTTTAGAAGACGCACAAAAATCCCTTCTCGGTCAAGACACCATTGTTTCTGGAACCATCAAACTTACGGCAGCCGAAGATCTCGGCACGCATGTTATCGCCCCAATCATTGGCGAACTTTGTAGGTCCCACCCAAAAATCAGGTTCGAACTGCATTACACAAACGAAGTTGTGGACTTGGTAAAGGACGGCTTTGATCTCGCGGTTCGTTTTGGAAAGCTTACTGAAAGTCAGCTCAAGGTTCGCCAGATTGGTCACATCACTTTAATCCCGGTGGCGTCTCCGGCGTATCTTAACGCTCACGAAAAAATCCAAAACCCCAGTGATCTCTCTTCCCACGACTGCCTCTGTTTGCGCAATCACTCGATGAGCACAACGTGGGTTTTACAAAAGGACAAAAAGAAAGTCAGTATACCGGTGAAGGCCCGAGTGGAAAGTCACCAAATGACGAGCTTGATAAAAATTGCTACGGCGGGTGCGGGAGTTTTGTTTGCTCCAAGTTTTTTATGCCGAAACGAAATCGAGAGCGGAGCTCTAGTACGCATTCTGCCAGGCTGGCATGGTGTGGAAATTCCCGTCAGCATTGTATCGCCCGTTTCGATTGCGGCAACAGCGCGATTAAAGTTAGTAAGCGATCATATTTCCTCTGCTATTCAAAGAGAACTTTCCATAAAACTATAGTTCTATTAACCAAATGCGAAACGAATGGTCAGTATTTTGATGTTATTCAGATGGAATTGTTTTTTTGACTTCAACCATATCGAGTTTTTGTGCGCGCTCGATCAGATCGGCCATCTGCGCTTCACTGAGAGCTCCTGGCTCGGAATAAAGCTCAACCTCGGCGCGGATCACAGCCATAAACGGAACGCTGCGTACACTAAAATAAGTCGCAATCTCGGGTTCCGCGTCGATGTCGACGGTGCCGAACACGACATTGGAAAAACGCTCCGCCGCTTTTTCGTAAACCGGTTTAAATACTTTGCATGGGCCGCACCAGTCGGCTCGGAAAATGATAAATAGGATGTCGTTTTTTTGATAAATTTCGCGAAAGTTGTCTTTAGTGAGTTCGACGGTCGACATCGGTTGATTAGATCGCGCTCGTGTCTGAATGTCAAAAGCAACTGGCCGAGCTAATGAAGGCTTGGTTTATCGAGAGTCGACTTTGCGAGTTCGATTTTTCCCAACCCCACAGCAATTCGTCGCGTCTGCTCATACAGTGAGAAAATATGAAAATGCGTTAGCCTCAGCAATTCGCGGTTTTCTTTGTTCAAATTTAATTCTACAGAGACTCGCAAGGTGTCTGCATACAGATTTGCCAATTCTGTTTGCAGTGGTTGAATCTCGTCGGCACGAAAGGCACCGCCTTTGAAGGCTATGCGTGAGATTTTATGATCATATCCTGCGGCTCTGGCATATAGCGCACGCACGGGCTCGGTAATTCCCCCCTCCTGGTTCATTACTCGGCTTATAAAATGAGACATGGCTGTGCACTTGTAATAGTTCACGAATGGCTTGTGATAGCATGGAGCTCCAGGTGCTGGCAGGCCTTCAATGCGCGCGCACTGTTCGTTTCTGACTCCGTAGGATTGATGTACATTCAAGCCATACGTGTACGGCATCACTTTACTTTCGCCATATTTCGAAAATGAAAGCTGGTCATTGAGGTAAACGCCTGCGTGGATTTCAAAATTGGAATCACTTTGATCGCGCACAACGAGCATATCCCCAGGTTGGAGCTCCTCGTCGGCTTTTCGTTCGGTGCAAAGCGAGGACTGTAAAAGAGCCGTCAACTCGTAGGGATGAGTAAAACTCACATTCGGAAGAGTTGCAGAGGCGTACAAGGCTGCATTAAAACAGTTTGGTCCATTGAAAGCCGAAACGGACTGAGTTTCCTGAAAGCTTGTGAGCTCAATTACAAAATAGGGGGAGATTTGTGACACATCCATTTGACAGCTTTGTGTTGAACAAAAACATTCAGGCTGCGCGATGACTAGGCTTGTATTGATTGTGGTTGTCCAGTCCATAATGGACTGCCCGAACTCTCCAAGTTGATGGCAGCTTGAACCCTGCATCAAAATCTGTTGTGACGGAGCAAACTGTACTTGCGCAGCGCTCGCAATATTAAGCGCAAGGCTGCTCAGTAGCAGACTCATAAGCTGAATTGGAAATTTCATGCCCCATCGAATACATCAGACGGAGCAATTTCTGCCAGGGAAAATGTTACAACCTATCCCTAAATACAAAGAAAAATTTCCAAAACACAGGCTAAACTCTTAGCGAGAGCGGTTTTGATTGCGGCCTCGACGGGGCGCTCGGATTTTTTCTCGCTCATCTTGGTGCGCAGTCACTTCCATAGATGCTACTCGACGCTGCTCCTCTCGCACATTGCCTGTAAAAGGTTGGCCGCTCGTGCGTCGACGCTTGCTTGAGGTACGGTGATCATCCTGAAATTCTTCGCTGTGGTGACCTTGAGTATCGGGACCTTCACGCTGATCGGTTTTACTCAATGCTGAATTAGGCTTCGATAGACTTTCAATTTGGATCTTATCGTTAATTGCTTCAGTTTTTTTCGCACTCTTCGTAGCTGTTTTGGAGCGCGCACTTTTGGGTACGGCAGCATTTTTCGAACTCTTCGAAGAGACCAAGCTGAGCGCGACTTTTCGCACGACTTTCTTGAGTGCAGCCTTGAACCCTGTCGTAGCAGAGTCTGATTTAGAAGCAACCTTCCGCGCGACTGACTTGAGCCCTGCCTTTTGGCGGCTCTTTGATACAGCCTTAGATACAGCCTTTGATGCAGCTTTAGATACGACTGCTTTTTTAGTTTGTTTGGATATTGCTTTCTTTTTAGCCATGACAATGTCTCCTTAGATGATAGTTACTCACTTTTCAAAGCAAGAGAGATGCCAAGACAAAATTATCATTTTGAATTTCTCCTTCCAATGTATCCTCACTTCATCAATATGCTGCGAGGTTGATTCGGCGGCCAATGTTACAACGAGCAACGAAGCTAGGCACTTTTTTAACACCACAGCACATTGTTAAGATGAGGATACACCCTAGACAAAACGCATCTCATGTTCTCAATATCCACTCGTCCCGGGGTTTTTTTACCCGATTGGGAGGACGAGCAATTCCGTAATTGATGCCCAAACGATGTCGGCGGTTTTACTTTCAACGTAATTCAATAAAAGCGTTTCTCCGGCTGGTTCATTTTGATTGCCGTGAATTAAAATTACCGACCCCGCCTTGGCTTTTTCGCCCTTAGCCAGCCATGCATTGCTGCCCAGGGCGACAAGGCCCCAGTTTGCCAAAGTCATGATCTGTTCTCGCGATGATACTAAGCCAGGGAAGCGAAAAAAAATACTGGGGGTAACGCCGGCACGAATCAGGGAAATTTCTGTACCTAAAACCTCATCCGTAAAATTAGTCCCGGGCGATAGTAAAAAATTTTGCTCTAATGGTTGATTTTTACGATAGGGATGAGTGGCCGAGTGATTGATGATAGCCGGAAAAAATAACTTTGAAATATCCGCTGTAATTAATATAACTTGTGAACGCGAAACCGACACTGTAATACAATTCATCCAGGGGGCCTATGTCTAAAACCAATACTCATTCCGTTGCAATCGGCTACATTCTTTGGATCTTAGGCTTCACAGGAGCCCATCGATTCTACTTCGGCAAACCTATTTCTGGCTGCATTTGGTTTTTCACGTTAGGCCTGCTCGGTATTGGTTGGTTGATTGACGTGTTTTTGATTCCTGGAATGGATGCGCAGGCAGATCGTCGTTACGGCAGCGCCAGTGGTCCAAAGGATTACAATCTGACGTGGATCCTTTTGGTGTTTCTTGGCATTTTTGGCGTTCACAGGTTTTATCTCGGTAAATTTGTGACTGGTATTTTATGGTTTTTTACAGGGGGCTTTTTCCTTATGGGCTATCTGTACGATCTGCTCACTCTCAACGATCAAATCCACGCGGTGAACGCAAAAGGCTAAAGGTTGCTCACGTTTTATTCATTTGCAGTTTGATATAATTTTGCCAGTCCTTAATGTGCCAAGCGTCACCATCCAGGTACGGTTGCTTCTCCCCCAAAATCTGCAACCATAGACACATGTGGAAATCGAAAGTTTTCTTTATAGTAACTCTACTTGCAGTGCGTGTTATCGCCGTCGATACCACTGCCAGCACTCCTACCAGTTCAAGTATCATTACCAACACCCCCGCCAGTCGCAATCTGGCGAATGGCTCTTCTGCTAGTAAAGAGTGCACTCACGACGCCACAACTTTCCGTTGTGTGAAATTTATAAAAAACTACGACGGCGACACTATTACCTTCCAAATACCAAATGTTCATCCGCTATTGGGAAAAAATATTTCTGTGCGTGTAATGGGACTCGACACCCCCGAAATTAAAGGAAAGTTGCCCTGCGAAAAAGACGCCGCCCGCACCGCAAAACGTCTTATCGAAAATCTGCTGAAAAACGCCAAGATTATCCATATTGCCAACGTACAGCGCGATAAATATTTTCGTATTTTAGGCAACGTCATCGTTGACGGGCAATCATTGCAAGATGTCTTACTTAAAAATGGATTGGCCTACGTCTATCACGGTGAAACCAAACAAAAAATTGACTGGTGCACCTTTGGGAAATCAAGATCTACGGCAAGCGACGGAACAAAGTAGTAAACGTTAAGCCAATCGCACTCACTAGGAGGCACAGTGAAAGAAAAGTTACCTATCATTACCCGATATATCCTAGGGCTCTTGTTTTTTGTGTTCGGGGGAGCGGGGCTTTTTAATCTTATACCGCCGCCACCGGATCTTCCGCCAGAGATGCTAACGTTTATGAGTGGACTTATGGTGACAAAATATTTTTTTCCTCTTCTAAAACTTACCGAAACTCTTTGCGGACTTTTGCTCCTTCTCGGAATTGCCCCCGCGCTGGTCTTGATTGTACTTGCGCCAATCACACTCAATATTTTTTTGGTTCACTTATTTTTAACGCCCACACCACAAAACCTTGTTATGCCAATTTTTATTGTGGCTTTCCATATCATCAGCGCGACTTACTACTGGCCTCTCTACGCTCCACTGTTTAAAAGATTCAAAAGATAAATTATGGCGTTAATAAAACACCAAGGCAGTTGCCACTGCCAAAATGTAAAGTATGAAGTAGAAGCTGATTTGCAAAAAGGCACCTATCGCTGCAATTGCAGCTTCTGCGCAAAAGCAAGAAATTGGGGCTGCACTGTAAAACCACAGGCCTTTCGCTGGACGCACGGCGAACAGTATGTGAGCGTGTACAGAATGACTGAAAACGGCAGCGACTATTACTTTTGCAAGCAATGCGGCATTCGCATTGGAAACAAAGGATTTGTCGAAGAGATCGGTGGAGAATTTTTTAGTTTTGCTATTTCGACCCTCGACGGCATCTCTACTTCCGAACTTGAACAACTGCCTATTCAGTATATGGATGGCCATAATAACGATTGGTTTAATATTCCAAAAGTGACAAGTTATCTGTAATCCAAGGAGGACGTTATGAAATTTATGCTGTTTTTATTTATTTTCGCCACTGGAGTTTTATCTCAGGCCGAGCTACAAACAGTTCCCTCTGTCGACCTCTCCCAGTATGCCGGACGCTGGTACCAGATCGCACGCAACCCCCTCATGTTCGAGGGCGATTGTTACTGCTCGCAACAAACACTCACCGCACAGGCTGATGGACGAGTGGGCGTGTTTAATTCGTGTAACAAGGGAAGCGTGACAGGAACTCTCGATACAGTTTTGGGTTTTGCTACGAGCTTAGATACAACTTCCAATGCAAAGTTCGAAGTGGACTTTGGCTTTCCGTTTAAGGGACAGTACTGGATCATTGCCCTGGACAATCAGTACCGCTATGCGGTTGTTTCCGAGCCGACAGAACGAGCTCTCTACATTCTTTCCAAAACGCCGTTTTTAGAGCAAGCTCTCATCGATGAAGCACTCTTGTTGGCTTCTCAACAAGTTGATACTTCGAATTTGATCTACACGGTTCATCAGGATTGCACGTACCCACCACAGTAGGAGCGTCGATGAGTTTTTTCCTTTTTCAATGGACATTTCTTTTTTCAATGGCCCAACCCGTTCCAGCGCCTACCGATCCCGCGCATCCGGGCAGCAAAGTTTACACTCATGCTTTCTCGCAAACAAAAACAGTTTGTTTGAATCGGAATGTCGATATCTTTCAGCCGCAATCTTCGACTTCGGAAAAATTTCCTGTTGTGGTCTTTGGCCATGGACAGGCCCTTGATGTCGGACATTACAAAATGACCTTTGAGCACCTTGCCAAAAAAGGTGTGATCGTGATTTTTCCTCAGTACGATACTGGCTTTTTTGACCAGGACTGGAATCGCATGGCGAGCGATTATGCTCAGCAAACCGACTGCGCCTTAAAAAGCATTTCCAATGCAGAGGTAGCGGAGGTTCTATTTTCTGGTCACTCAAAAGGCGCCTATGTGGCAAGCCTTGCTGCGGGATTAGTGAGTTCTTCCACCACACACGATTACACACTTCGCGCGAATATTTTTTTCGCGCCCGCTGGTTCGGACTCGAACCTTTTAAAAAACTACAGTGCTGATACAGCAACCACGGTGGTTTACTCCGATGCGGATACGATTGTAGATAAAAGCATTTCCGAGAATATTTTTTTAAAAGCCAATAGCAAGTTCCGACAACTTATTATTTTAAAAAGCTACCAAAATCCAAAGCTCAAGGCAGACCATTTTTGGATTCTTACAAAAAGCTCTTTCGCCGGGGGCCAAACAGGTGATAATTCGCTTCATCATTACGGAGCGTGGAAGTGGCTCGTGGCGGGCGCATGGGATCTTCGTGCCGCCGCGAATTTAACGCAGCCTTATCTTTATGGCGACTTAGCCACCGACAAAGGCGTCGATGGGTTCGTTGATGACATTCAAAGAAACTGAACCAATCATCCCAAATTCGCAAATGGCCGTAGCTTCTAGATCTTTTTTTCAGGTATGGCCCGCTGGACTTCAATTCCATTTAATGTGTAAGAGGCTGAATCTATAACTGTGAGTAATCATTTCCCGTTGCTATGGTTGTCGTTAATTCAATCAAGTACGCGCCCATACCTTCCGCTGATAAATTGTCGTGAACTTCCGAACTGCAAAATATTAAACTCAGATGTTAGTTAGATAAAGCCTCAACCCGAGAGAATAGCCAAAAATAGTCGTTTTCAAGCACTGTTTCTGAAACGTTATCGTTTGTATGCGCTGGCTTTTGCATTAACTCTTCTTCGAGATTTTTTTCGATATCATTGAGCAAACTCAGCGTGAAGTCGGGAGCCGAACCTTGCGGTGGTGCCTCCCACAGCGTTTGGAAAATGTCGCCGGGTGTCCTAATGGCCGACGAATATTTGTCTTCGGACGCAGGAGTCTCTTTCTCCAGATAAGTAGAAAGAACAATTCGCATTAACGAAAGATTATCAATCTCTGAGAGTGAAACTGGGTTGGGGTTGGAAACAAAAGCCGTTTCGTTTAATGCACATCGGTTCGTTACCATCATGGAACGCAAGCAAGTCCCTAGGGATTGAGTTACAAAGTTTTGTACATTCGTAACATAGGTTCTCGCAATCACTAGAAATTGCGGACGGTAGGTGTTTGAATCGTTGTTATTTAAGATATAATAGTACCAGTTTTGATAATATTGAGGGTTGATTGAATCGGGGTGCCAACTTGCGAAATATTCCTCATGGACAAACTCTTTAGAAATCGAGTTAATGTAATAATCATGGTACGGAGTGGATGACCTACATTCAAGAAGTCCATTTGGAGAAGTGCATGACCATGAAGAATCATCGGCATACCTAATCGCGGAAACAAAACCTTTTTCTGGCCGATTTGTCGTCTTCAAATAATCGTACACTGCCCCCACACTGCCCGCAGCGACTCTAGCCAAAACATTATTCTGAGTCCAAGTTATAAAATGGGCGCTCACATCTTCGGCGGGCATTGATCCAGGCCATACGTGCACTACCTTCCTGGCCGAAGGCACAGTCATTACTAAATTAAATACATATTCATTTGTTTTTTTGAATGGTGTCAATTCCATTGAATTGACCTCCCAATAACTAGTGAATTCGTATTGAACATCACCTCCTACCCACTGAAGTAACCTGATAGCTGGATCCAAAACTAGCTCATTGAAGTGAGCCCGCTCCATTGCAAAACCAGAATTAGCATCTCCCAGATAAGAGATAGGCTTCACATAGGGTGCTGGCAGCGAAAGTTCCGATTTCATGATATCGAATGATTTATTTTCCGCGACGAGATAACCCACCTTAAAATTTTCTGGAATAAACTCACCAGGCCCACCCATCGCTTGGAACTGGTCCTTATTAACTAAAAGATAATCGTTTAAACGTTGCGGTTGGGAAAAAAATTCGGCTTTTTGGGTTTGAACATAAGCTAGAAAGTTTTTTGCAAATCTCTGTTGTAATTCTTCGGGTAAACCCGTTGCCTGACCCAAACATGCAACGAGCGATTCTTGCTGCGTTTTTAGAAAATTTTTCGCAGACAATATTTTTCTTTTAAACTCGATCTGATTTACTCCGCTGGCTAGAAAATCTGCAATTTTTTTGTGCTCCACTTTATCCAACACAGTATTGATCTCGTTAGACGCTTCGGAGACCACTCCGTAGCCAATAAGATTAACTGCGCGGCACTTTTGAAGTTCGGACGTGTTTAGCAGTGTTTGCAAAATGAAGGCACTTCTAAGGCGATCGTCGCTATAGCCCGACAAGCCAACTAAAACCGCACCGAAATTGCGGATTACAGTGTCGCCTGAAAAGCCGATACGATATTCACCTTTTCTTACAAAGTCGATGATAGTGAATAGCTTTCTAAACATGGTGCGCATGCTTTTATCAAAAAGATCCTTGTCGGTATCGGTCGGTAGCATGGTGACGTCATAGGAAATTTCGCGCAATTCTTTCAAGGAGTCGTTCGCGCCCTTTCGATAAGTAATTTCCACCATTGAAAGTGGCTGTTGATCTTCGAAAATTTTGCGATCAAGGTTTTGTATTTGCGCGGAAATAGACGCTAAACTTCCACTATTTAGCCTTCCGTAAGCACTAATTAACCCTTCGATTCGCTTTTGATTAGTTTCTACGCGTTGGAAACTTTTATTAAGCTGAAAGCTTATGTTTAAAAGCATGACGCGAAGCTGTTCGATAGCTGCAAGAATCTGAGAGGTGTCGGTTGGTCCGCTATCAGAAAATATATCCATCAAAACCATTCCCGCGCCCAGCACGCTTGTGGCGCCCATTGCGAGACCTGCAGCCTTACCCCAGCCGGTGTTGGCACCGTCGAGCATCGCTGAGGCTTTGCTCACTCCGTCGAACGCATTATTGAGAGTGTCAAATACCCGGAAAGTATTTACGATGTCCTCGTTGCCGGTAAGTTTGCCGACTGAAAGTCCTAACTGAATACTTTGTGAAATGGCCTCGTGTTTTTCGGAAAGTTCAAGATTTGCCTTTTGAGTTTCTGCAAAATCAATGATTTTTTTTCTGTACTTCTCGCATTCTTCTTCGTTGAGCGGCACACACGTTTCCGAAAGCGCCTGGTCCACAACATGATCAATAGAGGTGAAAGAAGTTAGCTGATTGATTTTCTGAAAGTAAGATTCTAGTTTTGCACGTTGGGTCTGTTCGAGCCGAGTCTGCTCAAGGACGGATATTCGTTTTTCCGTGTTTTCCGCAAGCTTGCCGAAGCTTTCTGTGATGGACAGCTGAATGCTTTCAGAATTAGAATTTGCATGCTTAAGGGGAAACATAATAGGATTTTCGAGTATTTCCTCGTTGGTTATCCCAAGTTCCGTACCTATATAGTAGCGGAAAACTTGATCAAGAGCCTCTGACTCCTCAAAGGTGAGCGTTCCCGCATTGCTTTGACTTACAAAGTGCTGAAGAGTTTCTTTTATGATTCGAAGGTCATCTTCGCTCGTATTTGTGAGGTTTTCGTAGTGACGGGGCGCCTTCAGATTCCCGCTCATTAAATACTTTGCCAGGCCCATGTAAACCTGTAAGTGCGTTGAGGCCGTTGCAAACGTCTTGCTACCGAGTCCCGCAAGTGAGTTCAAATCTTTATAGATCTGCTCTGCCCCTGGAGACGATCCAGATTTAGGATGCGACTCTATTACAAGATTGGCAATCTCTTTTGGTGAGTAGCTCTGTTTAGGGTTTAGTTTATACTCAGCTAAACGTTGCTTGAATGTAGCAAGACCGTCGGCAAAGGGTTTTTGACCGTCAATAGCGCCCTTCATGTAAAAAAAATAAATCCGAGTGTCTTCGGTGGGAGTGGCTAAGGATTCTTTGATCCATGACACTGAAATTAACAAGATAATCATAAAAAAATGAATACGCGACATAATTGGCTCCCTGTAGGTACGCCGAGACCTAAACATGGCTGCATATTATTCCTCAATCAATTTGCAGAGACGATGTAAATTTTCTGCCAATGTCACCTATATGTACATTCGATCCGCTCTTTCTTCTTTAGTGGATTACTAATTCTATGGATGCGCCCTCAAAATGAGCGCCTTGCTAATAAAAGAATAAGAAAGCTTACCGGGTTCTTTCTAAGAATCGTGGGTTTAGTGTTGATAACCCACCAAGTAAAGTCATCTCGGGCATTCCAAGTTACGCTCTAAGTTTACCACAACAA
>JAYUQP010000130.1:0-6476 GCA_043757265.1 Bdellovibrionales bacterium | reverse complement strand
A
The DNA here is from genome assembly GCA_043757265.1 of Bdellovibrionales bacterium. Taxonomy (GTDB): domain Bacteria; phylum Bdellovibrionota; class Bdellovibrionia; order Bdellovibrionales; family JAGQZY01; genus JANPLN01. The sequence goes on along the minus strand of JAYUQP010000130.1, from coordinate 6,475 downwards.
GGTTTGGAGAACCGACTATTGTTAATCCGGGGCAAAGCCACGGCGGAGTGTGTTCTCGGTTGTGACTTTTGGATCCATAAACTGCACGAGATAATCTGGGCCGCCGGTTTTGCTTCCGCCGCCAGATAATTTAAATCCACCAAACGGATGACGATCCACCATGGCGCCAGTCGAGCCGCGGTTTATATAAAGATTGCCTACGTTGAATGTCTTCTTCACAGTCTCGATGTTGCCGGGACTGCGGGAGTAAAACGCGCCGGTCAAAGCGTAATCGGTTCCATTAGCTACTGCCAAGGCCTCATCTAAAGTTTTCACTTTGATCACTGCGAGAACGGGTCCAAAAATTTCGTCTTGCGCGATTCGCGCCTGCGGCGACACATCGGCGAAGATTGTAGGCGATACAAAATACCCGCGGGTTTCGTTCACCACACCTTGGTAAAGAAGTTTTCCCTCTTGTTTTCCAATTTCGATATATTTTTTGATTCGCTCGCACGCATCATTGTCGATCACCGGACCCATCCACGAGGAGGGATTTTCAGCCGCACCCATTTCGATGGAACGCGCGGCTTCTACGAGGCGATCTACAAAACGATCATAAATATCTTCCAGCACCACCACGCGACTGCAAGCTGAGCACTTTTGACCTTGGAAACCGAAGGCTGAGTTAAGCACGCCAACCACAGCTTCATCAAGGTCCGCATCGGAATCGATGATGATGGCGTTTTTTCCACCGAGTTCAGTCATTGTACGCTTGATGGTTTTTTGTCCAGGTTGCAACACTGCTGCTTTTTGCAGAATGCGCATGCCCACATCTTTTGAACCGGTAAAGCAAATCATGACGGTGTTTGGATGGGACACAAGATGCTCGCCAACCACTTCGCCCCGGCCGGTGATCATTTGAATAACCCCTTTTGGAATTCCTGCCTCAATGAAAGCTTTCATCAGATAAGTCGCAACAATCGAGGTTTGTTCAGCAGGCTTCATAACAACTGTGTTTCCGGTAACAGCCGATGCGGCCACCATGCCGGTGAGAATCGCTAGAGGAAAGTTCCATGGAGCAATCACCACATTTACCCCACGGCCCTGGTAGGTGTAATGACTGATTTCACCGGGCACGCCACCCACACGGCGCGCGATATCCAGCTTTCGCATATCGCGTGCGTAGTATCTGATAAAATCGATGGCTTCAGTAGCATCGCCGTCGGCTTCTTTCCACGTTTTGCCAGCTTCTAAAACCTGGCTTGCGCAAATTTCAAAACGGTCACGCGCAAAAATATCAGCTACTTTGTCGAGCAAGGCTGCACGAATTTCAACCGGTGTAGACGACCATGAGGGGAAAGCTTTGTGGGCCGACTGCATGGCGAATTCTGCCTGATCGGTTGTGCATGCGGCAATCTGACCTATCACTTCGCCGGTGGACGGATCATGGCTGTTGAGCCAATCGTTGGAGGTGACCCACTCGTTGTTCACACAGGCCGACCATTTTTTTCCGTAATTGGATTTTTTAAATTGCTCAAGAGCGCGTGTCATTTTGTCGCGTTCAGTTTTAATACCAAAATCGATGGGAGCCTCGTTAACGAAACTGGGTTTAGCAAAATCCAAATCCTTTAAGCCGGTTAATTTTATTTTCGGATCAGCAAGCAGTGTTTGATCGGAGGCATTGTCGGAAAACTTCGAGCGTAAAAACGAGTCATTGGAAGTATTTTCCAAAAGTCGTCGCACCAGGTAAGACATCCCGGGGAGCATCTCGCCCACGGGGCAGTACTCGCGCAAGCGATAGCCCTGAGTGACAATTGATTTTTTAAACGGGTCTGCCATTCCAAAGAGCATTTGAATTTCGAAAATATTTTTAGGTAAACCTAACTGGTCGGCATAGCTCATAGCATAGGCAATAGAGCGAATGTTATGCGAAGCAATTGCCAGTCGAATGTAGCGACTGTTGTCGAGAAGAAATTTTGTGCAGTCTTCGTAATTGGCATCGGACTGGGCTTTAATTGTGTACACCGGAACGGGCCAATTTTTTTGCCGAGCGCCCACAGTTTCGTAGTCCCAATATGCACCCTTCACTAAACGAATGGCAAAAGGTGTTCCACGCTTTTTAGAAAAATCAGTCAGCGTTTGCACGTCTTTGAGCGAATCTTTGAGATACGCCTGAATTACAATTCCAAAATGCGGATAGCTTTTAAATTCCTCTTCCATCAAAAGCTGTCTAAACACTTCGATCGTAAGATCTTTGATGGCGTACTTTTCCATGTCGACGTTGATAAATACAAACTCTTCCTTGGCTTTGCGAAAGATGGGACGCAAACGATTTTTTACCATATCGATCGAATGCTGCCAGGCTTCGGGATGAATTTGCGAATAAAGGGCAGTGATTTTAACCGAGATGTTCACTTTGGGAATGGGGCCAGCATGATCCGTATCGATCAGAGGTTCGTAGTCCCACTTTTTGCTATCCTTGACGAGCCAATCCATCAACTCCATATAACGATTTTGATAATCTTGCGCTTCGCTTTCGCTCAAACACGCCTCGCCCAAAATATCGAGCGTGAACGTCATTTTATTTTTGCGAGATTTTTTTAAAACCGCGATGGCCTCTTCAGGATTTTCGCCGGTGATAAACATTTTCGCCATTTGCACCACGTTTTTTTTGATGGTGCCTGCCATGAGTCCCGGGGCCAGTGATCCAAGCCCCAACCCAAAATTAAAAACCGACGGCAAACTTTCGCCGCCTTCTGCAAAATACTCTTTTAAATGACGTGCGACTTCGGAGCTTGAAGAAAGGGTCGGTAGAACATCTACAAAACGGAACATTTGCGTTTTGAAAGCCGGGTTTTGCATGCTCCATTCCATGATCTTCCCGTACCACCAATCTTTGTTGAAGATAGATTGACCGTTGTCGCCGAGGGACTGAAATATTTCGCGACCTTTTGTTTCAATACGAGTTTGCAAATCCATACGAAGCTCCCCAGAGTGTGTTTGATGGCGGGGAGTATGGCCTGCTACGGTTGAAATCGCAACAGGGTCTTATGGTTTTTGGCGCCTGTCTTCAAATAGAGATCACGCCCAGAAACGCTATGCGCTAAACCACAGTCCACGAGGCTGTTAGTTTGCCGGGAATTTGAGCTGTAAGGCTATCACCGCTTTTAAGCGGACCCACCCCCGCAGGCGTACCAGTTAAAATCCAATCGCCTGGGACTAGCGGAAAGTGTTTTACGAGGTACTCGAGCAGCACTGGTAAGGTAAAGATCATGTCGGAGACCACGCCTTTCTGCACCAGTTCGGAATTTTTATAAAACTCAAACTGCAAGGTAGCAAAATCTGAAGGAAATGAAATCTCAGAACTCATCGGGCAGGAGCCAATAAAGCCCTTTGCGAGAGTCCACGGCTCTCCTTTTTTTTTAAGCTCGTCTTGAACATCACGTGCCGTTAGATCTAGCGCAAGAGCTAATCCAATGGGCTTTAAATCGGCACCGAGTTTTACAGCCAGTTCGCACTCATAATGAATTTCACCGTTCCATGTGGGTAGCAAAATTTGCTGGGTGGGTAGCACTGCCCCTTCTGGCTTTAAAAAAATAAGCGGCTTTGAGGGAATAGGGTTGTTCAACTCCTTGGCATGCTCGCGATAATTTCGACCGATGCACCACAGTGTCACAGCAAATCCCATTTTTTGTCGGCGTAAATAAGAGTGCGGAATTCAGCGCAGCTAAAAAAACTTTGCGCCGTGGCTTTTTCGATGGGAACTGGTAAATTCATAACGGCGGCCTGCAGCCAGTCCGAGTGGCTGCAAAGAAGAAGATTTTGCTCAGTGCGCGTTTGTACGCATTGGTCCAAAAAATTTAGGACGCGTCGAATGAACTCCGCTTCGGTTTCAATAGACTTTCGCTGGTCAAGATCGGAGGCAATTTCGGGCGTGAGTTGCAACCGATTACAAAGTGGCTGGATGGTTTCGCGGGTTCGTACTTTAGGGGAGCAGAGCACTATATTTGTGTCCTGCAGCGAGGGATTGTTTGCGAGCTGAATAGCTTGGCTATTACCTTCTTTCGATAACGAGACATCGCCGTATCCGTTGCTTCGTTCTCCGTGGCGAAGAATGTAAATTTTCATATTTTGATAGGCTGCCATAGCTTTGAGTGTTAAACTCGATTTTGAACAATGAGTAAAGCTCGATTATATAAATTTATAAATTCTGCTGGCACCATTCGCGCATCGGCAATTGTGTGCACTGGATTATTAAATCATTTACGCACAATTCAGCAAACGTCCCCCACATCGACTTTAGCGCTGGGGCGCGCGCTTGTGGGAACAACCTTACTTGCGACGCAATTAAAAGACGAGCAGGCAGTATCGGTACAGATGCGTTGTGGTGGGGCTATGAAAATGGTGTTCGCTCAGGCTTCCTATGAGGGAAGTGTGCGGGCTTATATTGCCGAGCCGCAATTGCCAATGTCAGTAGAGCGCGGAAACTTAATTTTAGCCCCGCATGTGGGCGAGGGAACGCTTACGGTTTCTACCTTCATAAAAGGTAACGCGCGCCCGCAAGTGAGCCAAGTTTTAATAGAGAGTGGCGAAATTACCGAGGACCTTGCAAATTATATTCGAATGTCGCAGCAGATTCCCTGTGTATTAAGCACCGGAGTTCTCTTGGGCAGCGAAGGCGTTGTTACGGGCGCAGGCGGCCTGATGATCGAAATGATGCCGGGCCACACGACAGAAGACTTAGAAAGCGTAGAGAGCAGTGTGAAAGCACTGGGTTCGCTTTCGCATATTCTTACTCCCGAAGTGAACGGCGAAGATCTGCTAAAAATGTTTTTTGTCGGCAAAGAGGGCAAATACTGGCAGCATCCCCATATTGTACAGGTGGCTTGTTCGTGCAGTATCGACAAAGTGTTGGGATCTTTTCGATTGCTTGGCGAAGATGAAGTGCAAAAGATGATTATCGATAAAGAAGTGGTCGACGTGCAATGTGAAATGTGCGGAAAGCAATATCGCGTGGATCACATTCAGATCAAAGACTTATACCAAGAAATAAAAAAGCTCCACTAGGTGACTGATGAAAAAGCATCATCTGCTTATCGTCGCACGAAAAAGCACAATCTGCTTCGTTGCCTTCGGCAAATTCGTACTCGACGGGCAGGAAGCCCGCCTCCGTGCGAATTTACCTCGTCGCCTCACATCTTGCACTTTTTGGTTCGACGATTTGATGCGCACACTGGCTTGAAATTAACAACTGTGGGACTTTTCTGCTTCGTTGCCTTCGCCGAATTCGTACTCGACGGGCAGGGAGCCCGCCTCCGTGCGAATTCGGCTCGTCGCCTCACATCTGATACTTTTTGATCAGTCACCAAACCAGTCAGCATTGGGAGTGACGTCGGTAGGAATGTTTCTGCGTTCTTGCCTTCGGCAATGCGTGTTGTGGGGTGCTCCGTCATCCTGAGCGGATGCGAAGGATCTCGTCTTCGTCTTAAGCAGTTTTAGTCGCAGTCCGTGGTGGTTACGGAGAATATTTATGCGTCTGGGCTTTCGGTCATTCTTTGCCGTGGCGGGGAGTTCCGCCTTGTGATCTGACTGTCGAATCCTGAATACGGTTAGCCGTATTCAGGATTCGGGATCGGTATAATTACTTGCAGCAGTAGGGGACCAAGGAGACTTCGCCAGTCAGGTCTTTGTAGATGAGGTTGGCGTCTTTGCCGGCTTCGCACTCGGCTGTTTGCATGCCTAGGGTTTTTACTGTCATGCCGATGTAGCCATCTTCCTCTGCAATCACGGCGGGGAATTCGTAGGTGATGGTGTCAGAGGCTGTTTCGATGACTGTCGCTACAAAAGGTGCATCTGCTTTAAGTGTGTTTACCACTTTCTTGAATGATGCTCCGTTGTACACATCCAACATAAAAGTTGGATTGATGCTCATTCCAACTGGTGAGCAGGTCCATGTGTCTGCCATAGCACCCAAGCTCATTGATGTTATTAAAAGTACGATTAATATTTTCATTTTATTTCCTTACTGATTTAGTGAAAGTTTATTATTAAAAAGTATGCTGCCAAAAATTATAACTTAGTCTTCGTAACCGAATTCAAAAACCATTTCAAAGTTTTTAGAACCAAAATAAGTGAGTCTGCCTTCAGTCATGAAACCTGCTTCGCTCCCTTGGCATGTGAAGTAAGGTTCCGAGCCTAGCAATGCAAGAAATTGATTTACTTCTGGTTCGATGAGGCCGGCTAGGACACTAGAGCTTACACCTTCTGGCGAAAACTCTGCGCCAATTGCTAAATTCACGACGTCAACAAACTCATTAACGAGGACGTCGCGGCTGACTGCTTTTGGTGTGCACGGAAGAGAATCCCATTGAGTCTCGTAGGTAAAATAGACATTTGTCTTGTCCATGCTGTCGTCCATGTAAATGAACAAATCACTTAATTCTGGATAATCGGAAATTTGATTGGCAGAAGCGTTTGAATTAAGACCTAAAGAAAA
>JAYUQP010000129.1:0-6580 GCA_043757265.1 Bdellovibrionales bacterium | reverse complement strand
CTGTTTGCCGTAGAATTCATCGAAGCCACAAAAGATATGAAGACATTTGTCGACCAACTTATTTCCAATCGAATGGTAGGGCTCAATATGAATTTGGTGGACCCGCAATTTTATCGCGGAAAAGAAACTTTTTCTTACTGGTTTCATGGTCCCAAAGGCACAAACCTCTTTTTGTGGGAAAACAACGGGGCTTTGCAAAAAGCGACCATGGATTTTCCAGATGTGGCCATGCATTGGGAAAAAGGCCAATTTCATATTGATAATAAAATGAATCGCGGTCATAAACTCCAGGGGCCTGCGTTGAGCGAGGGCATTATGCGTTTGTCTGCTGAGATATTAAGCCAGATGCGCTCAAACGTTAATCCTCTTGATGAGTTTAAAAAAATTGTGATGGAAAAGGTTCTTGCAGAGTGACGTTTCGCTATTCACGCAGAATTAAATTTTACGAGACGGATGCCATGGGAATAGTGCATCACGCAATTTACCTGCACCTGTTTGAGGACGCTCGAATAGAGCTGTTGCGGGACAGTGGTTTTTTAAAGAAAAAGTCTTTAGAACAGATCAATTATCCTGTTTTGGAGTCGCAGGTTAGCTACAAAAAACCTTTGTATTTTGACGACGAAACTGAGGTTTTGGTAAATCTGACTTCTGATCAAATGCGCTTAACATTTCAGTACGAAATTAGAACAAAAAGGTACCCTCAGCCTGCGGCCTTTGGTAAAACCATGCACGTCGCTATGGATATGGAAACGCGAAAGCCAATCAGGCTTCCTGACGTTTTAAAAAATCTCAGTTAATCGAGGATTTATTTATGGATCGCAATTTAGCCCTAGAATTTGTAAGAATCACCGAAGCGGCTGCCCTGGCCTGTTCAAAATGGACGGGGCGCGGTGATTCAAATGCTGCCGACCAAGCCGCTGTGGATTCCATGCGAAAAGCATTTGATTCTATCGACATCGAAGGAACTGTTGTGATCGGCGAGGGCGAGCGCGACGAAGCCCCAATGCTTTACATCGGCGAAAAAGTGGGCGCTGCCAAAGCCGGCGCACCAAAAGTAGATATTGCTCTCGATCCGCTCGAGGGAACAAACTTGTGCGCTCATGGCATTGTTGGAGCGTTGTCAGTGATCGCTGTTGCCGGCCAAGGAAAATTTTTGCATGCGCCAGATACATATATGGATAAAATCGCGGTGGGACCTGCAGCCCTGGGTGTTGTCGACATCGATGCTTCGGTCGAAGACAACGTAACTGCCGTTGCAAAGGCTCTCGATAAAAAAGTAAGCGAAGTCACAGTCGTCGTTCTAGATCGTCCTCGGCACAGTAATATTATAACAAGTTTGCGAAAAATGGGCTGCCGAATCCTTTTGATTTCGGACGGTGATGTTTCTGCGGGAATCGCCACGAGCTGGGCTAACAGTGGTATCGATATGCTCATCGGAACCGGTGGAGCGCCTGAAGGGGTTATCACCGCCGCAGCCTTAAAATGTTTGGGCGGTGATTTTCAAGGAAAACTTAAATTTCGCAACGACGACGAACGCCGTCGAGCTGCAAAAATGGGAGTGAGCGACCTCGATCGATCCTACAAGCGGGACGAATTAGCGCAAGGCCCGGTGATGTTTTGTGCAACAGGTGTCACTGATGGAGCCCTGCTTAAAGGCGTGCGCTATTTGCCAGGACGACGAGTTTTAACTCAGTCTGTGGTCATGCGCTCCGAAACCGGAACCGTGCGCATGCTCGAGTCCCATCACGATCTTTCTCGAAAACCGATTTTATTTTCTGGAGAGCTATGACGGTAATCTGCTTTTCTTGTCAAAAACCTGTCGAGGTGATCGAACGGGTGGGGTTTCGTGATGAGTGTGAATGTGGCGCCGATCTCCACGCCTGCAAATGCTGTTCATTTTATGATCCCAAGGTTTACAATGAATGCCGTGAGACAAGTGCTGATGTGGTTCGCGAAAAAGATCGAGCTAACTTTTGTGATTTTTTTCAACCCGGTGGACAAGCTCCAGCTAAAAATAAACGCGATGATCTTTTAGCTGCGGCCGAAAAGTTATTTAAAAAAGGAGGCCAGTGATGGCTGAAGTAAATCACGTCGAAACTTTTGATTGCACACCGCAACAGTTTTTTAATATTTTGAAGGATTACGAAAAGTACCCGGAATTTCTCAACGAAGTAAAATCCTGTAAAGTGATCGAAGACAAAGGCACCGAAAAAATTGTGGAATACCAAGTTTCGGTGGTAAAGGACTTTACGTACGTTAATCAGCAGTTCGAAAAAGAGCCACACCAGCTGCACTGGAAATTTATCAAGGGCGATTTATTCAAAAAGATGGAAGGTGGATGGAAGCTCGAAGACGTTGGCGGCAAAACCAAGGCGACGTACATCATCCGCGCTGAGTTTGCCATGTTTGTGCCAGGATTTATGGTAAAAACCGTGCTGTCTGCAAACCTTCCTACGATGATGAAATCATATCAACAGAGAGTGAAGGAGCTTTATGGAAAATAATAAAAATGACGGCAGTGTAAACAACAGCGTCGAATTCAATTGGGAAACAGAGGAACAAAAACCAAGCGTTTCGGAAGGCCTTAAAAAAATTCTGACTAGCGGAATTTCCGCGGTGATGTCGGAAGATGGAGTTCGGCAATATTTACAGGAGCTCAAGCTTCCAAAAGACGCTCTTGGTTCACTCGTGAAGGGTGTCGCCAGCGCCAAGGAAGAAATTGTTTCTCGTGTGGGAAGCGAGTTCTCTAAGCTTGTTGAAAAGATTGATCTGGTTGACGAGTTGTCGAAATTTTTACGCGAGAACAAAATAAAAATCTCAGCAGAAATTGAATTTACTAAAAAAGAAAAAACTAAAACTGAGAAAAATAAAGCCGATAAGAGTTGAGCCTTTTATGAGTTCTGTTCTTGAAGTCAGAGTTTATAACTTCTTAAGGCAATGGCGGGGAAAAAATTTTCTTCTCGCGGTGAGTGGCGGTCGCGATTCAATGGCGATGTTGAAAGTTTTTGCGTCGCTGGCGCCAAAGTTGAGCTTGCGTTTTTCGGTGGGTTACGTTCACCATGGGCCGAGTGAAGATAAGCTGCAGCTCGATTTTCGCAACCAGTGTTTTAAATTATTAAGCGAATACTGTCGCATTCACGGTATTCCATTTGTTTGTAATATCGAAAAAAACTCGGAGGGAGCACTTTTGCCGCCTCTCAAAAACTCAGAAGCCGAATTTCGACGCTTCCGAAAAATTTGTTTCAAAAAATTTATCGAGCAAGGCGCTTACGATTTTTTAGTTTTAGCCCACCACCAGGACGATCTTTTTGAAACCCGGCTTATCCGGATGTTGCGCGGAACTGGACCTCAGGGCTTAGTCGCAATGACTATGCAGAAGGGTCGAGTGCTTCGACCTTTCTTAGAACTACCGAAAGCGGAGCTGCACGGTTACCTGGGCGAATCTGCCTATTGTGAGGATCCATCTAATCACACAACGCACTATCTACGGAACTGGCTGCGTAAAACATGGCTTCCTCAACTAGAAAAAAAACGGCCAGGAGCTGCCAAAAGTTTGCAACAATCGCTGGAGCTCTGTTTAGAGGCACTGCAAACCACACCCTCATTGGACTTTTGTATAGACGAGAACATGCATGTATTGCGAAATGAGTACACTGGACTGTCAACTCCTGAAAAAAAACGAGTATGGGCGCAATATTTAAAGCAAGTGGGAGTGAAAGATTACGGACTTTCCCATATAAATGAGCTTGTTAAGCGCCTTGACGTGGAACAAAAAGATCTCACATTTGTATTGTTGAAAAAAAGATGGCTAGCTAACGCACGGCACATTTGGTGTGAATCCAAAAACGCGTTAGAATGATAAGCCAGGGTCAGAGTGCTTTGTTGTTTGGCCCATTCGATGAGGAGACTTAATGAGTGCATCACAAAAAACCGCCGCATTTTGGGCCTTAGCAATTGTTATCGCCTTGATAGCTGTTCAGTTTTATCAGCAAAAGCAAGACACCTATATTCAGGATTTTGATTACTCGAAATATCATGCTGCTGTAGAGAGTGGAAAGCTCGAGTCCGTAACGCTCATTCCGCCAAATGGCAGAATCAACGGAACGGTGAAAGAAGCGTTCGTAAAAGAATTGGGCGGCAAAAAGTTTTCTATCGATGGCAATACTGGTGATCTGCAGATCACTTTCTTAGAAAGAAATTCCATCGTTCCAAATTTTGATAATAATCAAGAAACTCCGTACTTGATGATTTTATTTCAAGCATTGCCATTTTTATTAATTGGCGGATTTTTGTTTTTCTTATTTCGACAGATTCAAGTGGGTGGCGGTAAAGCCATGTCATTTGGAAAAAGTCGTGCAAAGCTTTTAACCGAAAACAAAAACAAAGTGACCTTTAAGGATGTTGCTGGCGTTGAAGAGGCTAAAGAAGAGCTCCGTGAGATTGTTCAATTTTTGAAAGATCCTAAAAAATACACCAAGCTTGGTGGAAAAATCCCAAAAGGTGTCTTGCTAGTTGGTTCTCCGGGAACTGGGAAAACTTTACTTGCCCGCGCTGTTGCAGGTGAAGCAGGCGTTCCCTTTTTCACAATCTCTGGTTCGGACTTTGTGGAAATGTTTGTTGGCGTGGGAGCTAGCCGCGTTCGTGATCTTTTCGAACAAGGCAAAAAAAGCGCACCGTGTTTGATCTTTATTGATGAGATCGATGCAGTCGGCCGCCATCGTGGAGCTGGAATGGGTGGAGGTCACGATGAGCGTGAACAGACTCTAAACCAAATGCTCGTTGAGATGGACGGATTCGAAAGCAACGAGGGCGTGATTCTTATTGCAGCCACCAACCGCCCAGATGTTCTTGATCCTGCGCTGCTACGCCCGGGTCGTTTTGACCGCCGAGTGGTGGTAAATTCTCCTGATCTAAAAGGTCGCGAAATGATTCTCGCTGTACACAGCAAAAAAGTGCCTTTGGCTTCAAACGTAAACATTAAAAAAATTGGCCGTGGAACTCCTGGCTTTACAGGTGCCGATCTTGCAAATCTTGTGAACGAAGCGGCGCTCTGTGCAGCCAGGCATGAGCGCAGCAAAGTGACCATGGAAGATTTTGAGTACGCCAAGGACAAAGTCATGATGGGTGCTGAGAGAAAATCCATGGTGATCAACGAACAAGATAAAAAAATCACGGCCTATCATGAGGCTGGGCATGCCCTTGTCGGAAAACTGTTGAAGGGTGGAGACGTCATTCACAAAGTGACAATCATTCCTCGCGGTATGGCACTGGGACTTACACAATTTTTACCAGAAGAAGACCGTTTAAACATTTCTAAGAAAAAAGCTGAAATGATGATCGCCACTCTTTTTGGTGGTCGAATTGCAGAAGAACTGATTTTTCAGGATTCCACCACAGGTGCTGGAAACGATATCGAGCGTGCAACTTCCATTGCTCGCCGAATGGTGTGTGAGTGGGGCATGAGCGAGAAGCTTGGACCTTTAGCTTATGCAAAAAGTGAAGGCCCCGTTTTCTTAGGAATGCAGAGCAATCAGACTAGAGAGTACTCAGACACTAAAGCTCTTGAAATCGACGAAGAAATTCATCGCATCGTCATGGAAGGCTATAATTATGCAAAACGCCTCGTTCAGGATAACATTATGGTTCTGCATGAAGTAGCTGCTGCCCTCCTTGAGTTTGAAACCATCGATGGCGATGATGTTGATATGATGTTTAAAGGTGGAAAAGTTGAAGACGTGCGCAAGAAAATGAAAGAGCACGAAGCCACCATGGCAAAAGAGCAAGAGGCCGCTCGCGAAGAAGAAGAATCAGCGCGTGAAGAGCTTGTGAAAAAACCGATTAAGGGTGGGGGGGGACTTGGCGACCCCGACCCCATAACCATCTAAGGCTTAGCCGCAGCTGAAAAAGCACAATCTGCTTCGTTACCTTCGGCAAATTCGTACTCAGTGGACGTGAAGTCCACCTCCGTGCGAATTCGCCTCGTCGCCTCACATCTTGTACTTTTTGAGCTGCGGCTTTCTTTGCGCCGTAATAGGTTGATCCTTCGTTGCTCAATCGTTTCGTTCGTGCGGTGTACAGGAAGTACACCTCCTCTCTCAACTCAATCGCGCCTCGGCTGAAGCTATTTCTGAAGCCTTTGAGGGCGGAGCCGCAGCTGAAGCAGCACAATCTGCCTCGTTGCTGCCGCAGCTGAAAAAGCACAATCTGCTTCGTTGCCTTCGGCAAATTCGTACTCGACGGGCTGGAAGCCCGCCTATGTGCGAATTTGCCTCGCCGCCGGGCCGCAGCTGAAAAAGCACAATCTGCTTCGTTGCCTTCGACAAATTCGTACTCGACGGGCTGGAAGCCCGCCTCCGTGTGAATTTACCTCGTCGCCTCACATCTTGTACTTTTTGAGCTGCGGCTTGATGTGTCCTGCATGTTTTGAAATCTTTTAAATGTTTTTTCCATTGTCCCAGATTAGTCCGTGAGCGGATTTTTATCCGTCATCCTCATATGGACGCCACCCCGGTCAAGTGTAAAAGTGGCCTTGGGTCGGGGGAGGGTCTGTTTGATGAGTGACCTTGAACATCAGCCTCAT
>JAYUQP010000128.1:0-6610 GCA_043757265.1 Bdellovibrionales bacterium | reverse complement strand
TTACCATGAGGCCCAATTACGAGAGGCCAGTGACCGAGGCGATTTTGAAAAAATCATGTCGGAATCGCTAACCATGATTCGAAAGATAAAATCACAGGCAAGACGCACTAGCGCTCAGAAGAACGATGCCAGGCCTTTGGCTGCAAGCGCAAAGAGCTAATGAAGCAGTACAATCGAGCGCGGGTAAGGGAAAACAGCTTGAATAGTCTTATTAAAGAGACTACATTGAATACTAATGGAACCGCACAAGTTCGCTTTAGCAAATCGATTGAAGGACGAACTTCTGGATGCCATCGAGAAAGAGATGGTCGCGAGAGGCATCAGCCAAGGGGAGATTGCCCGGAGGATCGGCGCGCTCAGGCGGAACGTGAATCAAGTGATGGGCCGCAAGAAGAACGCGTCTCTCGATTACATATTGAAGATGGCCGAGAGCATCGAGTTGAAAGTGGAATTGCGGATCAGAAGACCGAAGCCCTAGTATGCGAGCGATGGCATAGGGCGTAAGCTTAAGCAGGAAAGAATAAGGGCTGGTAAGCGGGAACTAGAAATTAAATTTGAAACTGTGGAGTTAAACGAAAATGAAAACCAGAAGCGCATCCAACGTCTTGCGAGAAACATCCTCCGCATCGTGGAGGAATCTCGAAAAGGGCAAGGTAGCAAGCGGAGTCCAAAAGCTGCATCCTGATGCAGCTAAATTCCGAGTTGGCGGCTATGTTCGAATCTCACCAACCAATGAGGAGCGCGAGGAGGGCTCTTTGGTGTCACATCCTCATCGAATCAAGAACTTTGTAGAAGACAAAAATCGACGCGAAGCTTGGGGTGAAATTGTCGATTGGTATGTGGATAAAGACTATTCTGGCAAAGACACCAATCGTCCGGCCTTTCAAAAAATGTTGGCTGACATTGCTGGTGGCCGAATCAATGCAGTAATTGTCACGGAGCTTTCGCGTTTAAGCCGTAGCGTAAAAGACTTCTGCGACTTGTACGAATTCTTTAAGCAACACAAGGTTGCGTTTTTCTCTCTGCGAGAGAGCTTTGATACCTCGACTCCCTCTGGCGAACTCATGCTGATGCAATCGATTGCTTTCGCTCAATTTGAAAGACATACGATCGTAGATCGCATTCGTAAGGGCGCCCGCGCTAGGGCCGAACGGGGTCTGGGAAATGGCTATGTTGGCTTAGGTTTTAAACTTGTCGAGCATAAACCTAATCATCGTGAGATCGATGAAAATGAAAAACCTTACGTGGAAATGATTTTTAAGAAAATGCTGGAACATCGTCGCGTTGCCAAGGTCGCCACCTATTTAAATGAAAACGGTTATCGCACGAAGGAATTCACTACAAAGGATGGACGAAAGGTCGGCGGCAATCGCTGGACAGCAACTAGCCTGCACGCGCTTCTGACAAATAGGGCCTACATTGGCCAGCGGGAGTTCAACAAGCGCCATCGATCCGGCGATCCAGCGGAATTAAAGGAAGATGAACGATACTTCTATGTAGACGCGCAGTGGTCAGCACTCATCTCGACAGATCTCTTCAGTGATGTCCAAACTTTGCTCGAGCGAAATAAATCCAAAGCAAGAAAGTACATTCACACTTACCGGCTCACGGGACTTTTGCGATGTGCTGAATGTGGACACCCTCTTGTGGGAAAATCCGGTACTGGTAAGCGTGGCAAATATTTTTACTACGGCCACATGAGAAAGATGACTACGACGAGCGACCGCCATCTTCACAGATGCTTGGTGGAAACTGTTTCTGCCGTTCAAATTGAAGAAGCGGTAGTCTCTAGGCTTAAGGAGCTAGCAAACGATCGTCTGTTGATCGAGGAGTTGGCCCGCAGTACAGCTCGGGACCAGCGCGAACAATTTGATCACCGAAAGGCGCTACTTGCCACTCAAGAAAGTGAATCAAGAAAGCTACAGCAAAAGGCAAACAACCTGATGGAAGCGATCGCCGAGGAAGGCGACAAATCGGTAAGAGCAAGTCTAAGTACAAAGTTGCGCGAGCTTCAGACGCAACTTGAATTAAGCGAATCTACTCTTCTCGAAAATCGCGAGCGGTGTTCCGAGGGTGGCAGTGTTGCGGACGTGAGTTCGGTGTTCACGTTGCTCAAAGCGTTTAAAAATGGGTTTGAGAAAGTTGATGTGTCGCTGCAAACGGAAGTGTTGCGCGATGTTGTCGCTGAAATCGAGGTTCAAAAAGAGGGAGTTTTGGTCAAGATTTTCGGCGTAAGTGGCGGGTCTGTCTTGGGAAAATCGGCAAAAAAAAGACCGGCAGTGTGCCGGTCAGGTGTTCGTACCGTATACGAATTGGTGGACGTGACAGGAGTTGAACCTGCGACCCTCAACATGCCATGCTGATGCTCTCCCAACTGAGCTACACGCCCTAAATGTGCTAATGACTTAGCGAGTTTAACTCCTGAAATCAAGATTTTTCATTGAAACTCTTTTTAAAAGCAGCTTAACTCTCGGACTTAAACTTCTTCGTTGGGGGCGCCATGAAACACTTCGCTTTTTTGTCCGTTTACTTATTTGCAGCTGCATTTTTAAGCACAAACGCCAACGCTGTCGAACTTACAAATCGGTTAGGACTTGGCTTCTCTCAGCAAATGGGAGCTGTGGATCTTCCTATGATCACTGCACATTATTACCCCAATCAGCGGTTTGCGATTTCGGCGGCTCTCGGTATTGATACCAAGCGCGACGATTCAAAATTTGGCGCGCTCGTCAAAGTTCGTCGCATGGTCTTTATGGAAAGCCAAATGAATTTTTACATGGGTGCAGCTTCGGGATTTTCAACTCACGAAGAACTCGAAGCTACGGGTTACGAAGACAAATCGAATTTCGAATTCTCGGCCATACTCGGCGGAGAATTTTTTCTAACAGGGTTAGACAGCCTGGCGTTCACCTTTGAAACTGGCATTGGAATCATCACCGGCGATGGGGGCTCACGCTTTCGCACGATCGGCGATGATCTCTTCAGCGCCGGTGTTATTTTTTATTTTTAATAGCGAAAACAAGGAGCACCTATGAAAAAAGTAATTCAATCTGAAAATGCACCAAAACCCGTCGGGCCTTACTCGCAAGCCATCGAAGCAGGAAATATGCTTTTTTGCTCAGGCCAAATTGCAATTGATCCTGCAACAGATGCAGTTTTAACCGGCGATGTAGAAACTCAAACTCATCAGGTGATGAAAAATATAAAAGCAGTATTAGATAAGGCTGGTTACACTTGGAATCAAATCGTAAAAACCACGATTTTTCTAACGGACATGGCCGACTTTGCAAAAGTAAATACGATCTACGCCGAAGTTTTTAAAGAACTTCCACCGGCTCGATCCACAGTGCAGGTTTCAGGTTTACCCAAGGGTGTAAATGTTGAAATCGAAGTGACTGCCTACAAGGGATGAAACGACCCGTAACTTTTTGGCTCTCGTTTGCGGGAGCTTTGCTAGTCCTATTTTTATTCTTCCGCTGGTGGATTGTCGAAGCCGTAATCATCAACGAGCAACCGGTCAACGCATGGACCGATGCTCAGCAGGCCGATTGCGCCATTGTTCTTACCGGCGAGCGAAACCGTCTTGATGAAGGTCTCGACCTTCTCTATCAAAACAAAGTGAAAAAATTAATTATTTCTGGCGTGAATCCCACATCTCATCTCGAAGAGATCTTTCCGCACTTGATGTTCTACGGAAAAATACAAAAAGAGGATATTGTTCTCGAAAAGAATTCAAAAACAACGTACGGAAATGCCCAACAGACCTTGCCGCTCACTGAAGCATTGAAGTGCCAGGACGTGATTTTAATTACGTCGCGCTTGCACATGCGACGATCGCTTAAGACCTTTCAAGCCGCGTTTCCGCCAAACATTACAATCTATCCGCGAGCCACACTCGGAAGGCAAAACGCTGTCCCTTGGGATCAACTTGCCATGGAATCTCTAAAATCCATCTTCTACAGCCCATGGGCGTATTAGTCTGGCGCCAGGTTCGGCGCGTAATCAAAAGAGTAATGGCACTAGGCCAATCTCCACATAAATCCGACTGGCACCGTTAGCAACCGGTGGGTTTTAACAAAGTTGAATTTTTTATTTCTTCGGTAAAGTTAAGCCATGCGGCTCGGCCTTTACAACGAGGCAGAGTTTTTTCGGCCATTTTCATGGGCATCGCGGGGCACCCTAATGAATTCCCCACATTTTTTTTGTCGACGTCGTCCACAACGTAAGGTGCACCATGAGTCACCTTTCCGACCGAGGCCGCCGTCCAATTGGTTTGTTCTACACCATACAGCGCAAGACCTGTAGACGTGTATTTCATAATCGCCTCACCTTGGAATTTGTAGGTGTCGTTGGCTGTAAGAAACAATCCGGTCAACGTGGTGCCGGTGGGCTTTAGGGAATTTGTATATGTAGTCGGCTTTCCATCAACCTCAATAGAGCCTCGCCCATGCGCCACTAAAAAACTCTCGATCACCGGCGATGCCTCTTTTTGCAAAAAGATACAGTGCCCGCGCTCGTCGTTTTTGTGTTTGGTGTAATCTATCACGCACAAACAGGATTCGTTTTCTATACCCGCTTCGAGCTGCTCCTTTTTAAGCTTGCTATCTTGCCAACGTATTTTGTAGGTTTTATTTCGAATACAGGAAACATCTTTCAGACCACCTGTTGAGGCGCGATTATTTTTATAGAAATGAAAAATCTTATCGACAGCTATATCTGGCAACTTTTTCTGTTTTTTAACGTCAGACGTAAATTGATCAATTTGTGAGTCCGTGAAAAGCGGTGTGCCCCAAACGAAGTTTACCAAAAATAGCAGGATCACAACGCCTCTCGCATTTCCGAAACCATCTTGAGCGCCGCTGCATGGGCTGACTCGGCGGTGTTTTCGCTCCCTGCGTAGAGAATTCCGCGAGAAGAGTTGATAATTAAACCAGTTCGTTTTGAATTAAGCCCAGCTTTTAAAACAGCTTTGAGGTCCCCGCCTTGTGCGCCCACACCTGGCACAAGCAAGGTCATGTCGCCCACAATCTTGCGGATTTTTTCAAGCGCGGCCATGTGAGTGGCGCCAACAACCAGCATCACATTGTGATTTTGATTCCACTCAGTCACTGCTTTTTGCGCAACGATTTCGTAAAGCAGATGAGTTCCGCAGTTAATATCCTGAATATCTCCACTTCCCGCATTTGAAGTTTTGCACAGAACAATAACACCTTTTTCTGCGTACTTTAAGTACGGCACAAGTGTATCTCCACCCATATATGGGTTCACGGTTAGAGCATCGGCTGCATAGCGCTCAAACGCTTCTTTCGCATACATCGTTGCAGTGTCGCCGATATCGCCACGTTTGGAATCCAATATAACCGGAATATTAAGTTTTCGAATATAACGAATGGTTTCCGCAAGTTCGTCCTCGGCACCGCACGCGGCATAATAGGCGATTTGTGGCTTGTAAGCGCAGACAAGATTTTTAGTGGCTTCGATGATTACTTTATTAAACTCGAAGAACGGTTTTGCTTTTTGCAAAAAACCTTTTGGAATGTGCCGCGGATCGGGATCTAAACCAATACACAAGAGCGTTTGGTTCTTAGCCATGAGTGCTTCAACATTTTCTAAAAACTTCATAACGAGATTATAGCCTCTCTACTTTAAAGAGGCTATTCAAATTATTGCGTTTTGTTTTTGAGTTCTTGAGAAATAGAATCCAACTGTGCTTCGTCGTCAGTATTGATGCGACGCTTGATTTCAGGAGCCTGATAGGAGCTGTCTGAGATCACGGTTGAATCTTCACGGATCACATGTTTTCTTCGTCCACGCTTAAAGGTCGCTTTTTCGATTTGATCATCTGTTACTAATAGAACAACCTTCGTGCTGGCCTTTTCGCTATCAGAACTTTGAATTGCTTTAGATAGTGCATCTGTTAAACCCTCAGCAAGAACATTTTGACTTACCAAAGTTAATACGACTGCAAATAATAGTTTTCTCATAAATTCCCCCTACACCTCTTACTAAAGCAAGGTTGGTACCAACCCAAAGGCAATATATTCGATTTCATTGTAGCAACATGAGAAGTGCCTCGACAGCTGTCTAATGATTCAACAAAAAGCGTATCAAAAGTGTGCTTCAAAGTGAGACGATGTGTTCAACAGCTTCGAATGGACGAGCCTATATTCGCGCTTTTTCTAGAGCCATTAACATTTTTTGGCACACTACAGCCGGTTTAAACCGTTTTAATGGGCGTTAACTTAGGTACGGAAGCTGCAATGACTCGCTCCATAACAGGAGGCTTTATGTACGCGAAAAAGAAATCAACGAAATCATTGCGCAATTATTCTGCGCTGGCACTGGGAATCTTAGGATTCAGTTATGGAGTTGCACAATGGAAGGGACACGTCGTTGAACGAGCCTTCTATGTTGCTAAAGGTAGCGTAAAGCTCAATTCAGCAAACGATGAATTTCGTATGGCTGTAATATGTCACAAGTTAAAAAAGCAAGATTGCAAAGAAATGTCGCTTGCAAATGCCTACAAAAAATCCTCAGAAAACCCGCAAATAATTGGTGAGTATGCCATTGCACTTTCAGAATCCGGCAAACACGATCAAGCCGTATTGAC
>JAYUQP010000127.1:0-19277 GCA_043757265.1 Bdellovibrionales bacterium | reverse complement strand
CTACGCCGCAAATAATGGCCATGGACAATGAAGAATCATTCATCGAGGTTGGTGAGCAGGTGCCTCTTGCAATCAACTCAGCTCCTACAGCTGCTGGTGTTGCTCAACAGAACGTTCAGTTTGCCGACGCCACAATCATGCTTAAAATCAAACCGTTCATCAGTCCCGACTCTGATATCGTAACGTTAAACATTGAACAAAAAGCCTTTGACGTGAGCAAAAACCAACCGACTGCCAAGTTGCTTGCTGATGCCACTCAAGGTATTAAGAAAAGAACAGTGAAAACCAATCTCACTCTCAAAAGTGGCGATGTGGCGGTTCTTGGGGGTCTGATCCAAGATACTGATTCGTTGGATGAACGCAAAGTTCCATTCTTGGGTGATATTCCGGTTCTCGGATGGCTATTTAAAGGCAAAACCGTCACCCGCAAGAAAACCAACTTGATGGTATTTTTGTCGCCAAAAATTATTCGTAATTCTGAGGACCATCGCAAGTTAACTAAAACAAAATATGATAAGCGAATTGAGTGGGTGAAGCGAACTCTTAACGGTCGCGACCCGTTTGGCGACCAGCTTGAAGTTGTGGGTAACTTTGCAAACGCCGTTGACGAATTTAAGTTGGAGGACCAAGATCTGCCTCCCTCCGAATCGCCCGCGCCTCGCGAGGAGGAAGATATCTCGATTGACGAATTAGAAGGGGCGCTGCCACTTGAAGACGAAAGCGAAATATAATGGCTATAAACGAAGTTAATTACGAAAGTTTATTAGGAAAGGTGACATCTCTCAGCGAAAGCCAAATTCGTTCTCTTCTCGACTCTCCGGTGGAGGGTTCAGTGAACTTGGAGGCTTATCTTACGCTTCTGAAAGAAACGAGTGCTGAAGAAATTCTTTCCCACTTTTGTAAAAAACTTGGGTTTCAATTTGTAAAGGATATTCCGTTTAACGATATTCCCATGGATATGATTCGAAACATTCCGATCAACTACGCAAAAAATAAAGAAATTCTGCCAGCTAAAGAAGATAAAAACTCAGTTTTTGTTTACACCACAAATCCATTAAATTTTACGGCCTTCGATGACATTCGCACGCTGTTCAAAAAAGAAGTCATTCCTTTAGTGACCACAAAAACACGACTGCTTGACGCCATCAACCGCTTGTACGAAAAAGGCACTGCCGCTCTGGACGGCCTTGAAGAGATAGAAGATGGCGGAGATGATCTCGATGAATCCATTGTTGATCTTTTAGAATCCGACGATGAAGCGCCGGTGATCAAACTCGTCAACACCCTTCTCTCTCGCGCTGTTAAGGAAAAGGCCTCGGATATTCATATCGAGCCATACGAAAAAGAAATGGTTGTGCGCTTCCGAATTGATGGACTTTTATATGATATTTACAAGCCACCAAAAAAACTACAAAACGCCATCACCTCGCGCATCAAGGTTATGGGCAACCTGAACATCGCCGAAAAACGTTTGCCACAGGATGGTCGTATTCCCCTACGTATTGGTGGCAAGGACATCGATGTTCGTTTGAACTCTGTACCCACGGCCTTCGGCGAGCGGCTAGTAATGCGTCTACAAGATCGCTCAAACGTGATTCTGTCTTTGGAACAGCTTGGCTTTGCTGAGGCCAATCTCCGCCGGATCGAAGAGCTCATTCAGCGGACTTACGGAATTATTCTTGTTACGGGCCCTACGGGGAGCGGTAAATCCACAACTCTGTACGCGTGTTTGCAAAAATTGAATTCCATCGAATCAAATATTATCACCGTGGAAGATCCCGTGGAACAACGAATTCCAGGTATTGGTCAGATTCAGGTCAACTCAAAAATAGGTCTTACTTTCTCCAGTGGTTTGCGCGCTATTCTTCGACAAGATCCAGACATTATAATGATCGGAGAGATTCGCGATCTTGAGACTGCGGAAATCGCCATTAACTCGTCGCTGACTGGCCACTTAGTGCTTTCGACCATTCACACCAACGACGCCGCCGGTGCCTTTCCTCGTTTGACCGACATCGGTTGCGAGCCGTTTTTGATTGCCACATCGCTCTTAGGTGTAATTTCACAGCGCCTCGTGCGCGTGCTTTGCCCACACTGCAAACAACCGCACGTACCGAGCGAGGCAGATGCGACCAATCTAGATATGCCGCTCGAAACTGCCAAGCGCGCCCGCATCCACAAGGCCGTGGGCTGCGACAAATGTAACTACAAGGGCTACTTGGGCCGGACTTTAATTCAAGAGCTCTTGATCGTCAGTGAGGAGATCCGTACACTGGTAATGCAGAGGAAAGATTCGGGCGCCATTAAGAAAATGGCCGTGGAACAGGGAATGCGAACCTTCCGCGACCATGGCATCGAGAAAGTTCTTAATGGGATTACGACGATCGAGGAAGTTCTCTCAAATACACAAACTGATTTGTAAAAATTTTGAGGTTGTGTCCTGTCAGGTAAGTTTTTTCAGTAGATTGCGCAGGAATTTTCTCGGAAATTCAATGCGCGAGGACGACGGACTGGCCTAGTGTCAATTCAAGGAGGAGTAAATTGAATTTACAAGAAAAGAACAAGCAAGATATTGAAAAAACTTACCTGACGGGACACTAGTTATGCCTGTCTATGAATACAAAGGCGTCAACCGCGCTGGTAATAAAATTAAAGGCATCGTCGATGCGGATAATCAGCGCACGGCACGTTTGAAATTAAAAAAAGACGGCATTTACGTGATGACCCTTGCTGACAAACTTAAAGCTCAGCAAAAAAAGAAAACCTCGGCTGGCATTGGCTCAGGCCGCGTGAGTGTTGACGAAATATCCAACATGACCCGCCAGCTGGCTTCGCTGGTTAAAGCCAACATTCCCCTGGTTGATTGTCTCACTGCCGTTTCAGATCAGTCAGAAAATCTATATCTTAAAGACGTTCTTGCTGATTGTCGAAACCAGGTAAACGAAGGCAGCACTTTGCAAAAGGCAATGCTGAAATATCCAAAGGCATTCGACAACGTGTTTGTGTCCATGGTGGGTGCGGGAGAGATGTCAGGCTCCCTTGACGTCATCTTATTAAGACTGGCTGAATTTACCGAAGCTCGATCGGAATTGCGCGCGCGAGTGCAGTCGGCGTTGATGCAACCTGTGATCACCATTATTGCAATGATCGCTATTTTGATGGGAATGTTTGTTTATATATTACCAACAATTACCACAATCCTGATCGATCAAGGTGTTGAAATTCCGTGGTACACGCAAGCAGTGATCGATATAAGTGATTTCATGGTTAGCTATTGGTACCTAATTATTATCTGCATGGTTGGTGGATTTTCTTTTTTTATGATTTGGAAAAGTTCGGCTGGTGGTCGACCCGTTTGGGATCGAATCCTATTAAACTTGCCAATCATTGGAAAAATTGCGCGAATGATTGCCGTTTCGCGTTTCACACGCACTCTTTCTACTTTACTGTCTGGCGGAGTTCCTATGCTCAATGCCATGGATATTGTTCGCAATGTGGTGGATAATGCTGTCTTGGCAAAAGCAATTGATGATGCTCGCGATAACATCCGCGAAGGGGAATCGATTGCGGGCCCGCTTAAAAAATCTGAACAGTTCCCGCCGATTGTAATTCATATGGTAGCCATCGGAGAAAAAACTGGAGAGCTGGAGCGCATGCTTAATCAAGTGGCGGAAACCTATGATTTTCAGGTGAAAAATAAAGTAGCGGGTCTAACTTCGGTTCTTAATCCCATCATGACCGTCCTAATGGGGGGTGTCATAGGGTTTATCGTTATCTCAGTTCTTGTGCCCATGATGGACATGCTGAATACTGTACAGTAGAGCGAAAACTTGTTAAGTCACTGCACTAGATGAATCCGCGGTCGTAGGCCGATGAATAAAAGCCCGCGGGCTACACGAAGGAGAAATTGTGAAAAAAAATAAATTTAACTTATCTGCCAAGGGTTTTTCATTAATTGAGATTCTAATCGTACTTGCTCTCGTTGGTGGAATTGTTGCCCTGATTGCAACCCGTGTTGGTGGTGCCCAACAAAACGCCAATCGAAAGCAGACTGAAATCATCATGCGTCAGGTTATGGATCAGCTTGAGCTGTATAACAATGACTGTGGTTCGTATCCAACTTCCGAGCAGGGCCTGATCGCGCTGGTAAAAAAACCGGGTGAGGCTTGCGAATCATGGGGACCTAACCCGTACGCGAAAGAAGAGCCTAAAGATGCGTGGAAGGGCAAATTCACCTACGAGTCTGACGGTATTGAATTTGAAATTGTCAGCTTTGGAAAAGACAAACGCGCCGGAGGCGAACAGGCCGGTGAAGATATTTCCAGCAAGAAATTTAAATAGAGTTGTTCGAGGGCATCGGTTCGGTTTTTTTAGAAAACAGAATCAGTGACCTCGAAATAAAGCGAGGACTGTCTGAAAAAGCTTGAGCCCTTCAACCAGTCAAAAGGTTTTAGTCTCATTGAAATCCTAATTGTACTCGCCATTGTGGGTCTCACTGTGGCTCTACTCGGTCAGAGAATTGGCAAAAATGTAGGTCGAGAAATGCGACGTGATGTTCGTGTTTTTGCAGCGCAGATTCGCGAACTTCGCAACAAGGCACGTATGCAAAATGCCACCTTCCGCTTAGTGATCAACATGCCCGAGGACACCAAAGAAAAACAATCTTATTGGGTGGAATCCTCTGGCAAAAATACTTTGATTATTTACGATGAAGACGAACTAAAAAAACGTCGCGACAATCTGAGCGAAGCAGAAAAAGGAAAAGATCCGTCAGGGTTTGAAGTGGACAACGCAATTTCTAAAAGTGGACCACAGCCGCTCCCCAATGGTCTCATTTTCAAAAGCGTTGAAATTGCCGCACAAAAAAAAGAATACACCGCCGGCCGTGTGTATATTCATTTTTTTCCCGAGGGCCGGGTTGAGGAAGCCGTAATTCATATCTCCGATGGCGATAAGCTTAATTGGTCATTAGCGATACATCCTCTTACCGGGCGAGTTGATTTGATTACCAAAGAGAAAAAACTAAAGGACTTTCAATGATTGGTATAAAAAACCGTAGGGGTTTTTCTCTTATCGAAGTTCTTGTGGCGCTGACTTTGATTGCGGGCTCACTCATCGTGCTCTCGATGGCGTGGTCCACCAGCCATTTGCGACTCAAAAAAATGAAAATGAATTATCAAGTGGCCTACTTACTCGACTTGAAAGTGGCCGAGCTTGAGCGAAAATATCGCAACGAAATTTCCCTTCTTCCCGAAGAAGACGAGGGTGACTTTACCGATATCGATGCAAATTACAAAGACTATGCCTGGAAAATGGTTTCTAAAAAATTCGAAATGCCAGACTTAGGTCCCCTGCTCTCGCAACAAGGGGGAGATACGGAAAATCCGATGTTTTCCATGGTACTAAAACAGATGACTGAATTTTTTAATCAGTCCGTTCGCGAACTTACAGTCACCATCATTTACAAAGTGAAGAAAAACAGTGTTCAGTTCTCTGCCTCAACGTTCATGATCGACTATTCACAGTCTTTGCCGATGCCAAATCTTGGCGGCGGAGCTGCCGGATCTGGTGGAGCCAGTGGCACAGGTGGTGGAAGTGGAACAGATGCAGCAGGGGGAGGGGGCACCGGTGGCGAAACGAATTAGCACGCGTGGATTTTCCTTGCTTGAAACTCTCATCGTCCTTGGCATTTTAGCGATGATGGCGTTGATTGCGTCGCGGGCAATCAAAGGCGCTCTATTGAATAAAAACAAAATCGATGCGCGATTAAAAACTGAAACTGTTGTTTTCGACGCCCTTCGGATTGTAGCCACCGATATCGAACGCGCGTTTCATTATCAGTACGCACTGTATGAGCTTGATCGCCAGGTGATTGCTCAACAGATCCAAGCGCAACAACAGCAACAGGGAACTCAGACAGGACAGCAACAAACCACGGCGACCACAGCCGATGGTGAGGACTTGGCACTTCCACCTCCGCCCGAAAGACTGACGCAGTTTATCGGCAAAGAGGATCAATTGCATTTCACCGCACTCAATCATCAGCGAACGACCTTTAATGCGCAGGAAAGCAATCAAACGGAAGTGGGTTACTACTTGGCCGATTGCAAATCACGCGTCACAGAAAAAACCAGTCGGTGTCTGTGGCGACGCTCGTCGATCATTATCGATAACGATGTCACCCGCGGTGGCATGGCCACTCCCCTTGTCGAAAACGTAAGTGATTTTCGGTTTGAATACCTAAGCGAAGATCCCAACGAAAAAGAGTGGAAATCGAGTTGGCTCACTGATAACAATGGATCTCCTCAAACACAAAATATGTTTCCAAACATGGTGCGCGTGGTTTTAGAAGTGCATGACAAAGATAATAAAGAGATCGGAAAATTTCGACAGATAATTATCGCAACCGTGCGCTTTCCAAATAATACGGATCCCGCCAAACGCTTCGCACCCGCCGGAACGGCTGGCCAGCAGGGCAATAGCACGACGTCTCCAATTCCAGGAGGTGGACTGTGATGCATCGCCTGCGCAACCAACGAGGCTCTGCCATTTTATTTTCGATTTTTTTCATGAGTCTACTGATTTTTATTTCGTCAGAAATTTCCAAAGACACCGTGGTGGAATATCAAGGCTCACTAAATACAGTGAAGCGCGTGCAGGCCTATTACGCAGCAAAAGCGTGCACGGAGCTCAGCCTCCTCCGTATTAAAACTTACCAGCAAGCCACCAAAAGTCTCGCCGGCGCACAAGCTGGCCAACAGATGATAGACACCTCCATGCTAGATGTCATTTGGCAGTTTCCACTTTCGTGGCCGCTGGCGCTGCCCACTAACAACGACATGTCCATGGCCAATCAGGATGAGATAAAAAAGGCAAACAAGCAGAGTACCTTCAAACATAGTTTTAGTTCGCAAATTACGAGTGAAAGCGGCAAAATCGATATCAACGATCTTACTTCCCCTTCCAAGGTCATTCGCGAAAAAACCCGCCTGCAAATTCTTGATATTTTCCAGGCAAAGATCCGCGAGCAAGGCGCTTTTTCAAAAAAATATTACAATTATCGCTTTGAAGACCTTCTTAATCACATCACGGATTGGATCGATCCGGACAAAAATAGCTTAATGGGTGGCGACGAAGGCTCGCACTACCGAGAGATGCAAAGTCAGTACATCCCACCCAACCAGCCGTTTAAAACCATTGATGAGATGCATATGGTGAAGATGATGGAGGATGAGCTGTACGATGTTCTTGCTCCGATGGTTACGGTGTTCGGTGGAAAAGGCATCAACGTGAATTATGCGGAAAAAAGCATGTTGATGGCTCTCGATCCAGGAATCACCGAACTTGTCGTCACCGAAATTTTGAAACGCCGAGGCGATATTAATCTTGGTGGTCCCTTCAAGGACGAGAAAGATTTTTTCGGTTTTATTGGCGGCTTTGGTGTTAACACCACCAATTTTAACAAGGACAAAGTGCCATTGTACTTTGATCCTGAAATTAATTTTCGCGTAAGCTGTATCGGTTCGGCCGACAAGCTCAGCCGCGAAATCACATCGATCGTTTTTGATTTTGGCAAAGTACAATCCCGTTTACGTAAAAGTCTCACGAATACAGCCGTGGATGAGAGCTGCCGCGATCTTGCTGCAGAGGAAAAATTCAAGTGTATCTGTCGTGATAAACCGACCGCTGGGGACGAACAGAAGAAGTGTATTGATGAACAACGAAAAATCGATAAACAAAACACCGACCAAAGTGCAGAAGCTCCTGCTCCACCGGGACCTCCTTATGTTATTTTCCAAGATGTTAAATAGACCGACAAATAAGCTTTGTACCATAGCCCCTGTTCCAGTAAAATTGTGACATATGAAGGCGATAGGCATAGACATAAGCAACAATGGGATAGCTCTAGCGGAAATCTTTATGGATCGCGCTGGCTACGAAGTCAAACGGGCCGAGTTTTATCCGCTGAATCCGAACGACCTCGATAATTGGGAACTTGACCTTCTACAAGGGCTTAAATTTCTAAAAGAGAACTATGAACTAGAAAAACAGCTTTTGGTTGTCGGACTTCCTCAGCGGCTCGTGAGCACACGAAACCTTTCGTTTCCTTTTTCTCGACGCCTTGATATTTTACGAAGTTTACCATTTGAGCTCGACGAAGAACTTCCATTTGGTAGCGACTATAGCTTTTTTGATGCGAAAACCATCTCGCAAAATCCAAACGAAACGGCGATCCTGGCATTTGCCACTCCTCAAAAAGAAGTCATGCAACTTGTTGAACTTTTAGCGCGTGTAAATATCGACCCAGACCTGATCAGTGCCGAGGGAGCGGCTTTTGCAAATCTCGTCGAAGACTGGCAAAACGGATCTTATTTACAAAGCGCGCCCGAAACAATTCCGACGCCGCTAACAATGCGCCTTTTTGTACGTCATGATCATACTCTCGTATCGCTTTTTCAGCAGCGACAACTCGTATGGACTCGCACCATTGCGTGGGGTGAAAAGAACCTAATTCTTGAACTTATGAAGGTATTTAATTACCCGTACGATCAGGCAGCAAGTTTAATTCCAGAGCAAATGCGCCTCCTAATGATGATGGCCGGAGCCTCCGCCCAGGACATTCGCCTGTCAGAAACTATCGAGAAATCGTTGTTGGATTTTACTCAGCAACTGCGCATGACCATTCTCGACTGTCAGGATCGATTTCAGGGCACCATCGGCTTTGCTCAATTGTCGGGTCCCGTGAGCCGCATCGAAAACATCAACGCGCATTTTACAAAAAATGTGGGAATTCCCTTTAACAGCGAAAGCGTGATCGGCGACCTACTTCACCCTCGACAGGTGCATGCGGTTTCACACATGGCGGATCAGCTTCCCATTGCTATAGGACTTGCGGTTGAAGGGCTTAAAAGACCGAAAAATCCCGCCATCAATTTGCGCCAGGGTGAAAGCATTAAGCGCAATAAGTTTTGGGAGAAAACGTGGAGCAAATGGGGTTACACCCTGACTCTTGCTGCCGTTGCTTACGTGCTTTACACAGGCTACGGCTTTATGCGCGAACAGGTGGCGGTTGGGCTCGACGACGCCACCTATCAAGAGCTCCAAAAGCATGCTGGAACCATTGCAAATCTCCGAGGGCCGCAAGCCTCTCCCGAAGCCATTGAGCGATATATAATCCAAGAGCAGGAAAAAGTAAAAAACGCTAAAGTCTTTTCTAAAATACAAGACATCGAACCCTCGATGAAAGTTGTTAATTTGCTTAGCTCTACTCTTCCTTCCAACAGACAAACCACCTACGACATTCGCAAGGTCAGCGTGAGCAACTCGCAAGTGTCGCTTGAGGGCATAGCTGAGCAAAAAAACACCGTGGACCTGATTCGTAAAAAACTCGAAACGATGTCAATCAACAACAAGGTTCGAATCGAAAAAACCACTTCGAACACCGAGAAAGGCATTCCCTTCGCCTTTAGCTTCACGATGAAAGGAGCGCTATGAATTTTTCGGATTTGAAAGAAAAGATCGTAGAGGTCTTTCAACAGTTTCTCGCGCGCATTCAAGAAAATTCTCTCTACATCCAGTTGATGGAGCGCTATCGTAACTTCAACCCTTTTGTGCAAAAAGTTTTGATTGCAAGCGCCGTGTTTTTTTTCGCCTTCGCTATTTATCTCATTCCCGATTCCTTCGTTTCTTCCTCAAAGACCTACGAGGAAAGCTTTCAGGTAAACCGCCGATTGATACGTGATCTTTTTCGCACGGCCCGCAACCCGGTAATTCGGACCGATCAGTTTAAGGGCTTGAGCTTCCAAGAAATGCAATCGCTGATAGAGTCGCAAATCACAAGCTCGCAAATTATTGATTCGCAAAAAGGTGCTTTTGTCCCGGTGAACAAGCCGTTACCCAGTAAATTAGTTCCAGGGGCGATTCAACAGGAAGGTCTTTCCTTTGAGCTTAAGAAGCTTAACCTCACTCAGATCGTGCAACTGAGCCAAAAACTTTCCGCCATGCACCCCAACACCAAACTTGCTGGCGTGGATATCCAAGCAGACAAAGAAGACCCCCATTACTTTCAAGTCAAATTCACCATGAGTTCCCTTTCGTTACCAATGAAGGAAGAGCCCACCAAGAGTAAAAAGAAGAGATAAAATGCTACAATCGATATTAGATTTTATTAAACTGATTTTGTCCCAGCATAAATTGAAAATCGTCATGTTTTTTGCCTGCAGTGTTTTATTCTCCATCATATTTTTTCCGCTCACTGAGCTTGGAGAAAAAATTGTTGCAGAAACAAATGCCAGCGGATTGGTTTACTTAGAATTCGAAAGCATGGATCTATCTTTTTTTCCCCGCCCCGCCGTCGTTATGCGAAAGGCAATGGTTGAAAGTCCAATGCTTGAACAAATGGAAGTGCAATACTTGCGAGTGGCCCCCTCTCTTCTGGCCTCGATTCAATTTGCTTTCACTAAAGTTCTTAAACCGCACGTGAGTGTAGATGCTGAAGGCCTCTTCGGCGGCGACCTAGAGGCGGATACGAGCGCAAGCTCTAAAATCAAAGACCCACAGGCCATTGAACTCAACCTTACCTTCTCGGACTTCGATTTAAAATCAGTGGCAAAAAGTTTTGGACCCCAATGGCCCGTTTCCCCGTCCGCTCTGGGTCAGTTGAATGCCAAGATGGACTTAGATCCGTCAATGAAGACGCAGCCCGAAGGTTCTGTTGAACTGAGTCTTGCAAAGCTGATCATTCCGCAGTTCGAACTCACCACAGGTTTTGGACCCATGGCTTTACCTGCTATGAGTTTTCAAAAAGTTATTCTCAAGGGCACCCTCAAAAATGGAAAGCTAACATTGAAAGAAACGCAAATTGGTGGCGGCTCCGACGAAATGATTTTGAAACTCTCCGGCGAAGTAGATTTACGCGTCTTCCCCGGAGGAACTCCCGCGATTGGTTTCTACAGCCTCGAAGTGGATTTGAGCCTAAAAAACTCCATGCAGTCAAAGCTCGGAAGCGCAGCAGACGCGCTTAAATCTTATCTTGGCAAATACAGCACCACCACATCCGACGGCCTCCGCTACGCCTTCCGCGTCCAAGCCAACGGCCTCAACGACGCAATGCCTAATTTCACAGCATTGTAGTTCAGAAGATTCAGAGAGAGAGTTACATCATAGCAAAAATGAAGCGAAATTCGCCCGGCCGGATTTGCATTGGTTTTTTGGATGCCAGCGGATCTTGAAATTCTAAATTTAAAATAAACAAGTTCTGTGAAGAACATTCAACAGTGATTTCAGCAGAGTCAACGCGAAGAAGAAAGCATCAGGCTCAAATGAAAGACATCTCGAAAGGCTCCTGCAACCACCGCACACCCCCAGCCACCAAGCCGAGTAAGCACGGACGGTTTAACATGCCCGTGCTGTTTCTGGACTCGACGTATAAAAAAATGAGTTCCTGGGAAATGGCTCTAAAAGCGAGTTCCGGAGGCTTTGGCCGAGGACTGTCCGAGTCTTTTTGAGTCATTTTTCAGGAACTCATTTTTTTATACGTTGAGTCCAGAAATAGAACCCGGCAGCTTAAACTCCGTTTGCATGCCGCACGACATTTCCAGTATAAATATCGATCACCAACAAATGGGGGTATTATGTCAGTTAACAAAGTCATTCTTGTCGGTCGCCTAGGCGCGGATCCAGAGCTAAAAACACTTTCTTCAGGTCAAAGTGTGGCCAACTTTAATATCGCAACTAGTGAAAGTTGGGTAGATCGCGATGGACAAAAACAAGAACGCACGGAATGGCACCGCATTGTTGTTTGGGCAAAGTTAGCCGAAATTTGCCGCCAGCACCTTAGCAAAGGTCGACAGGTTTTTGTCGAAGGTAAGTTGCAAACCCGTAACTGGGAAGATCAACAAGGGCAGAAACGCTACACAACTGAAATTGTGGCAACAACGGTTCAGTTTCTTGGTGCCCCGGGTGAAAAAGGTATGGGCACAGGCGCGGGATCGTCAGCACCAGCTGCAGATTTTTCTCCAGAGCCAAGCTTTGATTCCCACGAAGAAATACCTTTTTAGATAGCACGTAAGATAGACACCAGTTGTTCTCGACCACTTACACTTTTGCAATCACTGTCTTCCTATTTTGCCTGGCCCTTGGTGGGGCCAAGTAGACAATCTCATAGTTATTTCAAGCGACGTCTTTTAAAATGGGGTGAGTTCATTTCGAACCCAACAGAGGACGTCTATGAAATACATTTGCATCTTGATCTCGTTGTTTTTGTTCTGCTTTTCTTTTTCAGCCCACGCCGGAAAAGTGATGAAAGTGAATGGTTCTAAAGTTTACATTCTTTTCGATCAAGAAGAGCCTTTTACAACCAACGATTACTTTATCTTAAACAATGCGGAAGGCAAAAAACTTGGTTTGGTGCAGATCAAGAAATCAAAAGGACGAAAAGCCATCGGTCTTCTAAAAAAAGGAAAAGCCGACAAAGGGTTTACCACCACTTTTAAAGCAGCTGGAAAAAAACCAAAAGCCTCATCCGTTGTCGCTGATGACAGTGCTGAGGAAGACGATACATCTTCGCAATATCCAAAATCTCGTTTGGGGGTACTCGCTGGTTATGGAATGGCCAGCCAAAGTATAACGCAACAAACCACGACTTCAACCGAGTCATCACAAGATGGAAGCAGCATTGCTTTGCGCGGCCTTTACGACTACCCCCTTTTTCAATCTGTGTTTTTCCGAACCATGATTGGTGCGGAGTTTTTTTCTGTTACAGGAGATGGGATTCCGCTCGCTGGTCCAGCCAGCCCGACAACAACTGGAACCGACATCACTTACGTCACCATGGATGCGCTTTTTCATTGGTCGGTGTTGAAAGGAAAATCTTCGAGTTTTTATCTCATTGGTGGTTTAGCAATTCTTTATCCAATGTCTAAATCCTCTGACATTATCATCGAGGGCTCCATCGACAGCCTGGCCATTGGAGAATTCGGTGCAGGCATGGAATTTCATCTCAACGGTTACAGTCTACCGTTTGAAGTTTCCTATTACTATTTTCCATCGGGAGACGTTTCAACAAACGTAATCTCATTGAAGCTTGGATTGCTTTTCTAATGCTTTTTTTGCTGCAACTCACGACGGCGATGATTCTTTTTTTGCAACCGGTCTTCGCCCTTACAATTGCCATTGACGCCGGCCACGGCGGCACCGATGTGGGTGCTACGCGTGGTGCAGTTCGCGAAGCCACCGTGGTGCTTGGAATTTCGCAGCAGCTCGAAAAAATGCTCAACGCCGATACTGAGTACAATGCCTTTCTCACCCGTCCCGACAACTCGCCATTGCAATTACAAAACAGAGTCAAGAAAGCGCAGAAAAACAACGCCCAACTTTTTGTTAGCATTCATGCCAACTCTTCACCCGACCCACACAGCCAAGGAATGGAGATATATTTTCGCAATGAATTAGCACCCAACGAAGAAAGTCTTCGGCTGGCCCATCACGAAAATCAAAATGAAATTCAGAAAAAGAAACGTGCCAAAGGCGACGTAACTTCCATTTTGCACGATATGCAGAAATCGATGAACACGCTCAAAAGTTATGAGCTAAGCTGGCACATTGTGGATCATTGGAACGTGCCGTTTTCAAAAAAGCGAAAAGAAACTGTCAAGCAGGGTCCGTTTTATGTAATTCAGCAGGACACTATTCCATCGATTCTCATCGAAATTGGCTTTGTAACTAACGAAAAGGAAGCCAAACGCTTAAATACAGCGTCTTACCAAAAAGAAATCGCACAGGCCATCTACCTTGGCCTTAAAGACTACAAAGAAACTCTCGACAAGGGCCACTCCAAAGCACTAAGGTAGCGCCCATGCGCAATGACCAACGAACAAATTCAGATCTTCGTCCACTTTCTATTGAAGTTGGCGTGAACCGTTATGCTGAAGGCAGTGCCCTCATCAAAATCGGCCACACCCACGTTCTCTGCACCGCCAGTTTAGAACCAACGGTTCCTAAATGGCTGCAAAATCAAGGCAAGGGTTGGGTCACAGCGGAATACGGAATGCTTCCGCGCTCCACCCACGAACGCATGAACCGCGAAAAAGCAGCATCGAGTGGACGCACGCAGGAAATTTCACGTTTGGTGGCGCGAAGCCTCCGCAGTTCCGTCGATCTCTACAAGCTCGGCGAGCGACAAATCAATATTGATTGCGATGTACTTCAAGCTGACGGCGGAACCCGCACTGCCGCTATCACTGGCGGTTTTGTGGCACTGGTGCAGGCCTTAAGTTACATCAAAAGAAAAGATGCAAATTTGCAGGCGCCAATCCGTAGTTTTGTCAGTGCTATCAGTGTTGGTATGATTTCCGGTGAGCCAACGTTGGATCTCTGCTACCAAGAAGATTCCACCGCCGACACCGACGCCAACTTCGTAATCAACTCCGCCGGTGAGTTTGTGGAGATTCAAGGAACCGCGGAAGAAAAACCTTTTTCGCAGGCCCACCTTCAGGCAATGATTGAACTTGCGCAAAAAGGTTGCGCTCAGTTGTTCGAAGAGCAAAAAAGAGTTTTAGCTCCTTTCAACTATACAAACTTGATGGGGTAGCCTGTGAAGTTATGGATCGCCACGGGAAACAAAGGAAAGTTGTCCGAATTCAAAATGATGCTCTCCAATCCGTCGATTCAAATTCATTCGCAAAATGAATTGCCTGTTTACTCGTCCCCTCCCGAAACTGGAAAAACATTTTTAGACAACGCAAATATCAAAGCGCGCTCACTAAAAAGCGTGGTCGATGACACTGATTGGGTGCTCGCCGATGATTCTGGTCTTTGTGTGGACGGCCTCGGCGGTCTTCCAGGTGTACATTCTGCCCGCTATGCTGGCGAAAAAGCGAGCGACGCAGAGAATGTCGCGAAACTTCTAAAGATGATGCAAATTCGTTCGTCGTCCAATCGCAAAGCCTATTTTGAATGCTCGCTTGTTTTAATCAGCCCAACCCGAACCGAGAAAGTTTTTACAGGTCAATGCCCTGGCCAGATTGGCACAAAGGCCACTGGTACTCGAGGGTTTGGCTACGATCCAGTTTTTATTCCTGAAGGACACTCACAAACTTTCGGCGAACTGACCGACGCGTTCAAAAACGCACTTTCCCATCGTGCGCAGGCGTGCAAACAGCTAAATGAATTTCTAAAGAGTCTTTAAAAAAATAAATCCGATAAGTTCTGGCTACTCTTGCTCAATTCCGAAGACTTTTTTCTCGATGCGCACAAGACGCTTCTCGGAACGTTCGGATTTTTCATAAATAAAATTGTATCCGTCCAGAACGTAGCGGTTTCGAGAGTTTTGCTCTTCCAAAAGAACTTTCATACTTAATAGAATTGATTCAATCCGTTCAAATCGCGCATCAACTGCTAGAAACTGACTGTCGATTCTAGTAAAACGCGACTCCATATCCGAAAAACGTCCGTCGATGTTTGAAAATTTTCCGTCGATGCCCGCAAAATTTCCGTCAATGCCCGCGAATTTGCCGTCAATGGCCGCGAATTTGCCGTCGAGGCCTGCAAATTTTCCGTCGATAGCCTGAAATCTCGATTCCATTAACTGGAATCCAGCCCGCATCTCCAATTGTACCGACGTAATATCACTTTTTAGCTCTTGTCGAACGAGCTCCAAATGTCGCTGGGTTACTGGGACATCGTCTGACTTGATAGGATCATGACTCAAAGCTTGCTCCATGGTTAAAACTTAGCAAACCTTGCAAACATTGTGTTCTTAAAAAGAAAGGCCTCTGTTGCTTTCCAGCCGGTAATTTCCGCACTTCGGAGCTAATCGATGGAAATGTTTTGAGATTTATAACTTTCGCCCTCTAAAATAAGCGCATGATGCACAAACCTATTATTTTCATATTGCTGCTAAACTTTACAGCCTGCTCACACCACCGCGAGAAGGCAAAACTCGAACAGACTCTTGCAGACCTTAACTGCGAACAGGCTCTGCGCACCGACCCATTTCGAAATTTTACCAAAGCCGGCGTCGACGTCACCGAACATTTGGGCAAAAAGGCGCTGGCCTACTCATATATTGTTGGCAATTACTCGGCCGAAGTTTTGTGGGATATTTCGGCAGGTGTGGTGCTGTTTGTCGGGCTTTGTGCGCCCATCGTAGCAGTGGCAGTGGCTTCTAAAAGCCCTGTTCCCGGCCAGTTGTCGTGCCTGCCGGGTGGAAAGCAGGCAAAGGCCTTATTCGCGCCGCCATTGGGGCGAAAGAGTGTAAAAAGCACCGAAAGCTGGCGATGTCCCAATTACGAGCCCCTGCTCGAGACTTTGCAAAAAGTGATTGTCTGCCATCAGAAAAAGGACACGCCAGAAAATTTAGATAAAGCTCTGCAGACGATGAATAATTTAGAATCTTCGAGTTCGTTTTACGACTGCCTGACAGCTTCACAAAAACTGGCCCTTCAAGATCATCGACTTAATTTGCAAAAAAGACTGGCAGATTTAGGCGATCCACTGAATTCTCTCTGATTTCAAGTTCTTAATCTGGACAAATTCCCCTCTGAATGTTATCCCTTTCCACCCATGAATGACCTGCGCATTTTTACCTGCAATTCGAATAAACCTTTCGCCGAAAAAGTTGCAGAACATGCAGGCATGCGCTTGGGCCAATCCACAATCTCACGTTTTGCCGACGGCGAAATCCAAGTGGAAATTCAAGAGAGTGTTCGCGGAGCCAGTGTCTATTTAATTCAAAGCACGTGCCCCCCGGTGAACGAAAATTACATGGAACTTTTTGTCACACTTGATGCTCTCAAACGGGCATCGGCAAAAAATATCGTCGCTGTGATCCCCTACTACGGATACGCTCGCCAGGACCGCAAAGTGGCTCCTCGAGCTCCAATTACTGCAAAGTGCATGGCCGATCTTTTGACTACAGCAGGTGCCTCGCGAGTTTTGTGTGTGGATCTCCACGCCGCCCAGATTCAGGGTTTTTTTAACTGTCCTGTGGATCACTTGTTTGCCATTCCTACTCTCGCCCAATACTGGAAAGACAATTACGGAATGGGCAAAGACTACGTGGTGGTGAGTCCTGATGCTGGCGGGGTTGAAAGAGCGCGCGCTTTTGCTAAGCGAATCGACTGTTCCATGGCCATTATCGACAAGCGCCGCTCTGGGCCTAACGTTGCGAAAGCACTTCATTTAATTGGTGATGTTCGCGACAAAGAGGCCATTATTCTCGATGACATGATCGACACGGCTGGCACCCTTACACAAGGTGTTGACAGCCTGCTTAACAATGGTGCAAAAAGGGTGTTTGCCGTTGCTACCCATGCGCTGTTTTCCGGGCCCGCAATTCAACGAATTAGTGAGTCTGGTATCGAAAAAGTAATTGTGACCGACACAATCCCTTTGAGTGAAAAAAGTCGTGAGTGCGGAAAAGTTGTCGTAACGTCAATGGCTCCGGTTGTGGCAGAAGCGATTCAGAGAATTTACGGAAATGCTTCCGTCAGCTCTCTTTTTGATTGATGAACTTTTAATTTAAAAAGGTGGATCTATGAGTACAGAATTAGTTTTAAATGCAGAACCTCGCGAAGCTGGAAAACACATTTCTCGCTCTGCTCGTAAATCGAATCAAGTTCCGACTGTGATTTACGGTCCAAAATTTAAAAATCAAAATATTTTTGTCGAAGAAAACATCATCAAAAAATATTTGAGCGCGCGTTTCGAGTCCGCAATCTTTTCGCTAAAAAGCAAAGAGAGCGACTTAAACGACGTGAAAGTTTTGATTAAAAATATTCAAATGCATCCAGTTTCTAGCCGTCCTGTGCATCTTGATCTTTACGCCCTCGATATGGCTCGCAAAGTTCGCGTGAAAGTGGTTTTGGAATACGTTGGAACTGCTGCCGGTGTGAAAGAAGAAGGCGGAATTTTTCAAGTCATTATGCACGACATGGAAATTGAGTGCTTGCCTGCCGCCATTCCTAAAACTGTCAAAGTTGATATCACGGAAATTCGGTTGAACAACTCTCTCCACGTGTCCGATCTCGTGCTCCCAGACGGTGTTCGCGCTGTAACTCCGGGCGAGCGCACTCTTGCCACCGTAACGGCTTACGTAGAAGAAAAAGCTGCTGTCGTTGAAACAGTTGCTGCTGCCGCTGCTCCTGCTGCCGGTGCTGCTCCTGCTGCCGCAGCCGCTGCTCCTGCTGCTGCTGCTCCTAAGAAAAAGTAATAATTTTTGAGTTGGCTTTCCTCGAATCAAATTTAGCAATAATCGATTCGAGGCGCCAAGCATGAAACTCGGAGACGTCCTGAGCCTAGCGCAGACAAAGTACAAAATGATGGTATCAAGTAAGCTAGGAATTTCGCTATGTGGTTGATTGTTGGGCTTGGTAACCCTGGTTCAAAATATGCACTCAACCGCCACAATGTTGGCTTCATGGCAGTCGATACTTTTTTGAAATCTGTGAGCGCACCACCTGAAAAAAAAGAACTCAAAGCCCTCACGACGCACCTTACACTGCACTCAGAAGATAACAAGCTGTCGCAAAAAGTCGTTTTTTGTAAGCCTCAGGAGTTTATGAATCTTTCTGGAGATTCCGTTCGTGCCCTTTGCGACTTCTACAAAATTGATTTTGCTAACATCGTTGTTTTGCACGACGAAATCGATTTTCCCTTTGGTCAGCTCAAAGTTCAAAAGGAACGCGGGCACGGTGGCCATAACGGAATTCGCGACATTCATGAAAAAATCGGCACCAATAAATACTATCGAATAAAACTCGGGGTGGGCCGCTCGACCAATCCAAATATCGACGTGGCCGATCATGTCTTAAGCAACTTCAGCAAAGACGAAGCTGCGCAACTGCCTGATTTTTTAAACTCCGCTCTCGACGCGGTTGAATCTTTAATCTTTCAAGGGTACGACAAAACGGCGAATCACTTTAATACTTTAAAACCAAAGGACACACCATGAGTCTTCAGTGCGGAATTGTTGGACTACCAAACGTTGGAAAAAGTACGCTTTTTAATGCCCTCACCTCCGCAAAAGCCGAAGCCGCAAATTATCCGTTTTGCACCATTGACCCAAACGTTGGCGTGGTAACGGTAGCTGATGTTCGCCTGGATCAAATATGTAGTTTTATTAAGCCACAAAGTGTTATCCCCACCACCATCGAGTTCGTGGATATTGCAGGTATCGTCAAGGGTGCAAGCAAAGGCGAGGGCCTGGGCAACCAGTTTTTAGCAAACATTCGCCAAACTGACGCCATCGTGCAGGTTGTACGCTGTTTTGACGACCC
>JAYUQP010000126.1:0-2554 GCA_043757265.1 Bdellovibrionales bacterium | reverse complement strand
GTCGTGCTTGGAGTAACGATATACCGAAAGTGCCGGGTGTCGCCGGCCACAGGTGTGTAACCGCAAACCACGCCTGCTGCAGTTTTGCCAGCAATACTAACGCTTTGATTTTGAAAAATTTGGCGCATGGAATTTCCAACATCGATTGTGGCTGTGGTGCGCTTGAGCGACTCCGCGCCTGACGTGGGGGAACCTACGCGAACATTAAAAAATCCGTTTGACGAAAGGGTGCTAATCGTTTGCTCTTCTTCGTACAAAATACAAGATTTGGCAGGGTTCAAAATTTGAATTCTCATAAGCACGGAATTATCGAGAAGTGGATCTGTGGGAATAGTCGAATCATAAAGCCTGCCATCCACGGTCATAAACTGCGGAGGCTCAGTTTGCGCTGTTGCAGGAGATGGCAGAACAAACAGCAGACCGAGAACATAAAGGCTATTTTTTAAAAAGTAAAATTTTAGTCGAGTCGCCACGTTAACTTATCGGTTTCAAAAGTGAAACCTTAAGTTTTTGCAAAAAGTTTGGGCGTAATTACTTTAAGTGAACGCTATTGATTATGGCGAAAAATTTTTGAGACAAAAAAGAATTTTTTGCCTCAAAACGAAACGTTGCGGCGCATACAAGGAGCTTGTCGGCTAGCCCTTCGTCTGGAGCCTTTCCTTTGGAACCTTTTGCAATCGGATCGCCTAGCCACTCGTAATTTTTTCAGGACCTTGTGCCGTGTCTTACAAGAAAAGGTGGGCTCGACTAAGGTCGCAGATGGGGGGCGTATGGGGATCATCTTTTCTTTTCTCACATTTTTTGTGATGGTTAACGCAGAGATCGTATTTCCTGAAAACGATCCGCTATTTTCCGAAAAACAATCAGCAATCGAGGAAATGTTTAAAATTTCCCCAAAGAACAGTGCACTGGAAACCGTTGTGCAATCCGACAAAATCGTATTATGGGCAAATCGCGTATTGATGAAAAAAGCTGATTCTCAAGAAATTATGAGCGTAGAAGAACCAAGCTTTACGGCGGTGACAGCAAACAACGAATCCTTTATTCGCACCCAGATTGAGCAAAATTGTGAGTGCTCCCTTATGGGAAAAGAAATCGGCGGAATTATTGTTGCCAATCCCTATCAGGCAGCCGAAATGTACTTTCGTGAAGGGTGGCTAGGCCATAAGCAAAACGAGGTGGACGGCTACGCTCCCCCAATTGTGATTATTTATCATGAGATTTCTCATGCTGGGGACTACCTGAGAGATCAAAATTACTTTTTGGATATGGCCAGTATGAGTAGCAAACAGTGGAAAAATGGCGCCGAACAAAGCGCTGTCGTCCAGCAAAACGACTTTGTGCGAGCTGTGAATTTACACTTAGGAACAAGATTCTCGTCCCGTCTCTCTTACGGAAAAAACCAGCTGTACATGACATCTGGTTTATTTTCCGTCGAGCGCTTGTAAAAGTTTAAAAACTATTTTTTTATCGGGTTGGTCGTCGATTTAACTGCAGTTTTGGTTTCAGTTGTTGTCGTTTTGCCTGTGGCAACGGCTTTTTTCTCGAGTTCTTCATCCAAAAAACTTTCGTCTTCTTCTTCAACTACTAATGTTTCAGTTTCTTTTAAGAACTCTTCCTGCAGATCCTCGAGAGTGATTTCGTCAGTGCCGTCGGTGCTTGTTGTAGGAGCCGCAAAAACTTGGAAACTAAACATTAAACTTACGAGTAAAACGACTTTTTTCATATCATATCCTTGTTTGTGTTAGTGTGGCTCAACTGCCTACGGAATCATCATATGGCGGATGTGCTTGCGGCTCAAGAATTTTCTGTGACACCCTATCGGACTTAGGATTTAATGGCCGCATGGGGCAAAAGTTACAAATCGCAATTCTATTTGGTGGGCAATCTGGTGAACACGAGGTCAGCATTGTTTCGGCAGCGTCGGTTTATAAAGCGCTGGATAAAAATAAGTACGATGTCCACCTTATCGGAATCGATAAAACTGGGCGCTGGCTGATTCCAACCGATCCACAACTATTATCTAATAGCTCAAACCCCCGCTCGATTCAGTTAAGTAAAGAGAAAAATGCCGTGGCCCTTACGCCATACCAGTCACAAAACACTATCATCAGTTTTAACCAAACTAAAATTGAGAAATCGTACGATGTTATCATCCCTATACTCCATGGCACGAATGGCGAGGATGGAACGATTCAGGGGCTATTAGAACTTACAAAAATTCCCTACGTAGGATCGGGCGTTTTGGGTTCCGCTGTAGGCATGGACAAGGACGTATGCAAACGCTTGTTGGCCCAGGCTGGAATTCCAGTAGTGCCTTCCGTAACTTTACATAAACACAATTACGACCAAGCATCTGAACAATGTATCGACCGCTGTATTAGCACCCTGGGATTTCCATTCTTCGTAAAACCAGCTAATTCTGGCTCGTCTGTTGGGGTTCACAAAATCAAGACAAGGGCCGATGCGGCTGAAAAAATCGCCGATGCTTTTAGCTTTGACACAAAAGTCCTCGCCGAAAAAGCCATTAGCGCTCGCGAGCTTGAGTGCTCGG
>JAYUQP010000125.1:0-6724 GCA_043757265.1 Bdellovibrionales bacterium | reverse complement strand
GGAATTAGTGCCATTCAGGCGACTATACAAACAGACAATGGTAGAAAGGGGAGCTGGAGAGAGGCATACCTTCGAAATTTTGCTGTGAACTTTACGATTTCTGCCATTGGGCTCTTTACATCTGGATTTCAGGTCGGGTTTGGCAATGGTGATTTCCACCTTTCTCTTGGAGGGGTTTACAATAGCGCGTCAGTTGGCGGACAAGGTTTCTCTTCAGGCTTCTTCCAGCAAACTGGCGGACGGCCGATACTAATGCACGAGGTTGGTCATTCAATAAATTTTGGTCTATATGGTTTGTCATGGAGGCCAGGTACGAGCCAGAGCGACAGGTTCGGTGGAGCCACTGCGTTCTATCTAATTCACCTTGTGGGCAGTGTAGGCGGCCGATATAATCCTGTTACTTACATTACTGAGGGCGGCGCTGACATCTGGGGTGGAAATTTTGATGAAGTTCGGAACTATACCAGACCCGGATATCCGATTGGGTTCTAGGAGGTTTAAAGTTAAGAGACTGTTTGTCTTTTGTATGCTCTTATTGATGACTGGATGCCCAGCGAAGAGGCAAATTTTATTTTTAAAACTCACCCTAGAGCATGACGTTTCGTCTTCGGATTTTTTGAAGGCTGCTGGAAGCGGTATAGAAGCTAAAAATACTGATAAAATGGCTGGATATAATTTCCTGCCAGAAAAGTGTGATCATCGTTACTTCAAAAATAAAAATGAGAGTTCGGTTCTCGGCATCTGTTTAATTAAAAGGAACGTTTATATATATAGTTTGTTGGCCGATCGTGGGAACAATCCTCAAGGGTATTTAAACGACTCATATTCTGCAGAGGCTTTGGCTTTGTCTAATCAGTATAAAACGAATGCCGAGAAGTTTCTTTCGAAACTTAAAGTCGGATTTAAATCTGACGGGTATAAAGTTGACAACTCGAATCACTTTATCAAAATGCTGATGGATGAGGCGAAGTCAGAATGAGCAAATTTCCCTTCTGTCCGGAGTAAGGGCAGTCGAGGCACTTCACTTGCGAGCTCGTTGCAGCAGTTAACATTTTGAATTTAACGATAGATTTATATTTGTAATCGTGAGGTTAGAGGTATTCATGAATTGGAAACATGTTTCACCGTTGCTGCTTACATTAGTCATTTGCTCTTGTTCTGCCGTACCTTGGAGAACATATCAAATTGATGATAATCCAAGTTATACCTGCAAAACTGGAGGCGAAGGAGGATATGAAATTTATGTTTGGGAATGCCTGAATAATGAGAGGGTTGTAATTTTTCAGTGGCAGTCCGGACTATTTAAATACGCGACCAAGAGACAAGTTTCTGCCTGCGGAGAACTGACGGAGTTCGAGAAGAAAATGAACCTCGAAAATGGAAAATCCCCAAAATGTACATCTGCGCGAAAGTGGAACTCATAGTTTCGATCGACCTAAACAGAAAGTTATAAAAATAATAAATTGCGCCTCAGCACTTCTGCCACGGTTGTGCCGCCGCGACGGAGGGAACTACGCGTATTGAAAACTTGCGTAGTTTATCCGATTAGAAATTGATCTTTTGAGATGAGGGGTACACTCAACCTTCTGATCTCCTCGAGAACTTTAGTGTCGTCAGGAGCTGACGTAAAAAGTGCGGACGAGCCGCATAAA
Organism: Bdellovibrionales bacterium; assembly: GCA_043757265.1. Classification (GTDB taxonomy): domain Bacteria; phylum Bdellovibrionota; class Bdellovibrionia; order Bdellovibrionales; family JAGQZY01; genus JANPLN01. Next base: position 5,072 of record JAYUQP010000125.1, on the reverse strand, counting down.
CGTTCAGACTCAATTAGGCTTGCTCCAGTTTCTGATATGCCTTCAAAATGAAAATCAATGACGCTAAAAAATGGTGTGTTGCTTGTTCTAGTTTTGCGCCAGAGTCGAAACTCTTCAGGCGATCTCAGAAGGATGATTTCTGGGCCAACACTTTTGGAATCTCTCAGCGATTGAATCCGCGTTTTTATCTGATCCAACATAACGTCGGAATCATCAACAAACACAATGACAGGGTTCTCAAGAATATCGAAGAGATCACATTCGGGTCTGGTTGAGGCTATGGGGAGACTAATAGAGACGGTGGTTCCCTGGTTAACAGATGATGTGAAGTGGAACTTGCCGCCGCACTCCTCTGCCATTTTTTTAGCGTAAAAGACGCCGAGACCAGTGCCCTCTTTTTTCTGAGTGAAGCCTTTGAGGCCGACTTTATCGCTCTCGGCTTCGTCAATTCCGCTTCCAAAGTCTGTGATTTCCAAAGTTCCAACCCCGTTTTGGCTGGATAGAAATATTTCAATTCGGCCACCTATGGGTGACGCATCAACTGCGTTGTCGATCAGATTAGCTATGGATCTATCAAGTTCCAACGGATCAACATACCAATGCGTCGCCGCCGACTCAACGTCCGCCTTATACGAAAATAAAGCTCGAGTTCCGTATTGCGATTCCTTCTCGGCGATCACCTTGGTTACTGAGAGCGAGACGGGAGCTACAGCTCTCCGAGCTGATTCATCCTGTAAGATGCTTCTTGTCCTCGATGAGAAATCACTCGTTAAGGCAGATATCTTTTGAATCGAACCACTTAGATGTTCTTGGTTTTTTTGATCGAGACCCGTCATTCGCCTTGTAAGAATTTGAATATTGCGGAGAGGGCCCTTAATGTCATGTACCAACCGTGACGCTGTTTCACCAAGCAAGATTTTGCTTTGGCTTTCTATCGTCAAGCGTTGTGCGCCGAGAATTTCGTTTCGCTTTGACGTCCACAACTTTGAGAATTCCGGAAATTCGCCGCTTAGAATTTCGGACTGCTGATCATTGGCAACGAGGTCATGAATCGCCAGCTTCAGTAATTTCTCTCTTCGAACCGATTCTTGCTGTTCTATTTGCCGAAGTGCAGAAACAATTCCGATTAAAATCAATATCAAAAGTGAAACAGATCCAAAGAAAACAGAATTGAGGACATTTGAACTGAGGTCGACGCCCAACACAAAGTTATTCGCTCCAGGAATTTTCAATATTACTTGTGAGTGAAGAAAGCCAACTCGTCTTACGACAGGGTCATTTTTTGAATTGATATAGTCGTTTGAGTTAATTTCAAATTTCTTGCCAAATCTGATCATCGGATATTTGTCGTCACCGTCTGTCTTTACGAGCTGAATCCCTTGAATGTAAGTCGAGGCCATCAAATACGGCTGACTTTTCGTGACAGAGGTTAGGAGGTTTCCTTCTTGGATGGATAAAGATTCAGTTTTGATCCAATTGAGCATTAGCTCGCGGCCCAAGGAATTCAAATAGAAGTCACAAAGCAAATAGATAGATCCAGAAAGAACAAGCGTAATGGCCAAAAAGACTTTTGCAGGTGACGAGAATACCTTGTTCATAGACATAGTCTTTCAAGGTTGCCGCCAACGAATGGGGGCTGATTTTCATAAAGGCAGCGGTGAACGCGCACGAGCGAATCTAGCGAGTGAGGTATGTTGGTATCAATTGCCAGGCGCGGGAGGCGCACCGATTCGGTGCCGCGGGAGTTAAGTCGTTCATTGACCAAACGATTTCCGGCGCCTAGACCAAAGTATAGAAGGCGCGATTCATAGAAGGATTGTGGGATGGCCCTTCTTTCCTGCATGCGCTTTAGCGCAAGACCATGGCGTAGAAGTTCATCAGAGGCTCTTAAGACGGTTTCCTCAATGGAGTCTGTAGGTCCACATGCTCCAGCCACGACTAATCCCCCAGAGCGGTTCTCGGCCAAAAGCACAATTGTTCTTTGGACAGTCGCTTCAACTGTTGGCTCAAGAATGAGGAGCCGGTTACAGTCGATGAGGGTTAGAGAGGCCTTGAGCGTGTGAAGCGCGGCCGTTGAGAGATTCATATCATTCATGTTGTGAATAGAATGGCCAATGGCAGGAGAGTCCCACCATCTCGCCCAGACAAATCTTTCGGTTGCTTCTGCAAGTGCCTTATCCCGAGCAGTTGAAGCCGCATGGCTGGAACTCGCCGGAAATGCCGCAAATCCATCTGATCGATCAGTTTGACAGGCAGTGTGGCCATTATTGGCGCCTTCTAAAAATGCAAATCTCTCAATTCGTTCGACGTGTGCTTTTAGTGTGGCAATTTCCATAAAATCTGAGTGACCCGAGTAGACGAAATTGGAAATAGTGGCTTGGTCTTCGGCATCAAAGATGGAGCACCAGTACCTTCCGGCAAACTTGGACAGCTGGATGACCTTTGGCAATTGGCCGCGCGTTTTAAGCTCAACCAATAGGTATTGTAGTGTTTCGGCCGAGTTCATTCTGGAACTCTGAATGCCTGCCAGGGAGATGGCGCGGTAATGGATAGGGGAAGTTCGGCGACTAAATCCCGATTTGGCGATGCAAAGAATCGGCGTGAGTGCGCAAAGACATTGAATAGCGCCTGATCGTACACATATTCATTCAGTCTTCGATAGGCGCCATTCGGGTCCTTATCAATTTTAAGATTTTGAATTAGCTCCTGGGTTTTTATGTCTGCTGCAGCAAACTGTAAGGGAAGGTGCATTTTGGGGGTAAATAGCATTTGGATGTCACCCGCAGGCTCAAGTGCCCAAAAGCCAGTTCCTACCGTTAGGAAAGCGACTTTGCCCTCGGCAAAGGCTTTGAATTCTTCGGTGCGATTCGCCAACGCGACAGCGCGGTGGTCGGTTATTCCAAGGTCCTTTAGTGTTTGTTCGATGATCGCTAATTGCGAAGGATCATCTTCCGCTGTCACCGTGGACCAAGTTAGGGTTTCAGACTTTAACTGCTCAATACAGCGCTGGCGAGCCGCATAGCTAATTGGTAACTGTGCCTCAAGATCCTTGGAGGCCAAATATCCCGGCAAAATTTCAGTAACTAGACTAGATTCATAATTCTTCTGCAGACGAACTTTTGCAAATGCGGAGCGATAAGCATCAGCAAAGACTCGCCGACAGACTTTGTCTTCAAAAGCTTTTACGACCGGGCTTAGCAAAATAAAGTTTATCCGTGCGGACGGAAAATACTTGAGATCGAGCTTGTCTTCCATCTCTTGCAGAACAGCCGGCAGGAACCTGCTTTCATTCCCCGCGATAACGGTGTTTCTATCAAACGAGGAACCATTTCTTAAAACTTCGCTTGGTTTCAGATATTCAAAATGAATATGGCGAGGAACCGGCTGATCATGAATGTAGATATCTTCCGCCAACTCAAAATCAATTCTTGCATCGGACCGGCCAATAATTTTGTAATATCCACTTCCTGGAATTTTATCGCAGGTGATCTCGGCGGACTTTAGATCAATGCAGCGACTGGGAATGATTGAGAAGATCTCCAGGGAAAATCGAAACAGAGGATGTTCATGGACTTTTGAGAACTTGAGAGTAATGGTGTCGCCGCTAATCGAAATGCCGGCAGGGAGAGTTTCAAGAGAATTTAGTTTCAGCCAGTCCTCGAGTCCTACAATGCTTTCTATCACTGGAAATTTAGGACGGGCTTTCGCCATCCGCGTGACACTTAGGGCAACATCAAAGGGGGTCACCGGCGTTTGATCTTGAAATTTAACACCCTTTCGCAATTTCCAGGTCATTTGTGCGGTGCTTGGTTCGTAGACAAAACTTTCTAAAACTCGACTTGAAAGAGATCCTGTCGGATTTATTTCAACTGGAGTCGTATAAATCATTCTCGCAACCCAGAGATTTCTAGCATTGTCGGCTTCAAGTGGATCGGCCGACAGGGGACCACCAGTTTCGGTGATGATGTACCGGTAAGTTTCTTCTTTAAGCTTCTGATTCATTGTCATTTTAGCACCCAGCCCGATCCCTATTGAACACAATACCAATATTCCGATCCACCGCCGCCTATCGAATAATGTCATTTGTGCCCGTCTTTGCGACGGTGACATCGCAGAGATCAACAGAGACGGTTCCAGAAGTAATTTTATCAAGCCACGCTTTGAAATCAACGAGGTCTTGTTCGCTCTTGGTTGCGGAGAGATTCTCCAGCTTTACAGTGTCGACTCTAAAGCAAGAACTGGATTTGCTTAGCAATACGCCTTCAGCGACCAAATGTTCTACAACTTTCTCAGGAACCTGGGCTTGGACCAATAGAGCTTTGCTTATCCTTACGTTATCGCCAAAAGCTTTACTAGACAACAGGGCAGCGATGGCTAGGATGCTTTGGCGTATCAAGTTCTTATTCGGCATTGGCGGCCTCCTGAAATTTGGTTTTCGTTAAATATTGTTCCAGAGTTTTAATTCGCGTGTGGATGGATGAGGCGGGCAATTTGAAATATAGACGGCACGCTTCACGCAATGAGGTAAATTTTCTGATGTTGGATTCAATGAATTCCAATTCAGTCTCATGAATTTTGGCCATGAAAGCTGAATACGACTGGGCCAGCTCATCGCCCTCAACCCCACATGCGTTGCGGATTCGATCATTAAGGTGTTTGGGCTCAATAACTTTGCCGCATATGGCGACAAGACGCTGAACTTCATTCTCGAGTTCGCGGACATTTCCCTTCCAATGATATCGCTCTAGGACTCGCACAGTTTTGTCGAGCATCTGTTTTTCGCCATGTCCAAAAACATCAAGAAAATGTGTAACAAGCGGCTCAATGTCCTCAGGCCGATCGCGAAGTGGAGGGATGACAATAGGAATAACGTGGAGCCTATAGTAGAGATCTTCCCGAAAGCTTCCATCGAGAATGGCCTGTTCAAGGTCGACATGAGTGGCAGTAATCAGTCGAACATCGAGTTTGGATTCCTTCGACGATCCAACTGGCGTTACTTTTCGCTCCTGCAGAACGCGCAGGAGTTTTACCTGCAGGTCCGGTTTGAGATCACCAATTTCATCAAGAAAGAG
>JAYUQP010000124.1:0-52817 GCA_043757265.1 Bdellovibrionales bacterium | reverse complement strand
AACAAGGCAGTTTAATTTCCACACCACTCGTTGCTGGGCACGAAGGCACAGTTTGGTACAACACCACTACCAACAAGCTGATGTTTTGGGATGGAGCTGCAGCGTTTGCGGTGTCTCCGGTGGATAGCGTGTTTGGAAGAACCGGAGCAGTGGTTGCAGCGACGAGTGACTACGATGCTGTACAAATTGACAATGCCCCAGCAGGTAACATTGCAGCCACCAATGCGCAGGCAGCGATGGATGAATTAGATTCAGAAAAAGTCACAAAAGCCGGTGACACCATGACCGGGCAACTCAACATGGGCCCTAAGGGGGTTGCGGTAGGAGATGGCGGCACAGTTGCCTTTACCGAACTTTTAGCTAATGGCACTGCGCAAGTTGGGTTTCGTGCACCGGATGATGTTACCACGAGCGTGATTTGGGCCTTACCGCCAGCGGATGGAAGTTCGGGACAAGTGCTACGCACCAATGGAGCCGGCCTTTTAAGTTGGGTAAGCAGTGATTCGGCGATCACGGCTGATAGTTTAAATTTTACAAGCTTTGCCGATGCACTGGCCTTGGATGCAAGCACAGATATTTCGGTCACAGGCGCCATGGTGCTTTCGATCACTAATTCTGGGACTGGAAATTCGCTCGTGGTAAACGATCAAGCAGCGGATACAACTCCCTTAGTTGTTGATGCCAATGGCAATATGGGGATTGGAACCACTGTGCCTGCAACAAAGCTCGATGTGGTTGGCGAACTCAAAGTGGGAACTGGAGCAAGCGCGTGCACCGCAGGAACGGCAGGCGGAGTTCGATATAACAGCGCTACACCTTGTTTAGAATATTGTGATGGAGCCCTATGGCGATGCATGCAAACAACAATCTGTGCGAGCAATCTTCCAACAAGTTTCTCGTTTACCAACCAAGCGAACGTTGCGGTAAGCACACTGATCTCATCGAACATCGTACAGATTACGGCAATCAACGCCTGCACCGTGGAGATTTCGATTTCGGGCCAAGGAACTCCGCAATATCGCACCTGTTCGGACGCGACCTGCACAAGTGTATTGCAGGATTGGACAGCCAGCCGTGCAAGCATCGAGAACAACCAGTATGTGCAAATACGTTTAACTAGCTCCGCTTCGGGCAATGTGAATTTTTTTAGCAATTTAAGTGTCGGCGCCCGTTCGGTGGGTTGGCAAGTTTCAACGACGGGTGATTGCACAGCTCCCACACCGACGGTGGGAACTTTTTGTGCGGACGGTTCCGTTTACACAGGGCTAAGTCCAGATACCGGAACGAAAATGTATACAACTCCTTGTGACCATGGGCGCACTTGGAATGGAACCACTTGCACGGGCACTCGAGTCCCTATTCCGTGGTCCGTAGGCGCAACGGTATCTGTGGCTGGATTAAATAACACTCAAGGTGCAGCTAATACGGCAATTTTAGCACCATTGAGTAATGTCGACAGTCCCTATTCAGCCGCAATCGTATGCGACGGTTTGATCTTTGCAGGAAAGTCCGACTGGTACCTTCCTTCAATGATCGAAGGTAATGCCATGCTTTCGGGGTGCGCTCTTTTATTAGACACAACATGTTCAGATTCTTCAGACTACTGGTCGTCTACACAAAATAGCTCAAATCAATCAAGAACATTTCGTTTTTCTGGTGCCCTAACTTTTAGTAGCAAAACTTCAGCATCGCGAATTCGCTGCGTGCGCAAAGACTAACCTGGCGGCCACAAAAGGGCCCGGCCTCCCAATATATGAATATGCAAATGATAAACGGTCTGGCCGCCATGCTCGTTGGTGTTCACCACAAGTCGGTAACCGTCAGTAGCCATCCCTAGCAGCGCCGCAATTTCGCTAGCTTTTATCATGAGATGCCCCATAATTTTTTCGTCACTTGCAGGATCAAGCTTTGCCATGGACTCGATGGGCGCTTTTGGAATCAACAGCACGTGCACCGGGGCCTGGGGTTGAACGTCTTTAAAAGCCAAGCACAGGTCGTCTTCGTAAACGATGTCGGCGGGAATTTCGCGGTTGATGATTTTGGTGAATATGCTCATACTTGTCATTGGTACCACGTACCCCGGGGGGATGCGGGTTGTCACTTCCTGACGACCCGCATCCCCCCGGGGTACGTGGTACCAATGCAGGGGGATGAGATGAGCCAAAAAATAAGCCAGTGGATCGAAAAAAACAAACCTTATTTTCCAGCGGAATTTTTTATCGGAGGTTTTCTCTTCGACCTCGTTACGCTCTCAAGGATCGATGAAAACTTTCAGTTGATCCAGCAGTTTGTTTACCTTGTCGTTATTGGCTTTCTCCTTATATTCGAAAAATCAAAACGCGTCGAAAACTGGTTCACCACAGGGTTTTTAAACAAAGTTTGGATTTACCGCTACGAAGTGATTCACTTTTTGCTCGGCTCACTTTTAAGTGTGTACACAATTTTTTATTTTAAAAGCGCATCTATTTGGAGTTCATTTATTTTTATCGGAGCACTTTCGGCACTCATGGTGCTGAATGAATTCGAAAAAATTAAAGGTCTAGGCGGTTTTTTAAGATTTACGATGTTTTCATTGTGCTCGTGCTCCTACTTTATTTATCTTGTGCCGATTATATGGAAGCATTTGGGATTTTTCCCGTTTGTGTTTTCGTTAATCCTGTCGGGAGTATTTTATTATTGCTTTTTTTATCTCATTTCAAAAAACCAACACGTTTCGTCCAAGCAGCTGTTTACCGAAGTACTGCTTCCGGGGATCATCGTTCATGTTTTGTTTCTTGTTTTGTACGTGACCCATTTTATTCCTCCCATTCCACTTTCCGTCGAAAAGATGGGGATCTACCATCAAATCAGCAAACAGCAAGATCAGTACGTGTTGCAATACGATCGCCCGTGGTATTTATTTTGGCAAAAAGGGGCACAGACATTTATCGCAGCTCCAGATGATAAACTGCACTGCTTTGTAAGCATCTTTGCGCCGTCGTTTTTTCGCGAACAAGTTAAAATGGAATGGTATTTGGAAGCGCGAAACGGCTGGCAAAAAACTGATGCGATTCCTTTTCAGATTTCCGGTGGTCGCGACCAAGGATTTCGTGGATACACTGTAAAAAGCCGGTTTGATGCAGGGGAGTGGCAGGTTCGTGTGGTCACGTCTGACGAGCGCGAAATGGGAAGAATTTACTTTACTGTCGTTAAATCGTCGCTCAAACAAGAGCTCGATCCAGCGCGGGAATTTAAAACCGACCTTTATTAAGCTCATCTCAAATTTGCCCAAGAATATGAAGGTTGGATCTACAGTTTTTTCTTAAGGCGCAAAACTTTGGCAATCAAGCAGGGGGGCGCCCCATCTGTCCGCAATCTGCGAAATAACAACGTTGCACTTGCGCCAGTGGATCACGCCTTCATCCATGTTATGCCCAATGCCCACATCAAAAGATAAACGAAATAATGTTTCTGGCGGTGTGTACAGCGACGGCATCATGCTTTCACCTTCAAGGCTTTGCAGTTCGATTACTTTTGGTGTCCAAAGAATCGACGCCCTCTCGCTCATCGAACTGAAGGATGTTTGCGTTTGGATGTTCCAATAGATGGTATTCATCACCTGAGGCGGAATCGGATTGCGCGGTGTTTGGGCGAAAGCGCCCAGGCACGTGAAAGTGGTCGCAAAAAATACGGTGATACAAAATTGAATTGATTTCATAAACCTCCAAATTGCCAATACCAGGGCCGCTCTTGATAGACTACTTGAAGATCTCCAATGCTGGAGAGCGGCAGAACTGAACCGTTGTCTTTAACATCTGAATGGCCATAAACAGCTCAGCGGTTAAAAATTGACAAACGAAAGCAAAACAAACTCAGTGTGTTCGGGTTTAAATTGGCCAACGTTGCTCATGCTGCCGGCGCGGGATTGCGAAAATCCCCAAATCGGCACAACGTTTTGCACGTTAAATAAAAACGAGAAATTTCGGTTCAAGGTATAGCGCACCGATGGGCCCACTTTTACGGAGTGCTCCCCAAAACGTTTATCGCGAGCGCGAGTGGTATTGTTGGCGTTCGACTTATTAAACCAATCGTCTTCAGTTCCGATGTAAGCACCAATAAAAATTTTAGGATCGGCTTTGTACCAAAGTGACAATCGCTGATCGAGCTCCCAGCTTTTGGTGTGGGTATCTCCGCCGGTATCAGGATTTGTATAAACTGTAAGCGAGTGAACATTGTGAGTCACGATGGGCCAATATTCGAGTTGAAAATCTTTGTTGATATATCTTGAGGCGATGGCATCAAATCGAAGCCCCACTATTTTTCGCTGCACCCACGAATACTTGCTCGTTGGTATTTCCATTCGATAGCGCGAGAAAACTTCGATGTCTCCAGGTAATAGCGAGGAGCTCACTGTGTAATCCACAAGAACATCCGCACCGCTGACTCCTTGCGGTTGTACCTCGTCACCGTCGAACTCGTTAAATCCAGCGGTGTTATAGATAAAGGGAAGGCGAAGGGCCCAATGGGTACCAAAGTTTGTCGATGTGTTGATCGAAAGATAATTGTAGCTTGAAATCATGGCGCCGCCGTCTTGGGCCGAAGACGATTCAACGGATGCTAAGCTAAACGCGTTGAACCAGTAGCTGCGATCGGAGTCGATGGAAGTTTCGAGGGCCGAAACGTTTGCCAGTGCTGGGCGCAAGATAGATAGGATTAAAACTGCAATGATTCCAAATTTCATTTGTCCCCCAAATCAGTTGCCACCACATTTATGGAGACCGGTAGGGAATAGCAAGCGATTTCGCGAAAAGGGAATTAACTAGAGTTTTTGCATTGTTCCAAACACTTAAAAACCGAAAGCTAACAAAAAGGACTCTTGAAATCGTACTTATTCCATGCAAGGGTTGGGCGGCATAAATTAAGCCGTACTTATAAGCTTAAATTTTGTGCCAGGCTCACCGGGGGGATCAGTGCGCAGTACAAAACTTCTAGGTATTTTTCTCATTTGCTTCGCAGGTACTTTCGCATGTGTGCAAAAACCAAAGCCAATTTTTACACCGGCCGCAAAAGCCCCTGAGGGCGCAGTCACGGTGATGACATTTAACGTGCAAAACCTTTTTGACACCGATGACGACCCGGATAAAAACGATGAAGCCTTTTTACCTCTCGACAAAAAAACAACGCTCGTTAAATCCGCATGCTATGCCGCCAATCAAGAAAATTCCTATTACCTCAAAGAGTGTCTCTCTTCCGACTGGAACGAACGTATTTTAAAAATGAAAATGAAACGACTCACCGACGTGGTTCGCCAAATCAAAGACGGGCGGGGCCCTGACGTTTTAATTCTTCAGGAAATCGAAAACGTAAGAATTCTCGATCGCTGGCGTTTGGAATATTTGGGAGCCATGAATTACAAGCCCGCTCTCTTGATTGAGGGCCCCGACAAGCGTGGGATTGACGTTGGAATTCTCACTCGATTTGAAACCGCAGGACCAACCACACTCCACTTAATTCCCTACAAAGCAAACGAGGCTTTAAAGGCCGATCAAATACGTCCAACGCGTGGAATTCTAGAAGCCACCCTTGCTTTGCCAGATGGCACACCGCTCACAGTTTTAGGCTTACACTTTCCATCGCAGTCGGCACCGACCGAAACTCGTAAACAGGCTGTGGATTTTATCAATACAGTGCGCACGAAATTACCTGCGGATCGCATGGTGATTGTTGGCGGCGATTTTAATATCACGTCAGACGAAGATTATAAAACGGGCTATGTTTCGCAAACACTCGCCAAAGACTGGGGTGTGTCTCATATGATGGGATGTAAGGGTTGTTTGGGTACAACATTTTATCCAAAAAATCAGTCATGGTCGTTTTTTGACATCCTTCTTGTAACTCCGGGCTTAAAGCCCGAAGGCACTTCGCCTTGGAAGGTGATGCCGGAAAGCATCCGTATAGAAAACAACAGCATTTATCATACGAATCGTTACGGCAGTCCTGCACGTTTTAATGAAAATCGTAAAGATGGCGTTTCGGATCATTGGCCTATGGTTTTAGATATTATCAAAAGATAGTTGGGGGAATTATGAAAAATTTATTTATACCTTTCACATTTGTATTACTAGTTGCTGCTTGCGCTCCACGCGATGTTGCAAACAACGAAAACGGCAACGGTGGCTTTGGCCCAAAGGGCGGCGGCGGATCGGAAAATGCAAAAATCGCATTTGTTGTGGAAGGTGATGGCGAACGCGCCGAGACGTGCCCTACTAAAAACCAAGACTATAAAAATGTCATTGTGTCCGAAGATGATCTACCCGGTGTTTTAGACGGAACAGTGAGAGCGGTCATCGAGCCCGGCAACCGCAACTGTTTTCGAGTTGGTTCTACAGTTGAAATCAAAACAGATTTTTCCTCAAGCGAAGTTCAGGGCGAAGCCATCGTTGTTAAAACGGAGGGGATTGCAATATCAAAACTTTCAAAAAAACATGCAGATGCTTTTGGTCTGAGTGTGAGCGAACTCAAAGCGCGCGGCCAATCTTTGATTGATGCCATCGAAGCACAAAAAAAATTCCGCCCCGAAGGAATGGTCAACATCACATTCATTTCACTTTCAGGATCGGCGGATAATGTTGATGTTGTCGCAGAGGCACTATCTACAGAGGTCTACCTTAAGGCGGGGGAGCGGCCGCTTTCTTGCTCGGAAAAATCAAAGTCTTGGACACGAATTTCAATTCCAGCGGAACAAGATGAAAATGTTAAATCTGGCAAAGTCATTGCCTGGTACTCTGCCGGCGATAAAAATTGTTTCGAAGTGGGCGCGACGATTCAAATTCAGGAAAAAGATGGTCCTGTGCGCGCGGAATTAATAGTAACTCGCATTGAAGTCGTGCCAGCTGCACAGCTTAGTTTGATTCATGCAATGGCAATGGGCCAAAGTCTTGAGGGGTTAAAAATCCTGGTGAATCAAAATGAGACACTCATAAACGTAATATTTTTCGAATATGTGGCGCCTCCGATTGCCCCTGTTTCACCTGCTGTCGCGACGCCGTAACGCGTCGCCATACGGCACTGTGGCCTTGGCAGTTGTCTTTAATTCTGAGGACGTTTAAGTTGGGTTTTCTCTTGTGGTGTCGTAGCTCAGTTGGATAGAGCATCTGCCTTCTAAGCAGACGGTCGCACGTTCGAATCGTGCCGACATCACCAATACTCTTCAAGATTACTCTGAAATCGTCAATTGATTATCTACTGGGAGCGACGTCTTTGACCGCGCTATTTGGTCGATAATTTCCGACTCATGCACTGACGAAACAGAGCCTCTCAGCACAACAGCTCCGTTTAACGAGCTGACGTGCACATTTCTACTGCTACTTGAAATATTTGGAGTGTTTGAGAGAGCTCGTCGAACTTCGCGGGTGGCCTCGGCCTGGGCTCCCGAGTTACTTACCACGTTACCATTCACTGTCTGAGCGGCGGTTTGAGCGCCGACCGCCGCAGAGACTAGGGTGAAAACTATTAAAATAAAATGTTTTACATTGTTTAATTTTGCCATGATTCATTTCTTTTTTTTTGAAATTAAAAAAAGTTAGTTCGTTCGTTGATCTTCGTAACTAATTTCGGCCTGCAAAGACGACAAAAATTCAGTGCACTTGCATTCAAACGCATAGTCAGAATCGTGCTCTACCAAATTCTGATCCAACACTTCTTGCAAATCAGGGTTCCGGAAATACTCTCTCGTGTTCACACTTAAGTTATAGGGTAGCTCATTGTGTAGATTCATTCTGCCTCCTCTTTCGTTCTCTCAGGCAAAAAGATACGGCCCATTGGGAAAGTATACCTCTCAGGAGTATGTAAGCCTTGTGTAGATTTCTTAACGTCCCCTAAAAAGAGAAAACTTCCAAAAAACTTATGATATATCCAACCGCATGTTTGAAATTGCTCTCTTAAAATCCGAAGAAGTTACCATTGGCTTGGAATATTACGTTGATGTCTTTTTTTCAAAAAGGGTTGAGGAGTTCGAGACCCTCAAAGTATTATGCGCGACCAGAGATTTTAAGAACGCGCGAGCAATCACCCATAACTGGATAGGTTCTTGTGCACCTTACGGATTTGGCTGTTTGGGACAACTTGCTGAAGACTTAAATCATGCCCTTAAAAGTGAGGATACCTTCAAAATCAAAGAGATTTTCGAGGATATACAACAGTATTTCAAGTTGAAGGCACGGACATTAACGTCCCAAGGAGGCTTGAACAGCTACTGGAAATAGACCAACTGATTATCGATCGGGAGCGGACTTACAGCGTGTGCGATGGCGTAGATAATCTTAGATTCCTGTTCGGATGCGACAGAACCTTGTAATATAATCTTTCCGTTCAGTGCGCTCACAAAGACGTTCTTTCCGCCGGCCGAAAGATTTGGCGAGGTGACTACCGCATACTGGACTAATCGCGCCGCCTCGACTTCGATTTTTGTCAGAGCGACTGGCAGCGGTTGATACTTGCTAAACTCTTGGGGCTGCTGATCGGTCGTCGTAATACTTGCGTTGACGCCATCAAACGGTTCACAAAATACACTCAAGGGAATTGCGATGAGAGCGATGGTAAGTGATATTTTTGTAAGGTGTCTCATAAAACTTTCTCCGTTTTGTGAATTTTGATGTAAGGGCTGTGAGAACAAGCTCCCATTACAACTGTTCATCTAGGATGAAATACTACGGTGTTCACGAAGAAATTGATTCCTAGAAGTTTGACAAAGTAGTGTAGTTTTATGCACAAAAATGATAAGCTTTAGGGCGAAATTTGATAAAGCGTTTGTTTTGAAAAAATGTTTGGAAATAAAATATACGTAATGAAAGTTTAAGACGAGAATAAGGTGAGGGAAATGATGAAACGTATTTTGTTAGTTGAAGATTGTGAGGAAGTGCACGTCATGGTGGTCCAGGCTTTACAGTCCATTGCTGAGGTGGTTTGGGCAGCGAACTTGGCTACGGCGCGGGAAATGATGAAGCAAAGCAACTTTGATGTTTTTCTGTTAGATGTGGAACTTCCGGACGGTCAAGGCTTCGACTTATGCACCACAATCCAAAGTTTAAATCCTCATTCGCCTATTTTTTTTCTAACGGCTCACAGTGAGCTATCCGATAAAATTATGGGATTCGCAGTGGGTGCTGATGATTATATTACAAAGCCTTTTTATCCCATCGAACTGCGTGCACGTATCGAAGCCCGTCTTAAAAAAATGGACCTCTTAAAATTTACCTCTGATGTGATGAAGTGGAAATTTCTCACTATCAATAAAGCTAGACAAGAAGTGCATGTCACCGAGGGAGTAAAACAGATTAAGGTGGATCTTACGTCGTTAGAATTCAAGCTATTAACTTATTTAGCAAACAGACCCCATGAAGTGATTCATCGCGATGAGTTGCTCAACCAGCTTTGGGGAACCGATGTACATGTGTATGCTCGCTCCGTAGATACACATGTAAGTAAACTGAGAAAAAAACTTGGGAACTCGTCTCGTTCAATTCAGTCAGTACACGGTACTGGTTATAAATTTGCACCTGAGGAATCTTAATTAGAGAGCTGGAAAAGGCGACATTCAGGCGGCATTCGATAGGCTAGCCAGGGTTTTAGAGATTCATTCACTGTTGGTGATTCGTTTAAAACCAAATCTAAATGTTTTTTATTAAAGGCAAATGATGCCAAAGCCAATGTTAATGGCGACAGTGATAAAACGGCAAACAAAAAAAAACGTTCTCAAAAGACAAAAATCCTAATCGAGAACGTTTTTAAGCTAAGCAGTTAAGAAGACATTTTACTCTTTTCCGTCTTCAGAACTTTCTTTCTCTTTCCGTGAGTTCGTTTGCTGATTTTTTCCAGAACCAGAATTTTTTGAATTTGACGAATTGTTTCCTTTTTTACCTTTCATACACCCTCCTTCCCCTGAGCGTTATTATCTAGAATGATACTAACGTTCAGCCTCTCCACTATTTAGTTGTTTCGTACAAAAAGCTTTCTGCAAATGTATAAACCTTGTGAAGATTTTTAAAATATTATTTTGCCAAATTTATTCCATAACGACTTTTTCCGATGGCTCATGAATTATCTCGTACATGGAATAAAGTTTTGCTCGATTTTGAAGTACAAAGTATACAGAACTTACAGTTGCGCTTCTATCGGCACAACTTCAAGGTCATCTTGTTTTAAAATCGGGGGGTCCGATTCTTCAAGTTCTTTTATTTTTTCTTTTAGAATTTCTTTTAACTCGTTGAAACTTTGATTAAACACTCATTATCTCCTGGCAATTGTTGAAATTGGTTAGCGTAAAGATGGAAATCTCTTGGAAATTGGGCCAGATGAGGAAATTGAGATGAAGAGAGTGATTACAAAAAAGACAAGTTTTAAACTTGTCTTTTTTGATCATTGGCTTTTTTAGTAGAGTTTAAATTGAATCTTTATACTTTGTTTGGATGAGTCGAATCTTTGTGTGAGTCTTCAAGCTTGTCACCCAAGTCGTGAACTTTTTGTCCTACAGTTGGGGCGCCAACATCCGATATCTTTTGACCAATCTTTTCGAGAGCGTCGCCAGCCGTGTCGCGCCAGGAAGTGTCAGTGGTGCCTTTTTTCTGGAAGTCATTTGTCTGTTTTTTTTGCATACAATTCTCCGTTTCTGCTCCGTCAGGAGCTTTGCAGTAAACATATTTGTAGCGGGGTCAGAAAGCTTGCTGCAGATTTCACAATTCGTTGTAAATATCTACATAATCCTTTTACAGCTCGCGAACATATTTACAATTGTCGTCGAATGTAGTTTGAAAACTGACTCCTGGTAGCTAGCTTGGCTAAATATCCGAAATTAGGGGGCTCCTTCCATGAAAATTGGCACAATTCGTCTATTATTTTTTGTCCACTTCCTGATTAATGTTTCGGCCGCGAGGGCTGAAACATTTTTGGGCCATGCCGAGAACATCCTTTTTAGTTCCCACGATGCACCCCGAATCGGGCTTGAAATTGAACTGACTGGTCTCTCGCAGCAGGAAATCGGCGAGGAGTTGCAACGCACGCTAGGTGGAAAATTGGTGTGGATGGAAGTCATCGAAGACAATTTGAATTCCATTACACGCCAAATGGAAACGTACACTGTGCACGAACTGCACTTAGCCGGGTCCTCGATGGGAGAGGATGTCATTATCAAACCGGAAGACAATGTTATTGAAAACAAAGATATGGCCCAGCATAAGGCGCACACTCGCATTTATGAAATCGTAACCCCACCTATCTACTACGAGCAGGCAATTCCTCTTCAAGGCGCTCTAGATGCGATGCAGGCACGCGGAGCTTTGGGAACTCGCGACGGTCATGCGGTGGCTATTCAGGTCAATGTGGAGATGGGAGAGGGAGATCCTAAAAAAATCTCCGCCATCAAAATTTTAGCTATCCTCAAGAATTACTTAAAGCCTGAACATCGTGCGTCCATAGCCCACGAATTACAAGCACCTGAATTTAGACAAAAGTACTTAGGCCTGTACACACCAGGCATGATGTCGCGAATTTTGGACCCCGCGTATCGACCCTCGAACAAGCAATTCTTTTTTGATTTCATGTACCGACAAACTCTAGAGCTGTTGGGAATTCGCGAAGCCTGGATGATGCCTGAACCGCAAGCGCGAAAAACGTTGCAACGGCTGCTGATGCAGAGGCCATTTGATGACATCCTTCCTGTCGTAAAGTGGAATTTTATCCGCACGTCAGCGGTTCTCATGTTTTTATACCCCAACGACTGGCTCAGTCGCTACCTTGTCGGAACGACGTGGTTCCATAATTTTCCTGTTCTCGAGTTCCGCGAAGCTAACAGCGATTTTTTATTATTAAAGAGAATCCAACAGTTTTTAGGTGTTGTTCAGTACAGTGAAAAGCATGGAGAAATGATATGGTCCGCCACCAATAAACGCAATCTGGCTGATAATTCGATTCAAGGGCCAGCAAGCCAGGGACGAGGTCATTGGCCGATCACCAACACGCCGTTTCAATGTAGACAGGTTTTTGCAAAGTAAGTAGGCTGGGCAAGAAAAAGTTTACTGGAGCCTCATGCGACGAAGACTGCCTCTCTCATTGCTTTTCTTAGTAACCGGTTGCTCGCATCTATTTTTACAGCCTTCGCGAAATGATTTCACCGCGCATTGGAAAGAACGCAGCGAACATGTACAGGAAGGATATTTTCGAAGCCAAAACGGCGCAAGCCTCCATTATTGGTTGATGGGCTGGAAAAATAATCAGCCTAAAGCTGTCGTCTTGCAATTTCATGGCAACGCCCAAAACGTGACCTCCCACGCAATGAGTTTGGGATGGCTTTCGCATCATAATTTTCAGATAATCGCTTTTGACTATCAGGGGTACGGAAAAAGTGACGGGGACAAGTCCGTGGCAAATGCCCTCGAAGACTGCTACGCCGCCATTCAGATGGCGAATGAGCATGCTCAAAAATTAAAAGTGCCCCTCGTATTGTATGGTCAGAGTTTGGGCGGAAGCCTGCTGTTGAAAACTTTGAAAGACCAAGCAAAGCAGTGGAATCCAAATTTAGTCATCGTGGAATCTTCGTTTTACTCGTATCCAATGATCGCTCGAGAAAAACTAGCCAACTTTATTATCACCTGGCCACTTCAGTGGATGGCCTATTTGCTATTACCAACGTCTTACAATCCTGGCGGCGAAGATTTAAAAAATTTAGGCCATATGTCTTTTTTATTTTTATATTCAGAGGACGATCCCATTGTTCCCATCCATCATGGCCGGTTATTGTTTGACGAAATTCCATCGAAAGATAAAACGTTCTGGAGCTACCCCGATTCGGCCCACATCGCCTATGCAAACGTTAACAAAGGCGCCAATAAAATCAAGCTGCTCGATCACATCCTTGCCCACGTCCAGTAATCCGTCATCCTGAGCGAAGCGAAGGATCTAGGCATCCGACCCCATCTGTTCAGGATATCTGACATCGTCACTTTACTGGTGCGGCGTTTTCCTTTTGATCAAATGCGATACGTGATTCTTGCGTCAGAATGGCTCATAAATTGTGGTCGAGCACACGTAGTATATTCCCTCGCGAAAGGTAGCTTTAAATATGATTCTAATTTTCAAATTCGAAAGTTTTTTGAGCCAGTTAATTTTACAAAAAAAAGATCCGAAATCGGGAGACTCGGACCTTAGGACGCTGTTTCAAGTTGAACTTCTTTTACAGTACTAGTTCATCTCAAATTGAGTAGAGGCAAAGCTCGGATCAGTATCTTTTGCTGGCTGATAAGGATTGCACTGGGCTTGTCTTTCAACCGGGTAGCAAACATGCACCTTCCATTTGTCGCCAGACTTTAAGGCATGCACCAGGTAAGGTGCTTCATCAGAATCTTTTGGCGTAAGCGGAACCAGTACGAACGGACGATTTTTTCCTTTCCCGATTCCCGTGTCTTTATCGTAGCCCATTTTCCAAATAAGTTTCTGCTGTCTGCCTTCAAGAACTTCCATTTGCCACTGATTGATGTGAATCAGTTCGTAGTTATCCACCGAACCAAATTTCATAGGTGTGGAAAAGTCGAACTCATTTTTTTCATCAATTGTTGGCGGGCAAATAAACCGGTCATGCGTCGAAAAGAATTTCTTTGTCTTCTCATAGAATGTATCGGCTTCCGTTATGAGCGTATCGGGACCGTCCTGCTTTATTTGCTTTAACAGTTTTGTTTGCTGCAAAGACAAACACGGTAGCGTTTCGTACGACTTAGCAATGTGCCATGATTCGTAAGCGTTAGCTGTTGAAACTGATATCAATGCGGTTATAAATAATAGTGATTTCATTTGTTGTTCTCCTTATCGAACCATAAATGTGATGGGTTGACTTATAACTTTTCCGTAATCGGCACTAATTGAAATAGCTCTAAATTGGTACGTTTCGCCAGGTGTAAGATTCATAATTCGTACTGAATGGACGGGTCGCAAACGGTTGTCTGCAACGGTGAGGACTTCTTCGCCGGTTCTTAAGTTTTTATAAAGAATTTGCGAAGACGCAGGAATGTTTGTGGTCCATTGAAAGCTCACAAAGCCTTCGACGTTTCCAGTGTTTCTAAAATCGGAGATGACTGGAACCGTACCTTGTGTGCACGGATTAAATAATGCGTAACCAGGCATGTTCCAGTTGTCTGCCGAAATCGGCTTCCATCCACGAGCGAGGAGGTCATTATAAGCGGGTTGTGGTTGGGAATTGTTGTCATAGTCAAAAAATAATCTGTTTCCAGTTTGCCCGCAACGTAGCTCCGGTGTTGTAATTGAGTCTACTTTTCTCCAAAGAGGAATCAACGAAATATGATATCGCGGCCCCTGATAATAGTTCAGCTTGACTACCAATTCTGTTTCGCGATTCATCTGAACTCTTTGTCCACATCCCAAGCGTGTAGGGTGGTCGCCATCATTGTTGACCACAGTTTGATAGACACCGCCTTGGTCGCGAATCTGCATCACCGCTCCATCATCTGAGAGAAGGGCAAGTTCGTATTCGCCTTCGGCGTCGCTGGGAGCAAGTTTCAAAATCGAACTCACACTGAGTGCAAAATACTCATTGAGCGTGTTTTGAGAATCGTCCTGAATGCTTGCGCCAGTTTCAGACGGGAATCCCATGGAAAAAACGCGAGTAGGAATGTCGAGCTTAGAAAAAAATAGGGTTTGCTGAGATTTTTGACCTTGTTGGATATAATCGTTCACCGTGTACCAACGATTTTGACCGTTACCTCTATAATAGAGTGTCGCAATCATCCCGTCGTTCGGTCCTGGACTGCCCGGATCAAAGGGATCGCAAACAACTTTGTTGAGTGGGTACATGTTTGTATCGAAAGTGGCTAATGCCCCTTCTTCTGGGTTGTTTGTCGTGAGAGTTGGTGAACCTTGGTTGTTTGTAAAACAACCCTGCAACAGAAGTGCAGCTAGAAGATATGGCAGCAACAAGATAGATCTTTGCATGAAATTAGTCCTTCTCCCCTGGAACTTCTATAGAGTAACGAAATGTTTGTGGAAATACGAATTTATCAGAATGAGAAATTCTTGGGAATGCAAAAAAGTTAAACGTATTTTATCGGAATGGTCTCATTAAAATTGTTTGGAAAACGCTGTCCAGTTACTCAACAAAACACCCACCTTTGGACGGGTTCTTTTGGTTTTGAGTAAATTGAAGGTTTTAAAAAACATTCTAAAAATGAGTCATGCGACATCCTGCATCTACCCATGAATGTAAATGACATTTTCGAAGCGACTATTATTATGTGGAGTATGGCTGAACAATTTTCAACAACCAATCCCTACAATCTACAAACCATCCAAACCTATTCGTATCACACCTCCTCTATGGTCAATGAAGCCATCCAAAACAGTCATTGTGCATTTCAAAAATGGTCGAAGCTCTCGGTGAACGATCGTAAAGATTTATTGGGTCGTTTAAAATTGGAAATCGCGCAACGGAAAAACGAGTTGGCTCTCGCCATCAGCCGAGAAATGGGAAAGCCTATCTTGCAGGCAGGAACCGAAATAGAAAAAAGCATGCAGTTGATTGAATACTGTCTTCTGACGGCTGAAAATCTATTTAAAGAATCTCGTGGAAAGCATCACGTCCATTTTAAAGCTCCCATGGGAGTGGTCTATGGAATTATGCCTTGGAACTTTCCCGTGTGGCAGGCTTTGCGATTTGCGATCCCAGCAATGCTAGCGGGAAACACGATATTACTTAAGCCGGCAGAAAATGTGGCAGGCACGGCCATTCTTTTACAGGAGGCCTTCAGCAATGTTTTAGGCATGGAGAATGTTTTTACGCAACTTTTTCTAAAACATGCAACTTCAGACGAATTGATTGCAAATCCGTTGGTGCGGGGAGTGAGCTTTACCGGAAGTACACGTGCGGGCAGAGAGGTGGCGAAGGTAGCTGGCCAGGCGCTTAAGAAATGTGTTCTCGAACTTGGCGGAAACGACGCCTATATCATATGTGATGATGCAGATATTGCATTGGCCGCGCAAAAGGTTTACCAAGGACGAATTCTCAACTCAGGGCAGAGCTGTATTTCAGCGAAACGAATTCTGGTGCAAAAAAGTATCGAAACTGATTTTTTAGAAAAGCTTATCTTTTACGTTAAAGATATTCAGTTTGGTGATCCGCAGCTTCCGAAAAATTTAATTGGGCCGCTAGCCCGCAGAGATCTGGTCGATCAGCTCCACGATCAGGTGCAAGTCGCGCTGTCGCAAGGCGCCCATTTGCTCTACCAAAAGGAAATCCCCAAGGAACTTGTGGGAAGTAATTTTTTTTCTCCCACAATTCTTACGCAAATCCCGAAAAACGGTCTACCTCATTTCGACGAATTTTTTGGTCCAGTATTTTCAATATGTACATTTGAGGACGACAACGAAGCGCTTGAACTGGCGAACCAGTCGCCCTTCGGCCTTGGTGGAGCTGTGTTCACAAAAAACAAGGAGCGCGCGCAAAAGCTAGCTTTCGGCATGGAGACGGGCTCCATTGCAATCAACGACTACCTTAAGTCGGCCCCCGAGAGACCCTTTGGTGGCATCAAAAACTCCGGCTACGGCTGCGAACTCGGCGAGCCAGGCTTCTTCGAATTCACCCACAACAAAGTCATCGTCTTCTAGCCAGGAAAAGGTACGGGGGCCGGAACGAGCTCCGCTCGTGAACGAGCGCCAAAGGCGCACCCGCCCCCTTGGTTCCCTTTAAGGTACGCCGTTCCTTTTCTGTAAGTCATGCGTCACTTTTAAGGTACGCCGTACGATTTAAGGTACGCCGTACCTTTTAGTTAAGTTTTGCGTCACCTGAGCCAAAAAACAGTTCCAGATGGCAATGAATTGAATCCTATTAATTATAGGCAAAAGAATGACGCAGATCTCAACCAAAAGGTACGGCGTACCTTAAACGGAACGGCGTACCTTTTGATGGCGCTGTGTTGCGATGACAGTGGGGCCTTGATTTGGCCTCTGGCATTTCAATGAATGGTTTTAGAAGAATTCTTGGAGGCTGGTGCGGAGGGCGGATTCGGTGGGGCGGAGTTCGGTTTCGGTCATCGCCACTAACGGTTTCTGTGCCATACGAAGTTGTTCGACAAGGTTGGAGCTTTTGGAATTGTAATAAAACATACCCGTCAAAAACTCGTTATTTTGCCGACTTTCAAAAAGCAAACTCAGAGCTTGCTTGGCATCGCTGATATCATGTGCCCGCGGGTCAATTTTTTTAAGGGTAAGGAGCGACCCGTCGTGCATCTCTACAGTTTTTGTTTCGCCGTCCGCATAGTCCACAACAATCTCCGGCGTTGGAGATATATATCCAAGCTCTTGCAGCGGAATATTCAGCTCTTTCACCATGTCATAGCTTTTCGTTGATCCTGTATGGTTTGCAAAGGTGATGCACGGGGAAATGATATCGATCACCGCCGTGCCGTTGTGTTGAAGTGCCGATCGCAACAGAGGAACAAGTTGTTTCGCGTCTCCCGAAAATGACCGCGCCACGAAACTGCAACCAAGCTCAATCGACAGCGCACACAAATCGATCGACTGAAATTGATTTGTTTGTCCCGCTTTAAGCGTGGAACCAATATCTGCAGTAGCAGAAAATTGCCCCTTGGTGAGACCGTAAACTCCGTTATTTTCGATGATGTAAACCATGGGCAGATTACGTCGAATCAAATGACAAAAACCGCCAAGCCCAATACTCGCGGTATCTCCGTCTCCAGAAATGCCGATCATTTGGAGCTCGGGATTTACAACTTTTGCGCCGGTGGCTACGGGTGCCATGCGGCCATGAAGACTATTAAAGCCATGGGATTTATTTAAAAAATAGGCCGTAGTTTTCGAGGAACAGCCAATCCCCGACATCTTTGCAACCTTATACGGGTTCGTGGACGACTGGTAAAGCGCCGAAATTAAGTTATTAGTGATGCTATCGTGGCCGCAGCCAGAACAAAGAGTGGATTTGCTGCCCGCATAGTCCGCGCGCACCATGTTTAGCTTATTTTTATTCGGCCCTACAGTTTCGGTTTTTACAGCATCCATTAAAGAACTCCTTCGAGAAGTTTTTCGGCGCGTGTCGGCCACCCATCGTAGCTCAAGGATGATTTGATTTTCGCAGCGGACTCAGGAAATTCCTGCATCAAAAGCTTCCGCATCTGACCGTCTCGATTTTGTTCGAGCACTACAATTTTTTGATGGGACTTTAAATAATTTTCCACCGCAGCGGAAAATGGAAAGGCCTTCAAGCGCATGTAGCTAGCTTGCACGCCAGCATCCGAGAGTTTATCTCGCAGTTCAGCTATCGACGCATCCGTGGATCCATAGGCGATCAAGCCCAAAGAAGCCGTTTGAATATCGATTGCTGGTTCTGGAACTAATGTTTTGGCAGTTTGCCATTTTTTAGTGAGCCGATCGAGAAGGTTTTTAAACACATCCGCATTTTCTGTGTATTTAGCAGACTCATCATGACCCGTGCCTCGAGTAAAATAGCCTGCCAAGTTGTGTTCGGTTCCAGGCAAGGTACGATACGGAATTCCGTCTCCATCTAAGTCTTTATAGCGGTCAAATTTTTGCGCATTTTCAAGATCTACAGCCGATAAAACTTTGCCGCGATCAAAAGGTTTTTGCGAATATGTAAAGTCGTTGCAAATCCATTGGTTCATTCCCAAATCAAGATCGGAAAGCACAAACACTAAGGTTTGTAAACGCTCGGCGAGGTCAAATGCCGTTTGGGCCATGGTAAAGCACTCTTCAGGATTCGAAGGAAACAACAGCGGATGTTGTGTATCGCCGTGCGAAAGCTGTGCGCAAGCAAGAACATCGCCCTGGAGAGTGCGCGTGGGAAGACCTGTTGAAGGTCCCGCACGTTGTACATTCCACACGACACCGGGAATTTCAGCAAAATACATAAGGCCTGCGGTCTCGGCCATCAGGCTAATGCCCGGCCCCGACGTGGCCGTCATCGCGCGAGCGCCGGCCCAACCCGCGCCCGCAACCATGGTAATGGCGCTTAATTCGTCTTCGGCTTGAATCACCGAGAAAAGGTTTTCGCCTTTTTCGTTTTTGCGTAATTTTTGACAATAACTTTCAAAACTTTCAGCAAGCGAGCTCGATGGAGTGATGGGGTACCACGCAGCAAAACTGCAGCCCGCAAACACAGATCCAAGGCCAGCCGCTGTGTTCCCATCGATCAAGATTTTTCCTTGATTATATGTGCGCGGTTCCAGCACCCACGGACTTTTCAACTTGATCTGAGTTTTAAAATGTTCTCGTCCAACAATGGCCGCCGCAATATTGAGATCAACCACACTTTTTTTATTATTGAATTGGTCGCCGATTGCCTTGTGAAGAATATTGTCAGGAATGCCTAGCATTTCCGAAAGCACACCGACGTACACGATATTCGTTAACAACTTTTTTAGTTTGATGGAATCAGTCACCTGGCTTGCCAGCTTTGAAAAATCGATACTAAGTGCTCCAACCGGAAGTATTTTCGTAAAACGCAAAGACGAATTGTGAATAAATAAACTTTGTTTATCTAAATGATCTAAGTCGTCGTCACACGTCTGCTGATTCAATGCGACGACGATATTCATTTTCGGAAGAATCGACGTGTAGCCCTTTTCGCTTGCACGAATCACAAACCAGGTAGGAAGGCCCGCAATATTAGAAGGAAAAAGATTTTTGCCGGCAACAGGAATTCCCATGCGAAACATGGAACGCAGTAAAATAAGGTTGGCCGATTGGCTGCCGCTGCCGTTTGCCGTGCCAATAATTAAAGATACATTGTTGATCGAACCGCTCGCTTCATTCATGGATTTACAATATAGGATATTGCACAGGGTTAATAAAGCAATTCAGACAGTTAACGCATGGAATAGGGTGGCAGCTGATGGTTTATATAGGAAGATCCGCAACCTTGGCGTCAGGGTCCACGGATTTAACCCAATTTACGTAATTGTTGTGAAGTACATCGGCCGGCGCGGGTGGGTGAATCGGGCCCACATGAATTGTGAGTTTGCCGGGCATAGGTAAAAGTCGGCCCTTCGGCCACAGGTCGCTATTGCCATGGATGTACAAGAACAAAATTGGCGTTTTAGTCTTTTCGGCAAACAGGCTTACCCCTTTGCGGAATGTTTGAATGCGGCCATCCGGGGAGCGCGTACCTTCGGGGAAAAGAATCATCCAAATTTTATCCAACTGGGTAAGCAGGCTTAGGCACAAGTTGACGGCTTCACCCTTTTTATCTTTACGATCGATGGGGATAGCACCAAGACAATGCTTGGAAAAAAAAGTAAATACGGGATTTGAGAAAAAATAATCTTTTGCCGCCGTGATAAATAAATGCTGCCACAGTGAAAAAGGAACAGCCGCTGCAATCGACGTCGCGTCGAGGTGACTTGCGTGGTTCGAAATTAAAAGGAGGCGTGGATGTTCTTTAAAAATCTTTTTAAAATCGCCCATTACTTTAATTCGTATATAAAAGCGAAAGCCAATCTGCTTCAAAAAAAAAGCCCACATTAAACGAAACATGTAGCTTGTGGCATCTCGGTGTTTAGTAAAAAGAGGTAAATGTTTTAAGTGAGTTGGCAGTTTTGTCCACTGCTCATTTTCATAATCCCATTTGGTCATAGCGTGCCTTGCAGGTAACTAATCACGTAAAAGCTTGCAGGGGCAACGAATACAAGACGCTCAATACGTGTGAAAAAATCTCCACGACCAATAACAAAAGAGCTGTATACTTTTATCCCTAGATCGCGGCGGATGACCACGAGAATTGTATCGCCCGTGCTTCCAAACACGAAGCACGCTGTTGCAATCATCCACCAGTCTTTTTGCAGATCGAGTGAAAGAAGATTACGTGCTAGATATCCAAGCCCCAGCGTTACAAAAGCGGCAACAACGTACCCCTCAAGACTGCGCTTCGGCGTGAGCGCCGAAACGATTTTGATTCGCTTTAAATGTCGACTGACTCGCAAATAGACATTTTCGAAAGTTTCGGTCAGGAGGATGACATAAATCGCAATATAAATACCGTCATTGAGGGACATAATACGTCCCAGATGCATAAAAAACCACAACAGCAAAAAGTTTACGAGCGTCAGCGCAATGTATTGCACCATTTGTTTGTAGCTGTTGCGGATCATTGGGATTAAACAAATGGCAAAGAAAAATAGGGGTGGCATCATATCAAACAAGCCGTCAAAGCCGTAATATATGCAGACGCTACTCATTACCAGCGCTAAGTAACAGGCAATAACAAAATGACTTCGATGATAAATGCCGGTCATCTGAAAAAAGATCTTAGCACCGTAAATCGAAATGACCGTCACTAGGATAAGAGGAAATGGCCAGCGCATCCCCAAAAGAACAAACAGTAAAGGGGTAATAAGGGTCCAGCTTACAAGTGTTGAAAACGAACTGCGAAAGTGATCTTGGCGTTTTTGCAGAAAATAATAGATCATCGTGAGGGCGAATATTACGCCAAACGTGAAAGTAAAGACGGCCAGGAATAAAGGTTCGGACCATAATTGAAACACTGTGTTCCTTTTTTTCAGAAGTGCTTTTTTTAATAAAGCACTTTTTTTTCGAACACTCTTGTAAAGAGCGTTCTGTTACCTAAAGCTCTTCATGAGAGCATTTCATGTTACCAGAGGCACTCGGCGAGTGCATTCCTGTTGCAGCCACTCATACCGAAAATGTTGATCTAACCGCAGGTTAGAGTGTTAAGCCAAAATCTTTTAGCTTTTTGTAAAAACTTGAACGTGAGATCTTAAGAGTTTTGGCAAGCGCGTCAACATCTTTTTCCTGAGCGATGGCTGCTTCGAGGACTTTCTTTTCAAAATCATTTACTAAATCAGGAAGCCCTCTTTGTAAATCCAATCTCAGGTCGGTCGTATTGATACTCGAAGGAGAGAGAATGCGGCTGATATCTTCCGCACGAATAAAAGGCAGGGGAGACTGGAGACTTGCCTGTTCGCAAACACGCTTCAATTCGCGCACGTTTCCGGGCCACGAATGCTTTTTAAGCATTTCCACCGCATCTTCTGAAAGAGTTTTGTTTTTATAGGGCTTCGCGCGTCTCATAAAAAACTGACAAAGAAGATCAAGGTCCTCCATTCGCTCGCGAAGTGGCGGAATGATGATTTTGTGACCCGAAAGCCGCCAAAGGAGGTCCTCACGAAATCGACCCTCGTTGACCATCTTTGTTAGATTCTCGTTCGTCGCGACGATGATACGCGTACTGATATGAAAAGACTCGTTGGCACCCACACGGCGAATTTCTCCACTCTCTAAAAATCGCAAAAGCTTAGCTTGTTGCGTAAGGGGGAGAGCTTCAATTTCATCTAAAAATAAGTCACCACCACTAGCGCTCTCGGCAAGCCCAATTTTATTTTGCAAAGCTCCCGTAAAGGCACCTTTGTTGTAACCAAAAAATTCGGATTCAAAAAGATTTTCTGGAATAGCAGCAACGTTCACTGAAATAAAGGGCCGTGATTCCTCTTGCTGGTGCAACAGATGCGCGACAACTTCTTTGCCTGCTCCAGATTCGGCTTCGATTAAAACAGGAGTGTTTTCCCCTTTGAGCTGCGCCACTTGGCGCCGAAGGTCATCAGAAACCGTCGATGCTCCGATCCACTGGTAATTGTGCTCGTGGGATTGAAGTCGTAGCGCGAACAACGCTTCAAGTTTGTTAAGCGTGATTATAACTTCGTCAGGTGTGAGCGGCTTTGGTAAAAAACGAGTGGCGCCGGCCTTTAAGGTTTTTTCCATCAGCAATCGGTCTAAATCCCCCGAGATTGCGACAATTTCGGTGTGCGGATCATGCTGACTGAGTGTTTTAATAACATCAAGGCCTTCATGCTTATTAAAATGGCCACTCAAATGCAAATCCACAAATGCAGCATGAATTGTTTCTTTGGGTAACGAAAACTGCGTACGTCCGATAAATGTCCAGGGAGCATGCACAACGGAGCGCAGAGCTTCGAGAATCATCGTGTCATCGTCGACCACAAGCAAATTGAGTTTCATAAAAGAAGGGTCTCATTAGCCCGACGGTGAGGCAATCCAAAATTAAGAAATTTTGTTGCTCGGATGTGGCGCGGGGGAATAGACTCCTTCGCATGGCGCAAAAAGTTTTACTCCTCGAAAATATTCATTCTTCAGCAAAAACCATGTTCGAAGCCGCAGGCTTCGAAGTGCATTCGGAATCTACGTCTTATGCCGAAACCGAGCTTCTGCAAAAACTCGCGCAGTATGACGTGATTGGAATTCGATCTAAGACAAATTTAACTGCCAAGATTTTGCAGCATGCCACACAGTTGCAGGCCATTGGTTGTTATTGCATTGGAACTAATCAGGTGGATCTTGAAACTTCAGCTTTGCAAGGCATTCCCGTTTTTAATGCTCCCCATAGCAACACACGGAGCGTAGCTGAGATGGTGATTGCAGAAATTATTTCTTTGTCACGCAATCTTTGCGAACTTAGTCAGCAAGTGCATACTGGTGTTTGGAA
Organism: Bdellovibrionales bacterium; assembly: GCA_043757265.1. GTDB lineage: Bacteria > Bdellovibrionota > Bdellovibrionia > Bdellovibrionales > JAGQZY01 > JANPLN01. Next base: position 29,293 of record JAYUQP010000124.1, on the reverse strand, counting down.
TAAGTCGGCTAAAGGTTCGCGCGAAGTGCGCGGAAAAACTCTGGGGATCGTTGGCTACGGACATATCGGAAGCCAGGTGAGTGTGCTTGCAGAATCCATGGGCTTAGATGTTTGCTTTTACGACGTTACAAAAAAACTTCCCTTGGGCAACGCAAAAATTATGTCTACTTTGGAAAGCCTTTTTGAACGTTCAGATTTTATCACGCTCCATGTACCCGAAACGCCCGAGACCAAAAATATGATTGGCGCAAAAGAGCTCGCCAGCATGAAAAAAGGCGTGCATCTCATCAATGCCAGCCGCGGAACGGTGGTGGTGATTGAAGATTTGGCCCATGCTTTGAAAGCAAAACACGTTGCAGGCGCCGCCGTAGACGTGTTTCCATCTGAGCCCAAAGACAACAACGAAAAATTTTTAAGTCCTTTGCAAGGGCTGTCCAATGTGATCCTCACTCCCCATGTGGGTGGGAGCACCGAAGAGGCGCAAGCCGCCATTGGCTCTGAAGTGACCTACAGTTTACTATCTTTCATGCAGCAGGGAAAAACATATGGAGCAGTGCAGTTTCCGACAATGGATGTGCCACTTTTACGTTTAGGTGTTTCACGTTTAACAAACGCTCATCGCAACGTCCCTGGAGTGCTGGGGGAGATCAACAGTATCGTTTCGCAATTTGGAGTTAACATCCAAGCCCAGTATTTAGCCACAAATAGCCAGGTTGGATATTTGGTGATGGATCTAGAGGATACGAAAAAGTCAGGGAGTGTCGCTGATAAGATCGGATCCCTTAAAACGAGTCTCAAAACACGACTAATTTAACGATTACAAGCTGATTTTAACCACTTCCGAAATATGAAATGCAAAAGCTTTTTCCGCTGAAGCGATTGTTTGCTCGACTGAGCCCGTGGTGTAATAAGCTTGCGACGGACTCTGCGAAGCGAGCAAATAGGGAGCAAGCGCACTAGCTACATATTCTGCGGGATCAATCAGCTGCCAGTTCGGACAAAGAGCGGCCACATGGTGAGCCACTGCCGGGTAGTGCGTGCAAGCCAAAACGAGGGCCTCAATATTTTTTTCGTCGAAGCCTTGGAATATGTTTTTTAACAAGGGAACAATCACGGTAGAGGTCAGACGGCCTTCTTCGATAAGCCCCGAAAGTGGTTGAGCGCTCAGCTCTTGCACATTCATCTTGTGTAACATATCGCGATACACGTGCGATTGAACCGTGGCATCTCCACCAATCACCCCAATTTCGGCATAAGGCATGGCTTTGAGTGCAATAACGGCCGACGTAATGACATCGTACACGGGGATTGAAAAACTAGCTTTCGTTTGCAAAAGGGCTGCACTTGCAGCATTGCAGGCAATTACCACTCCGTCGCAACCTTGGATCTGAAGCCATCCAACAATTTCATGCAGTCGCTTGGTAAGATCAACGGCAGAGAGTTTCCCGTAGGGGGTAAAACCAGCGTCCGAAAAATAAGTGATGCGAAGGCGGGGCTCATGTTTTAGGACTTGCGAGAGGACCGTTAAACCACCAATCCCCCAATCCACGAATCCCAAGTGAGAATGCTTCATGGATACGACAACGTCTCGATGTGCTTTGATTGCACCGGACCTGTGTCAAAGGCGATGATGCGCGAATTCCATCCCACGTTGAGCAGTTCAACCTTACTTCCAGGAAAACGACTTTCCAAATACCACTTCATCTCGTGCTCGGAGCGAATCGGATTGTACGCTAACATTTTTTTCCAAGCTGCCGATTGAACCATTTTTTTAAGCGGTTTCATAAACTTCTTCTCGGTCAAGTTTTGCTTAACCTGCCGAGCTTTCGATATAACAAACTGCGGGGCTTCCTTAAGTTTTACCGGGGCGGCCACCATATCTAAAACTAAAAAGCGCCCGCCGGGTTTTAATACGCGCATGACTTCCTTCATACACGGATCCCAATCTAGATATCGGAACGCCAAGGTGGACATCACAACATCAAAAGAGTTATCCGCAAAAGGTAAATTCGGGCCATCAATTTTTTGAAAGGAAAGTTTCGAGTTTCGACGTCGGCAAGTTTGAGCCTGTGCAATCATACCCTGAGAAAGATCCACCCCCATTCCTTCGGTGAAGTAGGCTGAAAGTTGATTGAGGAAGGCACCGTTTCCGCAGCCTAAATCTAAAACCTGCTGCGGTTTAAGCTGCGTCAATTTATTTTCGAGCCAAACAAGTTCATCGGACCGCACCTGAATATCTTGAAACGTGTTCTCGTACATTTCGGCGACAGCATCGTACGTTGTATCCACGGCTTCGTCTGTCGGCTCGAAGGTGAGCATCTTATCTGCAGGACAGAGCTGAGAGTATTTTTTTACTGAACCCATAACGCCGTGGGATTTTTTGCCTGGACACGCAATGATGTAGAGGTTTTCCTTTGCAGCCAGCGGATGCAGTTTTTCCCACGCGAAACGATCAGGGCGGCTAGAGACGGTAGTGTAGTTGTGGTAGCCGTGCGCTTTGATCTTGAGGGTTCGCGCAATGAAAGGGGCGAACCAACGGCCCGAACGGCAGGCGTGAAAGAAAAACTCCGAGCTTGGCATAATCGGCAGCTGCATGTTTTTCCACTCGAACGGACTAAATTGCTCGGGCCATGCGCGACTTCCAAACATAATGCCGTACATTCCGCTGTGGCCAAAAAAATGAAAGTTTTTTACCTGGAAATTATTTTTTTTTAGTTCTTCAAAGACTCGCAAAAAATCTTTTTTCGATTCGATTCGTTCGCACACCACAGAGCGCGGGCCGGTAACACTTAATTCGCGAGCCTTCGTTTTAGCAGCCCGTTGAAACTTTTCACCACCTTCGCGGTAGAGAGTTGTGTACATAATCAAATCGCACTGCGTTTGTGTCGCAAGGGCCGTCGCAGTTGCAGTCGCAAATGAACCAAACGAATTTGATTTCGACCACTCTTCGACTTCAAGAATTTCTCGTTTGTCGCTGGGGACCCAGGCACCGGTTTCATCCGAAACAGTGTAGGTGGCTTCACTTTCTGAATCGTAAATTTTCATTCGATGGATGGGTGGATTGTAAACATGCAGAGTAAGACCGTCTGGATCCAGGCAGCGCATGGAGTGAATGTCCCCGTTCAAAACTGGAACCATATCTCCTGCCGAATAACGAACGTGTTTGTCGTAAGCTTGTAAATTTGATTCCTTACAACAATATCCAGTTTCAATGAAATTGCCTTGCAAAATAAGAACATAACCGTTGGAACTTCCATGATCATGCGGAAGACACTCTTCGCCTTGCCTCCAGCTTGCTACCATCACTTCAAGATCATTTGTAACGATCAACTTATTTCGGTAATAAGATTCTTCGGAGCGCAGAGGCTCTTTCATAAATTGCTGAAGAGGCTGAAGTTCCAACCTAATTGAATTCAAAGTGGCTAAGTTTTTAGGATCTTGCAGGAGCCGAAGAACTAGGTTCTGCAAGGCAGAGTTGCTTGCTGTCGTCGCAATGTTACTAGAATTCATCGCAGTTGCTGCGGATGTAGTAATAAACATATTTACCTCTGCAACCATATAACACATCATGTTATCCATCAGGCACTGAAAGTTTTACAAACTTTGTTACGAGAGGATTAGGTTTAAGCTTTTGCGTGACATTAACACGGTGCTCAATTAAGGAATCAGACGTTAATTAAATAAAAGGAGAAAACATGAAATTGCTATTGGGTTTAGTACTTTTGCTTTCAAGCACGGCTTTCGCAGAATCAACGTCAGGCACAACATTGAAGAACCAGGTCCAAAAAATGGGAACTTGTGTTGGTAAGTATGGTCTTGAGGGTACAGATGTGACTTTCACGGACGAAGAAAAATATGTGATGGACCAAAAGGCGCAAGTGCTTATGATGACATTTGCTGAAGGCGCTTTTGCGGCCGACGCTTACACCACTGATGACGCCTATGCCTACACAATGGCAGAAGAAGGACAAGCGGTGTCTCTTGCTTTCACTCCTTGGAAAGTGGTTGGATCAAAAGTTCTTGTTTATGTGCAGGGCGAATGGATATCATTAACCATCGGGTTTAAATCAAAAACTTGCTGGTTTTAATTAGCCGGCATCTTTTATTGCAATTGAAAAATCAAAAAACCCGCGTTGATGCGGGTTTTTTATTTTAGGGTATGGTTGTATGGTCGATTTTATTAAATTTAATTTTTTAAAGCCGACTAAGTGGAAATTATCTTTCCTAGACAATCAACGATTCAACCTTTCGCATCTCCAGTGGATTTTTCCACTGATCCTCTCGGTAAGTTTTTTCGCCTACTTGCTTTCGCACAACGTGCCTTCGGGTGTGAACGGATACTTTTACCTAAAACAAATAAAATACTTTTTTGAGACAGGACAGCTGTACTTTCAAGATCGGTCGTTAGCCTTCGCCTTACCGTATTTACTGCGTTTTATTTTCCCTACAGATATCTTAGCCTATCACCTCAGCGTTGCTGTTTCATTAGCGGCTTTGTGCCTATTGCAGGTGAGGATGGCGCTACGCCTTGCGGAACATGCCGGGTTGGCTAAAACTGCGCCTTGGGTTGCATTAGCTATTCCGGTATTATTTTACACCCACCCCCATATCCTGTTTTTTGGTCTTAACTTTTATAAAAATCTTTTTGCCGTGGTTTTCATTTTACTTGGAATCGATCACTACTTTGTTTTTTGCTCAACAGCTAGAAAAACCCATCTAGCGATTGCGACATTAGCATTTTTGATTTCTGTTCTGGCACACAAAAGCAGTCTAATTCTCTGTGGTCTGTGGCTGGGTGGAATATTTATTTTTCATTTCCAAAAACAGCGCAAAGTATTACTTCTTTTGCCAATCCTTCTTGCGGTATTAACTTTGATATTTTTATCTTTTTTTCCGAGAGCTTCGGCCTACATCGCTTTCCTAAAATCAGGTTTTAACTTTTCCACCGACTATGTTGTGTGGTTAAAAAGCCAAACGCGCCTTGGGAATTTTATTTTTGGCGGCTATTTAACCCTGGTCATCGTGGCTGGCTTTGTAGCGTTTAATTTTAGAACATCAAAAACGCCGTATAAAGTTTATGGGCTATGGATGTTCTTCGTGCTTCTTTTCGCACTATTGCCCATTCATTCCATCGGACAAAATCAGCTAGGATATCGGTGGATGTTGTTGTCGCTAGCGCTTTCGTTGCCGTACGTGGTGGTGGTTTGTTTAAGATTTCGACTTGTTGGCGGCATTCTATTAGGTCTGCATCTTGGGCAGTGGATGTACGCAGTGCCACTGCATCGCTACTTTTTGGATTTTCAAAAACACGAAAAAAATTTCGAAAAAATCACCCAGTTTGTAGGTGCCAACGATTATCTCATTGCCCATCATGGTTTGGAGTTTTACATCGACTACACCACTGGCATACGCGCCCGAATATTCTTGCCTGAAAAGTCCTCAACAAACCGTGAAGTATTTCGCATCGTACATCTGCCTTTTGGTGCGTTACGTTGGCAACCAATGCGCGTGGCAGTCAACCAGCGCGCTCTTTTACGCATCAATCGTGAGTATTTCCTTATGAGCGAGGCCAAGTGGATGGAAGCTCGCAAGGCTGTTATTTTTCCTCCGGAAAGCTGGCAAAACCCCATAGATAAAAATCCTGGCCACGTCTACCAGTAAGTAAAACCGTTCAAACGCCCTCAAAAAGATTCAGCGCTTATTTTATATCTTCTCGTTTATTTTTACTTCTTTAGGACTCGGGCATTGTGCCCTCAGCAAAATCCGGTGCCAGGTCCTGTTTAATCCGGTGCTAAATTCTGTTTGTAAACTCACCGTGTATACAAACAGAATCTAACACCGGATTAAACAGGACCTGGCACCGGATTTTTTGTAATGCATCTGGTCTCAAAAAGGATCGGCCTACCTTTCGATGGCGTACATTTTGATTAAACGGATAGGCACAAGCCTTAGAAGATTTTGCCGGGATTGATGATGTTGTCGGGGTCGAAGATTTTTTTGATCTGTTTAAGGATTTCGATTTCTTCCGGTGAACGTGAGTAGTGCAAATACTTCTTTTTTGCTAAGCCTACGCCGTGCTCGGCGCTGATGGAACCATCGTATTTGGCAATCTGTTGGTACAAAAGGTCGTCCGCACCCTGACATTTTTTGATAAATTCGTCTCTGCTGAGATCTTTTGGCTTTAAAATATTAATATGTAAATTACCGTCGCCTATATGGCCAAACCAAATAACTTCCCAGTCAGGATAAGACTTTTGGATAATTTCTTGTGTAGATTTCACAAATTCGGGTGCTCGAGACACACGCACCGACACGTCGTTTTTGTACGGGGTAAAGGGCGATATCGATTCACTGATGTACTCTCGCAAGCTCCAAAAGTTTTCGCTTTGCGTGGAGTTCTGACTAATCACACCATCTGAGACCCAGCCGTTTTCAAAGCAATCGCTAAAAAGAGTTTCGATCAATTCAGCCGATTCGTTTGTGGTCTGTTCGACCTCGAGAAGTAGATAAAACGGGGATTCTGTTTCGAAGGGTGCAGAAAGCTTTGAATGAGCTTGCAAAACTTTTTGCATTGCCTGGAACGAAAAAAACTCACAGGCCGTCACACTCATTTTTTTATTAAACGTTCTAAAAACATCGAGCGAGTGTTCAAGATGTTGCAGTCCTAAAACAAGAACCTTAAGATCTTGCGGCTGGCTTGTAAGTTGTATTTCAATTTGCGTAAAAAATCCAAGAGTGCCTTCGCTCCCAATCATTAAGTGGCGGAGGTCGTAGCCGGTGGCGTTTTTTTTAAGTGACTTGTTGAGATAAAGTGATTCGCCAGCACCAGTAACAACTTTTAGGCCCGAGATCCAATTGCGAGTGAGGCCGTATTTTACAACCTTCACACCGCCGGCGTTTGTTGCAACGGTGCCCCCCATTTGACTTGAACCAACAGCTGCGAAATCCACTGGGTAAAAATAACCTTTTTCTTCCGCAAAGTTTTGCACGGCCTCAGTGATCACTCCGGGCTGGACCGTCAAAACTAAGTCTGTTTCATCAAAGTCTAGAATTTTATTCATTCGGTCGAAAGCAACGATGACCTCTTTATTTGTGGCCGTTGCAGCAGAGCTAAGACCCGTGCGGCCACCGGACGGTACGAGAGCAATTTTAAATTTCCGCGCCCATAAAACAATATCCACCACATTCTTTTCGCTTTCGGGAAATACCACGAGAGATGGATTGGCAGCATGGTAGATGGACCAGTCTTTGCCATAAGCTTGCAAATCAGAAGTTGAACCACTGATTTGATTTGCGGATAAAATGGTTTTGAGTTCGGTGAGTGCGTGGTCTGTCATTGTGTCTATGCACTTTCTTTTTGAAAGCGTTGAAGGGCATTAAAGCACTTTTGACTGTCCAAGTCCAATGTACTTTTGTGCTCGTGCTGATATCGAATGTGACTAAGCATTTCGACAAAAATCATAATGCAAAGACCCAGCTTGGGTGAATTGGCGTCACAAAGGTCTTCCAATATTTCGGCGACCGCAGTGGCCTCGTGGACGCCGTAGGTAGTCCCGGTCCCTCGGATTTTGTGGAACTCATTTTTTAAATTTTTCAGATCGCGCCGAAACCAAAACTTCATAATACTTTCGATTTTTTCATCGAAAGATTCCAGATACTCTTGTTTAAGCTCAACAAAAAGATCATTGAGTTCGTTGTTTTTCTTCATGCAGCGACTCCGTTAGAATTTTGCGACGACTCGGTCAATCGCCAACCGGGAATTGTAAACGAAAATGTTGAGCCCGTTCCCATCTTGGAACGCACAAGCATGACACCTTGATGCTCTTCAACGAGAGCTTTTGAGATAGCTAAACCAAGACCTGTGCCTTTGACAAGCCTGCTTTCGGGTTGGGTGGCTTGGCGAAATTTTTCAAAGATCAGTTGTTGATCGTGCTCCGCAATCCCGGGGCCACGATCGGTCACAGCGATCTCGAGAAGATTGTTTTCGTTGATGAAAAAGCTCAAAACCACCGCTTGTTTTTTAGGTGAGTACTTAATTGCATTGGAAATCAAATTCGTAACAACCTGCTGAATTCGATCTTTATCCAGGGATGCATCAAGGGAATATAGTGGCGGCTGAATTTCCAATAGAACATTCGCCGTTTGCGCAAGGCCTTGAAGACTATCGACGCAAGATTCAGCGAGTGCTTGCACAGAGATCCATTCCGTCTGCAGTTTAAAGGTTCCCGATTCCATTTTTGCAAGATCTAACAAATTGTTAATAAGTCGAACGAGACGGTCGGTTTCTTGCTCGGCGATTTTTATAAGTCCGAGGGATTCCTGATCGATATTGCCAACGATCCCATGTGAAAGCAGCCCAAGGGATCCTTTGATCGAAGTGAGGGGTGTGCGCAATTCATGGCTTGCGATGCTTACAAATTCTGATTTCGCACGGTCCAGTGCTTTCAATTCGTCCATATTATTTAGCGCACGCTGGGCTAAGGAATTAAACGTTCTTTGCAAATCCCCAATTTCATTGTTTTCGGGGTTTGCGATTTTAAATGTGTAGCGATCCACCAAAAAATCCATCATGCGTTGGGAAAGCTTTTGTAATGGTCGCACAATAGAATTGTTAAGGTAGTAGGCGAAAAAAAACAGTCCTAAAACGGGAAGTGCTAACGTGATGAGTGCAAGAAGTTGGAACTGGTTTTTCTGTATCTGAATTTTTTGTGAAGTGATCTCATAAAATCGACGTTCGGTGGCATGCAGTTCTGCAAATCGTTTCTTCCGAAGGTCTTTATTGAAAGTATTTAACGCTTGAATCAAATTGCTCAAAGCCTCGGCTCGGGGTCTTTCTGCCATGGTTTGGCGCCACTTCCGAAAGTTGTCCACCGTTTTTTTTGCAGCCTCTTTTGGCTGCTGCTTGAGATCGACGTCTGTGTGTTCAATTTCGTTTGCATAGCTTCGCAAGTAGAGGCTGAGATGAATCTCCTCTTGGATTTTATCGAGTTTTTGATAATGCTCGTAGGCACTGGCAGCAAAAAAAGCGGTACATACCGTGATGATAGTGACCGCTATGCTGATCTTGCCCCGCAATGATTTCACGAAGCCGCCTTCAGTATAGTGTCGATCTGCTGACAAAGAGTTTGCGGATTAAAAGGTTTTTGAATATAGCCAACGCCTAAATCCATGAACTCTTGAATATCTTTTTGCGTGGATTTCGCGCTGAGAAAAATAACTGGTGCACTTTGAGGGGCTTGGTCTTTGTACTGGCGACAGACTTCCGTACCGGAAAGTTCGGGCATCATGCCATCCAAAATAATAAGGTCGTATTGATGCGCCAGCGCCATGTCGAGTGCCTCGCGACCGTTGACGGCCACAGTCACCTCGTGCATTCCAATCCGCTCTAAAATAAGTTTTGCAATCATCAGAATATTGGAATCATCTTCGGCGAAAAGGATCTTCATGCTGCAACTCCATATTTTTTTAAACAATTTTTAATTTGCTGTCGTAACAAATCGTCCATCTCCAAAAAATTACCTTCGACCACAAATTTTTGGTGATTGGTATTGAACTGACACCCTGTGACGACAGCTTTCGGTTTTTGCACCGACGATAATTGATCAGTGTGTAAGTAAAACTCGAATCCCACAGGTAGTGGGGTCGAAGAGTGAGCACTAAAACCAGCGACTCCGATAGTGCGCATCTTCAACGGACTTTGCGCGCTCGCGACCCAATCCACTGTGACGATGGAATCCATGTTGATAATGGCTGGATTGACCATTTTATTTTCTAATATTTTTTGTACTTTTTGTGTAAGTAGTTGCGCATCGATCGGTTTAATAATGTATTCTTTTACTCCCAATTCGATGGCTTGTTGAATGTCTTGTTTTTCGCGCCGCCCGGTGAGCATCGCAATGATAAGCTCTTTGTGTTTGGCTTGCAGACGAATTGTTCTGATAAGATCGAACCCGCTGTACTGAGGCATATTCGCATCGGACAGCAGGAGATCGTAGGTGTCGTTGTTAAGTTCGTTCAAAGCCGAAAGACCGTTGTCGACAACCACGACGTGGTGATTGTCGCGTTCTAGAACTTTTTTTACATAACGACGAACATCAGCGTCGTCGTCGACCAATAAAATCTTAAACATGATGACCTCCTACAACCACTTTGTTATCGGAAAAAACCATGGAACTATGAAGAGTTAAGTGAGTTATTATAATTGGTTGGACTGGACGTTATGTGCGCCGATAAAGGCTCGACAAAGATCGGGAATGATCAAGAGTTCAACAGTAATTTTAAATATGAAAGTTCAACGCCATATTCAATCAGTAAGATTCAAACGCTAAAAAAGGACAATTAGCCGGTCATTAATTTTTTGAAGAAGCAAAAACGCAACGATCCGCTGAGAAGAAAGTACAGACCAATGACAGTCCAGTAAGGACCGCCCATGAAAAGTAAAGTTGAAAGGATGATGCCCACGCACAGACGCAGATACACTTGCAGGGTAGAAAGGTTGTCTTTCATTACGCCTTAAGTGTTGTTTGCAATTCGCCGGCTTCGTACATTTCCATCATAATATCGCTTCCACCAATCAATTCTTTATTGTGATAAAGCTGCGGAATGGTCGGCCACTTTCCATACTCTTTTATGCCCTGGCGCATTTCTTCGTCTTGTAAAATATCAACCGTCTCAAACGGCACGCCGATTTCTTGCAAGATTGCTGTTGCACGGGCTGAAAAACCGCACTGCGGAAAAGCCGGAGATCCCTTCATAAAAAGAACCGTTTTATTTTGTGTGAGAAGATTTTCAATACGTGTTTGAATTTCGGACATGATGAGCTACTCCTTGATAAGTTCGGTTTTTATAGTGAGAGCGTGTACTTCGCCAGTTTTCAGTTCTGCATCAAAAACCGACATCACATGTTTATGACACTGAATTCGCGAAAGCCCTGCGAAACTTTTGGATGCAACGTACACGGAGTAGTGATCTTGCGTCCCGGTAAGGTCGGTGACATCGACCGATCCTTCTGGGTAGGCAGTTTGTAAGCGAGCTTTGATTTCTTGTGGCGTCATAGGCACTTATATAGCTCATGTCGGCAAATTAGCCACTGAAAAAATAGATCCGCCAGAGTCTTTGGAAGTGAGCCTTGCCCCTGATGATGCTCTATGTTATCAGAGTGAAATGTTTGTGGATGGGTTTGTTGATAAGCAGCAGGTTGCAAAAGAGCGTGCGAAAGCACGGGAGCTTCGCCATTCTCAATGGTGGAAACAGAAAATAGCCCAGGGTGTTTGTCATTACTGCGAGCAAAACTTTTCAGCCCTCCAGCTTACAATGGATCATGTAATCCCGCTTTCGCGCGGTGGCCGGAGCACCAAAGGTAATTCGGTCGTTAGCTGCAAAGAATGCAATTCTAAAAAAAAGTACTACACTCCCGTCGACCTTCTGTTAATGGATGCAGAGCTCAAATAAAGTGCTGATTGCAAATTCAGATGCCGCACTATTCATCAATTTTGTAACATAACGTTTAATTGTGGTGTAAATCTACGGAACTCTTGATCTTTTCGTCGGTTCTATTGTTAGATGAAATGGTGTGGATTTAAAAACAAGGAGTTTTTCATTGGCTAAATCTCAAATTACGTCCAGCAGTACGGCGGAATACTTTGCCAAAAACTTGCAGCAGGTGGGATTTTCCTCACCCACGAAAGCGGTTTTAACAACTCTCAAAGAGGCCGTTGATAATTCTCTGGATGCTTGCGAAGAAGAAAACATACTTCCCATGCTGGATATTTCAATTCGACGCCTCGGAACGGGCGGTAGCAAAAACACCGATCTTATCGAGATCACCGTCGAAGACAACGGTCCCGGTTTAGAGGCGGACATGCTTCCACAGGTCTTTGGCGAATATCTTGCGTCTTCAAAGTTTGGTCGCGGTCGATGCACACGCGGTCAACAGGGAATTGGGATTTCGGCAGCGACGACGTGGGCGCAGTTGACTAACGCATCAGGCGTTTTGGTAACTAGTAAAACTGTTAAAATGAAAAAAGCTGTTCGGGCTCAAGTTGACGTAGATATTAAAGGTAACAAGGGTCTCATGAAAAATAAAGAGACCCTCGACTGGAATAAACCACACGGAACGCGGGTGGTGTTTCGAATAGATGGTCGAATCCAGCTGAACGGAGACGGCGGATTGCTAACGTATCTTGAAGGCACCACTTTGGTGAATCCGCATTTGGAATTGAAATACAAACTTCTTGATGCAGACACCGTGCACATCAAACGCGTCAGCGAAGAAAATCCTGATATTCCTACGGCCACGCTACCCCATCCACATACGATGAAGCTTGGTGAGTTTATAACTCATTCTGGAATTTATGGAAAAATCACCTTTGGTAATTTTTTAAAAACTGCTTTTTCTCGCGTGACCGACGCGACACTCAAGGATTTTGTAGCAAACAAAATGCCGAAAAGCCTTCTCGTCAAACCGCTTACGCAAGTGAAAGAGGCGGATTATAAGGCTGCTTATCAGGCGATTCAGGCCACAGAATTACCGAGTCCTTCCACACGATCTGTTTTGACGGTGGGGGAAGACTCGCTTTCTAAGAGCATTATGCGATTAGGAGACATTGATTTTTTCAGCGTGGTCGCCCGCAAACCCACCATCTGCGATTTTAAACCAGTAGCTGTGGAAGTCGCTTTGGCCCGCTTTTTAGGTCGAGGAAGTGAAGACGGGCAAATCCAGTTACTGCGTTTCGCAAATCGTGTTCCTTTACAGTTCGACAAAGGCGCTTGCGCCATTACCAAGGCGATTGAATCCGTTAACTGGAGAGCCTACGGGCTGGCCCAGTCGAAAAATAATCTTCCGCAAGGTCCTTATGTTTTTGCAATCAGTTTGGTATCACCATTTATTAAATTCAAAAACGCATCGAAAGAAACCATTGATGCCAGTGATGAGTTGGTAGAAGAAATTCGTTTGGCGGTGATGCGTGCTGGACAAAAGCTGTCTCGTCATATCAATCGCGAAACCAAAGCCGCAGACCTCGAGCGTAAAATTCAGCACATCGAACAATTTGGACCTATTTTGGTTGAGACACTGGCTCGGTTAGTGAAAGCTCCTGAAGCGCGGAAAAAAAGAGCTCGAGAAGGCCTAGAAAAGATTTTGGGTCGCGATTCGAAAGCTGCCGAAAAAGATCTTGATGTTGCCGATACACGTCTTAAAGAGCTGCGCGCAAAAATGCGCGAGCGTGGGATTGTGGGCGAAGATTTTCGCTCCAAAAACGATGCCATTTCGGAAGCCTACAGTGAGGAAGAATTAGTTGTAGATGAAGTGGTTGCCAAAGAAATTGTTGTTGGAAAAAAACAGGCGAAAAAGAAAAAGCGCGCGGGTAAGGAAGAGGTAAAAAATGTCTAAGATGATTCAAATTCGGGAGCAAACTAAAAATATTCCCCATGAAGTTCGAGCCATATGCGACAAAATGTTAAAAGATTTGGAAAACGCAAAACGTCCAACTCTTGATGCTATTAAATGTACACTCGACAATAGTTTTTATAATCCAAAGGTCGGCTTTTTAACTCCGGGCGACAAGATGGTGACCACAGAGCTGAATGTATCAAGTGTGCAAAAAATGGCGCGTGTGGTGTTTTTGATGGAAATTCTTCTGCGCAACATGGATATTGGCTCGGTAAATACCAAGCGCGAAATTTATTACATGGCCAAAGGTTTGGTAAGATCCGAAAAAAATCTAAAAGCGTTGGATTTTGATGATCAAAATGAAAGTGATTCGATCATCGACTTTATTTGTGATCTCCTTGAGGTTTATCGCGAGGAGATGAACTGCTTTGCCAACGATCGCGGAGGACAAACATATTCTCAGCAGCTTGTTGTTCAAGAAACCATGGCCGACGGCGAAAAAGCCACGATCGACTTGAGCTCCTTAGGTACGTCACCGTTTCAGCCCAAAAATCGTCCGCAATCGTTGAAAATCAAGACCAAAGGAAAAGTCGATTTTTGTTTAGTCGTCGAGTCGGAAGGTACTGCGAATACTCTTGTGGCAAACGGAATGACAAAGCGGCATCGCTGCATTGTGGTAGGTGCGCAGGGAGTTCCGAGTAACGCGGTTCGCGGCTGGGTGCGCACCATTCAAAATCAATTGGATGTACCAATATTCTTTTTTGGGGATCTGGACGCTTATACCTTACAAAACATCTACCGTACATTAAAGGCCGGATCTGCCGCGAGCCTGATTCGAAACAGCGATTTTTCGGCGCCTGAAGTTAACTTTTTGGGTGTTTTGCCAGAGGATGTTAAAAAATACGATCTTCATTGCTACAAAGTGAACGAACATGACATCAAAGAGGGGCGCGCTCTCAAAAAAGCCAAAGATGCGCTTAAAAACGACCCGTTCTTCCAAGACAAAAAAAATCGGAAGCTTTCTGATATTCTGAATTGGCTGATCAGCGAAAAGTTACGCTGTGAGCAACAGGCTCTCTACTCAGTAGATCCGAAAGATCCACATATTTGCGAAAAAATTATTGTGGATAAAATTAAGCGGAAAAATTACGTGTAGGTCTTGTAGTGGAGAGCATGGGACCCCGTGCTCTCGAACAGACAACCACGCATTCACAGCCTGAAGCGCATATCAAAGTGAAATCCTTTTGATAATACTCTGCAGAACTCATTGTGACCTCACGCGCTGTGCATTAGAGTTGGTTCATATCTACTCAATGGAGGATTCCCATGGCGCAAACTACAAATAGCCGCATCGATACGACCTCAGAAATGGTAAAAAATGTTTATCAGAAAACGCGGCAGCGATTAGATATTGTGCGCCAGCGGCTGGGACGCCCCCTAACGTTAGCGGAAAAAATCGTCTACGGGCACCTCGAGGATCCAAAGAATCAGGAACTTGAGCGCGGCAAGAGCTTTTTGATGTTGCGTCCCGATCGAGTTGCCATGCAGGACGCCACCGCACAAATGGCGCTGTTACAGTTTATGCTCGCCGACAAAGATGAAGCCGCCGTGCCATCATCTGTACATTGCGATCATTTGATTTTGGCCTTTAAAGGGGCCACTGATGATTTGAAACAATCGAATATCGAAAGCAACGAAGTGTATAGTTTTCTGTCGAGCTGTGCGAGCCGCTATGGAATAGGATTTTGGAAACCCGGTGCGGGCATCATCCACCAAGTTGTTTTAGAGAATTACGCTTTCCCTGGTGGCTTAATGATCGGAACCGATTCGCATACGCCAAACGCTGGTGGCCTAGGAATGGTGGCTGTCGGCGTCGGTGGTTCGGACGCGTCGGATGTAATGGTTGGACTTCCATGGGAAGTTAAAAATCCGCAGCTCATTGGCGTGCATCTTAAAGGAAAACTTTCTGGATGGACTTCGGCTAAAGATGTCATTTTAAAATTATTAGGTATTTTGACTGTGAAGGGCGGCACCGACCGCATCGTGGAATATTTTGGCGAAGGCACGAAGTCCATAAGTTGCACAGGCAAAGCCACGATTACCAATATGGGTGCTGAGCTTGGAGCGACGTGTTCGGTGTTTCCTTACGACGAGCGCATGAAAACCTATCTCAATGTAACGAAAAGAGAAAATTTAGCTGAGCTTGCAGATCTTAATAAAGATATTCTCATAGCTGATGATGACGTTATCAAAAACCCAACTAAATATTTTGATCAAGTAATTGAAATTGATCTCGATACATTAGAGCCGCATTTAGTGGGCCCGCATACGCCAGATTTGGCTCACAGTATCAGTGAGATCAAGGCAGCAGCGGCGAAAAACAATTGGCCGACCAAGCTTTCTGCAGCACTGATAGGATCTTGCACAAACTCCTCTTACGAAGATATTGGCCGTGCCACTGACATCGCGGAGCAAGCTTTAGAGGCTGGGGTTAAAATGCCACAAGCATTTTTGATTTCGCCCGGCTCTGCGCAAATTAAAAATACAATTCAGCGCGATGGCCAGTTGCAAAAATTAAATGACATGGGTGCCACAGTTCTTGCAAATGCCTGCGGTCCTTGCATCGGCCAATGGAAACGCGACGATATTAAAAAAGGTGACATAAATACAATCGTCACAAGTTTTAACCGTAATTTTAGAGGTCGTAACGATTCAAATCAAGAGACGTTGTCCTTTATTGGAAGCCCCGAAATGGTGATGGCTCTTGGCATAGCTGGGCGCTTGGATTTTAATCCCAACACCGACACGATAGAAACTCCAAAAGGCCCCATGAAGTTGAGAGCGCCCACGGCTCCCGAATACCCTGCAAACGGTTTTGTGGCGGATCCTGAAGGTTATCAAGCACCGGCAGGAATAGAGGCTCAGGTGCAAGTGGGGCCGAAGTCAGAGCGACTACAGCTGTTAGAACCGTTTGCAAAATGGAATGGCAACGACATTAAAGATACGTATGTGCTCGCCAAAGCAAAAGGGAAATGCACCACTGATCATATTAGTCCGGCCGGTAGTTGGCTGCGCTTTCGTGGCCATTTAGATAACATTTCAAACAACATGCTTTTAACGGCGGTGAACGCATTTTCGGGCGAGGCGGGCAAAGGTAAAAACCAAATAACAGGCCAGGTGCAGGAGTTTGCCCAGCTGGGTCGCTCGTACAAAGCTGCGGGAAAACGTTGGATCATTATCGGCGATGAAAACTACGGTGAAGGTTCAAGCCGCGAGCATGCAGCCATGTCGCCGCGATTTTTGGGCTGCGCCGCAGTTGTCACGAAAAGTTTTGCGCGTATTCATGAAACCAACTTAAAAAAACAAGGCGTGCTTGCCATGACGTTTGCAAATCCAATGGATTACGACAAAATTCAGGAAGACGATGTGGTTTCCATTCTCGGTGTGACAACACTGACTCCTGGTAAAAATTTGGTCATGGAATTAAACCACAGCGATGGCACAACCGAACAGTTGTCGATGAGACATTCCTACAATAAAGAGCAGATTCTATGGTTTAAAGCCGGTTCTGCCTTGAACCTACTGAGATCAGCGACCTAGGATATGAAATGACAACGCGACTTGGGTCGCGTTGTTCGCTCCGCAAAAAAATGAGATTATTTTTAGATGAAGAAAATACTCCTGTTGTTGCTATTTCCTTGTGGATTTCTTAACGCCCAGGAATTTGTCGGAGATCCAACTGGCCAGACGGGCGTTTACGACACACGCCTTGGAAGAGCTTTGACCGCAGGCAACCTTGGTTTTGAAATCAAATCAGAAGAAGAAGCTCATCAGTATTTTCAATGTTTCCTAACCAGCGACGTTCAGCGCGGAAGATTAAGAAGATACCGAGAGACCGTGGGCCTTTATACTCAGTGGGCTTCCGAAACTATGCAGGTGCCTCGCACGCTTGCTTCGTGCATGACTTTTCGCGAATCCATGTTTGACAGCTCAGCGGTTTCGAATGCCGGGGCCATCAGTATGGCACAAATTATGCCCGACACTTACACTAACATTCGAAATGAAATAATAGCGACGATTAATGAAAAAAAAATGGAGGATGAATTTTACCAAAGGTCGGCAAATGGCGGTCCGAATTTCTACGAAGTTACCCCAGAACAGAATGTTCCTGAGAATAGATACGTGCGGTGTGCGCAGTTTTCGCAGCGAGACGGGCCATACTATTTGCAGGCGAGCGCCGCAGAAAGAGTCCGCGGAGAGACTGAGTGTAGGGATTGGATGGTAAAGTTTGCCTACAGAAAAAAACTACTGGATGGTTTACAATTTTATATGGCCCATGCTCATCGAAATCTTGCGGGGCGCGACCCGGCGCTGGCACGCAGCCTATTTCCTAACGTTCGCCCGGGGCAAACAGCCACCTATGATGACATTATTCCACCTGCCTCGCCATCGTCTCTCACCACAAACCCTGTGCTAATGGTTGGAATGCAGATGTACTACCTCAAAGAGCTTATGTATCGCATGGACAACCGAATGCCGGCAGGTCCGGTTTCGGGGAGAGATGCCAACGGTTATTTGATGTTGATGGCAGGGGGCTACAACGCCGGAGACAATGCTCTGCTCGGGAGTATGAACAGCGGAAACTCAGTGGAACAATGGTGTCGTAATATTTTAAGTCGTCCGAATATCGGCGCCGACAAAATTAGTGAGACACGAAACTACATGCTTTCTGTAAGACGATGCTTGACCCGCAATGATTCCACAGGCCCGACAGATCCAAACAGCAGTACGGGGAGCCTGCAATCTTCATCTTCTTGCAGCCGATCAGCCTACCAGGCGAATGAAGATCCCTGTGTTCCGGCCAGGGTGATTCCAGAATTGCGACCACGACGGCGCCCTGAAAATCTTGTTCCTGGTGTGCAGCAATAAACTAAGCCGTCTTTTTTACGAGATTGTTAATATGCATATGAACGCCCGATTCGATAAAAACGCGGAGCAATTCAATGTCTAATTTTCCCTCGTTGGCTTCTGACAAAAGAATATCGATGGCGGTGTCAGGGGTGAGAGATTTTTTATAGGGACGATCAAATGCAACAAGAGCATCGTAAATGTCGGCAATGGTCATCATTCGAGACTGGATAGGGATTTCAGATCCAGCGATACCTCTTGGGTACCCTGAACCGTCCATTTTTTCGTGGTGACAGTGAGCGATGTGCGCCACTTGCTCAAGGCCATCGGTCCATGCGATTTGTTTTAAAAAATCATAAGTATGCGACACGTGGGATTCAATCTGTGAACGTTCTTCCACACTCAGACTGCCTTTTGGAATGGATAATATTTTAATCTCATTGTCAGTTAACACCTTGTAATCGAAGTGGCCGGTTGTAGCTGTAATCATGTTTAACATACGATCAAGCGCTTTTTGATCCTTGATAACGTAAGGCTCATTGGTTTGGATCACGCCGCTTTTCATTTGGCGGACACGCAATTTTGTCGTTTCGATATGATGTTGGATATCGTGCACTTGTTTGTGAATCCATTTTGAATCGACGCTTGGGTCCTTTTCTACTTTTTCGAGAAGCGTTTCGATAAACTGCCGGTACTGCGAGGCTTCGTCTTTTGACTCCACGCCGTCCAGGCGCAAAAGAATAGATTCGAGTTCTCGTGAGTGTAATTTTTTTTGTTTCAGAAGAACATCTTCTTTAATTCCAATTTTTCCAAAATCATGCAGAAGGGCAGCGTACCGCAACTCGCGAATTTGCTCTTCCGAAAAGTAGACATTTCTAAAGCTTCCTACCTGGGTTTTGTGTATGGAAAGAGCAAGTTCAACCGTAAGAATAGCAACGCGATCGCTATGTCCACTCGTCGTCGGATCCCGCGCTTCAATTGCCTTTACAGAGGCGTGCACGAAACTTTCAAACAAATTTTCGATGCTTTCGGTAAGTTGCGCGTTTTCTATAGCCACGGCTGCTTGGGAGGCAAAGACTTTCATCAACTCTTCATCTTCTTTATCAAAAGAAATGATGTTTTCCTGGAGTACACCGTCTTTAATCTTTTTTAAGCCTTCGTTATTCAGTTTGTTAACCACTTGAACTACGCCGCGAACCTGGCCGTGAGCTGAAATCATGGGAATCGTGAGGAGAGATTTTGTTTTGTAATTGTTATCGATATCGTTCTGCGCGTTAAAGCGATAGGGGCTTTCAGCATCGATCGCATAGCAATCTTCGATGTTCACTACACGTTTGGAAAACGCACTAAATCCGGCGATGCTTTTTTTATTGATTTCAACCAGAATGTTTTGATCTTTAGGTCCTTGCGATCGATTCATGGTTCGCAAAAATTTAAGCACTGGTATTTTTTGGGGGACAAGTAAAGGATTATTTTTTGCATCGTGATATATCATTTTTTTATCGATCAGGTAAATGCTTGCGCCTTCGGCCTGACAAACTTCAAGGCATTTGTCTAAAAACATTTGCATAAGTTTTGTAAGTTCTTTTTCCGAAGAAAGGGCGACGCCGATTTCAATCAGTGCCTTTAATTTTTCAGCCATAAGGGCTGGGCTTTTTTGCGTCGTTTGTGACATAATGCTTTTTCGGTTTTTTATTAAATAATTTTGAGCACTTAAATGCGAATTTGTCTCATTTTGAGACGGATGCTTTTATTTAAAGTTTTTCAGGCCTTTTGGCGATAAGAAACTAGAGGGGGAGCAGTGAATTTGAAAACCAAACACGTCTTTATACTCCTCGCCTTGAGTCCAATTTTGTTCTTTCAGAACTGCGGAACCGATTATTCCCCCACATCACTTTACGTTGATAACGGCACTAGCGCTTTGTACAGCCAAGACTGTATCTCGGCGGTGGTTGATTGCGGTCCTAAAAGTGAATTCCTACTTGTGAGTATTGATACGCAAGATCCTTTGATACTTTCGCGCACTGAGACTTATTATGTTATCTCAGGACGCTGTAACACCGGTAACTATCCTGAGCACAGCATCACCTACGAAGTGAGAAACGCCATAGGAAATCAACGTTTAAACAGGGTTATGGTGGGTATGTGTATAGGCGGGAGATATCAATTTAATTTGCCTCTAACAACGGTGACTAATGGGCAACCGGACATTGCGGACTATCAGAATCACACACTTCTAGTGACGATTACAGGCATCGACGATGAAGGCCGATCGTTCACGAGCACTCAAGCTGGCGGAAGCGCACGTATCGATTTTTTTAAGCAGTAAGCTTTGGATTGGAAAAAGATCCTTTACTTCGCTCAGGATGACGGGCCGCGTGCTCCGGGCGACAATACTAAAGCTGGGAACACTCAACTAAAATACAAAAAAATCTTTATTCGATTGTTCCAATCCAAAACCGCTTTCGCTAAGACCAGACGTGCGAGCTAATAGCCCCATGTCGGGAATTTCCTGGGAAAATCGGTGCGGCATTATAAGCTGACTTGCAATTTCTTTGGCTTTTTCTGCAGTCGATGAAAACACCACCCCGGCGCTTGCATATTGGGTGGTATTGGCAAACTTGACTGCTTCAGCCACATTTTTAAATCGGGTGATGGTTAATAATGAGCCCAAGACTTCCGTTTGTTGCCACGAAGAGCAGTTGTTAAAATCAGGATTAAAAGGCCGACCCGATATCTTCCAATTTTTTTCTTTCAACAAAGTTTGATTCTGCACATTCAAAGCCTGTTCATACTGAAGATCTGGGGCCAATGACAGTACAGGAATTTGAGGAAGCAGATCTTCTGTAACCTTTACGAAAGCTGCAAAGTTTTTTTCTTGGACAAACCATCGGTTAAAAGAATGTTCCGCCAGGTAGGTCGTATCTAAGGCGATTGTCAGGAGATCTCTGAGCTTCTCCAACTCGGCATCGTGTGTAAAAATAATCGGGTTTCGACCACCTAAGTGGATGCGAATTCGCTTTTGGAAAACTGGCAGCGGCATTGATTTTAAAAATTCCCCCTCGTAAAGATGGCCATTAAAATAAATGGCTTTGAGGGAAGGATGCGCAATCAGAGTTTCTAAAGCTTCTTTATCAACCGTGCTCACAAGACTGAGGGCTTTGTCGGGAATTCCTTTTTGTACAAGGAGTTCAAAAAAACCCTGATAAGCGTCGTGGAGAGAAGGATTGCAAAGAAACACAACAGGACATCGATTTTTTAAAGCGTAGAGCACAGGAAGTAACCGGAGGAGAGGAGAGGACCTCGATCCATAAATAAGGGTGGGACCAATGCCAGGTCGGGCAAGGGGCTCGTTGAGCATGAGATTGGATTGCGTTAAAAAATGCTTTTGCTCGCGAACATTCGAATTATGGCTTTGAGCACTGTGTACAAAATCGGCCAGTGCTGCATTCAACTGCGCTGTCGCTATTTTTTGAATGTCAGAAGACCCTTGTACTACTGTTTGTATGGCCTGTATGACTTTTGAAAAATCAGAGTTTCTCAAGCTAATCATGGCGTCAGCTTGGGTTGGGGTGCGATGTTGAAGGACTGGCGCAAAAAAGACGCAAAATTTTCGCCCCACACCTCGGCATCGAACTTTATGCTGTTCCTTTCAACAAGATCGACTTTAAGATCTAGATAATTGCTAACCCCGTCCATAGAAAACACTCGCCGGCTATTGGGATGCCGTGCGGCCGAACCTTCATACATTTTTGCATGCAGGCCGCTTGAGGTTATTTCGAATGTTTCAAGTCCCAAAAGAGATTTTTCGATTTTACTAAACTCCGAGAGGTGACGATCCCCGGAAAGAAAAACGATGGTTTTTTTAATTTGCCTTAAAGACTTCATAAACTTTTTGAAGTCTTCGGGATGATGCCCCTCGAAAGATTCGAATGTATGATAGGCGCCAAAAAACTGATCGCCGCTGATGAGCCATGTGGGGCCCTGGTGACTCTTTATTTTTTGTAAAATCCAAGCTGTCTGTTCTTCGCCAAAATGGGTTTGTGGTTTTGCGGCCAGTGGGGAACGAAAACTTCGGTCGTCTAAAAATAAAAATTGCTGCTGGCCGATGTTTAATGAAGTTGCCACACCAGGCCCGGTAGTTAAATTGGCTGTGTCCTGCATGGGAAAAAATGTTTTAAAAACTGACTTAGCAAAAAGCTTATGTTCAAAATTGGAGTTCCCGTCATTAATTCCATAGTCGTGATCATCCCAAGTTGCAAAGACGGGAATGAGTTGTTTAAATTTGTAGAGATCGAGATTTTGCGTTGATTCGACATAGCGTCGCCAGATATCGTTTTCAGACACCGTTGTTAAACGCGAAATACCCCCGTCGACATAAACATTGTCACCGATCAAAAACAAAAGATCTGGTTTTTGCTCGCTGATCTGCTTCCATTGTTTCTTTTGCAATTCGTAGAAGGAATCGTCCGTACAAGAGATTATAAAGATTCTTGCCTGCGTCCACGCTTTTGGAAGAGTCCTAAAAAAACGCTCATCCACCAAGGTTTTCCCGTCATAGATTCGCAACGTGTAGGTGAGGTCTGGAGTTAAGTTCTTGATAAACACCTGCAAAACCTGAAAAGCCGAACTCGGATGCGTTTTCTTCTGTACTTGGGGAGTTTCAAGGAGGCTTTGATCAAAACTGATGGAGATTGAATAATCTTTGCCGACTGGTGCCACTATATTCAACTGCGTGGATGTTTCATCTGTGGCGCCCTGAAGCACAGGCAGAGATGCTACTTCGTCCTGTTTCGTAATCAACGAGGTTGAACAACTTGTGACAAATAGACAGCTAAAAAGCAGAGCCGTGGATTTTAACATCTGAGAGCCCTAGTTGGATTTAATTTTATTCATCAAAAAGTGGTAGCTCTCTTGTACAGCTGACGACCAGCTCCGGCCCTTAACAAACGCGATGCTGATTTTATTTTTAAGTTCTTTTGAAGTCTTCCCCTCAAAAATGTAAAGGTGCTTTCCCTCGGCTTTCAACTTTTCTACATGGTGACCCGGCAAAATTCCAATGCCGAGACCTGATTGAATCAGTTTTGCCACGCCTAAGGTGTCTGCAAGCACTGCACGAACTTTAATGTCGATGTGCGAGTGTTTGTATTGATGTTCGATCCATCTCTGCGACATGGGTAACGCCTGATCGTATTCAATGTATTCTAAGCTTTCAAAATATTTTTTAGTGGTGCCTTCGCCCTTGGCTTTGATGTAATCCTTCGAAGCACACAAAAGAAGTGTTTCATCATACACGTTTTCAGTCTCGATCTGTCGATCCATAGTGAACTCGTCAACAAAGGCAAAATCAACGTCTCCTTTAAGCAGGAGGTTATTGAAACTTCTGGCGAGATCGAAATGAATCTTAAAATTGAGCATGGGATGCAGCTTTCCAAGCTCTGCGAGCATGGGCACAACGATATTGAGACCGAAAACCACCGGCATCCCGATGACTACCTCGCCGCGAAGAGAGTTATCTTTATTGGTAAGTTGGAGTAAAATTTCTTCAAGCTTTGAAAGGTGGGGAGAAAGTTGAACATAGAGGTTCTTACCCTCTTCTGTAGGAATCAATTTTTGCTTGATTCTATCGAAGAGTTTAATTTTCAAGTTGTCTTCCAGTGAACGGATATGCTGACTGATTCCGGATTGAGTCAAATGCATTTCAGCGGCAGCCTGGGTCATACTGCGCGTTCGGTAAACGGCTTCAAAGATGCGCAGGTAGTTCATATTGATTTGGTCTAATAGCATTGTCGTATCCTCTTTATTTCGTACAAGTTATTCTCATTGAGACTATTCTCCAGTCAATGATGAATTTAAAATGCGAGACAATTCAGGGGTTTAAAATGACTGTCTCAAGGCAAAACGCGCTGGGATGATGCAATGTTGAAGAATTCTCTCATCTAAGTCTAGGTCTAAGACGAAAGTGTGTGTGGGTGATTGAATCCGCTAAGTGCGGGTGTAACGGAGGATCCCATGCGAAAGTATCTCTACAAAATGATGTGGTCGGTGACGGTGCTTGTTGCAACAGCCTGTGGTGGAAAAACATTCAACGTAGCAGATGACGCTTCTAGCTTCCAACAGTCAAATAACTCAAAAAGTGTTCCTGTGGATATTTTATGGGTGATAGACAATTCCGGCTCCATGGAAACCTCCCAAAACCTGTTAGCTGCCAACTTTCCATCCTTTATAAATAAGTTTGTTGCATCGAATTTTGATTTTAGAATGGCTGTCATTGCGACAGATGCTTTTAAAGGAATGGCCCCTTACGGAACAGATGTGACACTGGCGCAGTTTCGCGATGGACAAAGGGATTATTATCCCACTGATGGCATGAACGATGCCACGAGCAGCGGTTATTTTGTACTTGATCGAAACACGCCTAACCTTACAAGTGTGTTTCAAACGAACGTCGCCCAGGGTATTTACGGTAGTGGCGACGAGCGTGGTTTTCAAAGTATGGAAGCTGCGTTATTAAACCCAACAAATCTAGCAACTCCGTTTCCGCGCCCCGGAGCTTTTCTCGTTGTTATCTTTTTAACTGACGAAGAAGACTTTTCTTGGGATGGCAGTACGGGAATTCAGACTATTAAAGACCCGGTAACTGGGCTCATGGTAAATAACGTTCAGACCGATCCACGCCTACATCCTATTTCACGTTATGTAGAAATTTTAAATACTGCGACCAACAGCACAACAGCACAAAAGAACTATATGGTGAACACCATTGGAATTTTCGACAGTGCTTGTCAGCAACAACTGACAACCCCGACCTTTACGGGCCGTCGTATTGCTCAGAGATATGCAGAGCTTGTTGATTCCACAGGTGGGTTAAAATCGAGTTTGTGTGACAATTTCGATTCGATTATGTCAAAAATTTCGGATTCCATTCTCGTATTCTCGACAAAATTTTATCTCAACCGCTCGCCAATGGTAGAAACGATTCGAGTGTTTGTGAGTGGAGTACAGGCTGTACCAGAAGCATGGACCTACAATGCTGTTGAAAACTCCGTCACATTCAACACAGGCTTTATTCCAGCTCAAGGTGCGGACATCCGTGTGACATTTACTCCAAGCACACTAAAATAATTTTTTCTGAAATTTAAAGGTCATATAAAAAGCCTCCACGCGAGGCTTTTTTCTTTTAAAAATACCGGATGAGGCCGCCTAAAATCGAATGATTTCGAGTTTTTTGCACGAGCGGACTGTCGCTGTTTTTGGCGTCACCGTAAAAGTACAAATTTGCTCCGATAAAATAAATCCAAGGGTACATATTGTAGTAGGAGTAATTTACGCCGACGGTTGTGCCCATGATGCCCTCGCGAGCATCATAGGCGCGTCTGGAAGGTGTTTGGTGCTGAGCACGAACTTCAAAAAAATAGTCGTTGAAACTCTCAGAAGCATAATCAAGCTCTAAGCGCGTTCCGATTTCGCCCCAGTCATTCTTTAAATAAAAAAGATTACGAATACTGGGCGCAAAATTCCACTCGCGTGAATCGAATCGGTGGCTGAAGTCGGTCGATGCGACAAAGCGAAAAGGCAGGCGAATAAACATGGTGTGGGTGGCTGAGCGGTATAAAAATATTTGCAGCTCGGGCCCTAGCTGGAGAGTCCAATCAAGGTCAGGCATGCCTGCTCGAATCGGAATATCGTCCGAATCGGTGGGAAACAAAAAAGAAAAACTCACGGAAAATTTAACGCTGCTTTCGGAAACGAGGTCGCCACGAACTCCTTCCTGACGGTCGATGGTGATGTTTTTTCCTTTGTAAGTGGGAACTGCGAGATAGCGCATGCGTCCCTGCGCGGCTCCTGGGTAGTCGTTGATCCAACCCACCCCCAGCCCAATCCCCCAATGCGACTCGGTCACGTCCGCGGGTGTTTCAACCTCAGGAACGTCCGCCTGTTCTTCAGCTGTCGCGGTCGTCGAAACTAAAAGGAGGGCAACAGCAAGAAAAAATCTACTCACACACAAAGCCCGAATTAGTTAGGTTGGTTATAATTCGGTCTTTCACTTTGGTGCAAAATTCTTTTTCTCCGTGGGCTTTGGCGATTGTTTTGGCGGTTGAAAATTTCGTATATTGCACATGGCAGCCCCTTTTTTCAAGGGGAAGGATCTCGACCATTCGCTCATCAGAAAGCTGTTTGCAAATTGTACGGTCAGTTGGTGAAGGTCGATCTTTTGTTGGTTTTGCATGCTGGCAACCTACGGCCAGCAATAGAAAAATCAAAGAAAATTTCATGTGCGCTTTTCTTTCATATCAAGCGAACGAACATTAACATCCATTTGTTGGAACGGAATTTCGATTTTGTTTCGACGTAAAGTTTTTTCGATCTCAAGCCGAATTTCCGCCAAAATCACTTCGTGAAACCAAAGTTCTGAAAGCCAAACCGAAACCGAAAAATCCAGCGCTGAAGCACCGAAGCCTAATAAGTTTGCCGTCACCGGAGGGGTCTTTAACACTTGCGGGTGACCTTGGGCTGCAGCGAGAAGAAGATTTGTCACTTTCTCCGTGTCTGATCCGTAGGCCACGCCAATGGGAATGCTGTAGCGTATGCGCTCACCCGAAAAAGATTGGTTTACAACTTGTTTGGTGATGAATTCGGAATTGGGAACAATGATGACAACATCGTCGCGCGTGAGCACAAGTGTTGAACGAGCGCGAATATCAAGAATTCGTCCCGAAACACCGTCTAATACAACGATGTCGCCGCGCTTGATTGGACGTTCGGTGAGCAAAATCAAACCTGAAATAAAATTTTGCGTGATGTTTTGCAAACCAAAACCAATCCCCACACCAAGTACTGCACCGAAGGTCTCAAGCGTGCGAAGGTTTACGCCAACGTACGAAAGTGTGATAATGATCCCCAGAAAAAACACACCGTATCTCGCAAATCTTTCGATGGATGTCTTTGCCCCCGGGTCGAAATCTTTTTTGAGGAGCGCTCGATGAAGAGTTTTTTCGACAAACTGTGAAAGCTTGCTAAAAAACCAAATCGCAAAAATAGCGACAATGATTTTTCGAGGAGTGAGTGGAACCTCTCCAATTCGGAAAAGTTCGTGCGACAAGGAAGTGTTAAGCTGAGCCCAATATTGCGGTAGTGAATCAAACATATCTAAAGTATTGATAATATCGACTCATAAGTCCAAAATGTCTTTACGTTGACGCACTGTTATGAATATGAGACTTAAAGTGGAACTTTATGAAAATGATATTAAAAACTCTTTCTTACCCGCGCTCGTTGCTGATGGTTGTGATTCTCCCTCTATGGACGCTAATCTGCTCGGTCATTGTTCTCTTTATGATACTCATCACTGGAAAAAAAGAGGGTGCAGCCTTTGCAACTTCGACCATCTGGTGCCGAACTCTCTTGTTTCTAGCGGGGGTTGAAGTTGAGGTTCGGGGGGCAGATAACTTGCCCAAGACGGGTTGCCTCTATGTTTTCAATCATACAAGCCACTACGATATACTGACAGTTCTTTCAGCATCTCCACGGCATTGTTATTTTGGTGCGAAAAGCGAATTGTTTTCCATCCCGGTGTTTGGTACGGCCATGCGAATTGCCGGGGCTCTTCCCATCGAGCGCAAAAATCGCGAAAAGGTAATGCGAGTTTATCAAGAGGCCGAGCTGCGTGTGCAACGGGGAGATATTTTCGCCCTTGCTCCAGAGGGAACGCGATTTAAGGGTTTTGGCGAGATGGGAAAATTCAAGTCGGGACCGTTTTTCTTTGCGGTCAACGCTCAAATGCCCATCGTGCCACTCGTGTTAATTGGTTGCGAAAAGGTTTTGCCAAAGAATGCGCTTTTAGCCAATTGGGGTGTTTGGAAACAAAAAGTCATCATGGAAATTTTGCCCCCGATCATTCCTATTGGGCGAAGCGAAGTGCAAATTCCACATCTTAAAGAAACAACTCGCCAAGCAATGTCCGACTGTTTGCAAAATCACTGGGTTTAGCTCAAATATATAAAGCTAACGAACTTTCAATTGATTTTTATTTAAGAATTGTTAAAGAAGAATTCCAAATTTCGGCTGGATAAGTCGAAATGAATTCCTTCGCTGTGAGTGTTAGCGTAAGCTTGATTTAAATTTCAACTGCACCGGGCTCCGGGGGTTGAGGCGGTGGAGTCGCGTTACAACGTTCCATGTCTGCGCGTACGTCCATAAAACGTCTGTATATTCTGGGATCATTTGGCACCGAAGAACGGGTTTGATTGCCATCGCGGTTTATCAGGGTGGTGGTTGTTCCACAGCTACCCGATGTAATTCCATTGCACGAATAACATAAATTTGTAGACGTGGTAAGATCAAGCTTATGGATATTTGTGCACTGAAGTTGCCTTGTAGTGTCAGTTAACAAGGCTGGCGCAACGTTGAGACACCGGTTCGCATCGCAGGTTTCGGTGTTCGAAGATAAATCGGTGCCTAGGGCATATGTCGGAGACACGTCAACACGCCCTCGCACAACGGCGTCGGCTTTATTTGTTTCGCGGAGTTCGAACACGGCTCGTCGGCCGGCAGTGTTTGTGTCGCTAAGTGTGACTTTGAGAACGGGCTTATCCTCGTTGAGCACTGCTCCGTCGCTGAAGTTGTTACTCGTCGCGTGTCCTATGGTCGCAACAGGTTTTCCATCAAGTACTTCGAGTTTTACAACGCCCTGGTTGCGCCAGTTGCTTCGATCGTCGCTATTTGCAAGCTGGGCTCCCGTTGTGTAGGCGATGGGAATAGTCGCTCCAGTGAACGTTGCACTGCAGGTTTCTCGATTGGTGGGAATAAAGTGATTACACCACTGATTTTTTTGAAAATCGAAGTAGTAGTGAGTGTGATTTCCTATTCGAAAGCCACCTTCGTCATCAACATTGATTTGATATTCTGGTTTATTTTCCTGATCCCACAAAAGATTTCCGGTTTTAATTTGTCGGCTGCCAAAGCGTCGACCACACTGTTCGTTTTGTTTAAAAC
>JAYUQP010000123.1:0-2568 GCA_043757265.1 Bdellovibrionales bacterium | reverse complement strand
TTCTCGGTTCCCGAAAGAGCATCAACATTAAGGCCGTAGCCAGAATTGCCTGTAATTGTGTTGCCCGAAATCGTGAGCGTTACTGCCTTAACAGCTTTTACTCCATCTGTTCCGTTACTTGAGATTGAGTTTCCAGAAACCACAAACGCGCCCGCACCGGAAAGTGCGATGCCACTCTTCGTGTTGTTATGAATGTAATTACTCAAGAGCGATACGTTTTGAGACCCGTCGTCAACATCGATACCACTCTTTTCGGCATTGCGAATTTCACAGTTCTTGATCGTTACATTAGAACTCGGCGAGTTTTTACTCGCTATGACTACAGCACTACTTGAACCACCGCCAGCACCATCAACAACAAATCCGTCAACGATAATCCCTTGGCTCCCAGTTATCTCAATGCCGCCAATTCTGGAATCACATACTGTTTTAATTGTTAAATTTGATCGTTGATTAATTACGAGAATCTCAGAACCACTTATCGAACCAACGTTAATGGTCGCACCACTCGCTGAGCCACTGATTGCTGCTTGTAACGTTAAGTAGTTTGTAACGACCCCGCCGGAGCTGATGGACTTGATTTCGTCTGGAACGCAGCTGGGAGGAACAACCGTTTGGGCATTTCCCTCGTGTACCAAAAGCAGAATCATGAGCGCTAGACTATTATTAAAAGTCTTCAGCGACCCCAGCAAATGTCCCAGTTCTTTTTTCATTAATTTCCCCAGATTACGTTCCGCGACTCATTAGACTTTCGTCTGGTTCGGCAAAAACCTTAAGAAAACATCATGACTTATAAGTTATTGTAATTACTTGGTTTTATAATGAGAATCGAATCTAACTACCTGAAACAAGGCCTAATTAAGTAAACCAAAACTTTCTAAAAATTCTCATTCTGAAATAAAGAAAAAATAAATCATGAAATTCAAAAATTTCACATTTAAATTATAGTTGTTTATATTATCATATCGATACACCTAAACTAAGGATGTTTTATTCACCCAACAACGCTTTCCCCGGCGCTTTCTAGGACGTTTTGTAAAAGACCTTCATTGCATAGGGGATTTTCACAAGAGACAGTTGCCTGACATCTAGGCTATGGTTCAAAACAGTTTATTTCAAACGTTGAGCGCGGAGTTAGTCTGTTACCTAATACTAAGATCAGAATTCTCGTGGAATTACTTAAAATTGAACCCATTCAGTTGCTCCGCCAAATCACGAGCGATCCGAAATCAATTGAAAAAGGTCCCCGAATCCCTATCTAACAGGGAGTTTTTTCTCAAAATCAGCTTTTAGAGTTAGCCTTAATCTCACGTCGGTAATTAAAAAAAGTCCGGCGTCGCATTCCTGTGGCTTCTTCAAAAAGGCGATATTGGTCTTTTACTTTTAAGTTCTGCCCAGAAAGATCTTTGACAAGACGCAAAGGGTTGATCGGAGAAAACTTAATCATTCCTGAAAGCAGAGACTCCCATGAATCCGGGTTATGAATGGCCAACTCGTAACCCATGCGAAGTGTGCGATAACTGATTTGCCCCAATGTTTTTTGCGTCAGGCGTTCACAGAGGAAGCGTGCTACAGCCTTGGATTTTGAGGTATTCTTAAACCACTTTTTTTCCTCGGCAGCATACTCTATATGACTCCTTGCCTGCGATACCGTCATATCAAGCAAACACGGAAAACTGCGAGACCTAACGGCCTCCGCGTCAGCTGTGTCCGGAAACTTGTTACAAACAATGATCACCTTACCTCTGAAAACGAACTCATTCACCGCTGCGCGGTTTGACGTTGATCCCCAACGTAATATTCGCTGACCGCCCTGTGGCCATGACGCAGCCTTAAGAATTGCCATTGAGCTTTGATCATTAAAAAGACCTGCGCAATCATCGATGACTATAAATCGTTTTACATTCTCGGCTAAAAAATTGAACAGATTGAGCGGGGTCGAGTACGCGCCCAAATGCGCGCCCTTAATGCCAGCGGCATATAGGGCTTCGTCGACAGCAGTGGTCTTTCCCCACCCGGCCGGACCCTCAACTATGAGCGCGTGAAAATCGGGACTCTTCCTTAAAGTTAATATCAATTGCTTGATTCGAGAAATGTGATCGGCGCACTTTATATTCACTCTCTTCCTCTCATATTGATTGCACACATTAAGTGCAAGATGCACTTAATTGCTGAGTTTCGCGAGCATAAACCTCAATCCCTGAAAATTCTCATTGCTCGTCGTCAGTATAAACAAAATCTGATTTCCTTACGTTCAATATTTGGGTGTACGAAAATACGAACACCTCCAATCTCCCGTCTGGGCTGTAACCGCAGCTGATGTGTTTCTTGTACGGAGATCCGAACGAATGGCGTTTTGCGCCTTTGGTAGGTGGACTCAAGTTTTCAATTTTAATCAGACAATTCGGCTGTTTATTGCAAGTGCTCTCGCGCTGGCACCTTTGTTGAAATTTAAACTTTAAAGAGACAGGCATTGAGCCTTTCCAAACAAGGAGTTTTAGAAATGAATACGAGTTCATGTGTGATCCACGCCGACGTGCCGGTTCGAAAGATCACCAAAAAGTCACC
>JAYUQP010000122.1:0-2579 GCA_043757265.1 Bdellovibrionales bacterium | reverse complement strand
TGGTCGAAGAGTACAAACAGTACACGACCCATATTCCTTCGCCTGAACATATTTACGCGAAGAAGGAAGTTTTTGACAAATCTCTGGTACCGCCACTTTTAAGTTTAGAGACATTGGACATGGGAGATGGGGACGAAGACTCTGTTTTTGATTTTCCCTCGCGCACGATCGCTCCAGCCAAGTCGACCATTTATCCTGAGCGTGTAGATTTTCTCGCAAAAAAAATATTAGAGATCAAAGCCACTCGTGGCCACGTATTTTTGTGTGGCACCTCCGAAACTCAGTACAAACGCCTCACTCTTGCCTTTGAAGAGCACAACCTTCAATTAGTTTGGGTTCCCGAGCCTACGGCGCTTTTATCCATGCGCGATCAACAGACACAGCACAAGAAAATGGTGCATTTTCTAAATCATCCTCTCGATACAAGCTTTCACTCTCTCAGCGAAGCCATTGCCTTTATCGGGGTGGAACACTTTTTAAAAAAATCGGAGGCGCGAAAAACACCTAAATCCGAAATAAGCAAAGCCGAGGCGCTGAGTTTTTCGGAGCTGCGAGAGGGAGACCCCGTCGTCCATACGCAACATGGTGTCGCTTTATATCTCGGCTTGAAAGTGATGAACATCGGCGGCATCGAAGCTGAATTTTTAGAATTAAAATTTAAAGATAACGATAAGCTTTTTTTGCCGATTTACCGCTTAAGCCAAGTGCATAAATATGCGGGAGCAGGAAACAACTACTTACTTGATAAACTGGGCGGTAAGCAGTGGGAAAAGACCAAAGCGAAAGTGCAAACCCGCTTGCGCGAGGTCGCAAACGAACTTGTTCAACTTTATGCAAAAAGAATGTCTCTCACCCGTCCGGTTTACGATGTGACAAACCCTGAGTTTGCACAGTTTGAAGATAGTTTTCCTTACGAAGAAACGGCGGATCAGGTGAAAGCCCTGGAAGACATCAAAAGTGATTTTTCGCGTGAGCGTCCAATGGATCGCTTGATCTGTGGCGATGTGGGTTTTGGCAAAACTGAAGTGGCCATGCGCGCGGCATTTTTAGTGGCTTCGCAAAGACTGCAAGTGGCAGTTTTAGCTCCAACGACCATTCTTACCTTTCAGCACATGGAAACTTTTAAGAAGCGCTTTGCGGGATGGCCTTTGCAAATTGCTGTTCTCAATCGATTTGTGAGCACGGCTGATGCGCAAAAAACTCTTAAAGATTTAAAAGAAGGACGCGTCGATATTTTGATCGGGACCCATCGTCTGTTAAGTAACGACGTGCAGTTTGCAAATTTAGGCCTTCTTATTATTGATGAAGAACAAAAATTTGGAGTGAAACACAAGGAGAAGATTCGATATTTCAAAAACACCGTAGACACCCTGGCGATGTCGGCCACACCCATTCCCCGAACACTCAATATGAGTCTTCTTGGACTGAGAGATCTCAGTCTGATCAACACACCACCACACGACCGCCTGCCAACTCGAACGTTTGTTTCGAAGTTTGATATGTCGGTCATCAAAAAAAGTGTGATGAGCGAGATCAAGCGCGGCGGGCAGATTTTCTTTTTGCACAACCGTGTGCAGAGTATTTATGCCTTAGCTGACGACTTGCGTGCAAACCTTCCCGGCGTAAGGATGGCGGTGGCCCACGGCCAAATGGACGAAAATTCTCTCGAAAAAACAATTGTTGCTTTTTTTAATCGCGAAATCGACATGTTGGTTTGCACAACTATCATTGAATCGGGAATGGATATTCCAAATGCCAATACAATGTTTGTTGATCAGGCCCACGCACTTGGCTTGAGTCAACTTTACCAATTGCGCGGTCGCGTAGGTCGCGGCAAACAACGCGCGTTTTGTTATCTTTTGATTCCTCGTAGTGGGGGAATTGAAGATGTCGCCAAAGAACGACTGCGGATTCTCCAACAGAATTCAGCGTTGGGTAGCGGAATACAGATCGCTCAGTATGACCTCGAACTGCGCGGTGCGGGAACACTTTTAGGCGAAGAGCAATCAGGTGCCGTGGACGCCGTTGGTTATGAACTCTACATGGATCTTCTCGAAGTGGCCATCAACGAGGCAAAGGGTCAGCCAATTGACGAATCTGTAGAGCCTGAAATAAATTTAAAAATGAAAGCGCTGATTCCCCACTCGTACATGCCCGACATCCGCCTGCGATTGTCATACTACAAAGCACTTTCAAATATTCAATCCGCCGAAGACATCGATCAAATCGAAGCGGCCCTGCGCGATCAATTTGGGCAGCCACCTGATGAAGTGTTTAATTTAATGGGTATTATGATGATTCGGCTGTTATGCAAAAAATTAGGCATTCGCGACGTTTCAAGTGGAATCAACACCATAAGCTTAATTTTCACGGAGCAAACAAAACTTCCGCCAATGAAAGTGATCGAGCTTACCCAGTTACCAAATAAAAAATATGTTCTTACGCCAGATAGCCGACTCAGAATTCGAATGAACGCAATCACCTGGCAGAATATTTATGCCGAACTGGAATTTCTAGAAAAATACTGCCCTTAAGGTGCACTCTTCTCGTTGTTCGTTAAATACTCCTGCATTTTCGAA
>JAYUQP010000121.1:0-6865 GCA_043757265.1 Bdellovibrionales bacterium | reverse complement strand
GCTGATTGATCGAGACTATCAGTTGGTCAAACTCATCTTCACTTGTTGGCGTAGAGCGGATTTCGCTATCGGTCACTGCCTGAATCGAAAATGTTCCATTTTCGATTTGCGCGTTTTTATTTAAAAATTCCGACAACCGCCGAATCGGGCGGGTAAGAAAGTTTGCAAGACCCCACGCAATTAAGATTCCAATGCCATTTGTAAGAAGGAGCGTCAGCCAGGTTATTTTTGAAAAAAACTGCGGGATGATCAGTTGTTTATTGATAATTATTCCCACCTGTAAAGAGCGGTCTTCAAGCTTGGGCAGATTGATGCTTAACACACGGATGTACTTTTCGGGATGGTTTACGGTGTGCCAGGTGTCTTCAAGCGGAATATACTCAAACTCGGTAGCTAAAATATTATACTTGTACAAAATTCTGCCGGCAGAATTACGAACGAGAAAAAAATTTTCCGACTGTCCTTTGCCCACGTTAAATTCTAAAAACTGTTTCGCTTTGTCCATGTCGATGTGCGGGCTATCTAGAATATCCGAGCTCAGAAGGATTTGCGCGGTCTCGTACAAGCGAGAGTCGATGGATTCTTTTCGCTCGTTCATTTGGATAAAATAAAGACCTACAATGGTAATCAGCGAAACTATGAAGAGAACCACTCCAATGATGAAAAAGTATCTAAATCTCAATCCAGTATCCTGAGTTGCGCATGTTTTTTATCTGAAAGTCGGCGTTCATCTGTATGATTTTTTTACGAAGATTACCAATTGTCACTTCAAGTACGTTGCTCTCTACCGAGCTGTCCACGCCCCAGACAGTCTCGAGGAGAAAATTCTTATCGAACACTTTCCCGACATCATCGGATAGGACTTTTAGCAGCATAAACTCTTTACTGGGTAGCATTTCTGATTTTTCGCCGCAAATAAGCAGTCGTTTTTCTAAATCAAGAACTGCGTTTTTTAGTTGGCGGTACTGCGATCGCTGGGTGGTGCCTCGCCGTAACAAAGATTTTATCCGCGCTAGCAACTCCTGATCAACAAATGGTTTTCCGATGTAGTCGTCGGCGCCAAGATTTATAAGTTCTGCACGCTCGGCGGGGGTGTTTATGGCAGACACTATGAGTAGGCAAGCCTGTGGGTTGTTGGATTTAATCTGTTTTAAAAATTGCTTCGTATCATAAGCGCCAACCAAGCGATCGAGAATAATTCCATCGTATTGGGTTTTTCGCGGTACAAATTCCAAAAAAGACGCCGCATCCATTATTTGCTGAACAGTGCAGGACTCTTTCAATAGTAAATGCTTGATGTGATTCGAAATGGTGGTGTCGTCTTCTACTATTAGTATGGAGTGCATCTTTTTAGTTTAAGCCCCAAATTGTCTTTGCGACAACTGGCATATGTCTATAATTGTGACACTTCAAAATAGCTAATATATTCAATATATTACGTCTTCCAAAACGATTTCTTGGGATGGTCAGCTTAAACAGACTTTGAGGATTGAACAGGTGTCACGAATTAAAGCAGGAAGGGATCTGAACAAATTCAGCATGTTGGGATTGTTTTGGGTGGTTTAAGTCTTGCTCTACTAAAGCGTATGAAACACAGTTTTAAATACATCCTGGGAATAACAATGGCCGTTGTACTTCAAGCTTGCGGTGCGAAAACACCGTCGCCCGAGGAACCCTGCCACTTTCAACAAAACAGTTATCAGCAACGTGTATCCTGGGCGTGGAAAACACCTGTAGTGATTTACACTAACGACTCAGTGAATGACGATCAACTTGAAGCATTAGAAAAAGCCATCGCTATCTGGAATGACACGATGGTTGCACAAGGATTCAAGCGCGGGGCGATATTTAAGTACGGCGGAAAATTCAACGCGCCCTCTGGATTTAGAAAAGACGGTAAGAATGTTGTGAGTATGGTTGAAGGATGGCCCGGCAAGGGAACCGAACAAGCAGAGACCGAAATCAACTGGGTGGACGATCGTATATTTGAAGCTGACATGCGAATCAATAGCACAAAGCCACTTTCCACCAGCGACGACGGCGAGGCTGGAAAATACGATCTTGTGGCCCTGTTCGTGCATGAATTAGGTCATGTGCTCGGGCTTCTCCATATTGACACAACAGATTATACAACGATGGCGGTGAGTTTGGGCGCTAACAACGTTGAGAGACGAAACGTGGGCGAATTAGAGATAGAAGCTATGAAGTGTGAGTACTGAAGAAGTTACATTTTGCGGCATAAACTGCTTTTTAAGGGAATTTAAGTTGAACGCGAAACTGACATAAACTTTACTAGTTCTTGTCGAAGGGTATGTATGAGTCCATCTAAAGCTAGTCACAATTTTGGAGATCTTAAAAAGACACTGTTCGCAGCAGGGGAGTCTCCATATTCTGTTTGGAGAGAATCTCAAGAGCCCGCAGAGTCTGTAAAAACCCCGCAGCAGGATGTTGATGTATTAGAACTTTTACGTTTCAACATCGATCAACTTCAAGACTTGAATTCGCGATTTGGTTTTGTCCTTGAAGAATTATCAACTGTTTTAGTCCGAAAAAAATAATAAACAAAACTGAAATTAAGCTAAAGTGTGCAGATGGAACTTCTAACATGCGCCGAAATGCGCATGTTCAATTAATGACTTGATTCTTGTACCACTTCATCAGCATGCAAATTTTCGCCATGACGATAGCGATCTACTAAAGATTCATCCCCAGTTGGAAATGAAAACAGCAGCGCATGACTACTAGAATCGGCATCCTCTAAAGTAACGACCACATAATACAGCGGTTCATTGGACATCGAAAAATCTTTGATAAAATTCACAAGGACATTCCCGTTAAGATCGGTATTGCGCCAGATTTCGTCTGGTTCTTCGATGGCGCCTTCGCGAAGCTCTGCATAGTTTGGAAACTCATCCGGAGCAAGGTCGTCGTCTTGGCGAAGTGTGAGCATGGCTTTGTAAAGTCCCAGCGCCAGGTCATCGTCTTCGGAGAGAGCATCGCCCTCAATACATCCGTGCTCCACTTTGCTGGCGTTTCGATCTTGATCCATATCGCCGCGGCGATATTTATCTACAAGCTGAATATGTTTAGTTGGAAAATGCAAAAACACAAACGTAGGGACACTGTCGGACGAGTAGGTGAGAGCAATGTAATGGAAGTCATCTTCTTCGGGAGCCTCGATACGCTTCACGAAAATATGAATCGCGTTGGCTTTGACGGTTTTTTTGTCGACCCAAACTTCATCTGGGTTGTCCAAAGTGATATCGAGAAATTTTTCAAGTTTCGCCGCCTGCTCGTCAGTGAAATCCTTTTTAGGGCGAAGACTGAGAAATTCCTTTTCCAAAACATTGATTTGTTTGTCGAAATACTTCAGGACCTCGTCTTCAGTCTTGAAAACAAGCTTGTTTTTTTCGTCGATGATGATTTTTTCATCATAGGATGGCTTAAGGTTTTTTTTAGTCACGACTAGACCCCCACAAAAAAGGATAGAAGCGTTGACGGAAGATGTCAATCTGCGACGTTTTAGTTGAATAGTTGTCAAGCACTCCACACAATCATCTATAGAGAGTGCTGCTCTCGGAGGTTCGCATGGTCGCGACCCTTTTCTGCATTAGATCTATCACGCAAGGAGGCTTTGTGACGGATTTAACTCATGACTGTCTAGAAAAGATGGACCAACTGATTCATCAGTCGGCCCGAGGAATCCATATTCTCTTTGATAAAGCTGATATTGTTCGCGCGATTCGCAGTGAAGACCCCAGTCTTGAGGAAAACACAGTCGAAAAGTTAAAACTTGTTCAGGAGTTGCTCTACAGGTTTATTCAAATGAAATCGATCGATGAAAAAAGAAGTTATATGCAAACTTTAAGCATTCACGATCACGCTTTGTTGATTCGTGCTTATTTCAAAATCGTCGACAATAGCATTTTGAATAAATCGATAAGTAAGCATTAGTGGAATGCGCGCAATCGGCTGACAAGCATTAGTGGAATGCGCGCAATCAGCTGACAAGCATTACTGGAATGCGCCCTGGAGAGGAACTTCAGTTCTCTTTTACGAGAGAAGCTTGTTTCGTGGCTGGAAGGCGTCGCTCATTACAGGTTTTACCATAAATGACCGATAAAACAGCATGAAAATCATCTTACTCATGCTTATTTTTTGTCCAGCACAGCTCTTTGGTGAGTATCGCGTTTATAAATTAATGCTCACAGATACGACCACAAACAAATCGCGGGAATTTCTTTCAACACTTATGCCTGAGCAGTATGTTTTCTATAATCCAATTACGCCCTTTCAGACTCTTCAGATCCTGGACCATTGGATGTGCTGGCAGCGAGCAGACGGTTTCAAAAAACTTTGTACCCGACCTTTCGGAGACGAAAGCTCCAAATAACTAAAGATCATGCTAATATTGAAGAGTGTTCATGATTGCTCAGGAGGAGTTCTATGGACGGCGTTAATAAGTCGCTCAATCGATCAGATAATTCCAATCCTGCTAAGAACAACGAGCTTAAAAAGACCAAGCAACAACAGCAGGAACAAGTTCGTAGCGAGAAAAAAACTCATTCGGCTGCGATGAATGAACTTCATGATCAGCAAACGAAACAAATCAACACCGAAAAAGGGGCGCATCAAACTCGCATCGAAAAGCAGCGGGATCAGCAGCAGCGGAGCTATCAAAAAGCCATCGAGGAGCGGACGCGACAAGAGGCTCTCGTCCGCCACGAGCAAAAACAATCTCTGGGCGAGAAACAAAAAGAATACGAGTCCCAGCATTCAGCTGTTGCGCAAAGTCGCAAGGAAGAAACTGAGACCGAAACTCAAGTGCATCAAAAGCGGCAGCAAGAGTTACAGCGTCAGTCGAAAACAAACGTCAACGACATGCAAAAGAAATCCAACGAGCAGATTCAAATTGAAAAAGAAAATTATGAAAGTCTTAGGCTTGCTCAGCGCAATCATTACGAAAATGAAATTGATAAAGAAAAAGCCCATTATGAAACGCAGATTCGGGGTCGGGCAAACGAGTTTGAAAATCAATACAACTCGAGCGAAGTCAATTATCAATTGGTCTTAGAAGGTCAGCGACTGAAATACCAGGAACAGTACGAAAAATCCAAATACAACTTCATCGAAAAGATGAAAGCACAGGAGACTGCCGGCCAAGATAAATTTTACCGTATGCAGGACCTAGGGGCCGAGATGAAAGATGATGGGGCGCTTTACCAGATTGCGCTGAAAGTCCCAGAGCATGAGCTTAAAAATATCAAAGTGCATGTGCAGCCCGACCGTATTACCGTTTCTGGAGCTCGAAAATTTGAGCAGGAGCTTCAATTTGAAGGTGAAAAATTAGCGACGAACAATTACCAAACGATGCATCAAGAATTTAAACTTCCAGTTCCCGCTGATAAAGATCTGGTGCGACGCGAATACATTGATGGGGTTCTTTTAGTAACTGCGCCTAAAAAAGGTTTGGGAATTTTTTAATCAGGAGATTTTGTGGCGTCAGACCCCTCATTCACCAGCGGCTCACTTGCGCAGATGTACGAACACTCGTCAGAGCATGTGCGCCGCTCAGGTTTTAACGAACAGAAGGCTCAATTGGCGTATTCCGACTACGTGGACTACGTCGACCATTTTTGCGATTTAAAAAACAAGACTGTGCTCGATGTTGGCTGCGGCAACGGGTGGTCAACATATCTTCTGTCACAAAAATCGGCCAGCGTGACAGGCGTGGATCTGCATGCAGATTCTTTTGAACCGCCCAAATCCCAAAACCTAACGTATCGACAAGGTTCTGGGTCGCAACTGCCATTCTCGGACGTTACTTTTGATGTTGTTACGACGCACGAATGTTTGGAACACGTAGAGAATCCACTCCAAGCGCTCAAAGAATTTGATCGAGTTTTAAAAAGCGGCGGATGCGTATGTATTGTCGGGCCAAATCTCCTAAGTGTATTGCAGTCGATTCGTGGACTGACAAAGTATGTTTGGAAAGTGAGGCCGCTGCGGGGAGTCCTATGGCGACAGGCAAGTATGCCGACGCACCCCCATGGAAATACGCTTCCCGAAATTGTTGCGCGTTTTTTTGTCCACAGCATTTGGATTTTAAAATTCCTGTTCAGTCGTAAACCACTATTCAAAATGCGCAAGCCAGATCTCAATCCACCTTTCCATGCCGACAACGATGCGTGCTACTATCTGAACCCCATAGACTTGAAATACTATTTTGAGTCTCAAGGTTACAAGATCATCAACATGTCGGGAAAAAACCGTCCAGCCTGGCTGGCACTATTGCCATCGGGCACATGGTTCTGCGCCCGCAAACCCTAATCCACTCCAAGCCGCCGGAATAAACAGGACCTGGCACCGAATTGTTCGGTGCCAGGTCCTGTTTATTCCGGTGAAACAGATGCAAGACCCCGAGGTTTGAGCTCATTTGCCTTCGCCGTGGAGCAACGAAGTCGCTGGTGCGGACAACGGGGCAGTTCCCATCAAAAAAACTACGAGGTGGCAGAAACGCAAAGCTTTGCTGGACGTTCAAAACGAGGAGCTATGAAGTAGCGACTTGTTGCTAATCGAGGGCGACGTACACTAAGGTGGCGCCGTCGTCTCCATTGGCTTCTTGGGCGGACGTCCAACGGGTCACATAGGAACTCCGCGACAGATGATTGCGAATAGATTTTTTTAATGCCTCAGAGCCATGACCATGAATGATGCGCAATCGATCTTGCCGCAGCGAAGTCGCTCGATCCAAAAACTTTTCAAGTTCCTCAATCGCAAGCTGCACGTTTTTGCCTCGAACATCAAGAGTGTCCCCCTTCTCTGCGATATCTACATAAACCTGCGACTGAAAGGTGCGTTTCGT
>JAYUQP010000120.1:0-2604 GCA_043757265.1 Bdellovibrionales bacterium | reverse complement strand
AAAAAATAAAAAGCATAAGAAAGACTAATTTCATTGGACCCCCCGTATGGCACTATGAATAAACCAATAAAGGGGACTGAACGTATAAAATAATAATTCAATGTAAAACCCGGGAAACGAAAATAATTATTTTTGTAAAAATGAGAAAAAGAAGTGTTCAAATGCAAACTTTCAAATTAGGAATTTGTCTAGGGTGTGTCCTCATTTAAATGATGTGACGTGAGTATAAACAAAATTGATTGGCGAGGCATCGCCGACGAAGGACTGACCCTAAGCCAATTTGAGGAAGGAGCTACGAAGCCGTGCATTTTTAGTTACACGCACAGCCCGTTATTAAAATGAGGACACACCCTAATGTTGCAACACAAAAGTCGCTTTAAACATTACCTTATTTCGCCGGCATCTCTGCGGGAGGAGTCGGGTAGCGTAGCGCCCGCTGTTGCCGAACTGACGAAATTATCCGCAAAGTACGAGCTAGCGCCCGCGGAACAGGTGCTTTTTTTTATCCTTATTTTTCTTCACCAACGCAAAGGCGATTCGTGGATCATGCCGTCTGGAAAAAAGGTGGCACCGTTCACATCGCAAATTCGACAGGGTGTGAGGACGTCTTCTATCGACTCGGCTTGTTTGGCTAGTTTCAAAAAACTAAAACACTCCGAGTTTTTTTTGGATATCGCAGTGGAATTTCGCATTCGACTGTTACCTCAGGCTATTTTTGATGTTTTGTGGAAATGGAGCCGGGGCGACTGCGAACTGTTGTTATGGAGCCGGGTTCCCACACCGTTTGAAATGTTGGATTTGCAGTCGCAGGGAAAACGCATCGTCACTATGGATTTGGAAAAAGCCGCGCGCGGAGAACTTGTTGATGGTCAACGTGACGCCTTCGAGTTTTTACTTCATGATCTGCTGCACGCCGATTTATTTTTCAAAGACGGCCAGAGTCACCAGCAGCAAACAACCTTTTTTGCACAACTTAAAGAGATTATTTTGCGTGAGAGTCTGCTTGAAACATCGGACCCGCTCTTTCTAAAGGACTTGTCTTATTTAATGTCGGACATGAATTCACATCGGGCCCATCTTGAAGCTCATTTCAAAGCCATACTCATTGCCTTTAGACTGCGGCAAGAAACTCTGGCTCCACATGAATCTCTGAGCGTTCAAGGCCTCAAATGGGTGCAGCAAGTGACGATTTAGGGCCACTGATCTTGCATACCTCGCTTTTATTGTTTTTCATTTGGTGTATAGGTTGCATAAGATGCTGGTAGCTCGAATGAGCTTTGGAGGTTCTATGATGCTTTTACCAGAAACCCTTTTGATGATCGTTTTTTGTTCCCTGATCCTTTTTGGCGGCGGATACATGGCCATTTAATAGTCCGCTCCCGAAAGGGAGCAGCTATTGGTGAAATAGCTCCCAGAGGGGAGCGATTGTTTATTGAATAGCTCCCGATTGGAGCGACTGTTTATTAGATAGCTCCCGATTGGAGCGATTGTTTATTGAATAGCTCCCGATTGGAGCTATCTTGACTCTCGCGACTCTCCCGTTGATGATAAATGAAAGCTTGCGAACTGTTGAAATAAAAAACGTTTTGTTCGTGAGCCAGCTTTCATTAGGGGAGAGTCTATGTTTCGACGTTTATCGGTCTATGTTTTTTGTCTTATCCTTGTTCTGCTGTCGGCAGCAGACTCATTCGCCCAAGCCATTCAATGGAATCAACCAGAAGTCGTTTCCGAAAAATTAGCCCGCGACAATCGCCGCGTGTTGCGCTTTTCTGGAAATGCAAAGG
Source organism: Bdellovibrionales bacterium (assembly GCA_043757265.1). Taxonomy (GTDB): domain Bacteria; phylum Bdellovibrionota; class Bdellovibrionia; order Bdellovibrionales; family JAGQZY01; genus JANPLN01. The sequence goes on along the minus strand of JAYUQP010000120.1, from coordinate 820 downwards.
CTGGAACCCAAATCCGTGTTCGTGAAAACAAAGTTAAAATGATTTTCAATGCAAAAAAAGTGAGATGGGCCCGAATCCCACAAAAACACCGCGTGCAATTTCCAGTGATTGCCAGCGATACAGGATATTTTGCCTTCGAACTTTATCTACCGACCGTTCCAGTGGAAATTCCATTAGAAGTGTTTAAAAGCGGCAAGTGGGTACCGTATCGTTTTAGTTTCGAAGTTCCAGACAGTGGAGCGGCCGATCAATTTAAGTTTGTTGAGGAAAGCTTTAAAATTCGCAAAGACGAAGACGGTGTAAAAATCGAAGAGTTCTTAGCCGAATACGACAGCGATCAGGATCGCGGCATGGTTGTCAACGACCGCGGCGAGTGGAAATCATGGGTGACGGGCAAAGTGATCGTTTGGGGAAGCCTTGGTTTTAGCTACACGACCCTCGAGCAAACCATTACGGCGACCTCTAGTGACGCGCTTGGATCTTTAGGAGGGGTGGACTTTCCGTATTGGGAAATCGGCGGAGAGTATCGTTGGAATGCCAATTGGAAAGTGGACATCGCGTTTATGAATCGCCCTGGCGAAGCCGTCGCCGATGGTGCGTACACGCTGCAAAACTCCGACATGGATTGGACCGAGCTCAGAGGAAATCTTTCGTATTTTCCAATCACCTGGGAATCTGAAAAATATCGACTTGGCTTTAAAGGCGGTCTCCATCGCCATGACATTCCGTTTGTGAAACGTACTGGAGCTAGCACCTATCGTGTGTTCAGTAATGATATCCTTTTTGCCGCAGCTGGAGTTGGCTTCGAAACCATGAAGGC
>JAYUQP010000119.1:0-2610 GCA_043757265.1 Bdellovibrionales bacterium | reverse complement strand
AGGAAGTGTCCATTGGTCACGCTTTGGTTTGCGATGCCCTCGAAATGGGGTGGCAGCAAACTGTGATAGAATATTTGCGCTGTTTGTACTAATGGCTTTGGCTTCTAACAGAAAATAAAGCGTGGCAGACAAGCGTACTGGGCGTGGGACTAAGAGCTCGATCGCGAGCGGCCGGTGAATTGACAAACCAACTGTAGCTACCTAAGCGAATCAACTTACCCAGCTCATATATATAGTCTTGCGCCGCAAAACTGACGTAATGCCAAAGTCCCATTTTGTGAGGACCAAACATCATGCCTGTTGTAAAAAGCACTTCTGCATCGCGAGTAAATGGAATTTGCTGCAAATTCAAACGATACGCATCGATCGCGTTGCCTTCCATGTGCAAAAAGTAGTCGGGAGAGTTTGAAACATCCAGCACACTCACGCGCAAGTCGTATTCTCGCAACACATGCCCAAGTCTTGCAAACGACGCATCGGCCAGATCGCCGCGAACCGATACAATCGTTCTTAGCAAGGCGAGCTTGTGAAGGCGTCCATAGCGCTCTTCGCTGATTAAAAAGCCGGCTTTCGTTTCGCGCGAAAAATCACTAAGGTTCAAAATTCTAAGCAAGTACGAATACCGCATCTTCTTTTCTTCCGAATCCCCGGTGAAAATTTCCTCGAAATTCTTAGTGTTTAAAAAGTCTGCCATCTTTTTAAATTCGGCAGCTTGTAACCACTCTTCCAGTTGCGGAATCGTTTCGAACAGCGACCTAAATCCAAGAAAATTCAAAATAAACTCACGGCGGGTGGGCGAGCGACGAAGCACATCTATCTGGAAGTGATTAAACCTTACGATCCCCAAATCCATATCCATCATCACCACATGGCTAAAGTTTCCGCGCGAAGCGTTTTCCAGAGTGCGAAATGTTCCAACGGAAATCATCACATCGGTCTTGCTGGCTAACGAGTTATCAAACAGATAAAAGTGATCTTCGTTTGGGAGCACAAAGGCACCTTCTGTAAATACAGGGCTGTCACCTAGCGCGTTGGCATCGGCCAAATGATCCTCAAACATCTCAGCAGACGAGTTTGCGGTCACAAATGATATAAACAGAGTTGCGAAAAAGGTTTTCATGGGTTTTTACGAAGTGTAGTGAATCGGCAGAGGTGTTCTATCTAATTCACACGATGATGTATTTCTTATAGAACTGTTCATTTCAAAAATCTAAAAAGCGACAATCTTCGCGCGTGCCAGCCATGCCAAAGTGACGGATTTTGCTAAAGCCTATTGGTCAAAACCTCAAAAATACGAATTTTCAACAGTTTAGCTGGTTCCATATTGTGGGATGAAGTTTGCACATCTTTCAAACGAAGAACTTTTTTTAGGGCCGAAAACCCTGGAGGATTTATGTTGAGCCTAAGAACCAAAATTGCACAAAGCCTGTTGCTTTTGACCGTGCTACCGACATTGATAGCGTGCGCGAAATCTAAGTTTACAGCGACATCAGCTCAACCCGTAAAACCGGTAGAACAAACGCGCAATCCGCGCACTGAGCCGCCAGCTTATGAACCAGGGCCATCACAACCTCCTTCGTACGATTGCCGCAGAAACAACAATTGTAATCCACAACAACCAACGACACCTCCTCCACAGAGCGAATGCCAAGACTACAAATATGAGTATTCCAACAATGGTCCAAAAACAGTTCATGTTTGGGTTGTAATGGATGGTTCGAAGTCCAACGAAAACGAACGCTTCAAACAATTAGCTGGCCTCATCGAAATGTACGAAAACACCATCGCCCGCGAAATTCCAATTCATTTGGGCGTAATCACTGGTCACTCGGCTGAGAGTTTTCATTCAGCACTCAGCGGCAACAACTTTTTCAAATATTCCAATCAAGATTTAGACATTCTTCGGTTTGATCACACTCGCGCCACTCGTGATGCTAACTTTATCCGCCTTCGAAACAAAATCTTAAATATGCGCACGGATAATTCTCGCGGTATTTCTGACGGTGGAGAGTTACTCACGGCAAACCTAATGGCCGTACTACGAAACAACCAGTATCGCAGACTTATGAAAATGGAAGATAAAGACATCTTAAACATCCATTTTATTGGCGATGAGAACGACGCTTGTACAGTCGGCGAAGTTGCTTCGACCATGCCAATATACGCTCCCATTCGTTCCGACGAGCGCGGGATGACGTCAGAACAAATCGCTCGCAAAAGACATTGCATGCAGGATGTTAGAAACTATAGCATCAATATGAATGTGACTGACGGTGGACGCGGCTACAGCCAAACACTTGCACAAGAGCTTGTTGGACTAAGTCAGCGCTACAACATGCACATGTCGGCCTTTGTTTACACAGGCGAAAATGGGATTCCAGCTGGCGGACAAAACGAAATCGGTCGTGGAATTATCGATCTTTTAGGTGCTCTTGGGCAAAACAACATCAGTTCAAAAGTTTTCGATCTTGCATCCCTCACAACATCCTCTGGTACAAGCGAAGCCGAAGTAAGCGCCTCGGTCTACGCCGCTGGTGCTTCGATGATGGAAGGCATGAACAGTTCGCTTTATCAAAGAGTCCAATTGAAAGATGCAAACGGACGAGCCAT
>JAYUQP010000118.1:0-6979 GCA_043757265.1 Bdellovibrionales bacterium | reverse complement strand
TGCAAAGGAACTCTCATTTCAAAAGCCGACTTTTTAAAAGCTTTCGATGATCACATGTTCGCTCAACAATTGGTTCGTTTGGGACTGCAAGACGCAATTAAAAAACATCTTATTTGTCCAGTCTGTAAATTGGAAATGCATTCAGGCTGTGTACACGATACCGACATTGAGCTCGAGGAGTGCAACGATTGTCAGGTTTTTTTCATAGACCACCCTGAGTTTAGTAAAATATTTTTGAAAATAAACGAATCCAAGGAAGCGCTCGACAAGGCTTTTAAAGATGGAGCTCAGCTTTTTATTCCAACCGACAAAGATTGTCCCATCTGTGAAAACAAAAAACTTTACCAGATTGGCAAGGAGAATTTTGCCGTCACTTGCTTTGATTGCGGTGGATTAGCTATGAAAGTTGAAACTCTCGAAAGGCTCATCAATAAATCACTGTTCGCCCCAACTATGTTTACGGAGAGAGAGGGCCGCGGAGCCTTTTCCATTTGCCGTCATTGCCATGAAGCTCAAGAAAACGAAAACCCACATTGCCGAAAATGTAGGAGAAAAATGATACGGTTAGATTGTATTTCCTGCGGCGTAAAAATGACAGAATTTGATTTAGACAATTTGCTTATCGAGCGGTGTCAGTTTTGCAATGATATTTGGCTAGATAGTGGTGAGTTAGAAAAAGTTTTATTAGTGATGCCTGATTTGCGGAGACACTACGAAAGGTTAAAACGGAAAGCGGAACTCGCCTCGGCCGCAACCCAAGGCGCTGCCTACGGTATCATGGCTGGAGTGGATCAAAGTCGAAGAGACATTATGACAAGAAGTGGTATTATCTACCGCCTTTTGTTCTTGAATAAATACTAGTTACGACAACTCAATGCCCTTTTGTAGGCTTTTGCGCGCCGGCTGGAATTTCTATTTTTAAATAATTCTCAACTGGTGGAAGCGGACACGTTGCAAACGCTATGTAAGCGCACGGAGGGTTTGTGGCGCGATTAAAATCCAAACTGACTGTGCCGTCTTTTCCAAGCTCCGTACTTAAAAAACGTCCCGGGCCGTAACTTGTTTTGCCGCTCGTCAAGTCTTTGAAAACAAAAAACAGTTTAGCTCCTTCCAGCGTGGGATAAAGCTCATGCTTTTGCCCATTCATTTCAAATTCGACAAAACCCGCGATTTTCTCTTCAGTCACTTCGCCTTGGACATCCGGAATTTTTATTTTTCGCGCTGGTTTAATCTTTTTCCAAGTGGCTTTGATGATGTAGTCCTCTTTTGGCTCCCACCACAATATTCCAGTAAATTCTTTTATAGCCGGGCTTTGCAGATCTTTAATGCGTAAACCCAGCCCTTTGGGGCGATCAATGATAAAAAGTTGATGGGAACCCTTTTCGATCACAGTTTTGTAATCTGACGTGTCACTTAGTAACGAAAACGATTTATCTTTTTTTATTGGTTTCCCGTCAATTTTGACGCCGGTCTCAATTAACACTGTAACCGAAACTTTCTTTTTCTTCATTTCGAAAATCATCACTGGATTTTGCTCGGGCCACGATAACGGCTTGCCCTCTTGCAGCCACTCCAAACCAACGACCACCAACCAATTTTTTTTGAGGGAATCCTCGGTGCTTTTACGAAAGTCTTCTAAGGATTTCCAGTCTGTAGCCATCGCAACTCCTAAGAGTAAACACATCAATAAGTTCATGGTGTCTCCGGTTAAATAGTCGCTTCTTCTTGAAGCTCCTTCTAATAAAAGGTTGCTTATCCTTGAAGCTCCCTTTTCTTTGCTGCAATGCCGTTTTTATGTTGCATTTAAACTTCGTCGAACGCGTCAAATTTCATATCACTCAATTTGAAGTCTTCTTCATATACCATATTTGAATTTATTTTATCTAAATTTACACTGTCATGATATTTGCGATTTTGCTTTAAGTAAAGAGCAGCGGTCCGAAGCCCCATGAGTAAGCTGTGATCTTGGTTATTGTATTTAAAGGCCCCGTAACGCCCGATGGAGTATATTTGTGGGTGGTTTTCGTGCAAATACTTTTGAATGATCTCCACATTTTTTTGATAGCCTCTTTTAAAGACTGGATAGCTGCGCGGAACTGAAATCACTTTGCATCCCAAAATTTTTCCATAATCATTTGAAAGTTTGGACGCCACTAATTCCTTTTCAGCAAACGCACTCCATTGTTCTTCGCTCCATTTCCACTCTGGACTCTGGTCGGAGCACCAATACTCAAGGCAAAGCACAGTTCCGTTGGCCTGGTGATTTTTTGCTGACGACCAATTACTAAAATTCGTCACCCGTCCAAATTGAACGGTTGGCGAATGAACGTAGATCCAGTTGTCAGGAAAAAGATCTTTTTTTTCCACCCAAATATAGATCAGAACAGTATTTCGAAAGGTAAGGCGCTGAGCTGCCGCAAGAACGGACTCTGGAACATCCGGCAGTAATCTTAGAAACTGCGGCAATGGCATCGTCGAAATAATTGCATCCGCCTGGAGGCCGTCGAGATTTTGTACGGGCGAATTTAGTTTGAGAACTCCACCGTTTTTGACAAAACGGTCAGCAATTTTCTCATACACAGAACCAGTTCCGTTGTGGGGGTAAGCAAACTGGTCCACAAATGTGGGCCGCTTTTTAAAGAAGCGCCTGAATATCTGCAGCAGGCTCAGGCCACGAATTTTACGGAAGGCGAAATCGGGATCAATTTCCGCACAGGGCAAACCCCATAATTTTTCGCTATATGTTTTGAAGAAAATTTCGTAAAGCCGTTTTCCAAAACGCGAAACGATCCAGTCTTCAAAGCTTTCTTCATTGGACTTAAAAAATAGCTTGGCCCACAAGTAACTTGTTAAACTTCGTACCGATTCACCTAACCCTAAATTGCTAAAAGTGTCCCAAGCCCTAAGTGGATATTGAAAATATTTCTTTTGATAAAAAATTCGTGTTTGGCGCGGCACCCACGAAAACGAGGAGCCGACCGCCTCAAACCAAAATCGATTTACCTCGGTGTTCGACGAGAAAAATCGGTGGGGGCCTAAATCAACGGTATGTCCCCACACTTCAAAACTTCGGCAAAGGCCACCCACGTGGCCCTGAGATTCATAAAGCTCCACGTGTACGCCCGCTGATTGCAATTTATCTGCTGCTGCAAGCCCTGCGGGCCCAGCGCCAATCACCACAACTTTCTTACGGGTGCTGGAAATCTCGTTTAGATTTTCTTGTGGCAATGTCATATGGGCCCATAGAGCAAGATAAGACCCTCTTTTGCAACGATTATTTGTTGATTTCACACCTTACATTGGCTATTTTCTGTAGCTTTGCTGCAATTACATTTCGAGGAGATGGTTCGTTGTTCTTTGAAGGTTCTGAGAAGAAAATTGAAATTATTTTTAAGCCCTCAGCACCCAATTTACGTGTGCTCGGCAAACCCTTTTGGGAAGACGTCGTTTGGGCTTCGGGCGCTAAGATTTTATCGCAAATCAGCAACGAACACATGGACGCGTATTTGCTTTCGGAATCGAGCCTTTTTGTTTACGATCGCTATATTGTGATGATCACCTGCGGGCGAACGCGATTGATACAAGCTGTTAAAAAGATTCTTTCTGCCATTAAACCTGAACACATCGAGGCTTTTTTTTACGAGCGTAAAAACGAAGTGTTTCCGCAGTATCAGCCCACTGATTTTTTTGAAGACCTTCGTAAGCTCAACAAATGGTTCAAAGGACAGGCTCTGCGCTTTGGCCAAGAAGATGAGCATCATCTTTTACTTTTTTCCACCGACCAAGATTATGTTCCTGCCAAAGATGACCACACCATGGAAATCTTGATGCATGGTGTGCTTCCGCAACGAATCGAAATGTTTCGTCGAGAAAATGTTCCCATGGCCCGCGACAATGCAAGACAGCTCGCTCAAGTGCAATCGCTAGTGAAGGGTCAAATTGACGATCATATTTTTGACCCTTGCGGATATTCCCTAAACGCCATTGACGGCCCATATTACTATACGATTCATGTGACGCCAGAAAAGATTGGCAACTATACCAGCTTCGAAACCGACGCTTGCAAACCCGAAGAGCAGTTTGATCTAGCTTGTAAAGTGGTGGATTTTTTTCAACCAGCTTCGTTTGATCTAGTTTTATTTAACAAACAGATTGTCGGCGAAATGGCCTTTGGCAATTATGTTCTAAAAAATCGTTATCAACAAAATTTGAATTCTGGCTACTCCACTCAGTATTACAATTACTACCGGCCGCAAGAAGAAATTCAACCCGCATTTTTGCTTCAGGAGATGGACGTATGAGCGACGTATGGTTTGAAGAATTAGACGCCGAACAAAACTTGGGAATGAAGTTTCGAACCACAAAACATCTTTTCTCCAAAAAAAGTCCCTTTCAACAAGTGGATATTTACAACACGGTCACTCACGGACGCTTGCTTGCCCACGATGGCTTAATCATGGTGACCGAAAAAGACGAGTTTATCTATCACGATATGATTACTCATGTTCCGATGATGACCCATCCAAATCCCGAAAAGGTACTCATCATTGGCGGTGGCGACGGCGGAACAGCGCGCGAGGTTTTGCGGTACAAAAGTGTTAAAAAATGCATGATGGTTGAAATTGACCCGGTGGTTATCGAAGCCAGTCGTGAATGGCTTCCGCAAACGTCATGCGAATTTGACAATCCAAAACTTGAAATACTGATTGCCGATGGCGTCGATTATATGAAATCTTCGAAAGAGACTTTTGATGTGATCATTATTGATTCTTCAGACCCTATTGGGCCAGCGACGCCGTTGTTCAACATTGATTTTTACAAAGACATCTACGCTCGCCTCAGCGATAACGGCATTGTAGTTTCGCAGTGCGAATCGCCTTACTACCACAAAGCCATGCAGAAAACGCTCCTTGGTATTTTGAAGGAGCTCTTTCCCCGTGTGCATCTTTACACATACACAAACCTCAGCTACCCCGGTGGATATTGGGCGTTCAGCTTCGCTTCAAAAAAATTGTGTCCACTGAAAGATTTGAATCCACAGCGCGTGAAAAAGGAAAATTTGGAGTTTCAATACTACAACGAAAACCTGCATTGGGGAGCCTTTCAGCTTCCTTCGTTTTTACTGCGCGAATACAAAGATCTACTCACGCCGCTTCCGCAAGTTCGTTTCTAATCCATGAGCGAACTTTTTGAAAAGCTTGCGCCACAAATCATTATCGATCGACTCAGAGCTCAGGTCACTCCCGAGCGATTTTTAAAAATCCAAAAAGTGGCAAGCCTTCGTCTTCCGCAAGTGTCTATCGTGCTAGAGGACATTTACGACCGCGGAAATGCTAGTGCCGTTATGCGCTCGGCAGAAGCCTTTGGCCTTTATCAAATGCATATGATTGAGCGTCAGGAAAAGTTTAAAGAATCAAAACGCGTCACGCAAGGTGCGCACAAGTGGCTGCAAATTCGTAAATGGGACTCAACTCTTCGCTGTGTCGAGCAGCTTAAAAAGGAAGGGCGAAAAATCTACGTAACCCATCTCGATCCCCACGCCCTGCCTCTGCAAGACATCCCTACCGACGAACCCATGGCTTTGTGTTTTGGTAACGAAAAAGACGGTGCCACTCAAGAATTGATTTCGCTGGCAGATAAGACCGTATTTATCCCGATGCGCGGCTTTGTACAGAGCTTTAACATTTCCGTGGCCGCCGCCATCTGTTTTTACGACCTGCAAAAGCGCCTAGCTCCTCCAGTGAACACCGATCCACGCCTCATAGCCTACTACCTTACGCAGTCTGTGGATCACTGGGAGCGCTACTTCGAAGAACGCTGAGTTTGGCTGTGTCGAACGCAGCCATTTATGGTTTTCAAGACGACGGCACTGAATTAGGAATTTTCGTGTCAATCGAGGTGACTATTCTGTTTTTCGGAAGTCGATCCAAAACAATCGCATCTAATGGTCTGTTGAGCTTCACGAGAGACTCTACAATCTTAAAATATCTTACTTTCGAATCGCTCTCCTGCCTTTAGGTTCTTCGCTGCGTTCTGGATGACGGACGGCATCTGGACTTGTGACTTCCTCGCTACAGTTCCTTGAATTTTTTATAGGACCAGGCTAATTTCCTTCCATGGATTTATTTAGCCCCTCCGAAGAGCATCGTTTGTTGCGTGAAACCGTTCGCGCTTTTGTGGCCGAACAGGTCGAACCTCAAGCCCACCAGTTTGATCGCGACGAAAAGTTCAACCTTCCTTTGTTTCGACAATTGGGAGAGTTAGGTTTATTGGGAATTTCGGTTCCCAGTGAATACGGTGGTTCCGAAATGGATGCTGTCTCCGCTGTCATCGCCCACGAAGAGATTTCTTACTCGGATCCGGGATTTTGTTTGGCCTATCTTGCCCACTCCATGTTGTGCGTAAATAATCTTGCCGTGAATGGCAGCGACGCGCAGAAGAAAAAGTACCTCCCTGGTTTGTGTACGGGTGAGCTTGTGGGCGCTATGGCCATGTCCGAGCCCAACTATGGGACAGATGTTCTTGGTATGGAAACAACGGCTAAAAAACAAGGCTCCAATTATGTTATCAACGGTCAAAAAATGTGGATCACCAACGGTTGCATTGATGATGAAGGCACCGCCTGCGATTTGGTTTGGGTGTATGCGAAGACTGGAATGGATGCTAAAAACAAACCCATGATTTCCACCTTCATTGTGGAAAAATTTGACAAAGGTTTTGCTGTTGGACAAAAAATCAAAGACAAATTAGGAATGCGTGCATCGAACACCGCCGAACTTGTCTTCGACGGATGTACCATTCCCGAAGATCGCCTCGTGGGCTCGGAAGGCTCGTCTTCGCAACACATGATGTACAATCTCGAAATCGAACGTGTCACCTTGGCCGCAATGAGCTTAGGAATTGCTCGCCGGAGCATTGAGATCATGAGTAAATATGCTCACGAGCGCCAGGCTTTTGGAAAAAGTTTGAACCAATTTGG
>JAYUQP010000117.1:0-53992 GCA_043757265.1 Bdellovibrionales bacterium | reverse complement strand
GTCGAGGTTTTCTGCATTAAGAGTTTTCGGAAGTGGGATTTGAACTTTGGTTTTCAAAAATCCGAGTAAAGTTTTGAGTCTAAAATCAACCCCGTTGGTCTTGTCGGTATTGCGAAATAAAGTGGTATCCACGCCCATCACAACTTCGTCTGTGACCAAGCCTGAACAATCGTCTAACTGTAAACCTTCGGCGGAGTTGCAATCTTCGGCAACGCTCTTGCGGTTATCATATGCTGGCTGGACGACCACGTAACCTCGTTCGAGGATCTCTGAGATCCAAGTAGAAGACGGGAATAGTTTTTGGTTTTGATCGTAAGGACGCCCCATGGAACCGCTAAAATGAATCCACAGGCTATTTTTTGTTTTCAACTTTTTAGGAATCGCAACAACGTGGTAACCAAAACCAAAAACTCGATCTTCAGGAGTGGATCTTCCGGCGGTATCTTTTGTGAGAGGGTCAAGCGAACTGGGCTTTATAGCGCAAAGATAACCAGCTGAATCGATTGTTAATGTGGCATCACAAAAAGTAAGGTCAATACTTTCGATGAGCACTGTATCGGCTGTAGTATCGATTGTTGTATCGGCATCGGCGGGTGTGAACGAGGAAGCACTCTCTCCACATCGTACCGTGGTCAAGCCAAGGAGTAAGAAAATGAGCGCAAATTTAATTTTGAACTGCATAATTGGCCCCCTTGTATACATAGACGTCGGGGACCAAATAAAGTTGCGCGGAAGTTTAAAATCAAATGTCTAAATATAAAGCTGTCTCAGATTGAGACGAAGGAGTTTAATCTTCTCCGCCCCAATCCATTGAGACATCGCCATCGCAGCGGACTACGTACCAAGCCCAGCATTCAGCGGCTTCGGCACAATAGGTTCTTAAAACGACATCTGTTGAGTAGTAACCTTCTTTTTTATTCCAGCTAAGACTTTTTTGAGCGTTTGCGATAAAAGTATCTAACCACTCCTCGTAGTTTTCATATTCGACGCCATCGTCAGAGAGTATGTACTCGTAAAAATAATCACCGAGGTTAATGATTCCCTCGTCAAGTTTGATTCCTTTGTCTAGTAACTTGTTGGCTGCATTTTTAGTCATGCATGGTTTTACTTCGAGATTCAGCTCAAGTTGCTCGGCTTGCACAGAGGCACCGAAAAATAGAACAGATAAGACAATTAAAAAAACTGACTTCATGAAAGCTCCTTTTGATTGATAGCTGCAACCTATATAGAGCGAATCTTTAAAAATAGTATGCAATTTATTAAAATTAACTAAATCTTTAAAATTTTTGAAGCAATGGACTGACTCGCGCCAGAATTTTGTATAATTTTCGTCATCAAGTCGTCACGATGCCGATGGGTCCACTGTTTAACGACGCGTTCAATTCCCGTTGTTAACTGGTTTAATGTTCTAATAATTTGTACAGGAGCAAGTGAATCCTCGGCTAACGTTACACCCGAAGAAGCTGACAAAGAGTCTGCAAAATATTCAGACGAAAATTGAATAGCTTCGCGATTGTTTTTATAGAGGGGCCCTACAAATGTGAGACAGCCACAGGCCAATGGCTCCATTACCGAATGAACTTGTTTGCGAAATGAGCCGCCAACAAAACTTAAATCAGCATGACGATAGAGCTCGGCTAAAAAACCCACCTGATCAACGATCAAAATTTTCGTACCGTCCCAAGTGGACAGCGAACTTGAGCGAATAAACGTTACATCGTGTGCTTGTAGTTTTCTCTCAAGCTGTGCCAGGTGCGAGGGTGAGTTTTCGTGGGGCACAACCACCCAACGAAGCTCGCGGAGTTTAGCGATGGCCGGTACAAGCACGTCTTCGTCTTCGGGCCACGTCGAGCCAGCTACTATTAACTTTGCGGAATTCTGCGAAATTGAGAAGGGCAGAGGCTTGTTGAGCGAAAGCCGAAATAAACACTGATCGTAACGGCTGTCGCCAACAACATCGATCTGCGCTTTTGGTAAAAGCGCCCGAAGGTGGTCGGCATCTGTTTTGGAAACAACCCAAAACTGATTTACAAATTGCCAACGCCAGCGAAAAAAAGCTCGTAACATAAGATTTATTTTTTTTTGGAATGTCATCGAAAAAACAACTACCGGAATTTTTTGAATGGAGCACTGTCGGCTCATTTCACGCCAAACATCTGTGCGCGAAAATAGGAGCGCTTTCGGCTGGTGGTGATCGATAAAAGCTTTTATCACAGCCGGTTCGTCCCAGGGTGCAGGCAGTACAAAGTCTACCAGTGGCTCGGCTTGCATGCGCTCTACATATGTGGGGGTAAAGTAAGTCACCAGGATTTTTTGTGTGGGGTCCTTCTTTTTAATTTCTCGTATCACCGGGAGGGCGTACTCAAACTCCCCCGAGGCGCAGTGAATCCACAAAGGGTGTAGGTCTTTGGGCGGTGAAAGCCAGGGAAGGACGCCGTTGACTGGTTGTCGTAGCTTGTAGCCGCGAGAAACTTTATCGCTAACGCCATGGAGAATTGGAAGCAGAAGTCTGACAACCACAAAATAGACCAAGCGATAAAGCAAACTCATCGGGATACCAATAATAGTTTTGCAGCGTGGGCCACTTTTTCGGGCGTGATTTCGATCATGCACTTTTGAAAAACTGGATTTACGCACGGATCGCGTCCGTCTTTGCTGCACGGCTTGCAAACAAGTTGCGTTTCTAAAACCACCGAAAGATTCTGACTGGTGTAGCCAAACGCCGTCGGCCCAATCAAACCGATGTTGAGCCGGCGCATTTGGTCTGCGGCATGTAGCATGCCTGTGTCTCCTGAAATTGTAAGCTGCGCATCTCGAACCACAGCACAGCTTTCGAGAAGGGAAAACTTGCCGGCGGAATTAAACACACGATGGGGAGCTGTGTTTGCAATCTCTTCGCAGAAAGTATCTTCGGGGCCCCCAAGCACCACAAAAAATTCATTGGGCAGCAGGTCAATCAGTTTTTTCCAAGAGGCAGCGGGCCAGCGTTTAGTTTTCCAGGCCGCCGAGGGTGCAATGGCAATAAAAAATGGTGGCAGCTGAACAGGAACTTTCGCGGTAGTTTTCCAATGGGCGCGCTGTTGAAATTCGGAAGACATCTTCCACTTTTCTAACGGTGTCAAAAAAGAGTAACTTCCACGAAACGGCATTTCAAAAACTGGCCTTCGCAGCTTGAAAAATAAAAATCTTCGCAAGCGATGTTTGCTACGAACTAGAACATGTGGCAGTAGCCCATGACGAAAAAAAATCAGTAGTGGCAGTAGGGCGCGCACCCAAAATGACCGCAAGTTATTATGAGCATCGTAAATATGAGTGTATGGGGTTTGGCTCATCAGGAAGATGGTTTGCAAGAGCGAGATAAATCCGCTTTTTCGCTCCAAGGTGATAACGCGATTTAACGGCTGATCGCGCAGCAAATCCTTAAAGTCGGAGCGAACCAGCCAGTCGATTGTGATATTGGAAAAACCAGAGTTATATATATTTTGCAAGCAGGCTTGCGCTTGAAGAATGTCACCAAAACTAGAGAGTCGAACGATAAGTACTTTCACTCGATATCACACTCAGAACATCATGTAAGACCCGAGAACCCATAGCGACGACGCCAAAATGCCCGCAGCCAGGGAATCGGTCGAGACAATAAAAACTAATGAGAACACTGCCGATAAAACAAACATCATTTGGAAATACTCCCCAAAACTTATTAATACCTACCATAAGGAGGAGCAAGTATTAAGCCAATCAAAATCGACAGGCCCCCTCTAGATTCGAGCTTATCTAGGAATCTTACAGGATCTTTCATTTTTACAATAAGTGTCACCCCTCTGACACAACATTGACTAAGTGCTCACAAAACAGTTTAACTTCATCGGTATTCTACAATGAATTTAGGGGGATTAAGAATGTTTATAAAGAATTTGATTTTGTTCTTTGCTTTAGCGAGCGTAGCAGCCTGCTCCAAATCGCCAAAGGCATACGATACGAAAACACCAGCCACACCTCCGGTGTTGTTTGAAAAAGCTGTTCCAACAGATCAGCAGTACGAAAAGGCATTACTGATCGAGGTGGGCGGGCAAAAAATTTCGGCCAAAGATATCTTGCAAATGCCAATTTCCACCGAAGACGTTGAGGGTGGATTTGCTTATGATGCAAAAATCAAGGCCACATCATCCTTGCCGATTTTGTACACACAGGGCGCAGGGGGATTAACATTTGATACGACTCTCGAAGATGTTGAAGAAAAAAAGCTATTGTCGCGTCCTCGTTTTGGACCTAATGCCGAGGGGTATGCCTACTATGATGAAGGCTTATATATTCTTTGGCGACAGGACACTCCGCGGACACCGTCGTTTATTTTGATATTTCCTGAGTATCTAGGCGAAATCGCAATGCCTTCGCCATTAAAACCAATCACGATGGGATTTGATTTTAGTCGTTTAGGATACAAGGCGCAAACTTTAGCGGGCGCCCAACAGATTGCTATCGATTATTACCGTATTGTTGAAAAAGAATCTCCGACCTACGATTGCTTGGCTTCAAAAACCTGCGTCGTTGACTGGGGAGATGAGTCGCAAAAAGATTTTATCTTCAACATCCCTGGCAAAATGCAGTGGTTGATCAGTAAAGACCGCTTTGTGATCTACAGAGTGATGTTATTAGATCCAAAACCAGCTCTTCCATTCGACTTTGATATTGTAGCAGGTAGTTTCATGATGCCTGGGCAACCACTGAACCTGGGTCAAGATTACGCAAAGGTTGAAGAACAGGTGAACGCTTTTATAGCCGATCCTTTAGTCATTCAGAGAGTTAAAACTTCTGTTGGTTACGATTCATTCAGTCGTGTCTATGGTGGTACGGCTTTCGCGTATCAAAAGACAGTTTTTGATCGCAATGCTGTTCAGCCTCTGGCGACTGACAAAATGACACTCATGCAGGTTTGGAATGGTTACACCCAGGCTCTTATGCTGGGTGGGCGCAATATCATCGTTTCCGAAACCGCAGCGGGCGTGGAATTACGAATTGCCGCCGCCGGCGAAATTTTAACTCTGCAAGAAACTGTGGATCGCCGTGAATTGCCATTGCAAATCAGTCTTGGTCTGCAGGCAAAAAATGTTCGCCCATTTGTCGAAAAGCTAAAAGAGCTGATCGTCACTGAAATGAAATTAGCCTATCCAAAAGCCACGGTGATTGGCCGTTTTGTGGGAGCTCATCAAAAACGTAAAATCAAAGAATATTCGTCCTCAGTGATTGTTTACGACAAAGCTGCCAACGACGGTTTATTCGTCCAGTTTGGCGCCGAAGAGGAACAAGGTAACTTTACAAGCTTTACTGTATTGAAATTAGGTGGCGAGTACAATCCGCTCGATCCGCTCATCTTTGGCGATATTACTTCGCCGATCGAAAAGCGAACAGGCAGTGTGGAGTCCATATCGGCCGTTACCGGTCAACCAGTGACTAACCCTGATGGTACAAAGGTAATGGTTCAGGCGAAGCTTCCTGCATTTACGCAACTCTCAGGGCTTGCCATCGGCGACGTGATTGAAGTGTCTGATTGGGATTTAGGCCGCGGGGAGGCTACGCTCAAGGTGCAAAAAGAAATTGTTCAGGATGCAGAAGGAAAACCACAAGTTGTGTTTTTTCCAGTACTTCGCGCAGGGTACAGCGATCGCGCGTTAATCAATGTGGCGTACAGTGCCGAAAAGGATTTACCGCAAGATGTGGCCTACGCCAATTTTGGAAGCTTAAACATTGGTGTTGGTTTGCGTTTATTAGACCAACAGGAATCTGCACTCATCAGAGTTTATAAGATCGTAAGTGTCACTTCGAACCTCAACTCTACCAAAGTGGTCGATCTCTGCGGACAGCAGTTTGCGCCTGAATTTGGAATGAGCAGTGTGACGTTTTTAGAGACTCTTTCTAAAGTTCCAGGCTGTGTTTACCTGAGCAAAAAAGATACGGGCGGCAATGGTCGCTTAGTAAACGTTTATTTTCCAAATGATCGTTTACGTATTGGATTTGACGAAGAAGAAATGGTTTCTGCAACAATCTACGCTCCAAACAACGAGGTTCAATAATGAAGAACTTATTTCTCCTTACTTTAATTAGTATTTCTTTTATTTCCTGCTCGCGAAACCGCGGAGTGGATGGTCTTCGTCCCGAAGTGAAAAAAGACTGGGTTTCTAAAATGGCCCTCATGGGAACTTCCTCAGACACGCGTGATGCTTACTACTCGAAGGTAACCGTGGTGCAAAACTCTACGGATGGGGGGTTTATCTTCGCAGGCTACCAGTCTGACCTTCGCGTTGGATACTTTGATTTTACCGAAAAAAATCTTCTTTTTAAAAGCATTCAGGGCGCTTACCGCGGGCGCGAAACATCGCTCACCGGAAGCCCCATTGTTTACTCTTGGCCAATCACGCATCATCAAGCAGCTCTTCAGCAGGTTGATGGCAAAACCATCAACAAAGAAATTGATGATGACACAAAAAAATGGTTCGAAAAAAGCTACATCAATATCGACTTTGCGGTGGCTGATGTCACAGAAGAGAGCGCGCTTTTTGGTGGTGGAAGTTTTGGTCAATGTTGGACCGAGCAGTCGCGCCGCCGCGTAGACAAGTCCCTTGCGATGGAGCCAGGCTACATTAGCTTTGTGGTTGAAGTTCTGTACAAGCGTTCATGCCCAGGTGTGGACAACGGCATCAATGGTCAGATCAACTATTCTGTTCAGTACCGATATTCCTTTCGCAAGATCGAAAAAACAGATTATGAGCCAATGGTCTACGCTGGAGAACAAGATCCACGTATGCGCAAATACGGTTATTTCCAGTCGACAAAGGAAGAACTTGTTAATGGCGAAAAGCGAAACCTGTTCTTAGTAAATCGCTGGCATCCAGCCAAAGAACACGTTTTCTACTACACCAAAGATTTTCCAGAAAAATACAAATATATTTTTGCAGATATCTTTAAAAAAACTAATAACGTATTTATCAGTAAAGGTTTGCCGATTCGTTTTTACGTGATGGAAAACGATTACGATGCGAAAACCGGAGC
The DNA here is from genome assembly GCA_043757265.1 of Bdellovibrionales bacterium. Taxonomy (GTDB): domain Bacteria; phylum Bdellovibrionota; class Bdellovibrionia; order Bdellovibrionales; family JAGQZY01; genus JANPLN01. The sequence continues at coordinate 46,945 of JAYUQP010000117.1, read as the reverse complement.
ACGCACGGGTGTTACGAAAGAGTTTGGAGATCTTCGTTATTCATTTGTTAACCTTGTAGAAGCTTTGGATCCAAGTGCGCCATTAGGTTATGGGCCTTCCGATGCTGATCCATTTACTGGCGAAATCATCTCTGCCAACCTCAACGTGTGGTCGGGAATGATTACAAACTATCTTCGTCGTTTAGAAAAAAGCTATTTCCGAGATGCTGCAGAAGCCGAATTAAAGTCGCAGTCCAAGTGGGACACTTCTACGCTTTACAAAGATATGAAAGAGCTCTTAGAACAGCCCGATCACACTCAGTGGATTACGACCAATTGGGACACTCCCATTTTTGATAAAGTTTACGACAAAATGATGACACACACTGTGTACACCTACCCAGGCTGGAATGCGTTTACATCGGGATCTGCTGGACCGGTAGAAGTGCTTGTAGATAAACCGACGGTTGGAGGCTTTGTAGAACAAAGTTTGGCACCGAGCAGTCTTTTAGGATTGAAAGGTCTTGAAGACCAAATTCATCCTCAAAAATTAGAAGAGCTTGTAAAATTGGGATTGCCGCAACAATCGCTCACTCTTCAGCCGCCATCTGGAATCATTAGTTACACGGCTATTGAAGATTCGGTTCTTAACAAAAATCGTCCCGCGCATTTGCAAAGTTTAGATATCAATGCGTTGAAGCAGCTAACGTTCGAAATGGGAGAGTACGAAAAGCACGAATTGGAGTCAGTGCGGGCTAATTACCGTGGCCATTGCCGACTTTCCATGGAAGGTTCGTTTGCGGGAGTAGAGCAGTATTTTATCCACGGCTTTACGACCGATCAAATTGCCGAGAATATTATTTACCGCACGTCGATCCATGAGTTAGGTCACAACCTAAATCTTCGTCATAATTTTTACGGCTCAGTTGATAAGAAAAACTTTTTGACACCTTCCATACCAAAAATGGAAACCGTTTTTGAAAAAGAAGAAGACGGAAGCCTCAAGCTTGTTAACAATCACCCGGTTGTAAAAGAAGTAAACCCAGTTGTGGATGAAAACGGCAAGCCTGTGTATTGGCCAACGGTTTCTTCGTCGGTGATGGATTATTTGCGTTTGCAAGATGAGTTTTTTACCACGCAAGATTGGGAACCCTACGATGTGGCCGCTCTTGCCTATGCTTACAGCTCGGGAAAAGTGGATGATTTTGCTCAGAAGCATTATCTTTACTGTTCGGATGAGCACACAATAACAAGTGCTGTTTGTAATAAATTTGATCGCGGAACCACGCCCACCGAAATCGTGATGTCGTTGATCGACAGCTACGAGGATGGGTATTACACGCGCAACTACCGTTTTGATCGCCAGTATTGGAATACCGCGGGTTACATGCGTGGCATTGTGACCTTGATGAAAGAGATGAAAGAATTTTTGCCGATGTGGCGAAGTGCTTTCTACGCGACCAATGTTAAAGAAGTTTTAAAAGACATGAACATCACTAATAAATTTGAACAGGATGATGTTCTTATTGGTTTTGATCGAGAGCTTAAACAAGCTAACAAATTGGCAATGGCGTTTTTCCAATCGGTACTTACGCAGAAAAACACCGATAAGCCGTATCGCAGTGTTTATGAGCTTGGCACGGGAGCCCTGCAGCGTATGGGCATTGCCAACGATAAACTGGCTGCCATGTACTTTTTGGCAGGTGATGACCAAATTTACTACAATCCGAACCGAGTGATGTTGTACGCGTCGTATATGACGTATATTAACGAGCCTGAGTTTGCGACTCTGATGGATAAACTCTTAGAAAACATCGTTACACAGCGTGTGGATATGGAACCTTGGTTTATTTCCTACGGACGTCAGTTGTATGCGCAATCGGCAATGAACTTTTCCAATCGCGAGATGGAAAGCTTTATCGATAAAATCAAAATTAAGCGTTACACAATTTTAGAACTTGAAAGTTATTTCAACTACAAGTTCGAAAACGAAAACGACAAGGTGGCAAATCTTGTTACTTTAAAAACGTCGAAGGATTTCGATTTTAAAGTGGGTGAGGAAGTTGCCATTGTCGGCGTAAATTCGAACTACTATATGTTTTCGAAACAAGGAAGTCCGTATGCCTTTGATATCTACAAAGGAATCAAGCAGGCAGAGGAGTTCCAAAATCCGACGGTTGAAGGTAAACTTGATCTGCAGGAACTTTATTATATCTACTCCATCATGAGTGGAGGACTGATTTGATCAAGATCATTCTAACTCTTATTTGTTTTGGTTTGTATTTGGGTTCAGTCGCTCATGCTGCCAACGTGGCAACGAGCGATGTGACCAATCAGGCGCAGGCTAAAAAGTGGCATATCCTTTTTGATATCAACCACCAGCCACCGGCCCGAGACGATCAATTTGCAGCCACTGACATTACGCTGTTTTTTGACTATCAGCTCAATCCAAAACATTCAGTACGTGTGCTTCAGGCGCCTACCAAAAATTACGATCTGGGCGGGACCCGCGGTGAAAATGAGTGGATGCCGTCAGATACAATTTTATCGCACTTTTGGAATTTACCTTGGACTGTGGAACAGACGGGCACGCGCTTTCGTTTGGTGAACGTGCTCAACCTTCCGACGTCTATCGATTCGCAAGACAACCAAAAGTACCTTACGCTTGGGCAGACGGTGCAGCTGAATACCATGATCATGGGTAAGTTTTTGGTGAGTGTGCGCCCATTTTATCGCTACAACTGGCACCGCTACAACGTAACGGGACCAGGGGTTGCTGGGGGACGTCCGCTTCCAATGTTCCTGTACGGGGTTACCATGGTGAACTCCTACAGCGTGACTGATAAAATCTCTTTGAATGCCACACTTTCGTATTCGGTGGTGAATGAATCGGCCAGTGAATACGATACCAGCACCAATCTCGGTGGATGGGTCGATGAAAATCCAGGTGGGCGTTACAGCATGGATCTTTCGGCCAACTACTCGTTTACCGACAAGTTTGGTATGTATCTGGGCTACTCACAAGGCGATAACTATCTAACAGATGGCCGCTTTGAAATGTTCACCTACGATTCGCAAACCACCCGCTATTCCGTAGGCTCAACTTTCTACTTCTAAGGTACGGACACACTTCTGCGACTCAATGCAAAAAGAAAAGGAACGGCGTACTTGAAAAGGTACGCCGTTCCTTTTCTTTTTGCATTGAGTCGCAGAAGTAAGTCCGTACCTTACTCTTCGAGAGCGCTGATGGTGAATTCGCTGTCGGGGAGTTTCTTGAGGGAGAGGTTTTTTATTTCGAGTGTGGTGCCGCGGTTCTTTTTTACGTTTTTGACTGTGACGGTTTGGGCGCGCCATGCTTTTTGATATTTTTTGTAATTACTAAACGTCATAACTTTTAACAACTCGCCGTCTTCGTCGTAGTACTCCGCCTTGAGTATACGATACTGAGTTGTGTCTACCCACGTTTTGATTCGGCTGTAGGTGGATTCGTCCTGGTTTTTTGTTTTGCTTTCGATTGTGGTAATTATTTTATTGCCTTGTTTTTTCGTTTCGGTCACGGTGTTTGAAAAATTTTTGTAAGTCGACAGACTCAAATCTTCAAAGCTCAGTTCAGAATCAAGAAAACGGCCTTTTTTATTTGATCCGGTGATTCTGCGGGAACGTTTTTCGTTCGGCAGATAAAGCCATTGGTCTTCGTCATTAGCCTGTTTGGAAACAGTCAAAAGACCCACGCCCTTAAGGTCCGACGGACTTAAGAGTTTTACCATGGCCTTTTGATCTTTCTTTTTAATAAGTAAGCTGCGCTCGCGAACTGATCCGTCAGGCTCTTGAATTTTCATTTTGATTTCGGCCTGTTCGTTAATGTTTGTATTGGCCTTTGCAACTTTATTTAGAATGTCCATGGCGTCGGTGGCAGATTTAGCAGAACTTCCATAAATAAGAACGCAACAAATAATGAGCGAACTAACAACGTATTTTTGTTTTTTGAACATGAAAAGCCTCGCAGATGTAAAGTGGGTTTCCTTTAGTATCGGTTTTAAAAGCAACGCAGGAAAGAGAGACAGCATTGTTGGTAGCAGAACTAGATCGCCCAAAAGTCCTGCAAAAACCGAAAGCAACATAAACGATCCAAACAGCTGATTGATGTTGAAATAAGAAAATAAAAACACCGAAAAACCCGCCATGATCGCGAGGCTTGAAAGCAGGCACGGTGCCAGCTCTTCTTTCATCAGCTGTTCGATGGGAAGCTCTTTATCAGAACTTTCCTTGGTCATTTTTTTGAGTTTACTTAAAATGTAAACGGTGTTGTTAAAAGCAATCCCAAGAGAGATGGCAAAAATAATCGCGATGCCGGGTTTGATGGGAGTGTTGGTGAGCGACAAAATTCCTAGTAAAAGCGCTGGCGGCACCAAATTTGGCACGGCCGATACGAGGGCCCAGCGTACAGACCTAAATACGAACATTAACATAAAGATAATCCAAAGCATGGCGGTGTAAAAACCGTAAATTAAATCCATCGACAGGCTTTGATTAATGGGATGGACGGTCGCAGCCAAACCCGAAGTTTCTACGGTCATTTGTGGAAAGGTCGTGTTCAACTGATTCACGATGCTATTGATGATTGTTTGTAATTGATCGGAGGGGAGATCTTTTACACGCAACGAGACCCGAGCAAATTGGTGACTGAGTGTTGTGAAATGCTCCAAGGGGTTGTTGTTCGACATCGAATAGATAAACAGGGTCTGTGCGACAGAAGAATTTTTTGAAGCAATCGTTCGTTTTTGATTTGTGGCCTTAATAAAATCAGAATAGGAAATCACGCCTCCCACCCCAGGGATTTGCCGCCACTGTTTAATGAGTAAATCTAGCTTGCGAACATTGTCAGCTTGTTTCCAAGGCTCCTTAAGTTTTTTGCTGCCGATAGAGATTTCAAGAGGGATGATTCCACCCAGTTTATCTTCGGCCGACAGGGTGGCCACCTTTACTGGGTGTTCCTGCGGGAGATCATCAAAAAGAAGTGTGGACCAATTTAGGTAAGCGCCGAGAAATCCCCCGCACACCGACATTGAGGCGATTCCCCAAAACAATGGCTTCCTGAAGGCCATCATGGCATCGACGATGCTGTCCGTGGAAAATCGCGATTCGCGTTTTCGGGGAATGGGAAATAACAGCGTGCAGAAGGTGAGCATTGCAAGGCAAACAACGGCCGTGGCTAAGATCGAAATCGTAACGCTGATTCCATAGTCTGAAATTATAGGAATTTGCGAGCTAATCAAAGTAGCAAAGCCCATGGTTGTGGTAATTGTCGCAATTAAATGCGACATAAAAAGTGATTTCATCACTTTGAGAACAACCAGACGACGGTGCCTCTCAAGGACTTTGTCTTTAAAGTCTGCAAGCCGCGAAAGAGTTTGCGTGGTCATAGACACAACAGTCAGCGTGACGATGATCGGGACTGTGCTCGAAAGGACAGTAAGTGCTATTCCCAGATACGACAGTAAGCCCACGGAGACAATATTAGATGTGAGAATAATAAAAAAACTGATCACTAGAACGCTGGGGTTTCTAAAAATCGCAAAAAGAATCGTTAGGGATATTAGCAGAGATAAAATTGAGTACAGACCAATTTCACTACTTAACAGGTCGGCCATTTGTGCGCTGATCGCGGGTGGACCACCTATTTCTGATCGGTAAAAAGAGGGTTTGTTTGACGTGAGAGATTTTATGCTGCCCATAAAACTAATTTGTTCGGCAAAGGATAAAGTTTTGGTTTCAACAACCAAGGCCGCGTACTTTCCATCGTTTGAAATGAGGTGGGGAGCAAGGAGAGGATCGCTTAGAAACCGCTCTCGCTGTTGCGCATTTTGTGTGATGTCTTTAATGCGGCCAACGTTAAAACTTGTTTCGTCGGTAAGGGCTGTTTCGATGTTAGCAAGGCTTACGATACTTTTAACTTCGGGACGTTTTTTTATTTCCTTGGTTAAACGCGATAGCTCTTCGAGATATTGACTATGAATCCAATTTTTTTCGGTTGTTGAGCGAAGAAGAATTAAGTACGGCAATGATTGTGATATTCTAAATCGTTCGCGGACGTTTTGATCCATGGTCAAAAGCGGGTGATCCTTGGGTTGAAATTGGTCTAGCGAGTAGTGAGTCTTTACATCCAGGACTTTTTGAAAAAAGAAGATATTCAAAAAAACGAACAACATTAGGACAGCCGCCGTCGAAAGCCTACTTCGACAGATCTTTTTCAAATATTTTGTACAAAGTATCTTCAAACGACTGTCCTTTTGTTTTATGTTCAAGGCCTTAACGGAATCCTCGCTTGATACTTTAGTCCAGAAATTTCCTGCCGATACCTGCGCATGTCTAAAATATTATTCTTCCTCAGTTGCTGGTTGTTTTGGAGCGAATGTCGAGCGGATGTACAAATCTCCTCAGATTTCTACTTTGCGGTGAGCTCACAGAGCTATTCGTCGTCCCTGATCAGTGTGCCGCTCATGGGAAAAGAAAGCTTTACCGTCCCAACCTGGAACATGGGTGGCGAATACCAATCGTCCGCCGAGCAAATACAGATGGATTTTGAATACGAACTGAATTTGCAACCAACCAGCGAAGCTACCAAGTACACGTATCGTTTACGCCTCGAAAAAGGGTCTCTGAAGATCGGTAAAATCAAAACCGATGCCGTCATTATAAAAAATGTTGGCGGCGTGCAGGCCACTGTGTACCTAAAAGGCGAATGCCGAAATGTTTCCATTACCACACAAGACTCACTGGAACTGAACGGAGACGTTCGCTTAGCGATCAAGAACCATGCGCTGGGCGCTTATTTACTGGGTCTTAACTCGCAAAACGAGCAAAATTGGACGATGAGCATCGAAGAGTGTGTTGGTCCCAAAGGATATCAGCAAGCTTTAGAGCAGCAACTGCGTGAGTTCATTTCTAATCAACAAAAAATGCAAGAAGTCCTCCTGCAACCTTTCCAGTCACAGATCGATAAAAAAGTAGCCGCCATCCATGCGCAATTGTTTGCCGAAAAACAGATGGAGGTAAATGCGCAGATCAATGTCGCACTTGTTCCTACTGCTTTGGAGTTAGATGAGACGACGGGGCAGCTGTTGATTTCAGGCGTAATCAAAACCAATATTAAAGATTCACACGAAAAACATAAGCACATCGATGCAGCATTGAGTAAGGAAGAACTCGCGCAGCTTTCACAAAACGGGTTTTTGATTTCGCAAAAATACGTGACAGCTTTAGTTGAGTCTCTGCATGAAAGTCGAATATTTAATAAAAGCTATTTGGCGCAGCAAATTCCAGGACTTTCGAGGCTTTTTCGCAGCCGGCTGTTTCAATTCTTTCTATGGCCCGATTTAATGAACTTTAAAAAGAATGCCGCATTTACATTCGAACTGGGCACAAAGAAAAAACCAGAGATAAAATTGAACGCGTTCAACCAGGGGAGTGCCTGGTTTTCATTAAACGCGGAAGTATCGGCACTTGCGAGGACTCCAGAGAGCTATGGCGCAAGCGAATACGGGAATTTTTCAACACCGTTTCGATCGCAGGTGTGGTTGCGCGTATACAGCGGACAATTGGCCGCTGGGTTTTACAAGCCAAAAACAAATTTAAAATTTCATTGGAGCGATTTGTATTTACAAATATTTAAGCCGTTTCGGATGATCAGCGCTAGTTTCTTTGGTAACCAAGTGGAGTCCTCACTGAAAGACCTGCGCTTGTCCACAAAGCTGCCATTGATTGAGTCGGAGAGCCGAGTACTTTTACGCCCCCATGCACTGTCGGGGAACGAAAACTGGCTTGTGCTGGAGTATATCCCTTAGGCCGCTTCGTCAGCTTAGAACTTTTGTTCTTGGCAGTTTAGTTACTGCCTGTGGGAAAGATTCAAAATGCGCAGCTATTAATGATATTTTACATCTGTAATTTCAAAATTACCCTGCGATTCTTTTTTTACCTTTATATTTTTCAGAATAGTTTTGCAGAACTTCTCGAATTAAGACCTGATAGCGTCCTTCGTATTTTTCATTAAGGGCTAACCTCTTTAACTCTTTTACAAGGTTCAAGGGTAATCGAATGGAAATATGCGCTGTGATATTTTCATCTTCAAAATTCTCATTAGGAACTTCTATATTTCCTGTTTTAATTTTTTTAGCCATGTAGCTCCTCCCACCTTTCGAGTAATAAGACTCTATTTTCCTTAACAACTTGCAGAATTTTATTCAATGTAGGCCTAGAGAAATCTGTTTTAGAGTCCATTACCTCTAGGGTAAGTAAGTTTATACGTAGAGATGCTCCTAAGCCCTCAACGTGAACATGTGGCGGTCTATGGTCGTTCTCATTGATTTTATAGACTAAATGCTTTGAAGAAAGAGCTTTTATCCGCGTCACAAAAGAAAGCATACAGTAAATACCGTATATACACAAGCTAAAATTGATTGCATAAAAAATAAACCATGTAAGCCAGCTCTGCTTCTATCAACGGATTCAAATTCAACCGAACATTCCGGTAATCTGGTGCTTTTTGACGGAATTGCCGACATTCGAGAATTTACCGTGGCTAGCCCGTGCAGCGGCCGTTCATCACCCTTCCTCAAAAACCCTACTTGGTAAAGACTTAGAACAAATAGCTCAACGAGAGAATCGCGCGGTCGTTTTTATCGTATGTTCCAAGCAGTGTGTCGCTTTGGCCTTGAAGGGCGTCTACGGTTAGCGACGACTTCCAGTGCTCACTCCATTTTGTTTCGGCTTGCAAGCGAGCGTAGGAACTTTCGTCGCGATAGTTATAGAGGAACGAAGCTGTGCAATTTGTTTCGGTGGAAAAAGACACGCGCAGGCCCAATAAAATACTTCGGTCAAAAAGCCGCGTGGACGAGCTCATCAGATTATCTAGCGCGTCTTTGTTTTCACCGTAGTAGGTTTGTAAAAGCACGGTCGCACTGGTGTTGTCGGTGAGGGACCACGGAATCTCTACGCCCACGCCGTTTTGCCACGACCACGGTGGGATGATGGGATCGTCGGGGATGCTATCGGAGTAGGTGGATTCGAGCTTCATTACAAAGCTATCTTGAGTCCACGTAGCACTCGTGCCCACGGTCCGCTGCTTAAAGTAAACGGGAATGATTCCCACATTTGTCCGTGCCAGTAGAACATCGGGATTGATGGACACCACATCGGCCGCAAACTGAACTCTAGTTTGCGGATTGATGGACGTACCTTCAAAAAACATTAACGACGTATCAATGTCGCTAAACCGATAATCCAGTTTGACGCCGAAATTGTTATCAAGAGCATTTTGTAAGTCCTGATACCCGGGGTAGTAATACTGAAATGAAGAGGGAAGTAGTATCGTTTGATCAGCTGTAGACGCATTGACTAAAACTTCGCGCGGCAGCCAGCGGCTGTCGGTGGATGGGAAAAGTGTACGGGCTTGCCGCGGAATGTAGAGCGCTTGTATTTGCAAAGAACCAAATTCGGACGACAGATGAACTCCAGGGGCGCCGCGCTTTTCAGAAGACAGCGGATTGAACAGCACTCGCCCGTTTGTCACATCCATGGTGCTGTAGCCGTCGAGCACTCCCCAGTGATGAGTGTTGGAGCCAATTTTTAGTTTTAGCGTTTCAAGTTTGATCTCCCAATAGGCTTCCTGCATGTTTAGAAAAAGATTTTCGGGATGTTGCTGGGTAGAAACGTTACTGCGCAGATTGGGTTTAAAATGCAACCGGCTGCGGCGGTTGAACTTGAGGTCAAAGTCCATAATGCTTTGGAGGATACCCTCAAACTGACGGGTGGGAGACGTCAATTGTTCGGCATAAATATGACTTTCGCCACGGAGCTCGCCCGACCATTCGAATTCGGCAGCGTGAATCAGGAAAGTTGAAAAAATAAAAAGTAAGCACCCCATGATTCGATACTAGGGTGTGTGCTCAATTTGACATAGTGTTAATGAATTTAGCGCTGTGTCAAAATTAAGGACACACCTTAATTGACGGATTTTGACCACGAATCTATTCTGGATCCGTGAAAGTTTCCTTCAGTCGGCAGGAGAAAATCCTGCTGTTTATTCTTGCTGCGATACAATTTAATCACATCGTGGATTTTATGATCATGATGCCACTGGGACCCCAGTTGATGCGTCTGTTTTCGATCACCACAACGCAATTTAGTTGGCTTGTATCAAGTTACACTTTCTGCGCAGGGCTTTCGGGCTTTCTTGCTTCGTTCATCATGGACCAGTTTGACCGCAAGAAGTTGCTGATCTTCTTTTTCATTGGTTTTTGCGTTGGCACATTGGCCTGCGCTTTTGCTCCTACCTACGAGTTGCTATTGTTTTCGCGCGCGTTGACTGGAATGTTTGGCGGCGTTTTAAATTCCGTGGTGCTTTCGATCGTGAGCGATGTGATTCCCTACGAAAAGCGGGGAACAGCCATGGGAGTGATCTCCACCGCATTTTCGTTAGCCTCTATCGCCGGTGTTCCCTTTGCTTTGTTTTTGGCAAACATTGGAGGTTGGCACAGCAGTTTTCTTTTCTTAGCGGTCGTTTCGTTTTTGATTTTCCCTATGATCATCAAGTGGATCCCATCGCAAGCTGCGCATCTTGGTGGCGCGAGAGTGCGCAAACCCGTCTTAGATCCCCTGCTGCATATTTTCAGAACGCCAGGGCAGGTGTGGGCCATGGCCTTCGGTGGTTTTTTGGTTTTAGGTCAGTTTATGATCATTCCTTTTTTAAGCGCTTCGTTGGTCGCCAATGCGGGTCTGCAAGAAACACAATTGTTTTGGGTTTATTTGGTCGGTGGCACGCTTACATTTATTACAGGTCCATTTGTGGGACGACTTGCAGATCAAATCGGCAAACACAAAGTTTTTAAATACGGATTGATCTCGTCAATTTTTGTGACGTTGTGGATTACACATTTGTCCGTGCAATCCATGTATCTCACTCTCACTATTGTAGGACTTTTTTTTGTTTGCGTAAACGCCCGCTGGGTGCCAGCCCTGGCGCTGATTTCAAGTGTGCCGAGTCCTGCATATCGCGGATCATTTATGAGCTTCGTGGGTTGTATCCAACAGCTCATGGCGGGCCTAGGCGCAGTGATCGCCGGCGCTATTGTAACAAGGGACACAAATGGTGTTTTGCACAACTACGGCTGGGTCGGAGTGATATCAGTCATCATGTCGCTTGTTGCGCTCGCGCTATCATTCATCGTCGTTCGCGAACGGGTACAGCCCAATTAAATCCAGATAAGATCGACACACTTTTTGGATCTCATAGGTTGAAGTCTATAAAAAAAGAAAAATTCAGCGCTTGAGAAAGTGTGTCCCAAGTCAAGCTAGTCCCATTTGCCTTGGCGGGATTTTTTGATTTCGGATTTGTGCCGTTTTGTTTCTACGCGTTTGCGTTGGGAGCTTTTTGTGGGTTTGGTGGCACGGCGGGGTTTCGGTTTGTGAAATGCCTTTATGAGGGATTGTTGAAGTCTTTGGAGAACTTCTTTTTTGTTCATGTCTTGATCGCGATGCACGTCACTTCGGATGTAGAGAACGTTTTCTGTATTGATGATCGCGCTGAGTTTTCGCCGGATTGTCGATTTTTGTTCGTCGTTGAGGATTTGTGATTCTAGGTAGCTCCAGCGCAGCTGCACTGAGGAATTCGTTTTATTAACGTTTTGTCCGCCTGGGCCGCGACTGCGTTGGCTGATGAATTCGATTTCGAAAATAAAATCTTTAATGAACGGTACAGTCATTGTGTTTCCATTTGTGGCATATTTTTTGGACAACGAACAGTTGAAAACGTATTGGGTAAATAATTGCCATCGACGCGGGTTTTCCAGCCGCCGTTAAGCCAGTTATAGCGCTGTAATTGAGCGGGTGAGTCTGCAGCGCCCGAATGGTAAGCTAATCTTTGTAAAGCGCAAAGCGCTGCCTTTGCGAATTGAAGATTCACCGAAGCTTGGCCGACATGTTGTCCGTTGGCTAGTCCGTTAATTTGAACACTAGTTTGTACGCTAATTTTATCCGTCGTAAGCACGCTGGGTGGCATTATTTCGAGAACGGTTTTTAGGCCCCATGGAAATTTTCCCACAGGTGTGCGCTCGGAGGCTTTAAGTCCTTCGCCTTTGAAATTGAGATAATCTACTATGGCTAGGACCCCTTCGGGGGAATTTAGAAGAGTTTGAATTTTACTGTACAGGAATTGCGCGGCCTGCGGGGATTCGCGATGACTGGCGGCTAATATTCGATGCAAAGACAAAAATGTTTTCTCGATGACAAATTGAGCCTGCAGTTGAATAACTAGTGGGTTTGATAAAAAATGGCGAATTTCGAAAAGGGTGTAGGCATCTTTGTACAGCGCGGCCCTGGTTTTTTGGATGGTTGCTAATTGGAGCGATTCTTTTACGTTTTCGATTTCGAGAGATATTTTTTTGACTTCCAAAAATTCAGCCTGTGACGCCCAGGTAGCAGGCGGGAGAGGATCTTTTTTCAAAATAGCTGGCCATGAAATCTGTGGATCTGTTGGTTTTAAGTTTTTGCGAATAAACCGAACGAGCTCAGGAAACTGTTCTTGATAGACTTTCGACGGCGCTTTTCCGTACCAGATGGCATGGGGCAAACCGAGCGATGGGAATTCCTCGTTTTTTCCCCAATGAGTGAGGTTGTGATTTTTGCAGTCGGCCTCATTTTTAAAAAGCGCTTCGCCCAATTTTCGCAAAAATGACGACTGTGAAATCAAGGGAGTTGAGAGCGGGTAGAGTCGGCGCATGGAAAGCACATCGAGCTCGATCAATTCGTTTACAGAGTAGGTTGAAGCCGTTTGCGGAAACCGGCACTCCTTTGTCTGTTCGACGTACAACGACGGCGTGTACAGACTTTGCGAGTGGATCAATGACGTAAAAAGAAGTGCAAGCATTTTACGGAGAGCACGTTGTGATCAACCACTGCGCGAGATGGCCCATCGCGTGGTTTAAATTTTTTGTAAAATCTTGTTTGAGATTTGTGGATGGATCATCGGTGATTGCGCGGATTTCGCAAAAGGGAATTTTTAAAAACGCACAAGCTCGCGCAGCCCCTGCGCCCTCCCAGGCCACAGCGTGAGCGTCGGTGAGGCGGTAGATTTCATCGCGCCGTTCTTGGCTGAGGACGTCTTCGTCGCCGCTTGCGATAGCAACGTGGTGAATCTGCTTTTGAGGAAGTTTTAAAAAGTCTCTCCATGCCTCGCCCATAGCGAATTCCGGAAGAGATTTTTTAAAGAACACCTGCTTAAAATCATGTTCGATTGTCTTGCTCGCAACTACCACATCTCCCATATCCAGAGACTTAGTGAGATTTCCCGCTGAACCTACGCATGCCATCATTTGGCAATCGGGCAGATTCGAAAGCCAGAATTGGGTTTTGATTGCCATATCCACCTTTCCCAATCCGCCTACGGCTAAACAAATATTTGCTTCGGGAAATAAAATAGCTGCGTGTGAGCCGATTTGCAAATTCTCATGCTTCCACTTTTTTTGGAAAGCATGAGAGAGAATCGAAAATTCTGCTTTGAGCGGTGTCAAAAACAGTTTTCGCATTATTTAACGATCTGAGCTCCCATGCGGCTCACAATAGACGTTAATGCGGATGGAGGATAATTCATTGTGATGCAATGGATGCCGCCCTGTCCTTGGGTCGCAAGTTCCTGCGTAGGAATTGGAACGACTTTCAAGCCAAGTTTTTTGTAAGCATCGATGGCAGGTTGGTCTCCCGCTTCGCCAAATGTCGGAACAAAAATAGTATCGTTAACTTGCAACGAATTAATATAGGTTTCGTAATCAAGATCGGGTTCTGGCAACATAACGACGTCGAAGCCGGCCTTTTTTAATTGAGCCACATACTCCAGTGTATCGGTGAGAACGAGGTTGTCAGACATAAACTTTACGACCTCGTCCGAGTGTCCGATCCCCTTTAGATGTTTTAAACGCATCAGGGTTTTACAGCCGTAAAGAGATGTGAATACATCATCGGGAATTGCAGCGGTGTCTGATACACCACCGGGATACGATCGTTTACGATTTACAACAATGCAGTTCCCCACAGAGTTAGTGATAAAGTTTCCGCCTTCATAAATATACTTATGCGATGTCATGCTTACGCCAAACAGATTTTGAAAAAACGCATCTGGTTCGAAGTTGTAGTAGTAGCGGGCATCGACCAAAGCAAACTGGTTATTGTCCCAAACAGGAAGTGGCAGGTTGTCGCGAGTCCAAAAGTTATTCGATCCGGTTGCGGGAACTTGTAGAATCCTTAACCGATCACCCGAAATGTATTTAGAATACTGGTTAAACAGTTGAGTATGATAACTTTTGCTCAACGAATCCGTATAGATTAAAAGCATGGTATTTGCCGGCAAGTTTTTAGCGATTGTTGTTTTAATCTCCTCGGCCATTCCGTAATAGTCGTCGTCGCTAAACACGACAAAGCCGGTGGTTTGATATTCGGCAAATGGTAAAACAGCGCTTCGTGAGCGAGTCACTCCCCGCGAGCGTTCCTGCTGCGAAAGTGCTAAATTTTGCAAAGACATGGACTCTAATTGCTCGTCAGAAAATCCATGCGGCGTTGGCCCCTGTGCGTTGGCAAAACAAAAACTGAGTGCTGTGATTGTAAAGATAAACCATTTCATTAGACCCCCCCTAGAAAATGGACTCCTTAAACGTAGCATGAAAAGGGAAGCGGGCAAACGAACTTGCGAGATGGTGGAAGCAGGGTGGCAATATCTTTATATTCTAAAAAGAGGTAAACTTATCTCAAAGAGTATTGGTACCCGAGGGACCATTGCGTGGCTTCCCAAACAAATTGGTGGGCCACCGTGACCATCATTGCAGAGCGCGGGGAAAAGCGCTTTGTAAATTGAAAACCCAGGCCCGCCGAAAAAGAAGTCTCTTTGTCGAGCTCAATAGCGGCGTTGCTTGCAAGTTCCCAGCTAATCATTCGTGCAGAGACTGGCAAAAATAAACTGATTTCGGAAACTGCTGTTGTTCTGTACGTATATCCCATCGAACCTGTGGCTGCAAACCACAGTTGATTTTTAAATTCGTCGGTGAATGTGGCGCTCACTCCCGATCCCTTGGTTGTGCCCACGGTGAGATAAGCGGCGTATTGGCGCACCCAACGGATTCCGCTAATGGGCTTATTGTGTGTAAGGCCAAACTGGTACCCAGCAAATTGAAAGCGCGCATTGCCTTCGATACCCGCGCCCGTTGCTTCGACCAATTCCTGCCATACAAGATACTGAAGTGAAACGTCGTAATAGCTTTTCGTCAGCATATTTTTAGATTTGCTTCGGCGAGTTTGTTTCGTTTTGTTTTGTGAGGATTGGGCCATGAGAGGTTCACTGAGGCAAAAAAACAGAATAGCGACTAACACACTTTTCATACGAACCTCTAAAGGGAAATATGGGCTTGAAGCATTAAGTTCCACGAGTCGTTGGGCACCACCGCGCCTGACTGAACAGCTCTAACGTTTTCGAGATCGATGCGAAATTCTGTGCGTGCCATGGGAAATATCAGCATCCCGACCGCGAGTTTAAAGTTATCGGCTTCGGAGGCAATCATGTCCTCTTTGTAGGCTTGGCCCGACACAAATACATGATATCCACGAAACATCTTCTGCATGGCTTCGGAATGAAGATAATAACCGTTTGTTCCTGAGCCACTTTCGGGGATGTTTTTGATGTTGCCGAGTTCAAAAAGGAGAGAGGCGCCATATCCAAAACCATAGCGCGAATGCACGGCAAACCGTTGGTTGCCCACATAGTCGTTCGTGGAATTCAATGCAGAAACACCCAGACGCCACGCCGGTTTTACTTCGTATTCAAACAATGTCGACGCGCCCACTTGGCGACGGTCGGAATCCTGCGACAGATTTCCCATAAACCCGTGGACGCTCCACTCCCAGTCGGGCTTTACGTAGTGGGCAACAACACCGTGGGATTGATCGTTTTGTGCAAGACCCACAAGCGCGCGGCTGTAGGCGGTGTGGTTCACGTGGCGAATACCGTAAACTTTATCCATTTTTCCAATGTAAAGCCAAAGCGCCTCAGTGGTTTGGATTCGGAAGTAATGATCGCGCGTGATCATCGTGTCAAATTCGGAATTGGCCGACGCGCGAAGCGGCTCGGGAACATATCCGATAGATCCTACGAAGGCATACTTTTGATCGCGGTCAAACAGGATTGCGACGTTGGCTTCGGCCTGCATGGTGATGCTGTCTGTTCGTTCGCTGTCCGAGGACATATCAGAAATATAATAGAGCTGGCGGGCCTTGATCCCTGGTCGAAACCATCGCGGCAGTTTTGTGCTGCCTAAAAATCCCGACGACTCTGCAAGTTTCTCGTCTGATGTTTTTCCGTTAAAGAGTTTGCCAGCAATTTCAGCAGACCATAAGGCTCGACCATAGTCGTTGAGCGGGCCACTGCCGTTTCCATTATAATGGCAGGTAAGGCAGGAGCTATATTTGTAACCAATAAACTGCGGATATGCATTCGCCAATGGGTGAAGTGCAAAGATCGAGATGAAGAGTCCTAAGATGATACAAATACGTGCCATTTCAAAAGATTGTAGCTATTATAAATAGACGAAGCAAGCGATTGTGAGCCGAAGGCTAAAAGGCTTGTGCAAAATCATCAAGGAGAAGTTTTATGAAGATTATGTTAATGGCCGCCATGTTTTGCGCTCAATCCGCTTTCGCACAAAGTTTAGAAATCGATGTCAAATTATCCCCGGCAGGAAGTTTTCAAGCAGTCACTAAAAAAGTTAAAGGATCAGCTAAGGTTTCGGGCGATAAAGCCACTGCAGATGGCGTATTGATCGATTTGAAATCTTTGAGCACAGGAATAGGTTTGCGTGATAAGCATTTGAAACAGCGGTTGGACGTCGACAAATTTCCAATGGCAAAGCTGATCAAGGCCGAAGGCAAAAATGGTAAAGGAACAGCCACGATCGAAATCAAAGGAAAAAAACTTCCAGTTGACGGAACCTACGAAGTTAAAAGTGGTCACTTGATTGCAAAATTCAAAATGAAAATGTCTGATTTAGGAATCGACGATGTGAACTATATGGGTGTAGGAGCTAAGGACGAAGTTGTTGTGTCCGTTGATTTGCCGACCAAGGAGTAAAAAAATGAAGCCCGCGATTTTGCTTATTTTATTATTTTTGGCCACAGGTTGTTTTGAAAATGAAAACTCAAGCAGCGATGATGCTACTGGCCTCACTGTAAATCCCGGTGATTCGGTGGCATTTATTGCCGCGAAGACAGTTTTTTCTGGAAGCTGTGGTGGAAGCGGATGTCATACCGAGTATTCCTCGAAAACCGAGGCGCAATTCGTTGCCGAAGGTTTAGTCGTTGCGGGAAATCCCGACACCTCGAAAGTTTTTTGTCGTTTGCAGGGCAGCACGGGCGCGTGTGGGTCTAAAAATATGCCGAGATCTCAGCCCGCCTTGGACGCAGCAGAGCTGCAAATGATTTCCGATTGGATCACAGCGATTACGCCGTAATCCAGTTGTTTGCAAAGTGCTTCTGAATTCCGATTTGCGTGAGTTGTAGCACAATTTCTGGGATCCAATTAAGTAGCCGGAACCAATGTACCGATTCTGAAAAAATTCAGAGTGAATGAAACATCACAAGTGATTACAATACAAGTCATCAAAGACCGGATAGCTTCGGTTTTTCCATAGCTACGAATTGTAAAAAGTTGTTTTTATGGTGCCATCCACATGCATGTCATCCCAATGTTTGCCCCAAAGCTCGTTACTACAGAGATTTGGTAGAGGGTACCAGTTGATCTAGCGGTAATATATCCGGTGGTATCTACGGAAGGGCTACAATGGACCGCCACGTCTACCGAAGCAGGAACTCCAGCGCATGCTTGGTTCACAGATACTCCTGCAGCGTAGGTAAGATTTGAGATTGTACAAATGCCACTTTTGGGTGGGTTAATGCTTACCCAGCTCAACATTCCCGCTCCATCGGTTTGTAGCACTTGTCCTGAACTTCCGGGAGATGGAGGTAAAGTCAGTAAATAGCTCGCACTCAGTGCATCGGGAGAACGAAGACCCACAACATCCACCCCGTTTGCTGCGACTTCACGCAAGATAATGCGGCCGCCATCACCACCTGCCGTGCCATTGGGACGCGCCATAATAACTCCGTTTACGTCGAGTTGAGCTTCAGGAGCTGTTAGGCCAATACCTACAAAACCATTAGGGCCGTTTATGCGCATTCGTTCATTACCACCTGTGGAAAATCCGAGGAGGTCAGTGTTTGCAAAAATACCGTTAGTGGTGAAGCCTGAAAATGCAAGGGCAGGGCTTGAAGAAGAATTGGCTCCACTGATTAGATTTGACCATACCGGGATTGTACCGTCGGTTTTTAGCAAGCGACCTGCGCTAACGGGAGCGGGAACTTCGGAAACAGAAGCGCACTCCCATTGAGTGCCTCCGCTATTCCACTTCATCGTTTGCCCGACAGTGCATGCAGCGCCGTTCGGGGCGTAGTTAAAATATAGACCGGTGCCCGAAGTGATTTTATTCACGCTCATGCTGGCGATATCTGTATTCGTCACTGCCCCAGCCGAAAGTTTTTCGTTCTCGAGCTCTGTAATTGCGGCGTTCACATTGCTGGCGGCCAGGTTGCCGACAGGCGTGACGGGAATAGCGTTGGAATTGAGATTTGCCTCTGAGATGTTTATATCAATCTCGCTATTAGCTGCATCGAGTGCAACGGTCACCTTGTTGCTCGCGGCATTGATATTTCGAAATTCCAAATCAACCGCCGTCTTTTGTCGAAAAACTCCCACACCGCCAAGCCCTTGATTACTTGCTGTGTTGGATTCGCCTCCGCCACCGCCACTGGGTGTTGTCCAACCGAGCGCGCCAGTGCCGTTTGTAGTAAGCACTTGGCCATTCGCACCATCGGCTAATGGAAGTAAAAGTGAATAGTTTGCAGTTAATCCGCCTGGTGCACGAAGAGTTACAAAGTTTGTGGACGCGGTGTTTGTGAGTTGCAGTCCGTAATTGTTATTCACGCGCAAATTTCCAGTAAGAACTGACGCGTTCGATGCTGGAGCCGCTAATAAAAAGTCGCTGGCTTTTTTCCCCTGAAGCGTTTCAGCGACAGTGGCCATGGGAGCAGGCGCAATGGTGTAGTCAGGTGTTAAAGCTACACCGTTGACCGTAACTCTCAGTTTCCGAGGGTGACCGGACGCCGGCGTATAGCCTGTGTTACAAAAAATTGTGTTGTGCGTGCGAACTGCACCATTATTGCTAAAGATGGCAGGCCACACAATTTCGCCATCGTCAGTCGAGGCAATATGTCCTGCATCGGGGCCAATCTTTGTGCTAAATTCTCCGAAAGCGTTTGGAGTGATAGTTTGCTGCTCTTTGTACAAAAGACAATAGGGAGTGTTGTTGCCGTCGAAGATTTCGAACACCACGGTTGCTGCGGAAGTGATCGGGTTGCTTGAACTATCAAGAAGTTGCCCGTCGAAGTTCAAGTGTTGTGGGAGCGAAACTTCTTGCGCCAGGAGGTGTACCGGAAAGAGAACCGGGAAGAGAACTGCGAAGAGGATCGTCAGGGCTGTTAGTAATACTTTGTTCATTGTAAACTCCTGTTACTGTACTTTGCCATGTAAAATTAAACCTGCGCCCGTCGCTGTTGTGCCGGACTGGGGTCGGCCGATGCGTCCTAATAATTTGATACCTGGGCCTGTTACCGGACCTGCACCTGATGAAATATGAAAGCCGCTGTGATTGATAGGTGCTGCTCCGGGTGTACAGGTGGCTGGCGCGTTTAGTTGAGTAGCAACGGATGTGTTGAGTCCTGGGAATGACAGCGCGATTTCGACAGTTTCCACGTCATTCAAAAGCGAAACTCCTGTTTTTGAACCTACAAGATAAGTGGATTTTAAACCCGTACCTTGCATGTTTGCGCCCATCGCTGGACAGGCAGCCGTGCTACCAACGGGCATGGCAAACATATACAGTTCGACTGTGCGGTTTTCACCGCGAGCTACGAAGAGTTCAAGAACTTGGCCTTCTTCGACAAATCCTGCAACTGTACCGGTTAGCGGAGCGCAGTACGAACCTGCAAAACCTGGGATGCCGGGGCCGCTGATACTTACGCCGTAACAAAGACGACGGTCAGTGGGAAGGGCTGCAAAACTATTAACACCCGTTTTTAAAATTTGATCTCGTGTTGGAGTTTGAATAATAAGCGAAGTATTAGAGCCATCTTTAGCAGCACGCGTGCACGCGCCGGCCAATGCACCACAAATAATTCCTATCGCTAGAAGCCGTAACACCTAAAGATCCTCCGTGAAACAATAAGACAGCTGGCGCGAAGTGAGCGAGAGCACAACTTTGGTCTTATCGGTTAAATTAAGTAAAAGTTTAAAAGCGTCTCACTATCGGACGGCGCGAGTTTCAAATGAAGTCGAGATTTTTTTGAATGTATTCACTTGATTTGATCATATTAGAAAGTTCTTTTTAAAAAGACCTATCTAAAAGCACGAGCAGTCCAGCGCCGCGACGAACCCCAGGCGTGCACGAGAGTGAAGCGCTTGCTGCGCCTTCGCTACGCTGCGGAGCTCGATTTTAGACAGGCCTCTTGAGAAAAAACTTTTCAGTATGAAAAAAGAAATCGGCTATTGTTTGTCGTATTTGAGGATGTCTTTAGCTTCGTCGCTGGCTGAACCTTCTAGACTCGACCACTGCGGGCGCAAAGTGGGGTAGGTTTGTGTTAGCCGCTTGGCATAGCGCAGGCACGAGGTCTGAAGCGACACGACGCTTTCTTTTGTTACACAACTGGAAAAAAACTGAAAAGCGTCAGAAGCTTCGTTGTCGTTTTTTACACGGTCGAAAATTTCGCCAAGTTCAAGCGCGGCTGCCATCGTCACCGTTGGTGTTTGGTGGGGATCTTTTGTAAGCTCCTCGCGGAACTCAGCACCGTTACCAATTTTATAATTTTTGATTTTAGCTTTCAAAGAGTCTTGCGAGGCCGTCGCAGACGGAAGCGACACTGTTTCAATGCTCGGCGGCGGTGTTGCTGTTTGCTCGGCAGATAAGTCAACTGGCATTGAGTGCACAGCGGGGAAGCGTGGCAGGGCTTGGTGCTGTCCGTTGCCGCGTCGGTCGTTTCGCTCGTCGGAGTTGTTAGAATAAATAACAACTCCAATAAACAGCACTACACTGAGAGGAAGTAAAAGATGCTTTCCCATGTCTAGAGAGAATTGAGATCCGGCTCGGTATTGTAAAGCGCATTTTTTTGCGCAGAAGTTAAGCGGGACAGGGAATCATCGGCTAAAAACTCGATCAAGCGATATTCTTTAGAATCATAGGGATAATTGTCTTGAGTCCCTCTCAAGTACAGCGCGCCCATGGCATACGGGCCCCAAAAGTTATTATCACAGGCGGGGATTCCTGCCATGTCGCCTGTAGTGCATTCGCTATGCCCAAACCCGCAATCGGTTTTGCCAAACCCGTTCGGACAATCGGAGTGTCGA
This sequence comes from Bdellovibrionales bacterium, assembly GCA_043757265.1. Taxonomy (GTDB): domain Bacteria; phylum Bdellovibrionota; class Bdellovibrionia; order Bdellovibrionales; family JAGQZY01; genus JANPLN01. The sequence continues at coordinate 25,422 of JAYUQP010000117.1, read as the reverse complement.
GCTTCATGCACAAGAATACTCACGCGTCCTTCGCGTGGAGTCTGGTGCTGCTGGCCATTCGCTCCAGGGACGACAGAGTAATATTTTGTTAAAAGAACAATTCCCACTCGAGTTGATTCTGCACTGACAGTTCCTTCCGGAAGATGCACTTTAAATTGAAAATCGTTATCGTATCCTGCCACGGCGAGGCCTGCTCCAGCATTCATCCCGGCAGTGTAATCGTCCTTAGCTAGAGTTGCGGATTCGCCCATAATTTCTCCAAGTGTTCCTTGGCCCAACAGCGAGCCATTGCTGAAAGCTGACACCTTAAAGTTTACGGCTTCTGATACGTTATAAACATATTTTATGCGGTCGCTGATAAACTGAAATACATCTGATTTTGTAGTTCCACCGAAAGCTTTCGTCAAAGCGCCATTCATTTGCCCATCAGCGGCCTTGGCCGACACCATCGAAGACGTCGAAAGCCACTGCATATCTTGCTTAAACAGCGCACTGCCTTGGGGTGTTGAGCCGCCCCCGTCATCACTGCTACCACAACCCGATATCAATCCGCTGATAAAAATCATAGAACAAACCAAAGAATACTTCATAGGCCCCCCCCAATTAAAGAACCGAAGCTATATCCAAATTTGCAGGGTGTTGCAACTGACGTTCAGGGCGTGTGGTCAATTGCGTCTGTGTCTGTGGACTTTGATATTAATTTGAGCGTCCATTAAGGCGTGGCCGACCCAACGCCCTAAAATATTAACCGAAATGTAATATTAATCCGGGGGCTCATAAGGCAGGTGCGTTTAGGCAGGGCATGTTCCCAAAAAGTTTGCGTTGTTCCAGACATGAGCAAAAGGCTGCCGTGTGTAAGATCAAGGCTCAATTTCAAAGTTTTGTCTTTCGTATGACGCAAAATGAATGGGCGAGTCTGCCCAAAGCTAATGGAGGCAATCACTGGCTCGGGACCCAATTCTTTTTCGTTATCGCGATGCCAACCCATGCTGTCTTTTTGGTCTCTGTACAAGTTTAAAAGCGCCGAATTGAAATGATATTGTGTTCGCGATAAAAGCTTCTCGCGGATAAATTCAAGCTCTGCCGTCCACGGCTGGGGCTCGAGCATTAAGCCTGAGTACTTGTAAGATTTTTGGGAATCGCTGTGCCAGGATGTGTGTCGAGGCTGAAGAACGCGCTTTCCAAACAGGGTGATGGAGTCATGACGCCAAGGCGTGTTATCGAGAATTTTAGGAAAAAGTTTGTCGGCCGTTTGCGAAGAAAAAAAATTTTCATAGAGGTGGACCGTTCCATCGGTGGGTAGGAGATTCTTCACCGACTCATATTAAAAAAAACGCTTCAAGAGTCAAGGCTTGACCCCTCCCGTGATGAACGCAAGAATAAACAGAACTCTAGGAGGGAGCCCATATGAAAACTTACAGCTTTCAGTCGCAAGGGATTGCTATTCTTTTGACGTTTTTTACTACATTTTGTGCACTTTCCAGCGCAGAGGCGTGCCTAGAGATTCCAAAACCAATCACTCTGCAAAATTCGCCATTTCCATTTAATGATTTCTCGATAACGTCACAAAGTTTCGAATACGTGACTCCTGATGGAATGATAAATACGTTGCGCTGTGAAGAACGTGCCGGGGCATACTCCTGGGCCGTCGCCACGGCGCTCAATGGTGTAGTCACAGAGTATGGCTACGCCGACATCCGATCCGCGGGCCCCTCGTTTGTGGCCGACGGAAACGAAACGGCAAATCCAACGCCAATCACATTGAGTGACAATTCGTCGAGCGCTACCGCGGTTTTTGCTAAAAAAAATGGTCAAGCAGCTTTACAGCTCAATTGCAGCGTAGCGGGAAATATAATGACCATGCATGTAGCAGTCAAAGACGGCAGCGGAAGAATCATTGCAAACATTCGGGCGTCTAAAATGGTTGGAACTCGTTCGATCGGCAGGGATCGCGCACCCGCAGGACCCACAGTTGTTGATTTTTCATCCACTCAACAGCAGACGGTAGACTTTGCAGGTTGCGGAGTCGATGTTCCTACTCCCGTGGGAGTTCCGCAAGCACCGCCACGACCATCAACCATACCAACTGATATTTAGGGAGCTTGTAGTATGTTTATTTTAAATTTTATTTTTTTTGTATGTACCGCCTCTGCAGGTCTGTCGATAAAAACCGATTTGGCCTCGTACACTGTTTACAGTTATGATTCCTCGCGAATAATTCTTCAAACTTTAAATAGCCAACAAAAATGGGTTATGAGCCGGCAGCTTTGGTTTGCGGGGCAAGAGCCGACAATCGGTAAAAGAGTATTCCTAGCTGGCTCGATCAAAAAACAGCTCGTTCCCCACCGTTAAGGCAAGAGTGCAATTCCGTTTTGTTGGCAAAGTTTTATTTCTGCTAATGGGTCTGTACAGCCTGTTACGGCTGGTATTTTTAGCGTTCAACTTTAGACTTTTTTCGCAGCATGAATTGGGTTCATTGGTTCAAAGTTTTGTGCACGGAATGCGGTTTGATTTTTCTTCCGTTCTAATTCTCAACGGCGTTCTCATCCTAAGTATTTTGTTAACGCCCCAACGAGTGTTTGCGAATAGATACTTTCAGAAAGTATTGCGTGGTCTCTTTGTTCTGTTTAACTATCCATTTGTGGTAGCTAATCTTATTGATGCGGAATATTACAAATTTAGCGGGCATCGCATGAATTTTGATATTTTTATTTTTCGCAACGAAGCTGTCCGGCAGATGGATCAATTTTTTATCAACTTCTGGCATGTGGCTTTCTTAGCAGTGGCAGGCTTTTTTTATTTGTTTTACTTTTTTCCTAAAGCTCAAACACCTAATACGCCCGCAAAAAAAAATTTAATCCAACAAACTCTAAAGACCTCTGCTGTGTTACTTCTGAGCGCATTTGTCTTAGTGTTCGGTATCCGCGGAGGCTTTCAACTAAAACCTATTCAACCCGTGCATGCCTATGCTTCTGGGGCTACATCCGAATTGGGCGTATTAACGCTAAACTCTTCTTTTACACTTTTAAAAACTCGACAGGGAGTGAATCTCGAGCCAGTCAGCTTTTTCGCGTCGGCCGAAGACGTTTTCTTGCAACTCAAACAACCTACGCTCGCGCAGCGTGATATCGCTTCGTCCAACCACCGGCCAAAGCCGCAAAACGTGGTGATTATTATGCTCGAAAGTTTTGGAGCTGAATTTTGGGGAAGTGCGAATGACGGTAAGGGATTCACGCCTTTTCTCGATGAATTGGCAAAAAACGGAGCGCTTTTTAAACACAGTTATGCGAACGGACTTCGTTCCATTGACGCCCTACCTGCTGTGTTTTTTGGCGTACCCGCTCTAGTGCACACTCCGCTTGTAAAGACAAACTACTACGGGAATAGATGGAATGGTATTGGTCATATCGCGAAGCGCGCGGGTATTTATACAAGTTTTTTTCACGGGGCACCCAAGGGCACGATGTATTTTGATGCGATCACCGCAATGGCGGGAATTGAAAACTTTTATTCTCTGGAGAACTATCCCAATATGTCCGATTTCGATGGGCATTGGGGTATCTTCGACGAGCCGTTTTTACAATTCGCTCTCAGCAAAATCAATCTTCAGCCGCAACCATTTTTTACCACCGCATTTACAATTAGCTCCCACCAACCATACCCGGTCCCGGAACACTATAAAGGCGTTTTCCCTGCTGGTCGAATGCAAATTCACGAATGCATTGGCTACGTTGATCACGCAGTGAAACGATTCTTCGAGGAAGCGAAAAAACAACCGTGGTACAAAAATACTCTTTTTATTATCACTGGCGATCACTCGCAGATGTCGCAGTCGGAAACAATCAATTCGAGCATAGGCCGTCATTTGGTTCCGCTTTTATTTTTTCATCCGACGCAAAATCTATCGAAATTAAATACCGACCGAGTCACGCAGCATGTAGATATCTTGCCTTCTATCTTGGATTTTTGGAAAATTCACAACGAGCCTCATCTGCTCTTTGGTCGTTCGGTGTTTGATAACTCACAAGTCGGAGAAGCTATTTTCTATACGTATGGGGGTCACTGGCTGATGCACAAAAATCATTTTTTACAGTTCTCGGACAAAGACCTTCGTGGGACTCTTTTTGCAATCACTGATACAACTCAGCAGCACCCAATTACGGACCAGGAAGATTTGCGAATGTCCATGGAGTTGCGTATAAAATCCTACATTCAATATTATCACAACAGCTTAATCGAAAATAATCTTTACTCGTGGTTCGATTTATGAAATTTTGGATCTTGGGACCACTGACGCCACGTTTCGCAATCCTTTTCTGGATCTAAAACTTTAACCGGTTCGTGAAATTCGATTTTGGCTTTAATCTGCTTAAGCTGTGTAAGGCGAAACAGATGAAGTGGAAAAAAATCATCATCTATGTAAGCCACTTCGCGCATGGGCTCGTAGGAAAGACGAAACGGCAGTATCATGGCGTTAGCTTGTTGCGCCACTTCAAATATACCTCGGCGCCACTGTTTACTTTCACTCACACCGGTGGTTCCAGAGGGAAAAACAGCAATGCGTTGCTGTTGTGCGAGACCTTGAGTGATGGCTGCGCGAGCATTTTTTCGTGATTCATTTTTTTCGCGTTTTACAAAAATTGTGTTTGTCTTACGTGCAGCATGACCAACAATGGGCCACATGGCTAATTCTTTTTTGGCAACAAACGAAACGGACGGGACCGTGGCCATCAGAAGAACAATGTCCAAATAACTGATGTGATTTCCAACAAAAATCATGGGCTTTTGATGGCTTATTTGACCTTTAACTTCTAATGAGATCTTAAATTTTTTGAGCGTCTTTTGCGACCATTCCCACTGCAATTCTTCTACGGACGACGTGGGTAGGTAGCTCTTTAATACTGTAAAGCTCAATTGGGCTACAAAATCTGCGGTGAGTGCAATGGACACGAAAACCTCGTGCCCACAGACTGAGGCGTGCACAGATAAAGGTCACATCAAGATTGTGTTAGCATCTGCTAACCGAAAGTAAACATACAAAACTAAAAACCTGTCTTAAAATTTCTTAAAGCGGAGGTTCGTATGCTCAAACTCATCACACACATCAAAGAAAAAACTCAAGTGCGCTGGAACGGTTTAGGTCGATTTAAGCCAATGATTTCTCTCAATCTTGAATTAGGACCTTACCTTATCAAGACCGCCGATTCTGTCGAGGAGCTTTTAAAAACATTTCGCTTGCGCCACGAGGTTTTTCATAGAGAGTTTCGCGAGATCATGCGTTACGGATTAGACATCGACAAACACGATCGCTCCTTTGATCATCTTTTAATTGTCCACAAGGCCACGCAGAATGTTGTTGGAACTTACCGCCTGCGTGCGTCCGACGAACTCAAAAAAGCGTACACCGCGCAAGAATTTGATATGACTAATTTAAAAGACTTCCAAGGGCCATACCTAGAGCTTGGTCGCGCGTGTATTCACAAAGAGCATCGCAAGGGCGCCGTGATGGCCCTGTTGTTTCGTGGAATTGCTGAATATATGAATCAATCGCAAGCCAAAACTTTGTTCGGGTGTTCAAGCGTAAAGGTTCATCAGCCTCGTGAGGCGGCTTTGGTTTACGAATACTTACGTCAGCAAGGTCATGTTCTCGAGCAAAACACGGTGGCACCGACGCAGGCATTCCACATGCCGCACATGCAGTCGTGGATCCATATTTTTTCCGTGGGTCTTACCGAGAAAGAACAGTTGGAAGCTGAAAAAATAGTGCCATCACTTGTAAAGATGTATTTAAAAATGGGAGCGAAAATTGTCTGCGAGCCGGCATTCGACAAAGAGTTCAATTGTATCGACCTGCTAACAGTGCTTAAAACCCAAGAGCTCGAAGCCTCGCTAGCAAAGCGCTTTCAGGTGATCAGTGGAGAGAAGCCTTTGGTTCGATAGCTCCGTGATGGGGCATAGGTTTCTCGTCGATGCTTTTCGTCTGCATTTCGCGTCTAGTTTTGTTGCTTAGACGTTTGGCTCACTTATCACTTACCAGTTTGCGTCCTCGATATCGTCGAGCAGCCCGTAAATTCCTACGGCAAGAAGGTGGGTTTCGCTACTTAATAAGCTAGAACAGGTCTGTTTTTGGCTGGCGCAGATCTTTTGCTTGCAGTGATTTCGCGCTCGATTCAGGATAGGCTCGATCATTGCTTGAAGCTCCCAAATGGTTCCTTCGGTGGCATTCACACAATTTTGTTTTCCACCTTTAAGTCCAAGCGCTTTGCAGCGCGGGTCAAGGTCGCTGTTTAAAATTATCGATTCCGCACTGGTAACGATACTTGTAAGTTGCGATTTACAATCTGCCTGCGCGTAAAGTGCAGGCGCTAACATTGCTAATACTATTAAAATTTTCATGAATCCCCCGTTGCAATGATGTAGGCGGTAACTCGTAAAATTGCAACTGACCGGGAAGAAGTTTTAGGGTGCCATTTTTTTAACCTGAAATTTATTCTATTGGTGTTAGTGATTCTGCCACTGCGAGGGACGCGACCTGTCCAAACGGTTCTCGTCATTTGCTAATTCACTTCCGTCATCCTCCAAATCCGAAACTCGATCGGTGGAGATACCTCGATTCGCATCCAAAAATGTTTGTAAATCAGCATTGAGTTTGTGTTTGTGGGTAATAAATAACCCATGCGGAGCTCCCTCGTATCTTTTGAAGATCGCATGTGGAAGCAATCTAGACGAAGCTTCTCCAGCCACCGCCAATGGAACAACTTTGTCTTCAGTTCCATGAATGATAAGGGTAGGAACATCAATGGCAGCCATGTCGTCGCGAAAATCTGTGCAACTGAAGGCGGTCACGCAATCAATCGTGGCTTTAAGAGATGCCGCCATGGCCATGCTGAAGCACCAATTTTGGGTTTCCTGCGACACTGGATTTTGCACAAGATTGATGCCAAAAAAAGGTTTTATAAACTGACCTAAAAACGCAGGACGGTCTTCCTCAATCTGCGAAATCATCTGCATAAAGGCTCGTTGTTCCACACCCTTCGGGTTGCTGTTGTCTTTCAGCAAATAGGGAGTCACCGCCGCGATGAAGGCAACGCTCGCAACTTTTTCTGATCCATGCCGACTGATATAGCGAGCAATTTCACCGCCGCCCATGGAAAATCCCACAAGCGATACCTTTTTTAAGTCAAGATGGTCAATAAGCGCAGCCAGATCGTCCGAAAACGTATTGTAATCGTAGCCGGTGGCTGAGTGCTCCGAGCGTCCAAAACCGCGTCGGTCGTAGGTGATAACTCTAAATCCTTTTCGGAGCAGCTCGAGAGTCTGGTACTCGAACATGTCGCCGTTAAGCGGCCACCCATGAATGAGTATCACTGGGCTTCCTTCACCCATGTCGCGAAAAAAAATTTGGCTTTGATCTTCGGCTAAAAAGAAGTTCATCGTTACCTCCAAGTTGGGCGCATTGTTGTGCATCCATTATGACGGGTCAACGCAGTGACGGAGTTAAGAAGAACTCTTATAAATAGTTTGAAGAGAACTTATATTCTGAAGGGCACTCAAATTCTATAAAGCAACGAAATCCTCCAAACATACACCGTCATCCTAAGCACAGCGAAGGATCTGTGTAGCCTCGTTTTGTTTCAATCTCCGTCATCTCTTGCGAAATCGAAGGACCTCGAGCTGCGAGATCCTTCGCATTCGCTCAGGATGACGGAAGGGGTAACGGAAAGCCGATGGTGTCATCATAAGAGAAGCAAACGTACCGTCATTCAGAGCGCAGCGAAGGATTTTGGCAGTTAAAGTCGTCGACTATTCTCTCTTTTTTGAAAAGTCGGGTTGTACGGAATCAATTCCTGGCACCGTGGTTTTTCGGCTGCTGTCAGGCGTGATTTTTTGCGGTATTTCGATAACGAAAGTACATCCGTGACCAGGATTGTTGCGCACCGAGATTTTACCCTGGCAAAGCTCGACGGCCCGTTGGGCGATGGTGAGACCAAGTCCTATTCCACTGCGATCCGTATTTTTTTGTACATACGGTTCAAAAATTATTGCCACTTTTGCTGGATCAATTCCGCCACATCCATCCTCGACTTCGATCGCGACGTGGTCTCCATTTATCTGAGCTCCGAGGCGAATTTTTCCGCCTCTATGAGTATATTTAATGGCATTTTGAATGAGATTTGCAACAGCTGATAAAACAAACTGTCGATCAGTTTCGAGCTCGATCTTCCAATCAACCTCGCAAGTCAACAGAACATCTTTTTTGCGTGCTTCTATTTTTGCAGTGACAAAAATCTGATCGCAAAGATCTGACAGGCGGAACTTTTCGATAAACAAATCGGCATCGGCGCGCAGTCTCACTTCCGAAAGTGAACGATCGATGATTTGACGCATCCTCGAAAGGTTCGCATCGAGTACATCTGCCGTGCTTCCACCTGTTCCCACAAGCCCTGCGCGAATCATCTCATGCGCCAAAGTTGCACTCGAAAGCGCATTTCGGAGCTCATGTGCGAGGATACCCAAATGCTGCACCTCTCGTGCTTCGCTGGCCTCCACACTCCTAAATTGAAATTCCGAAACGGCTGAGGCGATAGCAACGTCGAGACAGCCGTTTAAAATATTAAATTCGCTTGAAGAGATGTCCGCATTCTTTTTCATAGCAAGTTCCGTGATTGCCTGGCACATAGCCCCGTAGGCGTGAACTACGTGGGAGAGAGAATAGCCTAAGCGTAGAAACTCTTTTCCGTGTTGGGCAGCAGCTTGCAGTAAAGCGTCGGGTGGGTTCGACATGAGCTTTTTTTCGAGAACTGTAATTAACTGATCGTAAAATAAGGGAAGTCCAACTTTCAGTTGATCTGAGCCACCATTTATACCAGCAAGCCGTAAGGTCTTAGCTTCGCTGAGCGCTAGAATATCGCTTTTATTTTCTTCTAAAGAACTTGTGCAGCACGGTTCCACCCTTGTATGATATGAGTAAACTCTTCAACGAGATCGAAGTCCAGTGATTAAAAAATACAGGTGTGCTACTAAACTGAATGAAAAAAAACGTTCTTATCATTGACGATTGCAATGAGATGCGACTTCTCCTCAAGTGTCTCCTTGAAGCAAAAGGCTACCACATCGAATGTAGTTCAAATGGTGAAGAGGCTATGACTAGATTAGTAAGCCTCGCCGCGCTTCCTGATGTGATCTTTCTTGATCTTCAAATGCCGGTTATGGATGGATTAAGTTTTCTTAACATGCGAGATGCTCATCCCCGGCTTAAGAATATTCCTGTGGTCCTTATGTCTGGCGAAGAGGGAGTAGAAACTGCGGGAACATTACTAAATGTGACTGATGTTTTGAAAAAGCCATTTAGCCTCGCATCGGTTGTGCAGGTCGCAAAACGCAACACCCTGTTACATTGAAGTTTTTTCTCGCCGACGCGGATTAGGAATTTTTTCTATGTGACTGAGGCCACCCCTCTATGTATATACTATTTATGAAAGATACGCTGATTACGGGATCTTAGCTGCCGTACACTTTAATTCAAGAGACAGTGGCAGCTCTATTAACATCGAAGGATAGACAATGGCTTCGTCATCTCAATTTTTAGATCGGCATCAAGTTGCCGCTCATCTCGACGAATCGAAGGACGCTATTCTTAAAGAGTGGCAAACTCGGTGCAGGCAAAAAGTGGAGGCCGCACGGGCTCAAACCCGGCTTGCCCTGATCGATTCGTTGCCACAATTTTTAGATCAGCTGGTAGTCACGTTACAAAGTAGCAATCCCAAAAGTAATGTAAAGGAAAACGCCGAAGTTGCGCGCGAGCATGCGGAGGACCGGGCCAATCAACCCGAGTACACACTCGATCAGGTGATTGCCGAATATCATATTTTAAGAAACATCCTTATTGAATCTGTGGACGCAAAAGGTATCACTGATACCGAAAGTCGAAAGATGATGCATGAGTTTATTGACCTTGGCATAAGCAAAGCATCTGTCACATACCTCGAATACGAAACGCATCGCCAAAGTGTGCAAACGGCAGAGATTGAAGCCACTCGATTTGAGGCAGAGCGTGCGAGCCAAGCAAAGTCGGCGTTTTTGGCAAACATGTCCCACGAGATTCGTACGCCCCTTGGTGCAATCATGGGATTTGTTGGTTTGTTAAAAGAACTTGGATTAGATCCAAATAGCGAAGCTGCAAATTATTTATCGATTATCGATCGTAACTCTCATCATTTGCTCCGTATCATCGACGATATTTTAGACCTTACCAAAGTTGAAGCTGGCAAGATGGTGATTGAAAAATCAAAGTTTCAACTCGTTCAATTTTTAGCCGATTTTGCTGCTACGGCGGGAGCACGAGCTCGCGAAAGCGGGCTGATTTTTGAATTTAAATGTGACGGGCCGTTACCAGAGTTTGTCGAAACAGATCCGTCGCGACTTCGACAAATTTTATTCAACGTGGTAGGAAACGCCATTAAGTTTACCGAGAAGGGACGTGTTGTTTTAACAGCCGATTACAATACGTATCGTTTGGGATTTAGGGTTACAGATACGGGGCGCGGGATTTCGCCAGAACAACGTGATTCATTATTCCAAGCTTTTTCGCAGGCAGATTCATCGTCCACCCGAAAATTTGGTGGCACGGGCTTAGGATTGATTCTCACTAAAAAACTATGCCAAGCCCTCGGCGGGGATTTTCGATTGGTCGAAAGTGAAATTGGAAGCGGCAGCGTGTTCGACATCCAGATACCAGTGGCCACCCCCGAAGAAGTAAATCTTGTATCTCTTAAATCAATAACAATCGAACCTTCGCAAAATTCGAAGCAAGCGCAGAGCCAAAAAATTCTTGCTGGGCTCGAAATTCTTGTAGTAGAGGATTCGCCAGATAATCAGTATCTCATCGAAAAAATGCTCGAAGAAACCGGGTCGTCACTCACTTTCGCAGACAATGGCGCCAAAGGTGTGGAATTGGCTTTGACGGGTAAGTTCAACGTGATTTTGATGGATATACAAATGCCGGTGATGGATGGCCACGAAGCCGTTCGCGAGTTGCGAGCAAAGGGCTACGCCGAGCCAGTCATCGCGCTCACCGCCCATGCAATGAAAGAAGAAGCCGAACGCGCGAGTAAATCAGGCTTTACTCATTTTCTTACTAAGCCAATAAACAAAAAAATTCTCGTCGAGCTGCTAGAGCAACTGCATCGACCTCTGGATATTCGGTTATAGACTTACGTTATGCTAGGCGCTTTGGGCGCAGCACCCGTCATCCTGAGCGCTGAGATCCTTCGCTGCGCTCAGGATGACGGGTCTGAACTTAGGATGACTGTTTGAGCATAGGATGACGGTGATGTGAGCTTGCTGAGCACTACGGCAAGTCGATTAACTCTATTCAAAATTACTTTCAGGAGGCGAAGAGGCTTAGGCTGACGCCGAAATGAGAGATGTTATCGCGACCATTCCGTAGCGATTTGAATCTGACTGAGCTTAAGCGCTCTTGCAATCTTGTTCAGCATCGCTCGTCTTGGCATGGATGCCGAGTTGAAGAAGCGCGAGAGCGAAGGCTGTGGAATTCCCGTAGTCTCCGATAGTTTTTTTAAGCCACCACTCTGATCTACAAGCGCACGAAGGTTGTCTTTGAATGCGCGAACATTAGTCGCGATACCGTCAAGATCATCAAAGCGCACATAAACGCCTTCAATTTTTTCTTGCTGGTTGCAATCTTCGATCAGTTCTTGAATGTCAGCGACGGCTTCATTTTTTTCTTTAACATCGCTTTCGTCAGCCCAGATTTTGAGAAGGTCATAGACTCCCTCAAACTCAAAAGCAGTACTAACGGCTGCAGCAATGAATTCTTTAGGAAGACCAGCCTGATTCATTTGATGGCCGATTTCCACGATTTCAACTTTGATGTCCGGAGCGAGAGAAACTGCCTTCATGATAACCTCCCACACTCGGTAAACTGTCCACGGCGGATCAGCTCCAAGCGAGTTTTGAATTTTGCCAACTGCCGAGCTTCGGCCTTTAGATCTGTTTTGATGTAGGCATGAAGAAGAAAGGCTTCGTTCATCATACCCACGGGTAAGCGCAACTGGATGCGATTAGCGCCCAAGTTGTGCCATTTCATTTTGAAGCCGCCCACAAGAGCTGTACTTGTCGAAGATGCTGGAGACCAAAATTTGTTGTTCGCAAATTTTGGAGATGCCGGGAAACTCTTTAATAGCAATACGTCGGGACGAATCGTCTTTTTGTAGTCGTCTTCGGAAAACTGGTTTTTATGCTTCAGCTCAAGATACGAATCTAAAGCCCAAGCGGTTATTACGATTTCCATGCTCAGTCCCTCTTGTATCGCTCTTCGGCATAAGAGATACCTTAATTAACTTATATAACATAAATAACTTATTTGCAAGTCCTAAGATGATACGCCATCTAAATGGCCAGTAACTCACTGATATTTAGATATTGGTAACAAAGGGGGAACCGCAGGGCTCCTTTGCTTCAGAAGCCATATAGTTGATCTATGGCCTATCGAAGCAAAAGATTTGAATACTGAACTGCTCCACAACGTTTGATATAAAACAATATGATTAAAAAGATCTCTTATAGAAAATGGTTCGTATTATTGCTGGCAACGATTCTGTCGCTCACTGCGTGGGTAGTGCTTTGGAATCTCGAAAAAAGTGGAGAAATTGAAGGGCCTGTCCTCTACGTAAACGGCGTTTTATGGATGTCCCTATTTTTCTCAGTTCCATTTTCGTGGGCTATGTATAACTTAGTTCAACGAAAAGTCGCCCTTACTCGTTTGATAATTAAGGTTCCCACATTCGGACTATGCCTTTTATTTTCTTTCGTTCTTTTGGCTTCGGTTTTTTTCTTAGTGTCGGGGTCAACGTTCGACCTACTCGATAGACTATTCCCTGCTGCTTCTCGATGAACAAATTCACTTCGTTCATCCACAGAGTCCGTGACGAAACCCTCACGATTAGCATCCTGAGGGTTTTTTATTTAAAAAGCTCGAAGCCTCTGAATACAAGTCAGCGCAATCATGTCCAGATTCGATGATTTTTGCAGACCCTCCCTAAAAAAAACCAACGGGCTACCTAAGATGAAGTCCACGGCGGCGGGCCTGCTCACGGTGGTTATAAAATTCCTTATCTACAATCCAAAGACCTACGCCAAGCACTTTTAAAAGCGACATAAGGTTCTTAATGCCGGGGTTACCATCCACACTATGCACCCTGTAACGAGCGTTTTAAAGCAAAAATCTTTGGAATCAACAGCCAGATCGAGGGCCTTGCAGAAAGACTCGCTGAGCTTCCTAAGAAAGTTTCGGCAGCACCGATCTATAAGCAGATGGAGCGTTTAGAGGAAAACAGGAAAGAGAACCAAGAGGCTTTAATGAATCTACGCACAACGGGCCGCACAAGCCTTGATCGTATTGTGAGTTTAGAAAAATTCGAGGACTTTGCCAGTCACTACCAAAAGTATTTGCTGGAGGCGACGGTGACGGAACAAAAGCAGATGTTAAAAAAGTTTATTCATAAAGTTGAGGTGGGAGTGGATTCGGTAAAAATCCATTGGATAGTAGATTAGGATCATTTTGATCGGGAGGCGGCTCGTCAGATTTAAGTTTTTTTAGAGATGTTGGTTCGTATACTTTGACAAATGGTGCGCTGGGCGAACAAGTAGACGAACGCTCAGCATTGCTTATATTCGATTACAAGTGTTACCCAGAAGCTAAGGCATCGTCGAGTCGTGATCTGAAAGCGCTGCGCCAAGAGCTAGGTAGTTGGTACAAGGTAGCGGACCTCATTGGAGCCAGCGAAGCTTTTGCGCGGCAAAATGGAAAAGTTAAGCAGCGTGGGGTCTGATGATAATAGAGATTTCTAATACAAGAGCAACTTTGCATAAAAAGTCGAGACTGACCTGGCTCACTTGACCTGATTCCATACGTGCAATCGCGGGCTGCTTGCTATCCACTTTTGCTGCAAGCTCAGCCTGTGAGAGACCTTGTTTTTCACGAGCCTTACGTAATTTTTCGATCAATTTTTTTTTATGATGAATAAGCTCAATTTCAACATCGCTCAGTCCAAGTGCGCGACCAAAAGCTGCGGCAGTTTTAAAGTTCTCTGGTTTTGATTTCATAAGCCTAAGCTCCTTAATCTTGTTTTTATTAAATTCACAGTCTGCTTGTCGGTTTTTTCCGACTTCTTCTGAGTCGCATGCAAAACATAAATAGCTTGGCTCGTGCGAATCACATAGAACACTCGGTACTCACCAGCTCGCCCAGACAATCTCAGTTCATGCAGTCCTTTGGCAATTGATGGAAGAGGTCTAGAGATAGGCATACTGAGGTGCTTACCTGCCATTAAGTCTTCAAAAAGAGCAAACACGTCTACAATCACATCACGGGGAGCATCCTTGAGTTCACGCTTTGCTTGTTTAAGGACGATCAGTTCCATTGGATGGAACAGTATAACGAATCGGTTATACTGTCAAGATATAATATCCCCCTAAACCTGAGATGAGAGATTGGGAGCGGTTAGGTCGGGCGACTGTTTTGTTTGCTCCAAAGGCTCGACGAGCAGCAAACATATGACTTATTGATGACGGGGCTCATAAGCATTTTAGAGAGCTCCTTTGCTTGAGAAGCCATATAATTGATCTATGGCCCGCCGAAGCAAAGGATTCGTTCTGGTTCACTCGGAGTGTCCTGGAATTATTACAAATGATCTTTTAAAAAAATGATGCGCATGGTAATAGCTAAATAAATAGAATTACACTTAAGTTTTTCTAAACCATAAGGAAAAAAAATGATGAAAATTACGTTATTTGTTTTGTTACTAGTGAGCAGTACTTTTTGTTTTGCTGCAGAGAATACTGATGCCTGTGCGGCTCTTGCCGAGAAAGCAGCTCTAAGTCTGTATATTCTTGAAAACGGTGTGTCTGATATTAATCAGCTTACCGACACATCTGTTTCCAAAGTATCTGATGGAAAATATTCTGTTCAATTTATAGATAATTCTGGAGATACTAATGAATCAGCAATAGGTTACGAGGTTAATGTAGAAAATTTTGAATCTGATGCTTGTTTTTTAAGTTCAATTACTGTCGGGCGCGCTGGCTAAAATCACTTCGTCCATTCACGGAGTCCGTCACGCAACCCTCACGATTAACATCCTGAGGGTTTTTTATTTTAAAAACCGCTGACTGCGGAATAAAAGTCAGTGCAATCATTTCCAGAATAAATAAATCACGCCACATTTTAAAACTTTCTTTTTCGATTAGTTTTTTCTATTGAGCTAATACTTTAAGTCCACGCCCAGCCCACTTTAACGTCCATTGATCGGCGGCTGTGGCAAGCCAAGCATTTGAGTGCTGACACGCCCACTTCCCGTTAAATGAAGGGTTAGTGAGACTTTTTAACGGATGAGGCTGTCATAAAATGACACCTAAAAGTTCGCGGCAATTCATAGTTTACATGAGAGTGAGACTTGTTTATTGCGCGCTCTTTTAAGCAAACATGAAGCCTGCATGAAGCCATCGGGTTGCTTCATGTTGAGAGATTTTAAAAAGTAAAAAACTGCGGATTCGCATTTTATATTGAGCAGTTAAGTGAATATTCAGTCCTCTCCTCAGCTCCCTCTTTTTTTGTAGACCCCTCCCCCACAACATTAGTTGAGTGGAAGGGGTCTACAAAAAAAGAGGGAGCTGAGGAGAGGACTGAATATTAAGTGGTTCTGACAGAGTTAGTGATTATTTTTTTTAATTTTAGGAAGAGGGGACGGGTGCCTTAGATAAGGGGATTTGGTTTTCTAGAATTGAGTTTTTAGAGTGCTAGAGAAATTTATTTTAGTTTTTGCATTTGAAATATTGGTTTATTCCGTTTGTCCAAAGGGGGTTAATAAATGGACATATGGACATATGGACATTGTCGGCTGGGGCCGGCCCCAGTTCCCCTATTATGAGAGGTCAACGCGTCGAAATAGAGTCAAACCAACAGCTATTTATAAAAATTGAAAATTAATACTTGAGGGAGCAAAAATCATTTTTAAGATAAAAAGGTGAACAAATGAAATCATTCTGCCAAAAAAATAAAGGTGAGAATCCATTTGAGAAAATATTTGAGACCATTGAGATCGAGTACATTGATCTTAGCGAAAAAGAGAACGTAAAGCGTATATGTGCCGTAGTGCGCGCACTGCTAGAAATTGACCACGTCTTGGATTCAAGGGAGTCTGAGCTTTTAAGCCCGGAGGCTGCGTAATGAAGAGAGTTGGCATTTACCTAAGAGTAAGTACGGAAGAGCAGGCTCGCATTCAGGATGGGGCCCTGGTGAGCCAAAAACAGCGTCTAATTGAGTACGTTGATGGGCAAAATCGTAGAGATCCAAGCTGGGGTCAGGTTGTCGATTTTTACTGTGATGATAAATCAGGCAAGGATATGAATCGCCCTGAGTTCCAAAGGCTTTTACAGGACGTGCAAAGTGGGCGTGTGGATCTTGTGCTGGCGACAGAGCTGTCACGTTTGTCGAGATCTTTAAAGGATTTTTGTGAAGTGTGGGACTTGTTTAAAAAGCACAATGCGGGGTTCGTAACTTTACGTGAGTTATTTGACACCACAACGGCCTCTGGCGAAATGATGGTTTTTCAATTAATGAATTTTGCGCAGTATGAGCGCAAGCAAACGGCGGAGAGAATTTCTGCCAACTGGGCTTCGCGCGCAAAGCGTGGTCTTTGGAATGGCGGAAGCTTACCCTATGGCTTTGACCGCAATCCGATCAAGCCTGGCGAACTGCTACCGAGCGAGATTGAGAGTAAAACAGTAGAGGAGATATTTAAATTATTTTTAGAAGTCAGATCCGTAAGGCAAACGTGTTTAGAGCTCTCGCGTCGGGGAATTTTCGCTAAAAAATACACCAATAAGCACGGCTTAGAAAAAGGTGGCGGCCATTTTACTATTTCAAGCCTTTATAGACTGCTCACAAACAAAGCCTATATTGGTTTACGGGAGATTAATAAAAGTAAGATCGAGGTTGAGGTGGTAAAAGCCAGCTGGGCTGGGATTATCGATGTGGAGCTATTCAATCAAGCTCAAAAGCGATTAGCACAAAACAAGAATAAGTATAAACCCGATGAGTGGAAAAAGTATCCCTATCCACTCACGGAAAAACTTGTTTGCGGCGAGTGTGGTAAAAATCTCGGCGGAAAATCAGCGCATGGTAAAAATAAAAAGCATCATTACTACAGTCATGTGCGAAAAATCCATAAAGATGGAGTCAGTCATTTAACAAGATGTCGTGTTGAGAGTGTCCGAGCCGAGCGAATGGAAGACGTTTTGCTTAAATCTGTTAAAAATTTACTTGAGACACCAAATTTAATTGAGCACTGGCTCGACGTTTATGCAAAATCCACAGTGACAGAAATCCCAGCTCTTGAGGGTAAAATCAAATCTTTAGATATGGATCTCGAGTCCAAGCAGAAGCGAGTGCAAAATTTGGTTTTACGAATTGCAGATCTGCCGCCAGAGGTTCCTGCGGATTTGTTCTACGAGCAGATTAAAGAAGCGAATAAAAAAATAATTGAGTTAAAAACAACCAAGCAGAATCTCCTGATAAAAGCCACGGGATTAAAATCCCAAGTGATTGATGGGGGGAGGCTGCGAGATAAGCTTGCAAGAACAATTGCGCGTTTAGAAGAGACTCCCGTAGAAAACCGTCGGCCTCTTTACTCCAATCTCATCGAGTTTGCCGAAATTCATCCAACCAAGATCAGAGTGGGCCTACTTGCGCCCACTTTTGGTTCAAATCCAAATAACATTCAAACAAAAGCCACCGGAACCAATGGTTCTGGCGGCGGTTCTTATTTTTTAAGGTGTGTGGGTTCGTCCACTGTATCGATTGGTGCGCGGAGGGGGACTCGAACCCCCACACCTTTCGGCTTACGCCCCTCAAACGTACGTGTCTACCAATTCCACCATCCGCGCGGATGAATACCGTAACAATATAGCTACTTAGAGGGATGCGCAGTAAACTGAACTCCCAAACAATTGTCAATACCAGCTATAAAATCAATTTGTGCCCAAAAACTAACCACCTCGATTACCTTCAACGTCTGTAGGAGTGCTTTCTACGAATGGAAAGTTGGAAAGCTTAGGATAAGATTCCAGGAACGGAAGTTTTAGGATAAGCTTTCCAAAGGAATGTTCAGGATGAACTTCCAGGGGTTGCACGGACGCAGTTGTTACTAGTTGGGGGGGATCAGGTGAAGAGCCAGTCCCCGTTTTTTTTTCCAAAGCGGCCATCAGCGCTGGACACAAAATCTCTTTAAAGTTATCACCATTCCATCGTGAAAACTCGTGAACTTGATTTTTCCTATCCGCAGGATCTTATTGCTACGTCGCCACAAAAAGTAAGTCGTGTGATGTGGGTGGATCTCCTTAAAAAAAAGCCGCCCGAGGAAACCACACTTACGCAGCTCACTTCGCGCATGAATGCTGAAGATATTTTTATCATCAACGAAACCCGAGTTTTAAAAGCTCGAGTCTCAACTCAATCAGGGCTTGAAATTCTTTTTGTCAAAGATCTAGGCGACGGGCGCTGGGACGTTTTGTGTCCCGCACGCAAATGGTCAGCACGCGGCGAAGTTCTTCCGTGTGGAACCGCAATTACCCTCGAGAAAAGTGGTCTACCGCAAGTGGTGTCTACAAAAGCACCGCTTGGATTTTCGTATTTTGAAAAGTATGGCGATTTGCCGCTTCCTCCCTACATTCAACAAAAACGGGGAGAGCGTCAAAGCCGCGAACGAGACATTGCCGATTACCAAACGGCATGGGCCAAAGTGGCGGGCAGTTTGGCGGCACCGACTGCGAGCTTTCATTTCAAAGCTTTTGATATCGAACGAATCAAAGCCCGCGGTGTTGAGGTCGCTCCACTTTGCTTGCACGTCGGGCTTGGTACATTTCTACCAGTGCACAGCGAGGATCTCGATCACCATAAAATGCATGCAGAGGCGGTGCATATTCCGCTTTCTACGATTCAAAAAATTTTACAAGCGCAGGAAAACGGCGGGCGGGTGTGGGCTCTTGGCACAACAGCGGCACGTTCGCTCGAAGCATGGGCCAACGGTCTTTTGCCAAAAACGGCCGAGGGTTTTGTCGGCGAAACCGATATTTTTATAAAGCCCGGTTACGAATTTAAGGCGGTAGATGTGCTCCTTACAAATTTTCATCAACCGCAATCCACGCTGCTGGCACTTGTGTCTGCGTTTGCCGGCCTGGAAACTGTTTTGACTTGCTATCAATGGGCCATTGAGCGAGAGTTTCGCCTCTTTAGCTATGGAGATCTGTCGGTATGGACCAAGAAGTAATAACTAAAAAAACCATCAAACACGTTGGCGCATTTGCGATCGACGGCATCGATGGTGAAGCACGGTCCGCACGTTTGCAAACCGCCCATGGTGAAATTCAAACTCCCGTGTTTATGGCTGTGGGAACTCGGGGCACAGTTAAGGCTATGGCTCCTGACGAGCTCGAAACACTGGGTTGCCAGGTTGTGCTCGGGAATACTTATCATTTGCATTTGCGTCCCGGCGAAGACGTAGTCAAACACCTTGGTGGCTTGCACAAATTTATGAACTGGCACAAACCAATTCTTACAGATAGCGGTGGCTTTCAGGTTTTTTCGCTCTCAAAACTTCGCAAAATCACCGAAGAGGGTGTGGAGTTTCGCAGCCACATTGATGGCAGTAAATATTTTATCAGCCCCGAAAAAAGTATGGAAATCCAAATGGATTTGGGAGCCGACATCATCATGGCTTTCGACGAGTGTCCGCCGTGGCCGGCAACACCCGAACAAATTGAATCTTCCATGGCTCTTACGCTGCGCTGGCTTCATCGTTGTGTGCAGCGCATGGATCGCAAGGAAAGCTTGCTGTTTGGAATTGCGCAGGGCGGATTGTCGTACGATTCGCGCATGCGAAGCATGGAACAGATCACATCTGTGGAGCTACCTGGATATGCGCTCGGCGGGTTTAGTGTAGGGGAGCCTATCGAGATGATGCACGAGTTAGTAAAAAAAGTGGTACCCCAAATGCCAAAAAATAAACCACGGTACCTCATGGGAGTTGGAACACCGATTGATTTACTTCTGTGTATCGATAGTGGGATTGATATGTTTGATTGTGTATTGCCAACACGCGTTGCCCGCAATGGCACACTCTACACGTCTCAGGGAAAACTCAGTATCAAACGCACTGAGTACAAAATGGATCCCAGTCCTTTAGACCCTGCATGTGACTGTTATACGTGCAAAAATTTTTCGAAGGGCTACTTGCGTCATTTATTTTTGACTGGGGAAATCTTAGGATCACGCCTCAACACCATTCACAATTTGGCCTTTTACTTTCGACTGATGGAAAAATCTCGCGAGGCTATTTTGCAAAAACGCTGGTCGGAATTTCGCGACAAAATGCTCGCGGTTTTTATTTGATTCACGCGCTAAAGAATGGTTGTCTCTGGGGTTTTAAACATCCGTCATTTTTATTCTGGAGGGTTCATGAAGGGTTTCACGTTTTTATTAACAACCGTTCTGTCTGTATCTGCATTTGCTCAAAATTCAGGCGCATCGAAGCCAAGCTTTTTAATGCAAATGGTTCCCATCCTGGCATTTGTATTGATTTTCTTTTTTCTCGTAATTCGGCCCAACGCTAAAAAACAAAAGGTGCAGTCCCAATTTCTGTCGCAGTTAAAACGTGGTGATGAGGTTTTGACATCTGGTGGGATATTCGGAACTATAGAAGGTCTGACAGAAAAATTTATAACACTTGAGGTAGCACAAGGAGTTCGGATTCGTGTGCTTCGCAGCAGTGTAGCGATGTCGAGTAAAGAGGTAAAAAATGACTGAAAGCTTGAGAGGACGACTGATCATCTGTTTAGTGGTCACTTTAATTGGTTTGGTATGGGTCGCGCCCAATTTTATGGATGTGTCCAAAATTTGGTGGCCTACTAAGGAAAAACTCAATTACGGTTTGGACATCCAAGGCGGTCTCCATCTTGGCTTAGGAGTGGATGTTCCGGCAGCCATGAAAGAACAGAGCGGGAAACAGGCTGCAAGTTTAAAAAACGGTTTAAAAGTGGATAAGAAAATTGATGCCACTGTTGAGATCGTTGATTCGAACATTGTCGGTTTAAAAGTTCTCTTTCAGGGCCCAGCAGGTCCTGTAGAAGACTATATCGATCAAACAAACCGCGGCGCACTCCAGGTGACAAAATCAGGAATGGGTTTTGTTGAGGTTCAGTACTACGAAGCGTATCTTGCACAATTCAAACGAAACTTGGTCGAAAAAGCGCGTGAAGTGATCGCTAACCGGATTGATGAGTTCGGTGTGGCCGAACCGGTTATCACTATTCAAGGCGACGATCGCATTTTGGTGCAGCTACCGGGAGTGACCGATACTGAGAGTGCGAAAAACCTAATCAATCGAACTGCAAAACTCGAATTCATGATTGTGGACAAGGATGCCAACGTCGAAGAGTTGCAAAAATCGATCGATGAGGTTGAAAAGACTGGAAACTTTACTTTGGGTAAAGAGGGCCTTCGCTATTCGGCTTATCTCGAGAAGTTGAACACGGCTCTGAAAGACAAAATCCCCAAAAATACAATTGTGCGCTTTATGAAAGTGCCAACCGCAAAAACTTTGGAAACCGGAAAAATTCCGATGTTGCTTAGAGTGGACGCTATGATCGGCGGAGACACACTAGACAACGCCTACACAACGAACGACCCGAACGATAATTCCCCACAGGTCGCTTTTAGCTTTAACGATAAGGGAGCTAAAGACTTCGGCGATCTTACAACTCAGTATACAAAAGAGCTTATGGCCATCGTGCTTGACGGTGTTGTGCAATCGGCGCCGCAGATTCGTGGCCCCATCACTGGCGGGAACGGCGTAATTCAGCTAGGCCAAGGAAATTTTCAGGATATTCTTAAGGAAGCCAATCTTTTGAGTATGGTTCTCAGATCTGGTGCCTTACCTGTAACTCTTGAATTGCTCGAGGAGCGCACTGTAGGACCATCGCTTGGTGCTGACTCCATCGCCAAGGGAAAAAATGCAACGATCATGGGAGGTATCCTCGTCATCATCTTTATGATTGCGTATTACAGAATGTTTGGAGTCATCGCCGACATCGCGGTGCTAGTGAATATGATTTTGTTGTTTGCAGTTTTGTCGTCGCTTCGCGCGACAATTACGCTCCCTGGGATTGCGGGGATCGCATTGACCATTGGTATGGCAGTGGATGCCAACATCATCATTT
Organism: Bdellovibrionales bacterium; assembly: GCA_043757265.1. GTDB lineage: Bacteria > Bdellovibrionota > Bdellovibrionia > Bdellovibrionales > JAGQZY01 > JANPLN01. The sequence continues at coordinate 3,126 of JAYUQP010000117.1, read as the reverse complement.
TTGAAAAAGTTCGCGATGAGCTTTCACGCGGAGCAAGCCTTGCGGCCTCGGTTCGCGATGGGTACGGTCGTGCATTCTGGACTATTTTCGATTCCAACGCCACGGTCGTCGCGTCTTGTTTGATTTTGATGTACTACGGTTCTGGTCCCATTCGCGGATTTGCAATTTCGCTAATCATCGGCCTCGCAGTTTCTATGTTCACGGCGATTTACTTAACTCGTACGCTGATTGAATTGTTTGTAGTCAAATTTAAATGGAAGATCAGAATCTAAGGAGAGATCAATGAGTACGAAAAATTTTGCTGATTTTGGACGAATCGACTACATGAAAATCGCTCCTATTATGGGAGGTATTTCTGTTTTGACTCTCGTTGTGGCCGTATTTTTCATTATGACAAAGGGTTTTCATTTTGGGATCGACTTCGAAGGCGGAAACGAACTGCAAGTAAAATTTGCTAGTCCCCCGGATGTGGCGAAGATCCGCACGATCCTTGATGAAATCGGTGCCAATGGATCTTCGGTGCAAACTTTTGGAACAGAAAATGAAGTGCTCATTCGTATGCAGCAGGCGCAGGGCGCGACAAACCAAGAGACTAACAAACTTAACCAAGTTCGCATCGAAAAACTCACAAACGCCCTAAAAGCGCAAATGGCTCTTCCAGCCGACGGTGTTTTACGCGTGGACTCCGTGGGTCCACAAGTTGGTGGCGAACTTAAGAAGCAAGCTCTTCTTTCTGTACTTTACAGTTTGATTGTTATCTTGATTTACGTTGGCTTGCGGTTTGATTTTCGCTACTCGCCAGGTGCGGTCATCTGCTTGTTTCACGACACCATCGTTTTACTGGGCATCTACTCGATTCTTGGACGCGAGGTAAATATTCAGGTGTTGGCGGGTGTGTTGACGCTAATCGGGTACTCGCTCAACGATACGTTAGTGATTTACGACAGTCTTCGCGAAAACGAGCCCATCTATAAAGACAAAGGTTTGTACTTTGTCATCAATCGTTCGCTTAACGAAATGTTCATCCGAACTTTATTAACAGGAACCACAACGATGTTAAGCGCAGTTTGTCTTTTCGTTTTTGGAACGGGAGTTATTCAAGACATCGCCTTCACTATGATGATTGGGGTTGTACTGGGTACGTTCTCTTCGATTTATGTGGCAGCGCCATTAGTTCCTATCACCGATAAACTGATAAAAAAGTTTGCGTAAATGGAAGTCCTTTGGGCCCCGCGTGAGTCCCAGGCGGAGCTCTTAGTTAAGGGCTTCGATGGAGTGGTGACTCAGTTTTTGGCAGCGCGGGGATTTAAAGACTCCGAATCGGTGCATGCGTTTTTGTTTTACAATCTAAAAAATCTTAAAGATCCGCTCACGCTGCTTGGTATGGAAAAAGCCCTGCAGCGCTTGACGCTCGCAAAGCAAAACCAGGAAGCTATTTGTATTTACGGTGACTTTGACATGGACGGGACACCGGCCCTGGCGCTGATGTACCGCGGACTTCGAGGGCTGGGCTTTAAGAATATTTTTTATTGCCAGCCTGATCGACACACCGATGGTTACGGATTTCATTTTCACCTGGCGCTAAAATTTATTGAGCAAAACAACGTAAAGGTCTTTATCACCGTCGATGTGGGAATAACCGACGTTGAGAGCGTCGAAAAAGTTCAAGCATTGGGTGTGGATGTTATTTTAACCGACCATCATCAGGTGCTCGATCAAACACCGCAAGCCTATTGTATCGTTAACCCCAATCAACCAAATTGCACATCGGGCTTGGGATTTTTGTGCGGCACAGGTGTTGGATTTTATTTAATCATGGCTCTGCGCCGACATTTAAAACAACAAAATCTTCTTGAAAACGAATTTGATATTAAATCGCTTCTAGACTGTTTTGCGATCGGAACCGTAGCCGATCTAGTTCCCATCGTTGAGGAAAACCGCATACTAGTAAAACATGGCCTCAAGGTTCTCGAGAAAACTTCAATGCCGGGCATTCGCCTTTTGCTAGATGCTCTAAAGATGAACGATAAAATGCTACGTGCGCAGGACGTGGCGATTCGTTTTGTTCCAAAGCTTAATTCCCTGACTCGTTTGGATGTGGAGCTGAAGCCTATTGATATTTTTATGGTGGAAGATCCCGCAAAAGCGGCTCTCATGGTGCAAACAGTTTTGAAAAATAACGAGCACCGCGTGGCTCTGCTTGGCGAAGCAGAAGAATTGCTTGAGGCCATGGTTGTTCAAAAGCAGCTGAATTCTGAAAGCACGAGCACAGAGCCTAACGTTTTATTTTTTTGGTCGGAGCACTTTCATAAGGGCCTAGTTGGACTTTTAGCAACTCAACTTGTAAATCGTTTCCAGCGTCCCGCATTTGTCGGGGCTTTGACAAAAAAGGGTGTGATTGTTGGAAGTGCTCGCGCTCCAAACGGCAGTTCGGTCAGCGTGCTCAAGGCGTTGCAAGCTTCGAGTAAATGCCTTAACAAATTTGGTGGCCATCCCGCAGCCGCCGGCTTTGAACTTAATCCTGAAAAAGCTTCTGATTTTGAAAGCAGTTTGGCTCAGGCTTTACACCAGACCGCTGATGTTGAGATGTCGCAAATTTACGATCTCCAACTCGACTTTCATGGCATTCAAAGTTTTATGAAGTCGTGGGATGATCTTGAACCCTTTGGGCAGCACTTTCCAACACCAGTTTTTCGCGTGGATGGGCTGAAAGCGCAAAAAGTGACCACGATGAAGCAAGCTCACCTAAAAACATCCTTTGCCGACCCACGAGGATTTTTGATGGAATGTGTTTGGTTTTTTCCACCTGATCTGGAATTTTTCAAGGATGCCGGAAAAAAAACATTTTCTATTTTGTGCGAACCGCAATGGAATGAGTTTATGGGGAGCCGCCGAATCCAGTTGTTACTCAAAGATATCAAGGAGACCGTATGAACGGTAAAAAGCTTGTATTGCTTTCAGCGGGATTGGATTCAACTGTTAACTTTTTAGAGGCTCTGCAAGACGGCGGAGTAAAACTCGCACTTACGTTTTCGTACGGGCAAAAAGCCAGCGTCAAAGAAATTGATCAATCGCAAAAGCTCTGCCAAAAGCACAACGTTCCCCATCAAGTTGTTGATTTGCCAT
>JAYUQP010000116.1:0-54715 GCA_043757265.1 Bdellovibrionales bacterium | reverse complement strand
GTCATGAATCAGTAACGTCAGGCGAGGAGTGGCTGTATTTCGGCCTGCTCTACCATTTAAATCCAACCTGGCAGGTCGGATTATCGGCTTCGAAAAAGACAATGTCGTGGAAGAGCACACCTGAATTTACTGAATTGACCGGAGCCTCCTACAGCACAAAGAATTCAGGCGAAGCGGTAGGCCTGCTCGTTATTTACAAATTTGGAAACTGATCAGTTTGCGTGAATAAAACCCGATTTCAAAAATTTTAGCTTGCTTCGCAAAAGTGTACTTTTTTGATTTTTTGCCAGAAAATAATCACTTCGGGTTTCGCGCTTATTAAATCGACGGATGCAAAGATATCTATCGGTAGCGGTTGCAGGTTAAGAAAAAACACTGGCTCACCGTTCTCGCACTCCTGCTGGCATACCTAGTTTTTCAATGCATCGACCATTGATGGAGGGCAGTTGAGCCCATTGATCGATTGTTCATCCGTCTAAAAATTTAAATTGTGACACTGCATAGTTTTATCCCGGATTGACTTGCCTACAATGCAAGGCAATTCTTGATTCACCTTGGAGGTAATATGAAAGCACTTTTATTAATTGCTAGCCTAATTTTAATGTCAGGTTGTGGGTCGGATTCGGATGATCCAGTAGCCGCAGAGGTAACAACATTCACTGTGACCAATTCGGGCGCTACAGATTATATTTTAAATGGCGTGAACGATCCGAATATCACTCTCAGACGAGGCGTAACTTATACTTTTAATCTCAGTGTGAGTGGGCATCCTTTTTACATAAAGTCTGTCCAAAGTGACACAACCGCAAATGCCTACAACACGGGCGTAACAACAAATGGAGCGCAAACTGGCACTCTCACATTCGTTGTACCGATGACTGCGCCAAACACGCTATATTATAATTGTGAATTTCATGCGAGCATGACTGGAATCATCACGATCACTAACTAAAAATTTTTATTGCCTCCGCGCAGTCTGGTTGCGGGGGCGTCCCTTTTTATTTTGCAAATAAGTCGTACAAACTTTGGGTGCATCGAAGTTGAGCACATAGTTCCTACCTATGAAGCCATAGAATCATTTTATTGTACGAACTCGCTGTAATCTATTATCCTTTTTTAAAACATCCTATAGAAGTACATTAAATTCTATTGTTTGGATTAACATCAAAAACGGAGCACGCTTATGTTTAACTTTAAACGACCAGTATTAGTCATACTCCTGATCGCCTTCGCACAATTGGCCGGTTTTTCACAACTGGTAAACGCCGCGGATAAAACTGCCGCGACTACAGCTGCAACTTCGAACCAGTTTTGGTGGCCAGAAAGATTAGACCTTTCGCCGCTCAGACAGCACGGAATCGCCTCGAACCCTCTGGGCGAAAAGTTCGATTACGCTGCAGAATTTAAAAAGCTGGACGTAAAAGCAGTGAAAAAAGATATCGAAAAATTAATGAAAACCTCACAGGACTGGTGGCCAGCAGATTATGGAACTTACGGGCCATTTTTTATCCGTATGGCGTGGCACAGCGCTGGAACTTATCGGCTCAATGATGGCCGCGGCGGAGCTGGTGGCGGTCAACAGCGTTTTGAACCGCTCAACAGCTGGCCTGATAACGCCAATCTTGATAAAGCCCGACGGCTTCTTTGGCCGATCAAACAAAAGTATGGCAACAGACTCTCCTGGGCCGATCTTATGATTCTCACCGGGAATGTCGCTTTAGAATCTATGGGATTTAAAACCTTTGGTTTTGGTGGCGGCCGCACAGACGATTGGGAAGCCGATTATGTTTATTGGGGACCGGAAACCAAAATGCTTGCAGCAGAACGCTATAAAGGCGATCGCAAGCTCGATAAACCACTTGCTGCCGTGCAAATGGGACTTATTTACGTAAATCCTGAGGGACCAAATGCCAACCATGATCCCTTGGCAGCAGCAAAAGACATTCGCGAAACTTTTGGTCGCATGGCGATGAACGATGAAGAAACTGTGGCGCTCATTGCCGGTGGACACACGTTTGGAAAAGCCCACGGAGCCATGAAGCCAAAGTGCGTTGGCCCTGAGCCTACAGCTGCTGGTACAGAGGAACAAGGTTTTGGTTGGAAAAATAAATGCGGAAAAGACGGTGGTGTCAGCGCTATGACAAGTGGCCTTGAAGGCGCTTGGACATCGAGTCCCGCTCAATGGACGCATCAGTATCTAACTAATCTGTATGCATTTGAATGGGTCAAAACAAAAAGCCCGGCTGGAGCTACTCAGTGGATTCCAAAAGGCGGCGCAGCAGCGGGCACTGTGCCTGATGCGCATGATCCAAACAAAAAACATGCTCCGATTATGTTTACAACCGACATTGCTCTAAAAATGGACCCCGCTTATCAAAAAGTTACTAAGCGCTTTTTAGACAATCCAAAAGAATTTGAACTGGCCTTTGCAAAAGCCTGGTTCAAGCTCACGCATCGGGATATGGGACCACGTGTTCGTTACGTGGGTAACGAAGTTCCTAAGGAAGAGCTTATTTGGCAAGATCCTGTGCCGCCTGTAAAACACAAATTAATTGGTTCCGGCGACATTGCAAATCTGAAAAGCAAAATTTTAAATTCGGGCCTCACGGTGAGCGAATTAGTGAGAGTGGCATGGGCCGCAGCTGGATCTTTCCGCGGGACTGATCTGCGTGGCGGAGCAAATGGCGCACGTGTGCGTTTGTCTCCACAAAAAGAGTGGCCGATTAATAATCCAGAAGAGGTGACAAAAGTTGTTGCTCGCCTTGAAAGCATCCAAAAGGATTTCAACAAGGGTGGCCAAAAAGTCTCTCTAGCCGATTTGATTGTTTTAGGCGGTGTTGCGGCAGTCGAAAAAGCTGCAAAATCGGCGGGGCAAACGATCAAAGTTTCGTTCACTCCAGGGCGCACAGACGCTTCACAGGAGCAGACTGATGTAGCATCGTTTGCAGCTATGGAAGCCTATGCAGATGCATTCCGAAACTATTACGCTGCAGGCAGTACCCTGGCGCCAACACAGGCTCTTGTGGACCGCGCAAATCTTCTCACTCTCTCGGTTCCCGAAATGACGGTGCTAATAGGTGGAATGCGAGCACTCAATGCGAATGCCGGGCAAGCAAAACATGGCGTGCTGACCAGCAAACCAGGAACACTCACAAATGACTTTTTTGTAAACTTGCTTGATATGTCAACCAAGTGGCAAAAGGCGAAAACCGAAGGACTTTACGAGGGGCTTGATCGCAAAACGGGCGAAGTAAAATGGACTGCCACATCGGTGGATCTTATCTTCGGGTCGCATTCTGAGTTGCGAGCTCTTGCGGAGGTGTATGCCGCAGCAGACGGCAAAAGCAAATTCTACCGCGATTTCGCTAGCGCCTGGAACAAGGTAATGATGCTTGATCGTTACGACGTAAAAATGTGACCGCACAATGTGACCACGAGCTGTTGTAGACCTTAATGATCTAAACACACTAATTTTTTTAGAGCCCTGCAAATTTCCAGGGCTTTTTTTATGTTTTAATTACAATGTTTGGGCACATCTGCAAAATCAATGCAAAAACAATTACCGTGCAGTAAAAACCTCGTGTGGGGCTGGGGAGAGTCTGTCGGGAGCTGTCGTTCGCGAAATGGCTGTCGGGAAATTTATCAAATAATGGGGGATCGTTATGAGATATTATAAAAAATCATTTTTAAGTGTGCTTTTAAGTGGAACGTTATTCTCGTCGTTAATGCTGCCGTCAGCCGCAATAGCCAAGGAAATCAATTTTGAAATCGCTCCGGGCACGGCCGATGAGCTGCTCGACTGGAATGATAAAGAGAATCCTTTAGTCGCCGATGTCGGCGATGTTTTGATTGTCACAAATCTTGATTCAGAACCGCATCAGTTGCACACGGATGGTCGCCCATGCGGACATGGCGATCGAATTGAGCCAAACGGTGGCACCTGGTCGTGTGTTTTGGAAAAACCTTATAATGCCCTCCTAGAAGAATCTCCGACGCGTGATCATTACAATTACGATCTAGGATTCTGGATTATCGTAAAATAATACTTTGCTTATGTTTTTGGGGGGCGGGGGCATGATCAGTTTATCTTTTTTATTTCTCTTCTTGATTTCTAACGCTGATCAAAAAATCAGTTCTACCAATTACCCTCAAGCCACCAAACCCTCTTACACATCAGATGTAAATTTCGACGACGGCATAGATTACGAGGGCCTCGTCAATAAAATAGAGACTAACAGTGCAACAACTTTAGAACAGGTTTTACATCTGGTACCTCAGGAGTTCTTCGCAAACTACGTTCTCATGTATCGCAGCCGAAGCTTACAGGATGCGAATCCGCTTTTCCCACGAGCCATTGTGTTTGGGCGCTCGGCAAAATTTATTATGGCTTTTAATGGCCATGAAAAACAAAAGGGTTACAACAATCTCGAAATTATTCAATTTCGCGAAAAAACATTCCGCTGGGAATTTCGTGAAATCACTTTTGCCGAAGGCCAAGCGCCGCGTTTTTCGGAGCCCAATCCGCAAAAGTGTTTGGAGTGCCACCAAAGCCCAGCCAGAACAAATGTTGATCCTCGACCAAACTGGGAACCCTACAACTTTTGGCCCGGCGCCTACGCCAGTGTGGACGACGAAATTCAACCGGTCTTAAAACCTAATTACGAAAGGTACATCCGTGGAGAAAGCCCGTTGCTTTACGGGACTCTCAAAAATTTTCTTCCGCAAGATCTGCTCCTGATGGACGAACAAGCCTTAGAGCAGAGTCATCTACAAAAATTTGAAACTCAAATAAAGCCGGCTCACGAGCGTTATAAATATCTCGGCGTCTTTCACTCAAGGGGTCCTTTAAGCTTAACAAAATCCACGGTGATGTTGAACATGCGACGTGTGCTACGGATTGCGCGCGATGAAATGGGAGAGCTTTTTGATGTGTATAAATACTCGCTTCTCGGTCTTGGCGATGTTGTGTCACCGCAAAGCTCTGAAATGCTCAAGTATACTTGCGGAGATCTGTATCTGCCGAATTCAGTGCGCGAAAAACAATTGAGGATTGCATTGCAAATTAAAGAGATTCCCGTGAAGAAATACCAGCGCCCACAACCCGGCCACGGCTGGAGACATGGTATTGCTGCGGGTTTAGAGATTCTTCTTCAACCTTTGGGAATACAAACTGATGATCTCTCCATGGACTTTCGCACTAACGGACGATTTAGTTTTGACGATCGTTTTACATCACCGCACAGCGCTTCGACCCATTTGCGTGAGGCTGCAATGATAGTTTTTGCCGGCGAACCTGCCGTGCAACTCGATTGTAAACAGCTGAAGGAGGCAGCGGAAAAAAGTTTACTGGAGTTTGAATCAAGGGGGGAACTCGACCGTATTCTATCCCAAACCCAAAACGCTATTTACGCACCACCCACTCGGCGCCTCGTCTCCCGCTGCATTGCTTGCCACGTAAACTACGAAGACGGGGTCGCACCAAGCATTCCGTTTGATGATTTTAGTAGGTTAAAACTGCTCCTTAGCGAAAACAAATTTCCGCGCGGCACACTCTTTCAGGAAATTCTTTATCGCACGAGTGACCATGCGCCGCTTCGCGATCAAATGCCTCCGGCTGGACAGGTGGATCGCAGACTGCGGGATGAATTTATCACGAGCATCGAGGCCTTGCTTGAAGGCGTGGCCTCAGAGCGGGTCAATTAAAACAAAATCTCCGCTCTCAGTTAGAATCCAATTAAAAACTGGATTTAATCCTGTGATAACTCGGTCGCGACTACCTGCGAGAGCGAAAAACCTATTGGTATAGTCGTAAGAAAAAGTTCCGTCACTTGATACAAAATCGTAAACATCGCCGCGATCAAGATCGGTTATTTTTACCGTTCGATTTTTAAAGCGGTACTCGGGGTGGGTTTCCACCCAACGAACCACTTGCTCAATCTCGGCAAGTATCATTTCCACAAGTTGTTGTTTTTCGGAGATCTGCACAGCGGGGTCATCAAGTATTTGAATAACCTCGCGACCTTTTACAAAGGGTGTTACCGAAGCACTTAAACGCACGCCATTAGCGCGCCAGGGGCCGTAGTCCATCACCCCATACTCGTTTTGGCTTGTGACACGGGCAGATTCCACAACTTTCAGGTGTAGATTTAGCCCGCTGGTTTTTAGAATATCGCGAAACATTCGGAGGGATTCGGCCTCTGCCGTGGCTCGGTAATTTTCACCGGGATGAAAAATTTTGTAAACATGGTCGGATGCACCTAAAACCACGCGGATCACATTAGCTTGCGGCAGCGGAATAATTTGCGGTTGAGCGGTGAAAAATATTTTGCACTGCCGAGCCTCTACGGGAGGCGCCCATAGCATGACTAAAAAAAAGACAGTTCGTGTAATTGTTTCGGTGAATTTCAACTTTAAATCCCTTATATCTCTGATTACGTATTTCGCTTCGAAGGTCATAAAAAAGAGCATGATACGTGCCAAAAGCTATGATAGCGTTTTTTAATGGTGAAGTATCAAATTGTTGAAGACGTTTTGTCGAAAACTGTGGATGAAGAAGAGGTCATTGTCAACCTCAGCACGGGGACGTATTTTGGGCTGAATCCCACCGGCACAGTTATTTGGAATCACCTTAAAAAAGGCAGCGACGCATCTGTAATTTTTCAAGATCTTGTTGAACACTTCGATTCGAGCGAAGAGGAATTGCAACAAGATATGGAACAGTTTATTACAGATTTACTCAATCAAAAGATCATCAAAAAATCCTAATCGATTTTGTGAATCCCCTACACATTCGATACACATAAAACAGCGGCAACCAGAGTGGCGACTTGAAGCCATACTTTTCTCGCATATAGTCGGCATTCGGCAAAATGTGCTTAGACAACACACGCCAGCGTTGTGTTGGGCTCATTTTTTGCCAATCCTGATAGAAGTCCGAGATCGGGCCTCGACCCGGTAAAAAAAGGTAATCAAAGGGCTCTTTCATGTTTAACTCATCTTTTGTCCATGGAGTTTTTATGCGCGATTTCGTAAGGGTCGCATCAACAATGCGTCGGATTTGTTTTTCCTCGCAAATGTGCTTTACCCTCTGCCACCATTCTGCAGATCGACCGGCCGAGAGAAGCCTTAGATCAGTAATCCAGCGCGGTTCAGGATATGCGTAGTGATGGGCCACCCAATGCATACTGCATAGTACTAGCGCCATCTCATCACAAACTGTAAATGCAGAAATATGATTGAGCCTTTTGCGCATGCTCCATAATTCCGAAAACCCAAATAAAGACTTCAAGGATTGCTGCGCGAAAACTTCCCAATGTACATCATATACAAGCGTTAATTGATTGATTTGCATAGTGAAAGTCGCTTGACCCAAAAGCTCATGCTGGCTGTTTTGCAAGACATACCCTGAGCTTTCTAATAAGCTAAAAATCTTTTTCTTGTCTGCAGTTAAAATCAAAATATCGGTGTCGATGCGCGGGCGAAGGAGCGGGTCCGAATAAATATCGTAGGCAAGTGCCGCACCTTTCCAAATCAGAAACGAAACGTGGATACTGTTGAGAAGCTGGCAAAACATTTCCAGCTCCCTTTTAAAAACCATTTCTTTTGCAATAGCCGCATGGTCCATATCGCAAGGGTAAGGGGCGGAGATTTCGTTGTCAAAGCTGTTAGCACTTCGTACCATTAAGGGGTGCGGGGAATTAGGAATATCTATATTCTATCGAAAATTACAGCTTTGTGCTTTAAGTATTCGTTTTTTATTAAGTTGCAAAGCCTGCAGTTTTGCTTGAACAATTGCGGCAAGCCAGGTTTTTTAAAAAACGAGCATGAGATGGCTCTAGCTGACCGCTGCATTCGACGGCTTTTCCGCTATGTAAAACCAAAAAATCCATGCCTGGTGCATTGCTTTACGTTGGCCGAGGCCGCAGAAAATAATATAAAGATTTTTTTTGAACTACAAAAATCACAGATGGTGCCGGGCCATGCCTACGTTAAGTATCGCGAGAATCTTTATTCAACAGCGACGGTGAGTGGTGAGTCAGACTCTCTTATGGTTTGGAACAAAGCTTGAAAAACTATCAACTGAATCGCACACATGTACTCATATAACATCCACGGCCTCGATCTCCTCAGTCCGCGACCATTAAAGCCGAAGCAAGATGGTTTGAAACCATCAAGTCAAGCACCCAGCATTGTTATTGAATGGTGTGCTCAACGACCAAACTTGTCGGCCCAATTTTCGACTCAATTGTCGACTCACTTGCCGACACAAATACAAACCCATTTATTAAAAACTCGAGATCATAAAGAGCAAGCTAGGATCAGCAAGTATGAAAACGGCGGTCTCTCCATCGAATATTTCGACTGCGGCTTTTTTTATTTCCACAAATCAACGTTGTTTGCTCATCAAATTCACACAGACACGCACTTTTTTGAAGCGATTCTCACAACACAGATCCTGCCTCTCATCAGTTCGCTGTATCGAATCACGTTGCATGGGGGTGTAGTGGTAAAGGAAAAGTCCGCCGTGATTTACCTGGGGCCCGAAGGAGCCGGTAAATCGACACTTACGATGTACATGTCGCAAAATGGATTGGGAATTTTCAGTGACGATGTGGCTGCAGTTGATAAAATCGTCAACTTCACTGGATTTACTGAAAAGCAATTTTTGGTCTATCCCGGCATTCCCGAAATTCGCATCAACGATGACAGCTGTCACCAATTGCTAGATCCCAGCCAGATTGGATCACTCACAAGGAAGTTAGCCAAACAACAAATCGAAGCGCTGCCACCAAAATCGCAAACAGCCACGGTCGCTGCCGTGATTCTCCTTTCACCCCATCCAGAAAGCTTTCCAATTACGAAAAAACGTTTATCACCGTCGGAGAGTTTTCTAACACTTCTCGAAAATCAATTTCGCCTGGACATTTGGAGCAAAGAGATTGTTCAAACTGAATTCGAAACACTGTCTGAGTTCTGTAGCTCCGTTCCATTTTGGCAATTAGATTACCCGATGTCCTATGAGCAACTTCCGTGGGTGGCACAGCAAATTCAAGAGGCTTTATGCACGAAGTAATCACGGATCTCCAACCTCCTTATCTGCATGTTTATGGGAGCTGCTCTTTAGCCCGTACGCAAATTATGCAGAATATTTCGATGAATAATTGGAAATGGCTTAAGGCTCTCAAGGGTGCGTGGAGCCTTGCCTATAAATCCCACCGAAAAACAGTTTTAGCTACCGACGGCTGGGGCACTCGCCCTCTCTTTTACGCTGTCCATCATGGCGCAGTTCTATTTTCGGAAAATATTGACGAGATCCTTAATAGACTTCCGCACGCCACTACCGATAAAGATGCACTGGCCCGCTTTTTACTGGAAGACTTTAGCCACCCAGAAGATACAGTCTTTCGAGAAATCAAAAAAGTACCGCAGGGAACCGTCGTGATTATCGAAAACGGCCGCGTCGAAAGCGTTAAGTGGACAAAAGATCTAGCGTGGCAGCCGGTGCACAATGATATAAACGACACAGCGAATGCATGGGGCCACGAACTCACTGAGCACCTAAAGTTGATTCTCCCGCAGCACGAAAAATGGGGAGTCTTTGTGAGTGGAGGTTTGGACTCGACGGGCCTGGTTGCCTTGAGCATGGAACTTATCAAAAAACATGGGTGGCCGGTCACCCTGGAACTTTACAGCATGACTACGGAGCACCCAGAAAGTGATGATCAGGGTTTTTGCCAAAAGTTATCATGCCATTACAAGATTCCTCTTTTTCAACACTGCACAACGCCTGAAGAGCTCAATAAGCTATTTTTAAAGTCGCAAACAACTCCGTCGGCATTGCCATTTTTTCCGACTCTGCAAATGTTTGAACCACTTATGCAAAAAGCTCACGATAATCGATGTACCGGTTTGCTCTTTGGTTACGGGGCCGACGAGCAATGGACCCTGAACCAAGCCACACTCGACTTGGATTTTTTGTCAAAACCAAAGACGAAAAAAGAGGCGAAAAAAAAAGACTGGTCGCGCTTCTTCCAATCCACTAAATCGAGGAGCTTCAAACATTATTTAAGTATTTTCCACCTTTGGGCTCGGCAAAGAGCACCAAATTTTCTTAAAATCATTTTTCATTATTTCATTAACGCGGGAGTTCCACTGCATCTCAAGCCATGCCAAATTTTCAAGGATCAAAGAAAAATTCTAAAAATAAGAATTCAACAAAATGAAAAGAATTTTACTTCATTTTCACAGAAGCAGCTGTTCTTACGAAACTTTGTTTCAGGCAACAACCAACAAAATCTGACGTGTCACATCAGTCTGGCAAAAAACTACGGGCTTGAAGTCCACTTTCCATACTTAGCGCCAGAGATGCTAAATATCTCGCTGTTTAGTTCCTGCGAACTTCTGTACGCTGCTCAGGATAAATTAATATTGCGTATGATTTTGAAGCCACATCTTTTGGAAGAGATTCGTACGGCACCTAAATTTCAAGATTATTGTCAGTTAGGGCACAAAACCGCTTTACAAGTACGAAAACACACGCCAAACTTATTTTGTTTACTAAACTGGATTCAGCCGAATGTAGAGTTAGCTCATTTTGATAACGACTCGTTTTTCGAAATTCTATACGCGGAAAAAATGATGAAAACATACGGAGCGGATGATGAAAAAGAAAAAAAAACCCTATCAAAAGCCAAAAATTAAAGAGTTTGGCGCCATCAAAGATCACACAAAAGCTGTAACCGCCGTCACTGGCATGGATGGTGGCGTGGCTCCGAGCAACCGCACGATGACCTGTGTGTCCCTTCCGCCGTTTATTCAGGAGCATCAGTGGCTTCTTGAAGACCAGTACACACAAGAAAAATTTCGCGCTGCAATTTTTAAGAAAGTCAAAGCTGGCGATGTGGTCCTTGATCTTGGAACGGGGACCGGGCTGCATGCCATTTTCGCTGTTCAAGCTGGAGCAAAAAAAGTTTACGCAGTGGACAGCGAAGCTATTATTCGCTTTGCAAAAACCAATGCCCAAAAAAATAATTACCTGGATAAAATCGAATTTATCGAAACTTCTAGCGATATTTTAGAACTTCCCGAAAAAGTAGATCTCATAGTTACAAACATTGGTTTTTTTAATACGTTAAAGTATTTACCTCAGGTTCTATCCACGCACCTCAAGCCCGGAGGCCAGATCATTCCGGAGAAGTTTACTTTGGAATTTTCGTTGGTCGAGGATCTAGACTTTTATAACACTCACATCAACTGTTGGGATCACAAAAAATTTTCAGCCGATTTCAGTTCGTTTAAAGAATGCGCGCTCACGCGGCCTTTTTACGGAAGTTGGAGACCCGAACAGCTGCTCAGCGAGACAAATATATTGGGAGCTTTGCATTTACGAGATAACGATCATCGTACAGTCACGTTTAAAAAAACCGTTACCACCAACAAAACAGGAACAGTGCATGGCCTCCTCGGCTGGTATGTTTTTCACCTAGCAGACGGCATTTCGTTTTCTACACAGCCGCCGCTCCAACTTTCAGCGAAGATTTGGAACCAATGGTTTTTACCGCTTGCTAAACCTCAGCATCTCGAGGCAGGGGAGACCGTCAGTGTGGAGCTAAACATGCACACTTCAGTTCGCTTTCCAGAGCCCATTTGGCAATGGTCGGTGGGCCAAAGTCCTAAAACCAGCAACTTCGACACACTTGCCTTTCAGAATCCTTAATATCTACGTAGAATTATGACAAACATGAGTAAACTAAAAAGATTTAACGTTTTGTGTTTTTTGCTGTTGATGGTGGCTCCAATGCCCCTCGTAGCATTACCGGCGACTGCAAACACCGACTCCGAGCAAGCTGAAAAAAAATCGACGGAACCAATACCGGCTCCCGCAGCGGCCATAACAGCACAACCAGCTCAGACACCAGATGTCCAACCGATCATCCAGACCGCAAATACCGAGGGTGGCGCACCCAACGAAGTCAGTCCTCTTCAAAACGAGCGCTCGGCACGGTCCGAAAACCCCGTACTATCACCTCAATACTGGGCGAGACTTGGAGCGGGGATCAGCCAATCAGAATATGCGCAAAGCATGCCTCAGTTTGTGGATATTTCTGTTTCAGACAATTTGGGGCCCACGCTTATTTTGGAGGCGGGAGCTTGGTGGAGTTGGCATTGGGGTGTGGATGCGTATTTTAGAAATACACCCGGAGAAATAATTAGCTCCCCATTTACAGAAGTTCAAAACGGACATTATAATTTCCGTCGAGCCGGAATCGAGATTCTTTATCGCTCACATCCCCTTAAAAAAGAACGAAACAAAGAAACATTTTTAAAACTTGGAATCCATCAGCACGATCTGCCATTTTTATCTCCAGTTACACCAGTGGTTCTCAGCCAAAGGACCAACCGCATTCGCACCTTTGGCTTAGGTATCGAACATCATCGCGCGATCACCGAAACCTGGAGACTTGAAGG
Source organism: Bdellovibrionales bacterium (assembly GCA_043757265.1). Taxonomy (GTDB): domain Bacteria; phylum Bdellovibrionota; class Bdellovibrionia; order Bdellovibrionales; family JAGQZY01; genus JANPLN01. The sequence continues at coordinate 42,247 of JAYUQP010000116.1, read as the reverse complement.
ATTCCTGCGCTATCAGTACCCCTACACCTCGGGGGTCACACCGCATTTCACCGTGGATGGCTCTCTTGGAGTTGTGCACCGTCTTCCCGATAACTGGAGCGTCTCATTATTTTGGACAGGCGAGTGGCATGATTACAAATACGAAGCTGGCTATCAAAATCTTTTCCAATCAAACTTTGACCTGCGGGTAGGAGTCGAATTTTGAAAACGCTGAATAAATTATCTCTGTTATTCTTATTTTTGGAACTCACATCTTGTAAAGGTTCGGGTGGAGAAATCAAAGGGGCATCGCCTTTACGTCCATCGACTCTCAATGTGGCTTTTAATTCAGCAACAACGTGGCCAGGCCTCTGCCACCGTGTGAATGCGAGTATTTCTACCGGAACAAATGAACCTACGATAGCAGGCCGCGTGCAAACGATGAATCTCAGCACAAATCTCGGCACGCTGTACTCCAATGTCAGCTGCACAACGCCTGTCACACAGTACACCGTCGCTGCCGACACACAGACATTTGCTTTCTACTTCCGCTCAACAAGCACGGGAACCGCCTCCATCACTGTTTCTAATTCCAGCCTCATGCAAGGCGTGGGCACTATCACTGTGAGTACGGCGGCAGCGCAAGTTTCTCTGGGGCAGCAGGCAATGAACTTTAACACAGCCAATTTTCCCAGCCTCTCCGCGAGCTCCATGAACAATCCCTATAACTCTGTCGTCGCTGGCGGAAAGCTTTTTGTCGCCGATACAAGTAACCACCGAATTTTAATTTGGAACACTGTTCCCACAAGCACCCAAGCGCCGGCTGATTTTGTCCTTGGTCAACCCAATGTGACCACCAACACTTGCAACACCGGTGCTCTTTCGGCTCAATCATTGTGTAACCCTGTATTTGTTCACAGCGATGGCACACGTCTGGTCGTAGCAGATGAATCAAATAGCCGAGTATTGATCTGGAACACGCTTCCAACGACTCCACGTCAGGCGGCTGACCTGGTACTCGGACAGCCCAATATGAATTCAAATGCGGACGGCACCTTAAGCCCATCTGCCATCAACCTTGCTTTTCCGGGAGCAGCTTTTATTTCTGGGTTAAAACTTCTGGTTGTAGACAGCGGAAGCAATCGGGTGCTGATATGGAATACGTTTCCTACGTCAAATGCACAGGCAGCCGATGTCGTCGTGGGGCAGGCAAATTTTAGCAGCAACGCCTCTAATACAACCGATGTGACTCTCTCGTATCCTTACATGGTCTCAGTTCATGGCAATCAAATGTTTATCGCCGACTATGGCAATAGCCGAATTCTCATCTATAATAGTATCCCTACAAGTCCAGGTGCCGCAGCAAATGTTGTCATAGGACAACCAAGCTTCACCGATTTAGGTGCAAACAACGGCGGTATCAGCGCATCGACGCTTGCATTTGCAGGTGCACCGGCTGTGGACGACCAAGGTCGTTTTTATGTTGGAGACTTCAGTAACAATCGCATCTTAGTTTGGAACTCAATTCCGACAACAAATTACCAGCCAGCAGACGCTGTCATCGGGCAGCCAAACTTTACCACTAACACTCAAAACACCGGAGGTGTTAGCGCTTCCAGTTCCCGCGACCCATGGGGGTTGTCTATCCAAAATGGAAAACTCTGGGTTGCTGATTATAGCAACCACAGAGTTCTGCAATTCACAATACCGTTTTAATTACTGCTTAAGAAACGACGTCAGCTCTAAAGTCATTTCGCCAAATTGGCCCGGCTGAACGGACTTCACCATGCCGCTCAATGCAACAGTTTGATTTGCCCACATTTTAATTTCGCCACCAGATTTATTATCTTTAAGGCGAATGTGCTGACATTCAAAAGTCCCCGCTGGAACTGTCACAGTGTCGGTAATGATTTCGATCAATTCCATATCTTGCTCGGGAATCTGTTGTTCTTGACCATTAGCGATGATCTTTTTAATTTCGCCGGTGTTTGCATCAAGTAACACTTCAACTTTTTGCTTACCTAAAAATCCCATATCTACATCTTGAGTCATCCACGCTTCGTCAGCTGTGACCGATGTTGCTGTCATCACCATTGAACCTTGGATGAATCCCATGTTCATGCTGTACGACGCTGTATCTCCCACTGTCCAGTTGATCAGCGAGCGGCCCTTTATTCCTTGAAGAGCAAATTCACTTGCTACCTTAAACGGGCTTGCTGCAAAAGTTTCCACAGCAAATAAAACGGCTATTAACGAAAAAATAGCTTTATGCATCATATTTTCCTCCTTGTAATACCGACCACAAAATGGGGTTCGGTATAGTGCATTGTTTATGTTCTGCTAAAATCTCAACACGCGCCCTTAGGATTGTCATGACACTCGTTATAAACCAGTATAAAACGCCAACCATGGAGGGATTATGTTAATTCAAATTTTAGTTTTATTTTTTCAATCATATGTTTTTGCGGTGAATATTTCGGTCACCGAAGCCGATCTTTTGCGTGCTACGGGGCTCGATAAATCCTACATCACAAGAGAAACCGAAAACGCTCTCGAAAATTTATTGTTTATCGAGGAGAACGGCACCAGTTGCGGATTAGAAGACTTTTCGATCGACGGCTACATCGTGACTGCGGGTACTGAAACTGCGCCTGAAAAATTCGAAGTTATCACAACTGCAAAGGGACCAGCAAACTACTGCGCGACATCCGAAGAATTTAAATGCTACACGCATTTTTATATGCAAAACAACACTTGGAAAACATTGGGCGCTGAGTGCGAATTCGACGCAAAATTTAACGAGTAACTATTAAGATTTCTTAATGCTTGCAAAGAGACGGCTTATGCCGTCTTTTTTTTGCTGTCGACAACAGCAAATTCTATCAACGACCTGCAAACCTAAGTTTATTTTTATTGAAGTAACCCAGCGGATCGAGCGGACGATTTCTATATCGCACCTCAAAGTGCAGATGATCACCGCGCGAGCGTCCAGTGTGTCCTACATAGCCAAGGACATCGCCTTTATTGACCCAGGTCTTTTCTTTTGCGTGGAATCCGTTGAGATGAGCATAAAAAGACGCCCAGCTTTTGCTATGTTCCACAATCACAAGTTTTCCGTAACCATGAAACTTCGTACCCTGATAGGTAATCCAGCCCGATTCGGCTGCGTAGATCTTCGTTCCTTTTGGCGCGCTCACATCAATCCCACGATGGTGGCCCTTATAACCACGACTGATTCTACGGTAATCCTTGAGCGGGAAGGAAAACTCAATCGTTGGCGCATCCGAAACATCGACAACCTCTTCACCATCGTCCGACATGGTTGAACATGCAGTCATCGAGTAGATAGTAAATAGTAATGAAAACTTGAAAAATCTTACGATCATTCTAGTACATCGGAAACTGTTGGCAAAGTTCGCGCACTTGCGAACGCACATTTTTAACCACAGCTTCGTCTTTGGTATTTTTAACCACTTGCGAAATCCACAACGCAATTTTTTTCATCTCAGCGGGTCCCATCCCACGCGTGGTCAGCGCCGGTGTGCCGATGCGGATTCCACTAGTTACAAAAGGGCTGCGCTTTTCATTGGGGACGGTATTTTTATTGACCGTGATTCCCGCCTGGTCCAATGCGAACTCCGCATCTTTACCGGTGACGTCCGTGGCCGATAAATCAAGCAGCATTAAATGATTGTCTGTACCGCCAGTGACAAGGTGAAATTTCTCAGCAAGCAACCCCTCAGCGAGAGCTTTTGCATTTTCGATGATTTTTTTTGCGTAGATTTTAAATTCCGGCTGCAGAGCTTCTTTGAAAGCCACGGCCTTCGCAGCGATGACATGTTCGAGCGGGCCACCCTGGATACCAGGAAATATTTTGCTGTTTACTTTTTTTGCATTCTCTTCGGATGTTAAAATAATTCCTCCACGCGGCCCGCGCAAAGTTTTGTGGGTGGTCGACGTAACGTAATCTGCAAATGGAACAGGGTTCGGGTGGGCGCCGCCTGCCACAAGACCCGCAAAATGCGCCATATCCACAAGAAGTTTAGCGCCCACGGCGTCGGCGATCTCTCGAAACTTTGCGAAGTCTAAAACTCGCGGGTAGGCACTATAGCCTGCAATGATCAGTTTTGGTTTTGATTCTTTAGCCTTCTCCATAACGTCTTGGTAGTTGATGAGGTGCGTGTGAGGATCAAGACCGTAACTTGCGACCTTAAATAAAATTCCGCTAAAATTCACCGGCGAACCATGTGTGAGGTGGCCCCCATGCGATAGATCCATCCCCAAAATTTGATCTCCGGCTTTCAGCTCAGCCAAATAGACAGCCATGTTAGCTTGCGACCCAGAGTGCGGTTGCACGTTGGCGGCAGCGGAACCAAAAAGTTCGCAGACACGGCTGATGGCCAAAGACTCGGCCACATCGACAAATTCGCAACCACCGTAGTAACGTTTGCCGGGATAGCCTTCAGCATATTTATTCGTGAGAACCGAACCTTGGGCTTCCATAACCGCCTTCGAAGCATAATTTTCTGAGGCGATCATTTCCAGACCAAATTGCTGACGTTCAAATTCGTTTTGCACAACATTGTAAATTTCTAAATCCACAGACTTTAAGGACATTTTTTGACTCCCAGCTACAATAGCGTCTAAACAGGATGATTTAATTTTTTTAAGCGATCGGCGTGTCGTCCGCCTTCGAACGGCGTGGACAAAAATGCATTGAGCGCCGCAAACAATTCGTTTTCCGGAACCATTCGTGCTCCCAAACAGAGAACATTGGCATCGTTGTGCGCACGCGCAAGGCGCGCAGACTCTTCATTCCAACAAAGCGCTGCACGCACAAAGGCGTATTTGTTCGCGCGCATCGCCATTCCTTGCCCGGAGCCACACAGGAGCACGGCCAAGGATCCAGGATTTTTTTTCAATTCCGAAATCACTTTGTCGGCAAAATCTGGATAATCAGTACGATCTTCATTTTGTGGACCTAAATCCATTACAGAAAAATCAGTACTTAAAAACTTACTTCTTATAAACTCAATGACTTTTTGTTTTACTAAAAAGCCAGCATGATCAGAAGCAATAAGTATTTTCATACTTTACTAAATATCACGCAAGCATTGGTTCCACCGAAACCAAAGCTATTGTTAAGAACGTGGTCAAATTTTCCATCACGCGCATGGTGTGGAACGTAATTTAAATCGCAATCCTCGGACGGTGAATCAAGATTGATTGTTGGCGGTGCAATTTGATTTTTTAAAGCGAGTAAACTGTAAACGCTTTCTAAAGCACCCGCTGCGCCAAGCGCGTGACCAGTCATACTTTTCGTACTGCTCACGAAAAGTTTTTTCGCATGGTCACCGAACACAAATTTAATGGCAGTGGATTCAATTCCATCGCCCGTTGGTGTGCTTGTGCCGTGGGCGTTGATGTAGCCAATTTTCTCGGGCAAAAGATTGGCGTTTTTAAGTGCCATCTTCATCGCCATAGCAGCTCCTGCGCCGTCAGGCGGTGGACTTGTCATGTGATAGGCATCGGAGGAGGCACCGTAACCGGTGAGCTCAGCGTAGATGTTGGCGCCTCGACGAGAGGCATGTTCGTAATCTTCCAATATAAGGATGGCACCGCCTTCGGCGAGAACAAAACCATCGCGATTGCGGTCGAAGGGCCGGGACGCTTTGGTTGGTTCATCATTGCGCTCCGAAAGTGCCCGCATCGAAGAGAAGCCAGCAATTGCAAGGGGAGTTACCGCCGCTTCGACGCCGCCTGAAATCATCACATCACAGGTTCCGTCTTGAATGTATTTGGCAGCTTCTCCCACGGAATGAACTCCAGAAGCGCACGCCGAAGTAACTGAAAAATTCGGTCCCCGCAGGCCGTAGCGAATCGAGATGTGACCAGACGCCATGTTTGTAATCACCAGTGGTATGAAAAATGGAGTGATACGGGAAGGCCCCTTAGCAGCTAAAACGGTGCATTGATCTTCAATCGAAGAAAGTCCACCTATACCCACGCCAACCATGGCGCCAGTGCGGGCACGCAAGACTTCGTTGGTGGAAAAATCAAGTTTTGAGTCGGTGATCGCTTGTTGAGCTGCATACATCGCAAACTGCGTAAAGCGTTCCATTTTTTTTTGTTCTTTTTTTTCGATGACGACGGAGGGGTCAAACCCTTTGACCTCTCCAGCAATTTTCACGGAAAATTTTTCTGTATCAAAATGCGTAATTCGGCCGACGCCCGAGTTTCCTGAGCAAATATTTTTCCAGTTCTCCTCAACTGTTAAGCCAAGAGGAGAAATAATTCCGATTCCAGTCACTACAACTCGGCGTTGTGGATTGGACGGGCGAGTAAAAACACTTGTTTGCGACAAGGTCGGCCTCCTAAATTAGGCTTTGCCTTTAGTTTGCAAGTAGCTAACGACGTCGCTCACGGTTTTCAGTTTCTCTGCTTCTTCATCGGGGATTTCAATGTCAAATTCTTCTTCCATGGCCATAACAAGTTCAACGATATCTAGGCTATCAGCACCAAGATCATCGATGAAAGAAGCTTCAGAGCGAACTTTCTCAGCATCTACGCCCAATTGTTCAACTATGACTTCTTTTACTTTTGCTGGAATCTCTAACGACATATACTTTCTCCTTATGTTGCCATGTGGCATTTTTTTAATACAATATACAAAAACTAAAGTTTATTTCAAATACTGACCCAAATACAATTACATATGTAAGCCACCGTTCACACTTAATGTATGTCCGGTGATATATCTAGCTTTATCACTTAAGAGAAACGCCACAGCATGCGCGACATCGTCCGTCTGCCCCAGCGTCTCGAGTGGAATTCTATTTAAAATGCCCGTTTTTTGATCCTCGGTTAACTGGTCAGTCATGTCTGTCACAATAAACCCAGGGGCTACGCAATTGACCCGCACCTGACGTGAACCAACCTCTTTGGCGATGGATTTCGAAAATGCCTCAACGCCGGCTTTGCTCGCCGCATAGTTTGCCTGCCCAGCATTGCCAGTTTGACCAATCACGCTCGTGATGTTCACGATACTGCCTTTACGCGCCTTCATCATAGTTTTCACAGCGAACTTGGTGCACAAAAAAGTCCCTTTTAGATTCGTATCCATCACCGATTGAAAATCCTGTTCTTTCATTCTCAACAAAAGCTGATCCTTGGTTATCCCAGCGTTATTTACCAAACCATCTAGCGCGCCAAAATGGGCCATTACTTTTTCGAAAGCTTGGCTGACCGATTTTTCATCGGCCACCTGCAAGGCAACTATCATGTGCCCTGCGCCTTTAAGAGATGCGAGAACCTCGCGTGCAGGTCCCTCAGACGAGGAATAGGTCACGGCCACTTGTGCGCCTTCGTCCGCTAAAAGACGGGCAATGCCTGCGCCGATTCCTCGACTGCTGCCGGTGACCATAATTTTTTTGCCGGTTAAAAGACCGTCTAAAAAACCACCTGATAAACCGTCTTGTAATCCGTCGGAATTCGACACTTACTCTCCTGATTTTTCGAATGCAATAACATCATCCAAAGAATTGATATTGAAAACTGTGGAGTCCGTTGTGTCAATTTTTTTCAAGAGTCCGGTTAACACTTTTCCAGCACCACATTCGATAAATTCATGTGTTCCCATACTTAATATTAATTCCATACTTTGTGACCAACGAACGGCGCCGGTAATTTGTCGCGTGATATTTTCTCTGAGTTCATTGCCATCAACATGCCCCTGTGACGTAAAGTTTTGCACAACCGGCCAGTGTGTGTCGGTAAAACTAACGTCCGACAGCTCCTGTTCCATGGCGTCTTCCGCAGGCTTCATCATCGAGCAATGGAATGGAGCCGAAACTTTTAACGGAATTAAACGGACTTTTTTATTCCAACCTAATTTTTCAGGTTTAAAATGTTCGCGCAACCATTCCAGAATTTGCGCACTCCCACTCACGACTGTTTGCTCAGGGGTGTTGTAATTAGCAGGCTCAAGCGGCGAAATGCCACTTTCTTTTTCTGCCCATTGGCACAGCTTTAAAACTTCGTCCGGGGTCAAACCCATGACAGCGCACATACCACCTTCACCCACGGGCACAGCCTCTTGCATAAGCTGACCCCGCCTGCGAACCAGTCGAACGCCGTCAGAAAAGTGAATAGAGCTGCCCGCAACAAGTGCAGCGTATTCGCCCACAGAGTGTCCTGCTAAGGCGCTGATTTTTAAATCGCGCAACGTTTGCATCACTCGAAAGGTGGCGATAGAGGTGGCAAGCAGTGCCGGTTGTGTGTTTTCTGTCAGCGCAAGAGTTGCCTCGTCCGATGCGAAACAAAGTTTTTTCATGTCGACAGAAATGGCGTCGGAAGCCTCTTCAAACGTTTGTTTCGCAATGGGAAAATCATTGTATAAAAACTGACCCATACCAACGTGCTGACTGCCTTGGCCCGGAAATAAAAAAATATGCGAAGCCATTAAAACCTCATCATCACGCTGCCGCTGGTTAGCCCAGCACCAAACGCTGTCATCAAAACATTTTGTTCACGCTGAATGCGACCACTGCGCACACTTCGATCAAGCGATACAGGAATGGTTGCAGCCGAGGTGTTCCCCATGTCGGTGATTTCGACAATTACTTTTTCCATGGGCACGTCGAAATATTTAGCCACGCCTTCAATGATGCGCGTATTGGCTTGATGGGGAATGATCCAATCTACATCTTCTTTACTCATGCCATTTGCTTCGAGAGCTATTTCGCAACAGCCAGACATTGTTCGAATGGCGTGTTTAAAAATTTCACGCCCTTTCATCACAACTTTATTGAGATTTTTGTCCAGAGTTTCTGGCGAGTGCGGCATTTTTGATCCACCGGCGGGAATGTATAAAAGATCTGCTAACTCTCCCTCGGCGTACATATGACTGCTTAGAATTGCACTTTTCGAATTTTCAGGAGCGCGACTTAACACCACGGCACCAGCAGCATCACCAAATAGAATGCACGTTTGACGATCTGAGTAGTTCACCATGTTGTGTAAAACTTCGGCGCCAACAACAAGAATGTTTTTATAGTGTCCCGTGCGAATAAACTGATCGGCGATGGAAAGGCCGTACAAAAATCCAGAGCAGGCTGCGGAAAGATCAAAGGCCATGATGTTTCTAGCGCCCAGTTTGCGTTGCAATTCGCATGCAGAACTTGGCATCGGGTAGTCGGGTGTCACCGTGGCAAAAAGAATCATGTCGATATCTTTTGCAGTGAGCTTTGCCATTTCCAATGCTTTTTGTGATGCGATCAAAGCAAGGTCGCTAGTGGTAACACCGTCTTCTGCGATGCTACGCGAGTGGATGCCAGTGCGCTCCACGATCCAATCGTGATTTGTATCAACTAGTTTTTCTAGATCATAGTTTGTCAGTTTTTTTTCGGGAAGAAAGGATCCTGTTCCCAAGATCCATGATCTATAGAGACCACTCGGTTTTGAAGCTGACATGAACTTTCTTTACTGAGCTGTTGCAGTCTCTTGTGGAGCCGCAACGATTTCTTTACCTTTGTAATATCCGCAAGACGGGCACACGTGGTGAGGTTTAACAACCGAGCTGCAGTTGGCACAGTTCACAGTTGTAACTGGAGTGATCGCGTCGTGTGCGCGTCTCATTCCACGTTTTGATCGACTTAAGCGTTTCTTGGGCGTTGCCATAATTACCTCGTCTTTATAATAGACCGGCAATTTCGTTTATTTTCGCTCGAAAATCAAGGTTAAATCTTAAAGAATTAAGCGTCTTAGCTCGGTTTGTGAGTACACGTAGTCAGCATAAATCATCGTATTTGCTATATTTCGATGCCCCAGAGCCACCTGTAACAGGCGGATGTCGCGGGTTTTTTTATAAAGACGGATGGCAAAAGTGTGCCGTAAGCAGTGGAATTTCTTGGCCACTGGACGATACTCGCACCAGATCTGGCGAAGACGGTGATAGGAAATATCAAAAAGCGGGTCGGAAGACCCCAGTCCCCTGGCAAAAAGCTCTATATCGTCGAACAACGCTGCGGGAATGGGCAATTCTCGATCGTTTGAACCTTTCAGGCCTTTTATATAGAGAGACTGATCGTACGAATTCATATCATTTTTACGAAGGTTCAAAATTTCTTGGGCGCGGGCGCCGGTCTTTAAGCCAATAAACATGGCCAGACAGTTGCGCGGCTCTTTGAATTTGTAACGATTCAATAGCATTTCCAGATGATCGTACTCAGGATCGAGAAGATATTTATTTTTATTTAACGAGTATCTAGACATGTAGTTTTAGACTAAAGTTTTTTTGCGATTCAATCAAGAGAATGAATTAATTGCAAAAAGTTCGAGTTGATTTAATTGTCGTCGTCTTTCGCATCGAGCTTCATTAATCTCCCCTTAGAAACACTAACATGGGGGAATCCATTGAAAAACATAGCAATTATTTTTAGTACACTTTTATATTTAGGATCGGCATCAGCAGAGGTTGGCGCTTACAAGCTGGAAGTTGAAAGAGATGGCGTTACTTATTTGCAAGTAGCACTCAACACATGGCAGGGAGAATATCCTGGACCAGTCATCGATGTGTCCTCCAAGCAAAAAAATAAAACGACGGTGATTAAAGGTTGGGAAAGCCTTCGCGAACTTACGGTGAGTAAAAGCTGCACCATCCAAAATGGCTTGTACCACCCATGGTCGCAAACAAAAAACTCCGTAATTAATTACTACACACTGGCACCAGCTGTTGATTACAAAGTAATCAAAGATGTCATTGGAGACGTTGCTTCTGGCTTTTACCCCATTGAAGGTGAAGGCGTTACTATCCAAGCCGGCGACCAAATTCTAAATCTTGTTTATCTTGGTGAAGGCGTTTCTATGGCTACGCTCGTTTCGAACGGCTTAGAACAATATATATACGTTAATTATGATGCACTTGAAAATGTCGCTTATTTCGAAAAGACGCTCGAGACAAAGGCATTAGAGACTGTAACTGAAGCTGATGGCACCACCTACGATATCAACGAACAGTGGCTGTACGTAAAATGCACTGAAGGTTACAACGTATTTATCACTGATTCTGCATTGCTTGAGCAAAAAGGTGTGAAGCAAGGAAACATTGCTGGATACGGCGAAATCACCGGAGCTAAGTAATAACCGTCATTGGTTACTATCGATATTCGGTAAGAAGCTTTAATAAAAAAAGCCCAGTAAGCCTGGGCTTTTTTTTTGCTTCGAAAGTATGTAGAAAATCGAACGAGAGTTTCTCGTCTGAAAGAGAACGAGAATGCCCTCGGTTGAACATCTGCGAGAGTGGTATTGCTTATTCGAGAACGATTGGTGCCGCAACTGTAAATGCGCTGATTCCAATTGTCGGGCGTGAACCATCTACATTCTGATGAGTGACCTTCGCCGAAACGCGTACGTAGTTTTCATCATTCGTAAAACAAATCAAAATAGCTTCGCCAGCATGTCCCTCAGTCTGTGATAAAACACGGGACTCTTCGCTCAGCGAAAACGTGTTTTGATCTCCAGACGCAGTGATCATTCGCAAACGTTCGACGAGGATTTTGGCTTCTCCGTTATTATTGAAGTACTGAGTATCTAATAAAACAGCTTTTGTAGACTCCGGAATATTGGCCGCCACTTCGGTATGATTTGCATCAACGCCAGAATTGCCTAAAAGATCGCCGATCACATCACCGACATCGCCGCCGGCCCAGCCGATTTTTTCGGACTCTGCGATAACGACCTTTTGAAGTTCAGCCACTGGCACCCAAGGGCAATTCTCTGCCAACTGTTCTTCAATTGGGGTAGCCAAATCCACCAAATAAACTTCAGCGGCCATGGCATTGAAACTAAATGCGGTAAAACTAAACAACGTCGCGAAACCTAAAACCAAAAACTTTGTCACTATGGACTCCTTCGTAAATCTTTGGATGGAAGATAATTCATTTTCATAGGGGGCCGTGAGTGTAGACATTTCATATTGGCAAATCTTCTAAGGATTTTCGAAACACATTCATCAAAAAGGCGCGTATCGGAAGATGTTCGGAAGATGAAAGAGGAGATTAAAAAAGTTGAGACGGAAATCTTACTCAGAATTCCAGGTGGATATGGTAAATAGACCAACATGCATAGTGCTGATATCAAAAGCATACCTAGACCATTAGATCTTGAAAAAAGCCATACCTAGACATACCCCACAGGACTCGCGCAGCAGAGGCCATTTTAAACGGTTCAAAATCAATTTTTATAATAACTGTGTAATATCAGCTATTTAATACTCTCAGATATAACTATAAGTGTGAATACAGACCTCAAAGATTCCAAATATTCCGTAGAATGAAACAAACCGACATAATTCTAGATAGATAATGCATAATGTCATCATCCTATATCTTGTCAGATTGCGTTTCACAACTAATAATTAAGGTGAAACACATTTAAAACAATGTGTATTAGAACTAATGGAGTGAGGACAACAATGGAAATTCGCCCCCACATCGAACCATCAACCCTTTTCAAGGAAAGCCCGGATAGGGTTCAAAGTAGCCTCCGAATCAAATACTCGGCAGAAACCCAGCTTATTATCAACAAATGGGGGAGGCTGGAGGACATACGAAAAACTCTGGGTTTGAGTCAAAGGAAGATATGCCAGTTGCTCCTTGTAGACCCTTCGGCATGGTCACGTTGGACAAAGAATCCGAACATGGACGAAGCCCCACCCCATATCTTTCGCGCGCTCAGCTGGTATTTGCTCCTACTCGACAAAAATCCTGAGCTTTCACCCTATGTATTTTTACAAACGGTAGCTCGCCCAGGTCTCCCTGAAAACGAGATTAGAAAGCTGACGGATAGAATTACTCAAGAGGTTCGCGAAACGTTTAAGCGGGAGCTTTCAACTTTAGAGAAACACAGCCGGATACAAAAGGTGATTCTTGGGGGATTGATTTTAGCGATTCTTATTTATTTGGGCTTTTTGTTTATTTTCTAGGAGATCCTAGATCCCTTCCCATTTTGAATGTCCCATAAGAGGACTTTTGCCGGCGGAATAAGCCTTTAGGTCAGATTTAATTCAAAGCGACGAAACCTTGGACGCTCATTCCTAGACAAAGGTTTGATTGTTTGACGGTTTGAGCCGTTACGTTTGTATGTGCTCAAATGGATTGAAAATTGTTTTATGGATGACCCTGGCCGTTGTTTTTCAAGGCTGTTCTACCTTCGAAAACCAGGAGACAGCAAGCACGCCCTACAAACAAATGATGTGTTTGGCAGAGGCGATCCATGGAGAGGCTCGCGGGGAGTCGGATGAAGGTAAAATCTTTGTCGGCCGCGTGATCGTGACTCGCGTAAAAAATGGCTTCGGGAAAAATTACTGCGACGTTGTTTATACGAAGAAGCAATTTGCTCCAAAAAAACGACCACAGACTGCCTCTGTGAAAGCTGCCAAAAAGTCGCATCAATTAGGAGCCAATGGTATCACTCATTTTCATTCATATAGAACTCAGCGCACGTCGAGCGCCGGCTTCTCCGTAGCCCCACACTGCGTGGCTCGCGGAAAAGTAGGCGGCCACTGGGGCTTTACCTGCTACGAACACGGCATTCGTAAAACCGCAAGCACCGTCGATGAATAATGAAACGGATGGGTTCCTGATTGAAAAGGATTCGATAAGAAAACAGCATGAAGCGAACCAATGATCTGAAACTTGACCCTCCTTCCGTTTAGTAGGTAGTCGAAGCACTGACCTCTATCAGAGCGCACATCACCATCTAGGTACTCTCAATCGTAGTCGTAGTCATAATCACCACACCGCCGTCATCCTGAGCGCAGCGAAGGATCTTTTTTCCTTTCGAGAATCGAACATGCACACTTGTAAATTTCTGGGTTGCACATCCACTTTGATGAACAGACGCACAGCTCAATCGCTCGAGAATGATTGGCCGTGATCAACTATTCGCAGTACTTCCCAAACATTTGGGCTTTCTGCTCGGAATTCAAGACTTGCCCTGCACTGTTTTTGATCAAAGATACCTCGAGCATTCGCCTGAGCTTCTCACATCCACAATTGCTTATGTATGATCGAAATGTCAGCTGTCGACTTTCGGACTGCGAAAATATCAGCTGAGCCTCGCTGAGGGAACCGTCGCAGAGCCCAGCCACGACCACTGGATACTGAGGCTCGAGCGTCCGTGTCGGCGGAAGAGTGGATGATCTGCCAAAGATGAATGAGACAACAGGTTCTACCGAAGCCTGATTGCGTACGATCTTGGTGAGACAATATTCATCAAGGACAGTGCTCCAACCTGCATACTCCCGCAGTCCAGGTTGATCTGAGTCGGAGTGATTGTAAATAGTTTGTCCGTGTCCCCTGCACCAATAGTACTGCTCTACGTCTGACAAATAGGATCCTTGCGGAAGCTGATTTATATTAGAACGAATTTTAGATACGTACTCGTCGGAAAATATGTCGCTATCCAGATAGCCAACAGAATCATAAAAGTTGTTAGCAAGAGGCATGGGGTGGTTGATGCTGTCGAGATTTTGCAGTTCGCCATCCAACGCAAAGCTCGTGACAACTTTGACAGGAATAAACGCCTGAAACCCTGCGAAGACTATTTCGGCCATCGGAAAAAGATTTTTATCCTCTGTGCGCAAGCAGCCGTGGGTTATGAATCCTGCCTCGAGGTCACCATCAGTCATTTGATAGTGCCAACCCACTTGTTTGTATGTGGTTCCATTGTCATCGACAATTCCCAAAAACGGCCGCTGTTTGTACATACCACCTTTGTCGCTTCGCGCTCTGTGCAGACCCGCCGGCTGACTAACGTAGATCTGTGCATTGTTCACAAACTGTGGGGTCAGGCTCGCTGCAAAAGGCTCTAGCCCGGCAAAATTACGGATATCGAGCGCGCCCACGGCCACGGGAAACACTTTTATGATGCCAAAATTAGAATCTTTTAACACCGTTTTTCGCGCCATAATATCTACGTAAAACGAAAAGTTGGTTTTATTTAATGGTATGTCGTAACGGAGTCGAATCGTTGATATGCTATTGTTCTTTGTGACAATAGAAAGTCTGCGAAAAAACAGATTTTTAGATTCAGGATATTGGGTTTCATCGTGAATAAATAAAATGATCTGGTAGGTTATTTCGCCCTCGTTCGACGAAATAACCATATTTTCTATTTCTGCGGAATAAATTGTATTTTTACGAGTCTCGCTCATGTCCTCCGCGACAACGAACTGGTTGCCGACGATCTCCCCCTTTGGCCCCTGCGCCCCTTTATCGAACCAACGAACGGGAGATGGGCAACGGCCCAAAAACTCGCAGCTGTTTTCGTTGAGATGCTTTATAAGCTGAGAGCTAAACTCTGCGTGTTCTGTGTTGAATTTCTTGAGATCTCGAACGTCGACGCCGTATAAAGATTCTTCAGCAAAAGAAATCGATGCTAAAGCAAAGATTAACACTGTAAAAACTATACTTTTTTTCATTTTCATCGCGCCTTCCAACAAACTCGATTAGGTTCCTCGTATTACTAAGCGAGGATTTATGAAGATCATTTTTAGTTTTGTTGTTTTATCATTTTTAAGTGTTTTTGCACAAGCAGGCACTATCAACTATGAAGATCTTCCAGACGATCCGCTTATTGGAATTCAGTTTCGTTGTGCTGAACCAACAGAATGTCGCAAACTTACTCCTCAAGATTTCCTGTCTGGTATATACCTCAAGGTGAACAAAGGAGCATCGTATACCGATATCAGCAATAAAGTGCAGGTGGCCAAGTACGATGGCTATTATGTGGGTTTTGACGATGTATTTTTGTCTGGTTCTGATGTGGCTCAATCGCCAGATAATAACTATTATCTTTGTCATGAAGGAAAAAATATAGTTTTAGACGAAGATTTGAATGATTTGCTTTCGCCAAAGGATCCACTATTCGAAACCGTGACTTTGGCATGTCCTTACTTGTGGGTTCCCAAAAAAGACGACCCCATCACAGATTGTTCACAAAAAAATCTTATCACCGGTGAATATCCCTGGGGATGTAACGGCGGGGGCGATACAGGAAGTTATTCTGGCGGTGATCTCGGCGGAAATCTGACTGGAACACTCACTGGCGGTGGCGACATCGGTGGAGGTTTGACGGGTGGACTTATCGGCGGTGGCGACATCGGTGGAGATCTATCGGGCGGACTTATCGGTGGCGGCGACATCGGTGGAGATCTATCGGGCGGACTTATCGGTGGCGGCGATGGTTCTGGTAGCACAAATGGTAACTACGACGACGACGATGATATTTCTCCGATCGATGTTCCAGGTCTCATGCCTTGGACATGGCCTTGGGGTGAGTGGTTTTAGATTTTAATTAGATAGCACAACATTTTTTAAATTTTTTGCCACTGCCACAGGCGCAAGGATCATTGCGCCCCACCTTAGGCTGTTCACGCACGATAGGAGCTACAGGCTCATGATGGTGCTGGTGGCCTTTTCCCTCTTCATGTGTGTGTGAGTCTCCGTCGACAAAAAACCATTTGTCGCCAATCTTACGAAACGTGGCGTATTCGTGATGTTCAAAAACTTTGCCCTTCGATTTGTACTTAGCAACGAATTCGACCTTGTTCCCTTTGGCTTCGGCAATCTCAAGCCCAAGCCATTCCGAATTTGCCCACGCTAAGACCTCTTTCTCGATAAACGAAGATCTCTGCTCCGGAGCAAGAGTCGCACGCAAGTAATTCATCTCTTTTTTTACATGAGCTGTGTAGCGCGAGCGCATCAGTTGCTCAGGGTTTTGCGGTGAGGTTTCGCCCTTGATAAATGGTTCGCAACAATCGGCATAATTTTTTTGGCTTCCGCAATCACATAACATATTTATTTTTCCTTTTGAAGTTTGTCCCACTGTTGACGGGTCAGCAGATTGATTGATTCTGTTTCCGGATCAAAGGTGATTAAGAATTCATTTTTGCTAATTTTGGCATGGATCTGCGAAACTTTTTTAGCGTGATCCGCCTCATGCAGCCCATAGTCCGTGCCTTCGCGTAGGATAAAACTTTCGATAATCCCATCAAGCGCATCCTGCGATAGATCTGCTGGAGAAATAAGCACGGGCGGTTGCGGGCTTTTATCGCTGTCTTGGTCTTTCCACTCTTGCATGAGGGGATCATGGCATATATTCGGCGGACTATGTAGAAGATTTCCTTGGCTCTAGCGGTTTTGCAGCCTAGCGCCCTATCTATTCGAAATCAGAAAGATCGTTCTTTTCACGCAGCAGCGATGGCACTTCACCAAGCTCAAAGATATGAACTGGTGAATTGCCTTTCAGATAGATCAAATTATCCTTGAGCAGGATCTTTTGAATGCCCCCTAAACCAAGAATCGTCAACTGACCTTCGGCTTCGCAAAACTGAATGTCACTGTCCCTTCGGATTCCATACAAATCAAAGAGTCCTGTAGTCAAAAAGGTAAGCTTGATCTTATCCTCAGTTGTTCTAATAAAAAAATAAGAGCCGCGAGTTTTATTCACAAATCCTCGAAAACCAGATTCAGGCACAATGGCGCTAAGACGCTTCAGGGTTTCAGATTTTTCAAGCTGTGAGAAATGCCCTGCACAAACAGGATCAAGCGCGTGAACCAAACTAAGGAGCAAAAAAAGAAAACTCATGCTTCTTTTAGAATATCACCTGGACAGCGAGCCCATACAAAACATCAGAACGGCTCCAAAGTTTTCTCATTTTGAGACGCTTATATTGGCTGTTTTTGAGACAGCCATCCTGAAGTGCTCTGCATTGAGGTTTAACTGGGGCGACACTTTTCGATCCTGATGTACTGGCTGGTGACAAAAATTGTCTCGACTTTGAACTGATCTTCAATTTACGGGTAGCTCCCGCTGGTACTGACCTTGCTCTATAGGTTTACGGTGAAGTCTATTAAATTTGGAGGATCAATATGTTTACGCAATTAGGTACATTTTTTATGGCTGGTGGTTTTTGGATGTATCCCATCCTATTAGTTCAAATCGCAAGCATGGCATTAATATTTGAGCGCTACTATGCTTTGTATGTAAAACGCTCACTCAACGCTCGCGATATCGTTGACCATATGGAAAAAGATATCAAATCAGCGCAATTCGAACATGTCGTAAGTAAAACACACAATTCTGGAAACGAAGCTTTAACTGCACTCACAAAAGTCGGTGTTCAGTCAACAATCGACCATAGCGGTCGCGAAGAACTTCAACATAAAATGGACGAAATCCTTATTGAAGAGTCGGGACGCGTAGATTCGCGCCTTGGATTTATTTCCATGCTTGCAAACGTTGCTACCCTTTTGGGACTTTTAGGAACCATCGTTGGTCTAATCAAATCCTTCTCGGGTATTGCGAACGCCACAGCGGCTGAAAAAGCTCGTCTTCTTGCTGAAGGTGTTGGCGAAGCAATGAGTGCTACAGCTTACGGACTGATTGTTGCTGTTCCTGCCTTAATCGCTTTTGCAATTCTTCAAAACCGCGCCAATACATTGGTTGAAGATCTTCATAAAGCCGCTTTACGAATGTACATCTGGTTAGGCTTTAACATCGATACAGTATCCGCTCGCAAACAACGCGCAAAATAATAAAGCAGGCCAGTTTTTACTGGCCTTTTTTGTTTAACCTTCTTGTTTAACTTTTTCGTGAGGATGATTTATGAGTTCGTTTAAAAAAGAGATTGAGTTTGAACTGAACTTGATACCGTTTATCGACATGTTATCAGCCTGTTTGAGCTTTTTGCTTCTGACGGCTGTGTGGTCGTACATTGGGTCCATCGACACCCATCAAGCCATCGGTGCAGAAAGCACAAGTGGCGCAAACAATCCTCCTTCTATCATTGTACAAGTAGAAAACGATAAAAGTTTTCAGCTTGATCTTAAAGACGTCAAAGTAAAACAAAGACAATTTAAAATTCAATCGCTCAACGGCGAACCCAATTGGACGAAAATCGATGCCTTTTTTGTTTCGCTCCGTAAAAGCATCCCTGACCTCAATACCTCAGTCGTTATAGCAAAGCCTGGAGTTTCGTATGGTTTAACTATGAAAACTGTCGATTCTTTACGCAAGGCCGAAATTAAAAACGTTGGAATTTCTCCAATTTAAAAAGGAATAATTATGCGAACGATTCTTAGCACACACAGTATTCCTCAAGTAACAACACGAGGCCTGCTATTACGAAAAAATCAAAGTAAGCTTCGTAAAAGCATTCAGGCGACCATCACTCTCACGTCTCTCATTGACGCATTTGTGATTATCGTTCTGTACCTGGTCGTCTGTAATTCTCCTAGCGAAAGCATGGAGATCGAAGATCAAATCACCCTCCCACAGGCCAAAATTTCAAACCAGCTGGATGGTTCTCCAGTCATTACTTTTAAAAACAGCCGATTCATGATTGATGGTCAGTATATTAACGACGCCGACCTTAGCCGACGTTTATCGCAAGTGGCGAACAGCTTTAAACTCACAGTCACTACTAAAGAGCCCTCAATTATCCTGCAAGCTGACGAAAATGTGGACTTCCATAAACTCCAACCGTTCCTGACCGCTTCGGCTCACGCTGGCATCAAGAATGTTAAATTTGCAGTGTACCAACAGGAGTAAACGATGCGCGCCCAGATCCATGCCTTAAGCCTGATACTAACACTCTGTATGACGACCTCGGTTGCGTTTGCCGATAAAATGGATCTTAATACACACACGGTGGTTATTGACCGCCTTCGACAAATCCTTCAGTCTATCGATGATACAGATGTTTCAAAAGTTCCTTCAACTTTGCGCCTAGCGGACTTACTAGCCGAAAGATCACGACTTAAAGCTCTTTCTGAAGTTGAACAAAATTGCAATAATTGCTTAAAAGCTAAAGAAGATCGCGTTGAAGCGATCGGTCACTACGAAAACATTATACCACGTCTGGGTGATGATGTTCGCGGGCATGCTCTTTTACAAAAAGCCCACTTGCATCTCAGCCTAAACCAAATCAACAAAGCCGAAAAAATTCATTTAACAATTACTAAAGAGGGCAGAAAGCGCCACAAGGGCGAAACTCTGGGCCAGTCTCACGCAGCTCTTGGCGATATTTATTTTCAAAAATCAAATTTCAAATTGGCTAAGGCCGAATACGAAACTGCCTTGAAAATCGAAGAATCACCACAAAAAGGACTCGTGCACTATCGTATGGCTTGGTGCCTCTTTAATATGGAACAAGTTCCAAGTGCCATTGCAAAAATGGAAATGATTCTGAAAAATCCAAAACTTACAGAATACAAAAATGCCGAGGGGATCACTCAGGACGAGTCTTTTAAAATAGACGTGTCGAAGGATTTATCTTCGTTTTACGCCCGTGAGACAATCACGCAAAGCACTCTCGATAAAGTATTAAACTTAAGCCCTGCAGCATATCGCATGCCGAACATTCACGCCTTAGCTACCGAAGCTGACCGCCTCGGAAAGAAAAAAGAAGCTGCTCTTGTATGGGTGTTTTATTTATCAAACACCGATCAAAAGAAAGAAGCTCTAGAAGCGCAAATTCGTATCACGAAACTGAAGCGCGATACAGGTAATTTGCCAGGCGCCGTTCAACTGTTTGCACAAGTCAAAGAAACTTGGAAGAAGCAAGGCTGCGGAGATCGCTGCGACGCTTTACAAAACGAGGTCCGTCGCTGGATTATCGATTGGAATCGCGAAGAAAAAAAGATTCAATCCACAGAACTCACTCAAGCCTATGTCATTTATACTGATCTTTTTCCAAAGGACGAGGAGATGCTGCTCCTTGGTGCCGCGGCAGCTCAACAACGAAGACAATTTAAAAGCGCTTACGAATTTTTCAATAAAGCGGCGAACGTAAGCCACGCCAACAAAAATCAAAAAACGCTCGAAAATGCTTTGGTCGGCGAAATGGATATGGCTGAAACACTTAAAGATCCGCAAGTCAGAATGCAAGCTTACACTCACTACTTAAGCCTTAACGAAAAAGGTCAACGGACCTTTGAAGTTCGGTATCAAATTGCGAAGCTGTACTTTGAATTAAAAGCATTTGATAAAGCCGCCAGTCACTTTAAAGTTCTCTCATTGGACAGTAATGCAAAAGACCATCGCAAAGAAAAGGTCGAGGCTGCTCATTTAGCCCTTAACTCACTTATTCAGTTAAAAGACGACGAAGCCATTGAAAGCTGGAGTTTAGAGTTTGCCAATCGATTTCCTGAAGATAAAAAAGAATTCTATAAAATTCATCGAAAATCAGTTCTCAATACTGTTGCAGTGAAAATCAACGCAAAAAAAGCCGGAAGCTCTGACTTACTCAAATTAAAATCCATCTCCATGGTTGATAGTACGGATCTTGAAAAAAAGACTTTGTACAAAAATATGTATTTATTATCCCTACAGCTAAAAAACTTTAAGGATGCTCTTCACGCAAACCTTAATATGCTTGCGCTTAAAAATCTTTCCGACAACGAGCGAACTCTCGCTGTGCAAGATCGTATTTGGCTTGCAGAGCTTGAACTCGATTACAAACAGGCTTACGAATTGACTAAAAAAATGCCGGGATCAATGACGTCTGATAAAGCCTTGAAATTGATCTGGTTGGCTGAGATGGCAAACCTTAAGCCAGATCAGCACGAAGAGGATTTTCTAAAAATCAGTAATAATAAAAAAGCTCGCGCGTCGATCATCGTACGCCGAATCCAAAGACAAATGTTCCCACAAAAAATGCTAAAACAACATATTGGGGAGCTCGCTCAGTCACCAGATGTGCTGGCGAAGTTGGCGCTAGAGATTTATTCGAAAAATCGTAACCGTCAACTTCTTGCCGATGTTTTTGAACATGCACCAGTTCGTAAAAGTGCATTTGCAGGATTGCTCTCTCGGTTGATCAGTTATCCTTCGGTTCAAAAAGACATCGCTCAGTTATCAGCGCTTCGTCTGAACACACGAAATCAAAATGCTCTTAAGCAATCCCTTGAGGAACGAATTAAAAAGTTGTCTCAATTTGAGACGTTCTTAAAAAACTCAGTCAAAGGTCGTGATATCTCTATGCAGGCTATTTTCTTGAATGTTCTCAAGTACGAATACGCGAGACTTCATGCAAACCTGGTCAGTTTGCCTGTGCCTAAAGGGCTCACTAAAGAACAGCGCGAACAGTACACTCAGATCGTAAGCCAGCAGGCTCTGCCATATCTTGATAAATCCAACAAGATCGAAGAAAAGCTTCAAGCTCTTTGGAGCGAAGACGGTTGGCTAACTGATCATGCAAATAACTATAAAAACGCACGCTTGGAGTATAAACATGCGCTGAAAGAAGACCTTCAGCAACTGATGAAGCATGCTCCTCCATCGAAAGCTCGTTATTTAGAGCAAGCGCTTAATGAGAAGACCAGCTATCCAAGCTCGCAGGCGGTTCAACAGGCGCAGAGCCAGATTCGCAAATATCCGTTCGAAGCAGCCAACGTAGCCAAGCTTAAAGATCTTGAAATTCAACGCGGTAATGATTTTACGGTAGCTTATCTCGAAGCACGTATGGCCCAAATGAAAGGACTTTTCCAATGATGAGCCCCCGATTAAAACAACTCCTCCATATGATTCAAGTGCTGGCGCTTACGCTGGGTTTAAGTGCCTACGCCGAAGCTAAATCGCACAAGCAGACTAAAACTAAGACGGTGACTAAAAGTGTCACCACAAAGCCTCAAGATGACCAATTAGGGACCTCCTTTTCGTTTGATGCAGCCTCAGTTCGCGGTAAATACCAAACGGCGGGTCAGGGAATTGCAATGGTAGAGGATGAAAAGGTTCTCGATGACCTTCTCGGCCTTAGACGATCGTTTAAAGACCGCGAAGCTCAAGAACAGACACGAAAATAACGGTAGGATGTAAAATGGGATGTTTTGTACTGCAAAATAAAAATAAACAGATCATACGCACGTTCCTATGGGATAGCCCATCACTCACGTTAGTATACCGAAATGATGAGCGGCGCATTGAGGCCGTACATTCTACAAGCGAACTTGATAGAGACGACGTTTCTTATCAACTCCTTACCACCACAACAAAAAAAGAAGTTCAAAACAAAGACATCTCTATCGCCGGCGTTGGCTTTTTAAGCTACAAAGAAAACGCATCACTTTTTTCTCCAACATTTGCTCTTGAAAAAGAAGAATCACGACTTAAAAAAACATTTCAGTACTCTGCAATCACGCATGTTGGGATAATTGCTTTCTTCGTCTTGTTGAGCTTTGTTGTAAACCGCTTTTTTCCAGATAAAAAAATCGAACCAGTGATTGTAACTATTAATACAGAGATGCCGGAACTTCCAAAGATGGAAGTTGCACAAATGCAAAAAACTGTAAAAATGGCTGAGAAAATTCTCAATAAAAAGCCAGTTCCCAAAAATATCGTTAAATCAAATGTCACAAAAAAGATCGTACAACCTAAAAAAATCACGGTTGTAAAAAATGTCCCTATCCGTAAAGACGTTCCTGCAAATCGCCAGGGTCCAAATATAAATCAAATGGGAGTTCTTGGAGCTCTTACCTCAATGAAGAAAAGCCATGCCACAAGTCTTGATCTCAATGGAGTCGGCGAGGGTGGTAGAGGTTCTGGTGGCCGAGGTTACGGTGGCGCTGGAAGCGGCGGCGGTGGAATCGGTGAAGGCCTCAAAGGCGGGGCCAGCGGTGCACTGCCAGGTAAAGGCCTTATTGCTTCAAGTCCTGGTGCCGGATCACAAGCGATGGGTGCTGGTGGATACGGATCTTCAGGCTCTGGTGGTGGTCGTCAAGGTTTAGGCGGAGGAATTTCCTTCCGTGGCAAGTCGGGTGCATTCATGGCGCCGCTGACCGAAGAAGCTACAGTGGAAAGCGGTCTTGATCGCGATCAAATCGCCGCTGTTGTACAAAAAAACATGGGACAAATTATTTACTGTTACGAAACAGGTCTGCAAAGCAAGCCTGATCTTCGCGGACGCTTAACCGCCCATTGGGTTATCAATGGAAAAGGTCGAGTGGATTTATCGCAGATTGCACATACGAGTGTGGGCGATAGTAAAGTCGAAAATTGTATTGCTGGAAAAATTAAAGGTTGGAAATTTCCTAAACCGCTCGGTGCAGTAAATGTGGATGTTGATTATCCATTTGAGCTTCGCCGCGTGAGCCAAAGGTAGGGGTAACGTATGAAATTAATGATCTCTTTATTCACAATATTGAGTTTGATGACGGTGGCATGTGGGCCGACAAAAAACAACCCGCTTGAAAACTACAAGCACCTCAATCTGACAAGCGAAGCACAAACTGCGCCTCAGCGAGTTGATTATCAGCTCGTCACAGAGACCAAAGAAATTCCTGTGATTCAAGAAAAAATCGTGGAAGTGCAAGTTGATAGACCGGTCATTCAGCAACAGGCTGTTTACATCATGAATTGCCCTCCTGCTCTCCTTCAAGAAAACGAAGGAAACTATCGTCAGTGTTTAGAAAATCTTGTTAAAACTGCTGAACAAGTGTCGGTGGATGGAACTCCTTACCAAGTAAAAACTTATTCAGACGCTGGCCTCCTACACGAAGAAGCCATGATTTTTACCGAGGGTGTTGAGTCGAGCTACTATATCAATGCAAAGATTCTTTACCGCTCAAAAGTAAAATTTGATCTTTTAGTTGAAGATCAGCCTACAACTGCTGCAATCTCAGAAATTACAAATCAAGACAATTCAGTTACTTACAAAATAACGTGGAAGCCCCAAGGAGTCATCGCGGCCGGTGCCACTGAGGATCGTGGAAACATCAAGGTCACTTTAACCGAACTTCAATACACAGATTTGAGTGCCTACAACAATAACATTATGCAGATCACCTTCGATGCAATTTCAAAAACGAGTACAAAAGAAATCTTAGTAAAAAAAGCTGGAACAACAACCATCGCTACACCAGTGGCGCCAACAACTCCAGTGACTGCATCAAGTGTTTGGACAAATGAAACACGGGCTCCTAGGGGGGGACGATGAAACTCATAATATCAATACTCACAACTCTGCTGATAGCTTCGCCAGTGCTGGCGAAAACAAAAGCTGTTCGCGCAAAGAATTACAACAAGTCCGCCAAAAGCATCAACGTGGACCAGCAGCTTGATGGACTCGGAACAAACGAAGACATTATCAAAAAAGCGCGGGCACTTCAGCCTAATAACTCGATGAAAATCGTGCAAAAGCGCGAAGTCGACAGAAATCTTCGCCCTGAAATTGGGATCGCTTACGGTTACTTAAATGGCGGCGATACATATTTAAACACAGTCAATTGGGGTGCTAACCTTGATTTTCATATAACACCTCGTTGGTCCTTGGGACTTCGCTACAGCGACAACCGAAACGAATTAACCACCGAAGGACAACGCATCTTCGATGTTGCATCTGCAAAACAGGCTGCCGGCGCAACAGATTATGTAGCTCCCTCCATCGCCTTCCCCATTCGCACAACAATGGCCGTAGTAAACTGGTACCCGATCTACGGAAAAGTCAGTTGGTTTGAATCTGCTGTGAGCCAGTTTGATTTTTACCTCATCGCAGGTGGCGGACAGATTCAATACGAATACTTAAATGGACCCAATGAATTTATACGCGGAAACTCTCCAATTTTTACCGGCGGAGTAGGTATGGGCTTATGGGTTAACTCGTGGCTTACCAGTCGTTTGGAAGTTCGTTATCAAAACTACAAAGACCGCGTGTCATCTGGCGAAAGATCTATCGATGGCCTAGTGCTACAATTTGGTATTGGATTCATGTTATGAAAAACCTTGTCGCAAGTCTCCTCTTGATTCTTTTCTCTGTTAGCGCTTTGGCCAAAGGTTCAAGTGAACAACAGACTTTGTCAAAAGCTCGTAAGCTCTTTGAACAAAAGAATTTTAAAGGCGCGCTTGTGGAGTATGACAAAATCACGAGCCAGTCTGACAGATATCTTATGGTTCTTGAAGAAAAAGCTTGGACCTTTATTCACCTTGATCAAATGAACAAAGCACTTGCGGCGTCTCGCACACTCACTTCTCCTTCATTAAGTGGTCTTACAACCACCGAACCGTTTTTACTAAGAGCTCTCGTACAACTCAAAATTTGTGATTACGTTGGTGTTTTCCAAACGCTTAAAGATTTTAGAACGCAAAAGCGTGAACAAGTGGTTGCCATTCAAGAGATCGCTCAAAAACAAAGAAATTCCATTTCCAGACAAACTCTAGAACAGTGGATGAACGACGTAGGCAATTGGAAATCTCTTGGACCGAATCTGGCAAAAATGCCGCAGCTTTTTTACACAGACAGCGTAATGTTAGCGGCTGCCAAAGCAAAAAGTATCTCACAACTAGAAAAACGCTTACAAAAGCTTGCGATCATCGAAAACAACGAAAATCATCGCATCCTGCAAAAGCTGAATTTGATTGAGGTTGAGGGTGTACAAAGAGTTCATATCGCTTCCCAGTTTAATCAGAAGCAGGGTGAGACTTTAGATAAAAGCGATGACGATTTAGTATTTAAAGATTCAAAAGAAGACGTATGGTTAGATGAACTCGATAGCTATCAGGCTACGGTTGATCGCTGTGCGAAAAAATCGGGGAGGACAATGTGATGAGTTCCTACAAAGCTGCTTTACTAATAGCACTCACTTCGACTTTGGTTTTGGGTTGTAAACCTAAAAATCCAAATCTCTACGGTGTAGCCACTCCCGTTACACCGCCAGTTGCCAATAACGAAAACTACACGGGTGAAACCTTCATCCCAGCTGACCGTCCTGAACAGCCAGTCATTCCAGAAGGAACACGGGTAGACGTGCCTGCGGCACCAACGGCGCTAGCCGCCGAGCGCGTGACTCAGGTTGATAGTGAAATTTTTAAACCAAAATTAGACGTTGTTGTTTTTATGGATCCTTCGGACAGTATGAATGACGATCAGGCGAAATTGCGTCGAGAAGTGAGATCCTTCTCTGAAAATTTCGCTCGAAAAATGCAATTTTTAGATTTTCACATGGGAGTGGTTTCGGCATGGGATTCTATTTCTTTTGGTGGAGTTGATAAAAATTGTGATCTTGGCCAACTTCGTCCATTGGGTGGAAATCGTGGTGCCTTCAGCAGCAACTGCGCTATTGGCGCAAATGAACTTCCTTATATAACGAATGCCACAGATCTTAGCCTTTGGGGACCCACTTTGGCCTTCGGAGTTGAAGGTTTTGAGCGCGATGCAAACGGAAATGTGACGTTGCGCTCTGGTCCTCAACATGAAGAACTTTTTTCGCCGGTGATCGCAGCTTTACGTCCAGAGTCTAATCTAATGAATAAAAACTTCCGTAGAAGCGACGCCCATTTAGCGGTGATCTTTTTTACCGACACCGATGATTTTGACTTTATCAACATCGAACAAGATGCACTCAAACAAGATGCAAACACCCGTGCAACTCTCGAACGAGAGGCCGCAAAATTAACTCGACAGCGCCGTGAATCCCTTGAAGTATTGCCTAGCGAAATCGCTCAGTTCCTAAAAGCTCAAGAAAAAGAAAACGTAAGCGTTTCTGTTTACGGTGCTCTAGGCAGATACAACGATTGGATATCGACAAACGGAAACACAACAGGTGTTTACACAAATGCCGATTATTACATCCAACAGCCCGGACGCGGCCCACGTAAAGTGGTAGAACTTCTAAATTTGATGAACGGTACTGGATTTGATTTACGGGATTCGGACTATGGTGCAGAATTGAGCAAAATCGGAAATGACATTGTCGCAAAAAGTATGCGTCGCACGATTGTGTTAGAAAATGCTCCGAATATTGCCAACCTTCAGCGCTATCCAATTGTTGTAAAATATGGAGTTCGCCAAGAAATTCCGAAAAACGATCGAACTGGTTGGAGTTATCGCGTTGAGACAGACTCATCCGGTAAAAATGTTCATAAAATTGTAATCAATGACGGCATTCAGCTACAGCTTGAGCCTGGCGCTCGATTCAGCGTTGAATACACACCTGTCCGTTAGTCCGGATAAAAAGGTACCAAGTAGGCCGTTTGAAGGTCAAAGGTACCAAGTACCTATTCCAGCGTTCTAAAGCAGCTCATCTTGAGTAGGATTCCGGAAAAGGTACTTGGTACCTTTTTCCTTTTTATCCGGTCCGACGCCTTTAAAAAAATGGGCTAACTCCCGATAAGGATTCACTTCTGGGAGTGTTATGTCAGTAGCGAGAAAATCAAATAGCGCTGTGAAAGATCATTATCGTCGCGAACTTAAAAGTATCGACGTTAAATTTATAAATCCTTTTATCGATTCCACAATCAATACGATGCTTATTCAAGCTTCACTTAATGTCATAAGCGCTCCGCCAATGTTGAAGGAAGACTTCATTGAGGATATTGATATAATAGGAGTGGTGAGTCTTGTAAGTAAAATTTACGAAGGCAGTATATCCCTGTGCTTTCCAAAACAAACTTTCATAAATATCTGCAACAAACTGTTTGGCGAAAATCATACTGAAATAAACTCTGAGATTGAAGATGCAGCGGGCGAACTTCTAAATATGATTTTTGGTTCTGCCAAAGCCCACCTCAACGCCAAATACAATTATCAAATCCCCAGAGCATTACCGGCGATTATTTCCGGTCAAAGTCTAAAGCTAACACAATCTTTCGGCTCAACAATTGTTATTCCTTTTGCCAGTGAACTCGGCTCGTTTCATATAGAAATCGAAGTCGTTGCAAAGAAGTAGGTTAATTATGTTTAATACAGCATCTAAAATTTTAATCGTCGATGATATGCTTACAATCCGAAAAATCGCAAAAAAAACGTTGATTGATATGCATTTTAAGAACATCCACGAGGCGTCGACCGGTATGGAGGCGTGGCACATAATTTCGAAAGAGCCGCCTTTTGATTTTATTATCTGCGACTGGAATATGCCAAAAATGTCGGGTCTCGAAGTTTTACATAAGATACGTACAACACCGGAATTGGCAAAAACGCCATTTATACTATTAACTGCAGAATCTGATTTGGCCCAGGTAAAGACCGCTATCGACGCTGGCGTGGATGATTACGTGCTAAAGCCCTTCACCCCGGACATTCTAAGAGCCCGACTCGAAGCCGTGCACCAAAAAGTCCTGAGCCGAAAAGCCGCCTAACGAATAGGTACGGACCTTTTTTCGACTGAATGCATAAAAAATCCATTGGATTTTTTATGCATTCAGTCGCCGCGGACTTGTCTATTCACTATCGAGCTCGACGGATTCGGCGACTTCGTCGTTGGAGGCGGGTTTGCGAACCGATGTTTTGTGACTCGCAACTGGGCGTGGTTTTTCTTCCTCGTTATTACCGTAAACTTTAAAAAGTTCCTCTTTTAGAAGCGCCATTTCGGCGTCGATCGGTCTTTTTTCTGACGGCCAGCATTTGGATTTTTGCTTTCGAACTCTTGCGTCAAGATCTCCAACTTCATCTCTCAATGGCGGTGCAAGTTTCATGGCTAAGTCGTAATTAATTCCCTGGTAAGACGCAAAAACGTGTCTAAGCTCTTGCAAACGAGCTTCGCTATCTAAGTGAAGCTTCTCGCAGTTGAGGCCAACTCTGGGGCCGGTCGAGCAGTTAGCTAAAAAGACGCAGCAACCAAGCAGAATAGTTTTTTTCATGAATATCTCATCGGAGCCTTTTTCTAAAAAATAAGTAAAGTCTCAAGAGAAGTCATTGTTGCCTCATTCAGAGACATGCGGCATTCTCAAAAATGTGAACGACTTGCAACCACTTCTTCATGCGGCCAATCGTGAACTCTACAACGAGTACGCACGGCGAAATATGCAAAGACGCCTCAAACTTCGTCCTTGTTTGATCCAAATTCAAGAGACCACCCAGTATTGGGGTGCTTGGAACTCGAGAACTCGACATATAGTGATCGCACAAAACCTTATTACCGACTATGAGTGGCACGATGTTGTGGGTGTGCTCATTCACGAGATGGCCCACCAGTATGCCGACGAGGTTCTGCATGGGAGTGAACTTCCCCATGGAGACACATTCCAAAAAGCCTGCCACCGGGTGGGGGTTCCTTTTTATTACTCGAAGGCAAAAGTACATTTGCAGCAGCACTCGCTCGACTGGCGGCAAACTCAGCCTTCGTCCGAAGAAGAAAAACGGCTAGAGAAAATAAGAAAGCTTTTAAACCTTGCCAGCTCCTCTAACGAAAACGAAGCTTCACTTGCGATGAATCGAGTGCGTGAAATCTATGCGCGATATCAAATTGAAAAATCCTCAACCGTGTCCGACGAATTTTATCACGCCTTTATAAAGACGAATCGCAAACGGCTACACACGTATGAGCAAAAGATCATGAGCATCCTTGTGAACCATTATATGGTGGAAGTGATCGTAGGCTTTGCCTTTTGCCCGCAAAAACAAACTCATCTTCGCACCATCGAACTGATCGGCAGAAAAGAGAACGTGCTGATGGCCGAATATGTATTTGATTTTTTGAAAAACTATTCGCTTTCTAAACTTGCGAGCAAGCGCGAGCAAGCACTGGCAAACCCGAGCAAGCGCGAGCAAGCACTAGCAAACCCGAGCAAGCGCGAGCAAAAACATCGATTCCCAGCTTCTTTGGCTAAGTCTTATCAATTGGGACTTCTTACGGGTTTTGACGAAAAACTCACCGATCAAGTAGAGTTTGAGGAAAATCGAGAAATTAAACAATCTCTAGCGGTCTTTCGAAAAGATCCGCAAATTAAGGGCTATGTTGCGAAAGTCCATCCACGACTCGTGAGCGTAGCTTCACAGGCCCGACTTAAAAATAGGGAGTTTTTTGATACGGGTCGGAGGGAAGGACAAACACTAACCATCAACCGACCCATCGAAAATAAATCAGGCAAAAAAATCGCAGGATTTCTGAGTTAGTGACTTCAGGAAACCGATTTCACTACAACTGCTGTTGTAGCAAATAAAAACGCACCCCAAAAAAGATCAACAAACGACACCAGCACCGACCAATCGCGAAGTGTTGCAAGGTTGGTAAAATCATATACGCCATAAACAACTAGACCTAGCACACCGGCTTTTATGATCGATTCTAAGTAATTCCATTTTGCCAAAGACGGCGCGATAAACACCATAAAGCCAATCAGCATAAAAACATAAACGGCACCAGCCGCCACGTAGTTTATGTCAAACGTTTCTCCCTTTGCACGAACGAGAGGTCGCAAATTATTAAAATAAAATCTGTTAGCGAGAATCCCAAGCCACAATCCATCTAAAGTTAACATTGTTGTGGCGGCTACTATTGTTTGCTTCATCATTTTTTTACTCCTTGTTTTTTAAATTCATAAATCTTTTTTAAAACTTTCGGTTGTCGCTCAAATGTATTTTGTAAATATTCTTCTGCCTCATGCTCGGTGAGACGAATCGCACACAGGTCTTCAAACAATAATGTCGATGCACCCACCGCCAAGGAAGGAAATGCGCCGTCATCAACTTCGCCAAATCCCACGACCCAAAATTGTTCAAACAAAGACTTCATGGCTTTATGATAAATTCGCTCATTATCCTTACCCCGAAGATCCGCAAGTTTTTTTAATTGCTTTGTGGAGATCGGGGAGTCTGACTCGAGAATTTCTAAAAGCTCCCGAGCCTGATGCGAAAGCGATTGCCGCTGGGCTGGTAGAAAACTTCGCAAGGCTACAAATATTTCGCGTGAAAAAAAAGTAGCACGACCTTGATACCACTTTGAATAAACCACGCGTTTGTCTCTCGAGAGCTTTTTCATACCGTACCACATTTTCATAACGCGGTCGTCGCCCCCCTCATCCCACTCCCAGCGCATTTCACTGCGCGGATAGAATTCGCTCCACAGAGAGCGTGGCTCTTTCTTATTGTTGATTGGGAATACCAACAACATTCCATTTTTACCGATGGCCTCGCAAGCCTTTAGGAGATTCATGCCCGATAAACATAACAACGTTTATCGCGAAAAACAAAGTTTTCTGAAGCTTGAAAGGGAATCTTACGTTCCTTGAAGTTTTCTTCACGGGAAATTTTTACTGGTTTAAAGCTTTTAAAATTTGTGCTTTAATCGTGTTAGTTTTCGATTTACTTGAGGTGGCACAGCCATGAAGTTAGTTCTGTTTATTGCGATTGCGTTTTCCACTCTCGTGTATTTGACCCTTAGTTTTAGGTTGACCGGTATTGGGCACTGGTCGTGGGTAGTGGCAAGCGTCCCTTTCTCAATGGTTCTCTCGTACATCATGGTGTTACGCGACCGGCTTCCACCGCAACTGGATAGAGTTTTTCGAAAGCTTGCTTACTACAACATGGGCCTAGTCAGTTTTATTTTTGGGTTGATCGTTTTTCGCGATGTCGTTTATCTGGTTTTTAGGATAGTTCTGCCAGATTTCCCGTACAACCTGCTATCGCGGGAGTCGACACTTGGTCTTCTTGCGACAAGTGCTATTTTTTTCGCTTATGGATATTGGAATGCGGTGCGAGGACCACGAGTGGTGAGCGTAGCGATTCCCATCGACGACCTCCCTCAAGAACTGGACGGGTATTCTATTTTGCAGTTAAGCGATTTACATGTCGGCCCAGCTGTAAATGCTTCGTATGTGCAGAAAGTGGTCAATATGACGTTGGATTTCAAAGCCGATGTTATCGTGATGACTGGCGATATGGTCGACGGCGATTATCACCGCTATAAATCCTTTGTTGAGACTTTTGCGAGTTTGATAAAGGCTCTGCCGGTGCTCTACGTGGCGGGCAACCATGAGTACTATAAAGACGGTGAGCTGTGGTTAGAACACTTACGCCAAATGGGCATTAAAACTCTTTTGAATCAAAACATCAGCATGCCGTTTAAAGGGAAAACAGTTCTGTTTGCGGGGATCACTGATCCTGCGGCAAAGATGGTAGATGCGCGAATGGGACCAAATATTTCGGCGTCGTTGGAAAACGCCGCGCCTTCGGATCTAAAAATCCTTCTCGCCCACCAACCAAAAATCGCACCAGAGGCAACAGACCTTTTTCACCTACAACTTTCAGGGCACACCCACGGTGGGCAGTTTTTTCCGTGGAATTTTGTTATCCGACTTGTTCAAAAGTTTCCAAAAGGGCTCATGAAATGCGGAAAGATGTGGGTGTATGTGAATGTGGGAACTGGATTTTGGGGGCCCCGCTTGCGATTAGGAACACGCAGCGAGATCACGCATATTCGAATTATAAAAGGCAAGTCGCAATCAAAATAACATCCGGATAGACCTCATCGGTATTTTTCTCTTTAACCAGACATAGATTTGCTCTGGATTTTTGTGAGTTTTAGACCATAAAATTCCTTGATTTATTGTTTTAGCGTGCTAATACACTGTAACAGGAGAAAACAGTGCCGCTTCAGCCAGTAGATAAAAAACGCCTAAGAATGCTTTTAGATACTCTTTCAGCCATCAAAAGTGCCCAGGAGCTGGGGGACTTTTTACTAGATCTCTGCACGCCGGCAGAGCTCGAATCTCTGGCTGACCGATGGGAGGTTGCAAAGTTAATCGAAGCTGGGGAGAACTACCGGGACATCGCCGTAAAAACGAAAGTTTCGACAACCACCATCACGCGAGTGGGACGCGCCTTAAAATACGGAACAGGCGGGTACAAACGTGCCATGAACACCTCTTCGAAATCAAAATCCTAAAATGTTTTTAAAGAGTGTGTTTGCATTTACGATCTTGGCACCCTGCTTCGCAATAGCAGACGCATCTTATTGTACGCAGTTTTTTCTAAAAGCATCAACTCCGCTTGTGCGAACTGACTTCCGCATTGAGTTTGGCAGCCCAACCGATATTAAATTAATGCGAAAAATCAATCGAATTTTCATCGAGTACCCTCGAGAATACATGGAGAATACGCGTACTGTAGCAAAAGTCACAGTACCAGAATCGCGCTGGAAGGAAATCTTTGGGGAAAGTTACGAAAGTGTTATCGAACAGCTTTTACAGATTAAAATATATAAAATCGAGATTTTTGAAGACGGCACGCAAATTATAAATTTTGATACAAACTTTCTAGTTTCTTACGGCAATACCAACCTGAAGTTTTATCCCAACGAATGGATTAGAGACCAACCTGCCTTTTCATTCCAATTCGATCGACGAATTTTAAATTTAATAGAGTTCCATTTGGAGTCTGCCCACGTAGCGGCAATACTTTCGCATGGGATAATAGATAGAATTGAAACCGGGCCGGTCACGCTTTATTGAATTGGACGACACCCTTTTAGGTCGTTCTGAACGTCCACCCACGACGACCCCGGATTCCAAAATGTTAATTTTTTATTTCACCAATCGCCACCTTTAGTAAAGCAGGCACAATTTGACGGTGAAACGGTGCCACTCCCGCAAAATAAAGTCGACCCCACAGGTTATTGTATTGAACTTGGGTGAGACAACTCAGATTTTGATTTTCAATCTTTAAAACAACCACAAAATCGAGATGTTTATCGTCGCCTCGAAAAACTGCGGTTTGCTCATTTATTTCCAGAATTTGCAAGAATCCCCAACGATCCCCATTTTTAAGATGGTGGGCATTAAAATGCTCGCCATCAGACTTTAAACTAAAAAGTTTGCCGACACCATTTCGCAAGTTCAAAAGAGCCATAATCCATTCCGGGGGATGATGGAACATTTGATTCAAGCATTCGCGAAGGTCGCCCTTGAAGCTCAAAGACTGTGTAAAGGTGTCTTCGTAATCGATGCGAGATAGGCTTCCGAGGTTTTGTGAATCCATGGTTTCATAGTCTCTTGAAAAATTTGAAGTGTCTTCTGCTATCTTTAAACGAAATGAAGAGGCTTAGTTTTTGAGCCTTTTTGTTTGCAACTGCGGAAGATAGATACATACCGGTATTAGACGTTAAATTTGACACTAGCGTGTTGTGCCGCCGCCACCGCTTCCACCCGTGCCGCCAGTCGTTCCACTACCAGACGAGCTGCCGCCAGTGCTACCTGTAGTTTCGCCACTTGTAACGTTACCACCAGAACCGCCGCCAGCAGTGGAGTTTCCACCAGTAGTTCCACTCATTCCACCACTTGTGGTACGGCCAGAGCCCCAGTTACCGCGCGAGCTTTTTCCGCTAGAACCAGTCCGAGAATTTTTCTGGGTTCCGCTTTTACTATCTTCTGAGTCTGCACTTCCGCTTCCGTTCGCACGAATATCACCGGAATTGCTGCCTCTCAACGAGTCCGAAGTATTCTGATGAGAGGACCCACTTTGACTCATTGCTGCTCCAGCAAAAAGTGTGATCGCAGCAAAAAAACTGTTTCTTAGCGAATTTTTCATTACGTTCTCCTTGTTTTTTTCACGTTGCTCTGCCCAATACCAAAGCAATCAATATGCCACTGTCAGCTGGGATTTATCAGATCGCCTGACAGTCAGGTGGAATATATCCTCGCCCTCTCAGTGCATGAGCACCTAAAAAGCCCACGCCTAAAATTCGAGTTACGATCGACACATTCGATCGCCAACCTGGCACTGAACTGCAAGAACAAAAATCAAGTTCCAAAACGAAACTAAGTTGCCGTTTGATTTTAATCATCGATAGGAAGAAGTATTGCTGATGGATCTTGGGTGTTGGTTCGTAATGACAAGAACATTTGGTTTGATGATTGCAAAGGCTGTAACTAAAGAAAGTCGCCTGAAGCAAACCTAATTATATATTTTAGAACAAACATTGAACTCGTTAACAAACCGAATGAGCCGAGTAGGGTCTACTGCGGATGTTGCGTATAGCCGTATCTCAAACAGCAAATAACTAGAACCATCGCTTTTTCTGGGCCAGCGTTTTTGCGAACATTCAAATTCACCAACCATCCAAGTTCGATCAACATCGTTCGTTTTGTCTAAATCAAACACGTAGCGACCTTCAAGTAATCCCCACAATGGCTCAACGAACAGGCCTCGAGAGTGTCCCATAATTTCTAATGCTAGACTCCCTCTCAACGTAAATTTAATGCCATCATCTTCCAAATCAAAAAAATATTCGTCGGGATTTGAGGTTTCTATAATATCCTTGATTTCCGCGATATCAACTTCATCAAGATACACAGCTGCTTCGATGGGAATGTCTTGAGCAAAGGCAGATAAATTAACTAACAAAACAATTGCGATGAGGGATAGATAAATTTTCATCCTCACTTGATACCACCATTTTCGAAAACGGGGAGCGCTCAAACTTGCTTTTGTAAAAACTACTGATCGAAAAACAAGAAAAAGAGGGTCAAACCTTCTTTTGATTACGGCCGATCAGTCGCCATGACCGTCGCCAAGGTACGTACACCGTCGGCAACTCGAAATGGTTTTTGTAAAAGACAAGGTTTGATATCTCCGACGTCATCTACCATTTTTACAAATTCTTTCCAGTCCATTCCGCTTGTAAGGAGAAACTCCGCTGAATGCCCGTGGAATTTTTTCCACAGATCCAGGCCAGTTTCTTTCCCGGCCAAAAAGATGTCGCTCACGATGATGTCAAACGCCTCATCATCCTGAATGGCTTTTTCAATCAAAATTTCAGCCTCCTCGCTGCTTGTCGCCCAACGAATAATGGCCTGGGGTTCTAATTTGCGGATAATGACTTCCCAAATTGGCTGACCAGCGAAATCATCTTCAACAACAAGAAATCTTTTTCTTACCGGTCGGTCGATTATTTCCAGAGCACGGGTAGTGAATAATTTGCGCTCTGGGGTGCGTTTTTTGATTTCTAGTTGTGCATTTGACATATGAACCTCCATTTGTTCTAGGTAATTTCTCGGAACGAAAGATTGAGGTCATATTAATTCGCAATGAAGAAAACAAAATAATCTTGTCGCAAATTGATATGAGCAAGACCATGGGCGGGAGATCTATCGGACTTTCATCCTGGAGATGTTCGATATGCGAACGTTCAGTTGAGGGGAGGGAAGTATAAAATACTTTGAAGTGATACTGTCTCTCAATAAAATTGATAAGCGATACGTGTACTCAACTCTAAAACGGTTATTACTTCGCTAAATGCAAATAGGCATTCTGTGTTGAATAGAGCGCATTAGACCTCCGTTCCATTCCAAATAGGTTATCAATAAAACAAAATACACGGATACGAAGTAATGATTATTTCGAATTGGTTTATTTGAAGAACCTTTTTTCCTCGAGGCATGAAGGGATTCTAATGGCTGAGATACCCTAGAATGACACGTACGACTTCGTCCACTGTATGAAAGGGTTATGGATTTCGATCAAGGCTAACAAAGACAAAAAAAGACGCCAAAACGTGTGCGGGTAGATCGTTTGGGTCGAAGGTAATTGCAAACTCGCGATCGGCATTTTCAGCTACTTGTTTTTCAATGATTCTGGCTTCGGGAAGGCGATACCCTGTTAAGGTTTCAAACTCTATAACTTTTTTCGCAATCAAATGCTCCATACGGTCGACCTCTTTAGCGATTATCTTTCTAAGTTTTCCCGTATTCGAATTTTCGTAGATTGTGCTTCTAGCGTTCGATGGGTCGACGAAGTGAATCTGGAAGGAGCCAGATACCACATCCGCTTTTGCACTGAGAAGGTCTCTGGCCCTTGCTCGGGCGATGAAATGAACCTCATATTGTATGCTCGATAGAACGTGGTTCCTAAAGGAAAGTTTCGAGGCGATTTTATAGAGATCGTCGTGGCCAATCTTAATGGACTCTTTTTCTATCGAAAAGTGTCCAACTTCAAAAACAGGATGTGATGGCAGGAGCTCCGGAATTCGACTAAATAGCATCAGACTATCTTTATCTACATAATCTGCAAGCAATCGGTAGTAGCCCTGATCAGGCCCCTTCACATAAAGGTGGCTTAAAAGGTAAAATCTCGCCAATGTTGCTAAAACGATAGGCGCCTCTTTAAGGCTGATTTCGTGCTGCTTTAAAAACATATCATTTCCTATCGGAAACATAAATGTTTCCTGATTGCGCACAAGAAAACGATACTCCTCAGTAAGAAATATTTTAAATTTTTGGAAGTTGAGTTGTTCGTCTTGATGCGGATCAAGCCTCTTAACAGCCTTTTGGACTGCAAGTTCATTGATAAACAGAGACCCTCGAATCCAATCCGCCGACTCGCGGGTGATGCCCGTAGGGTAAACCTGATCGTTTTGCGCAATATTCTCAATGAATATTTTAGACGCCTCGGGATCTTTAATAATTCGTCCGAGCAAAGTCCAATCTCGAAAAGCATACACATTCAATAGTGCAAACCCATAATCGGTCTCAACCCAGCGATCTTCATTCTGCATTCGAAGTATAGGCAGATCAAAACCATGGAGAAGTTGGGCATCATCTCGACTGAAAACCAATTTGTCGTGGGATGGATCCAACGACTTAGGATCAAAGTTGTCACGGTAGTCAACTCTCTGAACCAGGGAGTCGATTTTGAAGGGTTGGAAATAAATGGAAGTTTGTAAATCAGTCTGTACTTTAAAAATTTCAACGCAGGATAATTCCGCTTGAGCTTCGATTAAACTACAAAAATATATTGTGAACAGAGCGGGTGAAATTAAATATTGCTTCAATCAATTAACCTCGAACTTTAATACAGATACTCAAGCACGGTAATATGAGAGACCCAAGTGCTAAAAACTAATAAGCATGAACCTTGCCACTCATAAATTCCGAGGGTGACGGTAGAGCGGGAATGAGCAGCCGGCGTAAAATGAAGCGGGGTCTTTTTGACCTATCAAAGGAAAAAAATGGTCGTTACCGGCTGAATCTGAAGCATCGAAGATACATGAAGACTCATTCAAACTGACCGGCGATTTTCCGCGACCAGGACCCGAGTTCCAAAGGTTCGCGTTGTTGATAATAGCGCTTTAAACAGTTATGGTTCATATGGTGTTCGAAAATCGATACTGAGGTCGTCGCAATTGTTTTATTCGGCACCATCACAGGAGACCTTCCTCAACGACATAGCATGTATCAATTCCGCCTGCATCGACTTTCCCAAGCAGTTTTGCATTGTTTGCGCGATTTGCAAACCACGCAATTTTGAAAAAAACTCTAGCTCTCTTCGACTACTTTTTTCCAGAGAGGAAGATTGTTGTAGCTTACAATTTGTAATGAATCAAAGTTAAACCCATATTTTAAAATAGGTTTTGCCTTAAATTCAAGAACGTCGCTATCGTTTCTGAAGAAAACCATCACAAATGCATTTTTTTTGGGGGCCTCGAGGATTTCTGATATTTTTAGTCCGCTTAAAGAAACGTCAACTGTTGTCACTTTTTTAAGAATACTTTCAATGTCTAGAGTCATACTAAATATTTTAGTGTATCTGGTGTGCGATCGTCGATCTGTGGGAGTGTCGACCAATTGGTGCGTCACTTTTGTTTTGTCTTCGAATTCATCGGACGGAACTGGGATTGTTCTAAATAGATTATTTTTATTATTGAGGATATTTTCAATTTCCATATCTAAGGGAATCCACCTGTTGTCTTTTGATGAAAGATAGTAAAAGTTCTTATAGTCAATTTTGTCTAAAATAAGACAAAGTGAGTGAGTTTGAGTCCAATTTAGATTTTCGATAATGGTTTGCGTGCCGAGATCATAAAAAGAATAACGTTCTTCCATATCTAAAAGACTAAACTATACGGCCCACAGTTTCTACAAATAAAGTTACTCGGAAGAGATTTATCGTACTTTTCGTACGGGTCAATGCCAGATTTCCCAAGTTTAATGCCGCAGTCCAGTCTCTTTTTTCGCTTTCTGATTTATCCTAGTAATTGTACTTATACTTACATTCAAAGGGGGAGCCGTCTCAGCAGGGTGATATCCAAAATTCAAGTACTTTGAAATTATTTGGAATCGAATACTATCTTTTACACTCAATTGAATAGCCCTACAATTGTTGTGAATCACGATGTCTCCTGGTTAAAGTAGAAAATCGTAACCCTACAAACGTAGAGTGACAAAATAGTTCATAAATTAACTAGGGACATAATTGTCCATAATTAATATGTAATTTCAGATATCTGTCGTCTCTCAATGAGACTGTCACTTTAATTTCTCAACGAATCTGTCACTTCTGGATTTTGGTCTTTGATATACAAAAGGCTCAGTTTTCCTGAGCCTTTTGTAAATTCAGTATTTTGCTAACAGGAAAACGATTAGAGATTTCCTGCAGGAGGACAGAATAGTTCACCTAATCTATAGCCTTTTTCATAGCTCTGGTCCGGCACTGCATAGACCATGCTTTTGTTAACTTTTCCTTCAATGATCTTACCGCCAATCAAAACCGGCCCATCCTCGGAGCTTTTAATGCTCATATTCACTTTCTTATCCGACCACTGAA
This sequence comes from Bdellovibrionales bacterium, assembly GCA_043757265.1. Lineage (GTDB taxonomy): Bacteria > Bdellovibrionota > Bdellovibrionia > Bdellovibrionales > JAGQZY01 > JANPLN01. The sequence continues at coordinate 1,953 of JAYUQP010000116.1, read as the reverse complement.
AATGCACATACCATGTCGAGACGGTATTGGGGTCAGGCATATATACGATAAACTTCATAAAGTCTGTTTCTTCAATACACTCAATTTTTGCAACTTTCGCACTATTCTGTGCGATTGCTTGAGGACCAAAGCCAAATAAAATTACTAAAAGTAGCGCCTTCATATAAACTCCATATCAGTTCCGTTCTTAGAGGAGCACCATGCTCCTCAAGCGACAAAACAAATTGATTGCAAGGAGCAAATAGCAAGTAAAGTGCCAAAGCGTTATGCCAGTTTATTTGATTTGAAGAGATTGTTTGTGCCCTTTAACGTCACTCTCAAGAAAAACAACTTGCACTTATCTGCTGCTATTCTAGCTCGCTCTGCGCCTACTGTTTACATACTCAAATTTAAGCGGACGACCGGTGACCTGGTGCTTTTTAACGGCGTTTCCAATATCAAGGATCAGGTTGTACATTTTGATATATAGGTCATCAGAAAGCCCAAATGGAGCCTTTTGTTGCTCTCTGAGCTCGTCCTCAACAGACCTTTGCTTTCTATATCGTCTAAAATCCTTGATCTCGTTCATTTCCACTTCAGCCTCAAGGACGAAAACCCGAGTCTTACCTTTGAGATCTGTTCGAAACATCGCAAGGTAGTTATAGAGCGGGCGATTGCCATCTTGAATGAGGTAGCGCTTTCCTTGCCAGGAGACCGTTTGATCGCGGCCAATTACGCGCGATTCCTCTACGCAAAGCACTTGATTGAGATCGAGCCATGGATCAAGCGGGGAGTAGGCAATAGTGGCGTCTTGTGCGTGGACGAGTTTTTCTTTGTTCCAATAGTTTTCTAAGAACTCTGATTTAAGGTACTCGTTTGCTTTCGCTAAATCCTCAATACCTTTCAACCGAAGCTCGGGAATCAATCGATCTTGGATGGTTCTAAATGAACGCTCAATGCGACCTTTGGCTTCTGGCGTATCGGCAAAAATCAATTGTATCCCGAGTTGATCGCAGGCTCGTTTAAACTGGCTAAATTCAGTGCGCTTGCCGCCGCCAGACCAACCAGCTTTATCGGTATAGATCGCCCTAGGGACGCCTTTACGCTCAATAATACGCGATAAGACCTTCATGCAGTTTAGCGTAGTTTCGCCGTCGCTAAAGAACTCAGCATAGGGAATGTGGCTTGTGGCATCGTCTATCGCAGAAATAAGGCACCATTCGTCTTTGCCATTGAACTTATGATGACTGCCGTCCATTTGCAGCAGAAGACCTTCTTGCGGAAGCCGATTGCGATACATATGCTTCCTAGGTCGTTTTCGACGAGGATGCTTGATGAGTTTAAGCTCCTTAAACCATTTCCATAAAGTTTTGTACGGAATTTCAATCTTATGTTCCTTGATTAAAATCTCACTAAAATGCGACAGATTAAAGTCATAGTATTTTGCTTTGTAGAGCTCTTTGATTTTTAGAATGAGATCAGGGCTATGTTTCTTATTAAACTGATTACCAGAGTTGCCATGTTTAACCCCAATCATACCTAGCTTTTTAATCTTGTTTGAATAACGGGTCATTGTTCTTGGAGAAACATTCAAAAGTGTTGCAGCATCCGTTCGATGTAATTTTCCACACAAGTACTTAGTTACGATTTGATATTTAAAACTTTCAGAATGGCTCATGAAAAATCCTTTTGTCGTAATCATCCGAATTCCTCCTTGGAATTCAGAAATCAAATCATGACCTAGACCAGGTGACAAATTGAATGAGAAATTAAGAGGTGACAGAATGAATTAGAAATATCATGTAATTTCAGATATCTACGTGTTTCTTATAAGTTCTATTATGTTACATTGGGTATAGCTGGGAGCTTAATCTGTGAGATTATTCAATAATTATGTCCCTTTTATTATTCAATGATTCTGTCTCCTGGTCGATCATGCAGGTTTTTTCTTACAGTACAGTTCGTAGGTCTCGT
>JAYUQP010000115.1:0-2698 GCA_043757265.1 Bdellovibrionales bacterium | reverse complement strand
ATCTTAACCTAAAGGTACGGCGTACCTAAAATTGTACGGCGTACCTCAAAGGGAACGGCGTACCTTTTTTAGGCGGCTTTGGTGATGCGGGTGTTGAGGAAGGCGTTGACGATTTGGGGTTCAAATTGGGTTCCACTGCATCTATTGAGTTCATCGATTATCACTTGCATGGGAAGACCTTTTCGATACGCGCGATCTGCGCCCATGGCGTCAACGGTGTCGGCAACAAGAACAATTTTTGACGTGAACGGAATTTTTGCGCTCTCGATTCCGTGATAGCCTTTTCCGTCTACTCGCTCGTGATGATACAAAACAGCTTCGCGAACTTGTTTGAAGAAAGAAAATTGTACGATTTGATCGAGCATTTCTGCTCCGAACTCCGTGTGTTTTTTCATAACCGAAAATTCTTCATTATCTAATTTAGCAGGTTTATTAATGATGGCCACTGGCACTTTGATTTTGCCAACATCATGCAAATAGCCAGAGTAAAAAGCCAATGCCTGCTCTGCACTTCCTAGTTCAAGGTCTTGCGCAAGCTCAAAACACATACTTCCAACGCGTTCGCAGTGTTCGAACGTTCCAACATCGTGAATTTTCAAAGTGACCATTAGATTTTGGATATAAAAACGAGCTTCTGGCGCAAGTTCGATACCTGTGAGTTTGGTGATCTCGCCGAGTTTCTTCATCTCTTCTTTATCGACATTTTGGGTAAAAAAATTAAGTTCCGGAGGACATGTATTCATTCGTTTCGATAAAACTTATCAATTAAGAGTGAAGCTGAACCTCAGATTGAGTATGTTGACATCAATCGTGGCTTTGAGAAGTGCTTAAGACCAGTTGGCGTGGCCCTGCACACGCACCATTCCAAGCTTTTGGCTTACAGTTCGATTGCTCCACATTGATGCAGCCTCGAAAGATTCCATCTACACTGGGCTAAAAAAATAGCGCTTTAAAGTGCGACACGGGTTTAACTCCAGTATTTTGCACGGATTCCCCTCTCAACGTATGAATAGTAAACGACACACCCTGCCGTTTACCGAGCTATTCAGCTAAATGGGTCCGAAGAGCTAGGCCGCTGCTTGACGGCTAAGCCTAAGATAAACATCAAGATGTCTATTGAGACTATCGGAAATTAGAAAGTTTTTTTGAAAATGCAAATAGGCTTGCTCTCCCAGACGGAAACGCAGCTCATCGTTCAATCGAAGTTCATTCATGGCGGAAGCCAGCGCTGTTGCGTCTCCCCTCGGGACCTCGATCCCAGTCTCCCCACCCACATTTACAAACTTTACACCCGATCTAAGATCTGTTGTGATTGCGGGTTTTCTGCAGGACATGCCCTCAAGGAGAACCAGACCAAAGGCTTCCGCTTCGTTGATTGACGGCAACACCACTGCATCGCAGCCGTGCAAGTAGGCGCCGAATTCTTCATCCGAAGAAACTGGCCCCAAAAAATGAACCCGGTCGCTAAGATTGAGCTGACGACTCATCGCCTTCCATCGCTCAAGGTAAGGGCCTTTACCGATCAAAACCAAATTTTGCGGAACCGTCTGCATGGCTTCAAGGAGAATATTTACTCCCTTATAAGTGACCATCCGACCGATAAAAAGAAAATAGCGTCCATATTGGCTTTTAATACTGTGCAATTGCTCGTTTAGCTCCAATGATTTCTTTTCAAATTTGGGTTCAATTCCAAATGGAATAATTTCGCATTTGTACGCAAATTCTTTTAACCAAAAAGAATATTCAATGTGCAATGGAGTTGCGACCAAAATGCAGTCGGCTTTTTGCAGAATTGCTTTTGAAACGGGTTCGTAAAAACGATTCAACCACCGTGACTTCATAACTTCACAGTGAAATGTGACAATTAAAGGGGCCTTAAATTCAAAACTCAAACATGCAAACTCAAACAAAGGATTGGGCGCGTGCAGATGCACCACATCAGCTTCTTGAAATTCTTTTTGCACGCCCCAAAAAATGCTTGGGGTTAGCGGTTGGGAAAAAACTGTCCCCCACTGCGGCAAACGGACCACACGAACGCCATTTATCATCTCAATTTTTTTATGTGAGTTTTCACTCGAGCAAATCACCGTGACTTGATGCCCTTGCGTGAGCGCGGACTCAGCTAGTTCCTTGATCACTTTTTCGATTCCACCGCGATAGGGATGATAATATTTGCTGAGATGAAGAATTCTCATTTCTTCAGAGTACTGCGCTTTACATCTAAAACAAAGCACTGGTTTTTTCGAAGGAATAATCTATCACAATGACTTGAACTGCCTTTTGGTCGAGGCGTTGATTTTCGTGGCACGTGCTCGTTTCGAGGAAACGCACGTTTACTGGCTCCTGCGAGAGCACGCAAAGAGTCTGAATCCGATATTCTTAAAGCCCGAGCATTAGTTTATATGGATCGAAGATAGTAAACTTTACTCACAGGAGAAATAGACCAAAGATTTAAGATTCTATGAATCCAGGAAATGCCAGACACGGCAACGACAAATATAAACCCACGTTTATTCGAAATCAGCCTTGGCAGATAAAAACATGCCTAGCCTGGACTCTTGTTGGGAATGTCTATGGATCCTTAATTTATTGTCTTAATTCACCGAAAGGAACTGTATGAAACGACTCTTTTTAATCCACTTCCTGTTGTTCTCCAATATTTCGTTTGCCGCTATGGAAATTATCGAAAGTTCCATAA
>JAYUQP010000114.1:0-7342 GCA_043757265.1 Bdellovibrionales bacterium | reverse complement strand
TGGACTTAAAAAAAACCGAAACAATTAGTAACTCTTGGATTCGCAGTCGTGTTGGTTGGACACCCTACGATGGCATGAAAGTTCAAGGCTGGCCAATCATGACGATTCTCAAAGGACAAATCGCCATGCGCGACAACACGATTTTTTCGAATGTTATCGGTGAAGCTGTTCGTTTTGACCGAGACTAGTTTCGCTATTCTCGAGATCTGCTGCATCAACATACGGGAGGATTTCGCTCACCCGGGTAACGTCTTCTCCGCGACACCCGCTGGAATCACAGATGTTCGAAATGTAACAACCATTTTTGTATTTGAAATCTGTTTCACCGCGAACTAAAATTCCTTCAACCACACCTGTCTGCTCGTTGAACACCGCGCTTCCGGAGTTACCCCCATACGTATCGAGATTCGTGATAAAATAAGCATCGGGTGAATTCGATCGCACCACCGCTCCCGCAGCCAGCTTGGTTGCAAGGCCTGAGGGATGCCCAATGACAACAAGTGTGTCTGAGTCCTGAACTCGACCCGCCTGACGAATTGTCAAAGGCTTTCGTCCTAAAACGGCTCGGTCTAATTGCACGAGAGCAAAATCGGAGTCAGTCGTTGAGTTAAGCTCGCTGTGAATAAGGGTGCGACACGAATACACATCATCTTCTTCGACAAATCGGGGATCGTACGTCATCGCCTTGTAAGAAAAATTAAACACAAACTTGGTATTTAAGCATGATGATTGAGTTCGAATACAGTGTCCCGCCGTCATGATGATATCCGGGGTGATTAACGAACCCGAACAAAAAGCTGCAGTCACTTGATCAAAAAATGGTTCCGCCGCACAAAGATTTTGCGACTTTCCATAATGACTTGTTTGCAGCTGATATCCATTCGGTTGTGCAATCACTTTAGTTTTTTGCACCAGCGCAACGGTGGAAGCTGCGCGATTTTGCCAATCCAATGAGCTGACTTGAAAAAGATCTAATCGATCGTCCGATCCATAAATGACTCTTTCGCCATACGTTTTTTTTGTTTCTTTTGACTCTTGCCCATTGGAACTTTCGCCGCAGCCTACAAAAGAAAAAGCAAACAAGCCGATAAATACCCCTACAGATGTTTTGAAATTATTCATATCCCCCCTGATCTCTTGCCTTTCAGAATAGGGAAAAAGTGGATACGTATCAAAACGAGACCCTGGGTATTAGTCTTAGGTAGTAGGCAAAAATCACCTTATACTGGAGGAAGATCGTGGGGGATCCAATGAAAGAACGTTATTGCAAGATAGGCATTATCTTTATTGCACTGGCCGGCGTGCTATTTAATTTCCAGAATTGTGGTTCGAGCCCCGCTCAGCAAACTAGCGGCGAAATGAAAATAATCAATCCCGTAGAAACAGGCTCAATCCAATTTTTACAAAGCAAAACAGAAATCGATAATTCCGCAACTCAGCTGATCGCTTACGGCGTGTGTGCCTCCGAACAAGATGGCGCGGTTTTAAGCTGGCGAATGGCTGATGCACAGTCACAACAAATTTCTAGTGGGCGCTCGCTATGTGACCGCGGGGCATTTGAAGTTATTTTCGAACAGGCATCGATGATAGAATGCAATTCGACAATTCGACTCACCGCCTATTTAGGCTCTCAAGAAAAAACTGAACTTCTCGTCGAAAAAAAGTGTCTCTAAGAAAAAATACATGTATAAAGGCCCGTACCAATAAGGGGTTATTGGTGGGGGATGCTTTGTGGGGACTTTCTTTAAATTTTTCGTTTTAACTTTCGTTTCGGGCGCGATAACGGTGCAAGCTCACGACTGCTTGCCGCCCCAGTCCGCGGACGCATCTGTCGAAAAGGCTCACATCCGTGTGGTCAACACACCACTAGAGGCACAAGAGCAATTTAATGCTGTTTATAATGATTCACGTCGCCTAAAGAACCGCGTCTTCTGGTCGACCAAAGATCAGGGCTATGTTTTCAAAAGCCACATTGAACCGCAAAAACTTCCCTTTGTTTTCATAGAAAATCTGCAGAATCAACTCCTGCAAGCGTTGGCAAACGTCTACGCAGATTTTGTCTATTACGGCGATATGGGGCACCTGCATTTGCTGATTCCCAGAGATCAGCGAACAGTTTCATTCACTTCACGAGAACTTCTAAGCCTCTTTCACACTGGCGAACTCTACCAGTTTAAAAAGAATGGCAATCTTTTTGGCCCGCTGAAGGAGGATCCCCACTGGGAATGGCTCTACTGGCATCGCAACTTTGTGGCAGCGAACAAACTGGGCGAACCGCTACAATCCCTTCAAGCTCCAATAGAAGCCCCGTACAACACAGTTCGCTCCATTGAAGGATTTAGAGAAGTTGGATCGGTTTATTTTAGCGCCAATAAAAATGGATGTTTCGAACTCAAAAATGAATCAGTCAATTTACGTTTTGATATCTCGGTAGCTTTGTAAAATTCTATCTTTAAAAGCAATAATGTCGTCTGTTTGGATTCCGACGAACCACTCGTTGGTTGGTTGAAAACAAGCCGTTATGCCTCGTTCACAATAACCCAAACACAACGATGCCGTGATCTTTACATGAGGAGAGAGCTTTTGTTCTTTTGCCCATGTCTTTAGCTCATCACGCAGGGCTGCGGAGCCTTTAGCTCCGCAACTTTCGCTGTTTTCTTTACTTCTTGTGCAGATAAAAACCTGGAAAGCAGGTTTTTTTTCAAAGATTTCTTGCATACTCTGATTTCACCTTTTTATTTCTGAGGTGTTACTTCTCTGCCACCCACATTGGCAAGCAGTTCATTGAACGGAACTGGTGGATAGGCCATCGTTATGCAGTGGATAGAACCCAGACCATCATTTGAAAGTTGTTTGGAATTCAAAGAAACTACTTTGTAGCCAAAACTTTCGTACAAAGCCACAGCTTCGGCATCGCCCGCTTCTTGGAAGGTCGGCAAAAAGAGCGTTCCATTGACGTAAAGTGAGTTTACGTAGGTTTCGTAAGGCAGTTCTGGGCGCGGAACCATCATCACTTTAAAACCATTATCGCGCAAAATATCTGCATACTTTTTGTCATCCGTAAGCGCTAAATCGTCGTCGATGAGTTTTACTGTTTCGTCGATATGCCCGATGCCTTTTGTGTGCGGAAAACGAATAGTTTTTTGACATCCGTATTTTACTAAAAAAGTTTCATCAGGAATTTGCATCGCACGTTCATTATCAACAATAAAACATTCTCCGCGGTTGTTCGCCAAAAAGTTTCCGCCCTCATGATAATAGTTATGCTGAACTAAATCTGCACCAAATAGTTTACTCACATAATCATCAGCTTCAAAATAGTGGTAGTATTTTGCATCGACAACGGTGAACACTTTTTTGCTAAACTTATCAAAACTCCAGGTTGGAACGGGCACACCATCTCGGGCCCAAAAGCTGTTGGGAATGACCTGCTGGGTTTTGCCTGTTGCCGGGTCTTTAATGAGCACGGGATCGTGGGGTAAATGAACAATACGTAAACGATCTCCCGATCCCATCTCCTTAGCGAATAAATTGTACACTCGGTTTAAGTAAGATTTATCGCTGCTCGCTGTGTAAACAACCAGTGTCACGTCCGGGGGCAAATTTTTTGCGATTAGTTTTTTAGCGGCTAGAGCATTAAATTCCCCGCTGTCATTGAAAATGACGTAGCCCACCTGGTCGTATTCGGCAAACGGCACCCGATTAACCACGGATGAGGATTGCTGCTGGTTCCATCGAAACAAATTACTAAAGAATTCTAAGGCCTTTACTCCTTGATTGTGTTCGGCCATAAACTTTTCTTGCTCTGGCGTGTAACCATGGATTGGAGCCCTGGCCTGTGCCTGGATGGCCGAAAAGATCAAGGCTACTATTAAACTGTACTTCATTGTGATTCCCCCTCTGAGTTTTCTGCGCCGAATGCGCACGCTTGGACAGAAGCGTCGTTTCGTTGCCAGGTAAAATCAACGGAGTAATGAAAAATTTCCATATGGTGCAAATTTTACATAGTTTTCTGTTGCAGCGCGATAAGTACCGGGATTCCCTTTAATTCAACGAAAAGAAGGGTATAAAACCAAAAAAACTTTTTCACCACTTTGGGGGTTTTATGAAGAAAAAGATCGTCCTTTCGTTCTCTGGCGGCCTGGACACAACCGCAATTGTTTTATGGCTTCGTCAAAACTACGATGCAGATGTTATCGCCTATTGTTGCGACGTTGGTAATTTGCCATCAGAAAAAACTCTCAAAGATCGTGCAATGTCGATCGGTGCCAGTGATTTTATCTTTGAAGACCTCAAAGAAACCTTCGCAAAAGATTTCGTTTTTCCACTGTTGCGCTCTGGAGCTCTCTATCAAAGTGAGTATCTGCTTGGGACTGCCATTGCACGTCCTTTGATTGCGGAACGCGTAGCCTACTATGCAAAAAAATCAGGCGCGCAGGCCATTGCACATGGCGCGACCGGAAAAGGGAATGATCAAATCCGCTTCGAACGTGCGTGGGCGTATTTGACTCCAGATCTCGAAGTGATCGCCCCTTGGAAAATTTGGGACTATAAAGGTCGCCAAGATTTGATAAATTATTTAAAAGAAAACAAAATCGACTACGCGGGCGAAGTAAATCCGCGCTACAGCCTTGATGCCAATCTTTTTCATAACTCGTCTGAAGGTGGAATTCTTGAAGACATTTCAAAACCTTACGACGAAAACGAAATTTTTCAGTTTATCAAACCACCGCAAAATGTTTCCAAAGACTTCACGAACATCACACTGGAATTCAAATCAGGAAACCCTATAGCGCTTAATGGCAAGACGTTGTCGCCGGCTGAAATTCTTGTCACGCTGAATGAAATCGGCGGCGAACACGGGATCGGACTTGTTGATCTCGTTGAAGAGCGTGTTACGGGTGTGAAAAGCCGCGGTATTTACGAAACTCCAGGCGGGACCTTGATCCAAAAAGGTTTGATGAATTTAAAACAAATCTGTTGGAATCGTGATGTCCACGCAACTGCGCAAAATCTCTCAATTGTGTATGGCAATTTAATTTACGACGGTCTCTGGCACTCGGATGCCCGCAATCATCTAGAGTCGTACTTTTTATCTGCGAGTAAAAATTTGACTGGCACTATCGGAATGAAGTTGGGACAGGGTCAGACTTTTATTACTAAACGCGAAAGTCCTTACTCGTTATACAGCGAAAAGCTTGTGAGCTTTGAGGAAGACTCTTATGGCCTTAACAAAGCCGCCAAAGACTATTGCCGGGTTTTAACATTTGCTCAATGGCAATCAGGCCAAGTGAATAAAGAAGCGAACGCAGAGATGAATAAAGTAGAGCTATGAAAGTTTTAAATACCGATATTAATACATCCGATAATACCACCCTGTTTGAATTCACTCAGGGTTTGGATGTGGATCAGTATTTATACAAACAAGAGATTCGTGTTCAAAAAGCGTGGGCAAATGCTCTCGAGCAAACCGGAGTGCTCACCGCGATTGAGCGCTCACAGCTCTGCCAAACACTCGACAAGGCGCAATCCCTAATAGAGGCCAAGCAGTTCGACTGGAAAATCACGGATGAAGATATTCACATGAATCTTGAAAGGTTTATGACTCAGGAGCTGGGTGAATTGGGCAAAAAAATTCACACGGGTCGATCGCGCAATGATTTGATCGCAAGCACTCTCAGACTTTATGTGCATGATGAAATCGAGGCCATGCTACCGCATCTACAAAAAACCATTTCCGCCATCCAAAGCAAAAGCACTGAGTGGATTGATACGTTCACTCCGGGTATGACACATATGCAGTTTGGTCAGCCGCTTCGATTTGGACATTTGTTTTCCGCTCATGGTTTTGCATTTTTGCGGGACGTGAAGCGTTTAAAAAATAACAAAGCGGAGTGCATCGAAACACTGCCCCTCGGCGCGGCTGCTTTTGCAGGCACTCATTTAAAAATGAATCTGCTGTCTTTGGCGAAGTCTTTGGGATTTGTGAGCCCCTTACAACATTCGTATGATGCCGTGAGCGACCGTGATTACATGTTGAGCACCCTGCAAAGTTATAGTTTGCTTGCAATGCACTTGAGCCGGTTTTGTGAAGACATTTTGTTCTGGTCATCCTCGGGAATTAAAGTTTTGAAACTCCCCTACGACTGGTCCACCGGAAGTTCGATTATGCCCAACAAACGAAACCCCGACGTTCCAGAGCTTGTGCGTGCAAAAATGGCGCGCGTTATGATGGCGGCACAGGAGGGTCTGGTGCTAATGCGTTCCGTAACACCGAGCTACGGCAGTGACATCCACGAACTCAAACGTACTTTTATAAACGCGACGACTGAACTCAAAAAATGCTTTACGGTTTTAGCGCCGTTTGTGAATGGACTCGTCGTTGATGAAAGCTCTGCAACGGCTCTATTAAATAATGGGCACATTTTAGCCACGGATGTTGCCAATCATTTAGCCACGGCGACAACGTTTCGCGAGGCCTATGTAACTGTGGCCACGGCGATTCGTCAGGCCGACGAAAAAGGCCTACAGATCCATCAGGTTTATAAAAACGGTCAGAGTTTTGATTTTGAAAGTTCCATCGAAGCCCGTTCCCTTTCGGGAGGCACCAGCCGTAAGTCGGCTCTTAAAGCTATTGAAAAACTAGAAAGTGTAGACACCCCTACACACACTACAAACAAGGAGTAACATGCTACATCTCATTCTTTCGGTTCTTGTATCGCTATCACATGCCCAAAAAGTGGGTGAAATTTCTGCGGAGGATCAACAACGCGTTGTTACTCGTGTAGAGGCTCTTCGCTTAACGAGCATCGCCTTCGGCCCCGCTTTTGGTTCAGACATGAACAATGAAAAGTTGTTTTATTCGCTTCACCTTGGAAGCCACTGGGAAGTTACACCCCATGCAGAGATTCGGCTCAATGCTGATGCAGCGTTGGCCTCCAAGGAGGAGGGTACATGGTTGTCCGCTTCGGTTGGCGGCGGTTGGTTGATTTTTACGGATGATTTTTCTCCAGTGATTGGCGCCGAGTTTGGCTATGGCTACGCGCATATCGATCGCATCTCTGATCCTTCTGGTTTTTTGATCGGTGCCTTTGCTGGTGTACGAATGTTTCGCACAGCAAGCGCACAGATGAGCATCGAGTATTACATTCAATCAATTATGGACGGTGTAAACCCCATGATGAATGGCCTTCGTATCGGCATTATGTTCTGAAGGTACGGACACACTTTTGGGACTTGAAGCGTCTATGTTCTGAAGGTACGGACACACTTTTGGGACTTGAAGCGTCAATAAGTTAATAAAAATTTATCTAAAATTTTTTGTGAACTTATTGACGCTTCA
>JAYUQP010000113.1:0-7355 GCA_043757265.1 Bdellovibrionales bacterium | reverse complement strand
CCATGATTCTCTGCTAATGCAGGGGCCAAAAATATAAAACATGCTGCTACTAAAATCCAAGTTTTCATTGGGGTCCTTCCGTTAATTAAAAGCTTTGGAATAACATTAGCGGATTTTTGCGACGAGGAGAACGACTCACTGATCACCTAGACTGAAGTCTGGCGCCTGTTTGCCTCCATTGCGGGCTAAAAGTTGAAATTATACTGGCAGTTGTCGAATTAAGAAAAATAGATAGGATATTCAGCGCGCGGCCTGCGCCTAAATGTACTAACTCATGTAATATGGTAAAAACCGAAATCGTTTAAATCAAAAATAACAACCTCCAAAAAATGATTTTCGACATCTTAGAGTTCTAGGCTGCTGATTTTTTGATTTTAATTTCAGCAACCAGACCGACAGCCTCTACTAGTCTTAAAACACGATCAATTGTTATTTTTTGCAGGCTACCCGATAAAATCCCTGTGACTGCACTTCGCGGAAGCTTAGAGGACTTTGCGACTTCTTCATGGGTCATTTTTTTTCTTCTAATTGCATCTAGCACCGCAGTTATCAGCTGAGCTTTAATTACCGCCTCCATGCCCCGTGCAGAAGAAGTCCCCGTGATTTTAGCAATTTCAGCACCAGTATTTTTTCGTTTCAATTTATATCTCCTTTAATCGATTTTTAGCGAGATCGATATTCTGCTTTGGTGTTTGTGCTGTTTTCTTCATAAAAGCATGAATCAAATAAATGGATCCACCTCCAATGAAAACATAAATAACTCGGTATATTCCAGAACGATCTTTAAGCCTTAATTCATGAACACCTTTGCCAATCGAGGGCATCGGTCTTGATAAATGCATTGATAATTTATGTCCCTCATTCAAACGAGCCAATGCATCTGCGAGATCACCCTGACATCTTCAGGAAACTCTTGAATTTCTTTTTGACACTTGGGCAGCACAGAAATCATCTTGCGTAATGTCTCACAAATAAGACATAAAGGCAAGATATATTTTGATTTATGAGGGAGGGTTTGCGACGCACCAAGTGGCTACAAAAGCCCTAAGAACATGCACATACTGCATACGAAGTAACTCCGTACAACAAGACCTCGCCGCTCTATTAGATAAGTGGCCAATATTGAGATTCAAACGGCGGCACTCCTGAAGCCGTATCGACTAACAGCTTAGCGTTTTAGCGGCTGATGAAAAGCTGGCTGCACGAAACGCACAATACTGAAATTAGTATTTATACGTTTACGATAACTTAAAAGCGGGTTTGAAAATGGAAAAGTAATTTGCTGAGCAACAATGTGCTCTTGATTAAAGTAGTTCTCCGAAGAACTAATTTTTTCGAGTGGTTTCCGGAAGATCCCTCGGCGTCCCTTTCTTCTGGGTGAATACAGCCGATGAAATTACACGAAATGAAGCCGCCACGGAGGGAGTTTGAATTTATCTAAACTCGATCAATTAGTTTATTAAAACTCATTTACTCGCAAAAATTGGTGAACAGCCCTTCTAGGTTTGTTAGATAATCTATCAAGCTTTTATTTATACATTCCCGCTCGTCAAAAACGCCGTGACTTGCATCTTTGAACACGACTGTTTTTCCGTTCGTAAAATTCTGGGCAATACTGTTTACATAAGCTGGGGAAGTTACATGGTCAAGTTCAGCTCCAACAACAAGCACATTCTCGGTGGAGCTTACAGGGCCTCTAATTACTTTAGGATCGGGCGACGGTGAAAAACCTAGATAACATGTATCGGAAAAGATTGAAAATTTTCGTTCATTTTCATTAAACATTTTTCTAAAACTTGGAGAGTGGTCAGCCACGTTTCGATTTTGCACGCTAAACTCTCTACAAATCAGCGCCTGGTACACTATGTCGGTCGTAGAATCTTCGAGATCTAAAAAACTGTTTACTAACCGAGTTAAAACAGTCTTTGATGATTCTTGGTTCGAATTTCTTCTTTGTGCTGCGCCAACGAGACGATGAAGATTCCGTCCATTTTTTATCAAAATAAATTTAAACAAAAGAGCATTGAATTCTTCACCCCCTATTGTTACGGGATAATTCTTTTCCTTGTAATTAAACTCGACTTGCATAGGATTTTGGGCAAACGCTTCGGAAAGGTCATTGAAGTACGTCAAAGTTTCATCATACGTTTTGCCCCAAACTACATCGACCTGTACCTCAGCGATAAAGCTTTTAACATTTTTTTCGATCAAAGTTTCGACCCGGTTGGCTGCATCGATGCCCCAATGTCGTCCAGGTACCACGCCACTGTCTAAGATTGTACGTTCGAGATCTTGGGGGTAGTAATTTAATAAATACTGTCCAACAAGGGTTCCATAGGAAACTCCCCAGAAAGAGAATCTATTGTAACCAAAAAGATTGGCTGTGAAATGAATGTCCGAAGCAATTTGATACGTCGAAACACTATCTATGCTATGTGTGCGATTAAATTCGCTGAGACATTTTTTTTGCAACTCTTCGAGTTGTGATTGTTCAATTGTATCTTCAATTGAATTGACGTGGCTTAATTTGAAAGCAATTGTCTCATCACAGGTTAATTTTGGGCGCGTCCATGCCGTGCCTCGCTGTTCAACAGCTAAGATATCAAAACGGTCTAAGAGACCAGGCTCCTCATAAGTATAATATGCAGCCAATATCATAGACGAACTCCCAGGCCCCCCCCTGCTCTATGACGAGCAAAGGTTTAATTATCAAAGTATTTTTACGGAGTAAGAGATACGCTACAGAAACGTTTAATCCGTCCACCTTGTCGTAGAAATGTGGGACTTGAACAGCTCCGCATTCCGCAGACAAACTTTCTTCTGCCTTGAAATATTTGACGACTTCGGATGGGCAATCCGCCTTGATCTTTTTGGTTTCGGTGCTGGTGACCAGATTGTTCAAAGCAGCTTCAAGCTCGGGGGATAGGGGCCCTGAATTCGGAGGTTCATTTATAGCCTTCTGCGAAGTCGATTTACAGCCTACTAAGCACATTAATGCAAATATGGTGACAATTATCGGCTTTTTCATATCGCTTACACTCCCGAGCGCTTTTGCTAGCTATGCAATGCAATCCTTATACTAGAACGCGGATAACAAATGAAATTTACAAACTGCTGCACGATTGAGTAATGCTGATTGGCGGTGCACCAATAAAGCGGCAGCTCCCCCACCACACCACAACGCAAAGATTCGAAGCTATTTACTAAGCGCTTGAATAGCAGCCGCGTAGAGCATGATTTGCTTTACCATGGCAAGTAAGCCGTTTGCGCGGCTGGGGGATAGATGGGATTGGAAACCCAGCTCGGAGATAAATGTTGGGGGGTTTGCCAGTATATCATCTGGCGGCGAGTTGGAATAAACCCTGAGAAGAATAGCCACAAGGCCTTTTACAATCATGGCATCACTGTCGGCAAAGAGCTCGATTTGACCGGCTGAATTTTTTTGCGCGTGCAACCACACTCTTGATTGGCAGCCTTTGACTAAGAATTTGTCATCGCGATAGTCGATCGGCAATTCGGCTAGCGTTTTTCCTAAATCGATAACGTATTTGTAGCGCTCTTCCCAAGACTTAAATTTGGAAAAATCAGCGATTAATTTATTTTGTCGTTCGGCCACACCACTCATGGGTTAAGCAACTACCGGAGATTCTGTTTTTCAGCAAGGAGTTCTTGATGCAATTCACGGCCTCGCACACCCAGAAGCTCCATCACTTCGCTTTCGCCTAGAGCATCCACGTGCTGTTTAGCTTCGACATAAAACTGCCGAGCTTGCTTAATATCATTTAAAAAGAATTCTTCGGGCCATATTTTATTTTTAGTAACTAAATTATCTTGCAAGTATTCTTTGGCACTTGCGACCTCTTCCAGTGTCCATCCCTTGTGGTGCAGAAAATCTTCAAGCAACGCCCATTCCAAAAGCCAGGTCCACTCTTCGGTTTTTTTCCAGTAATAGGCACCGGCTTCGGCGTAGCTGCTTTTACAAAAGAATGTTCTACACACCGTGGGGCGACTGTCCCAAATTTTGCAATCCCCGTTTTGCTTTTGAAAAAACGTGCAGAGCAAAGTCGCATCAGTGCCAAACCCCCACTTGCCTTTTTTTGCAAAATGCTTGCGATAGCGAATGTTCGGTGTGAGGCCGAGTATTAAAAAATCCCATTCCGCCATGAGCTCTTCGTTAAAGAAGTCTTTGTTTGTAAAACCGCCCACTAAAAAATTGGCAATAAACGGCCGATAAGTGCAACACTTTAAATCCACAGAACAGCGCGAACAATCCACGGCGGACTCGCGCACAGAAATTTGGGTTAATAAGTGTTGATAATAGTTCATATTTGTCGCTCTTATGTTAGCGAAATAACTATCATAATTTTTCGAAAAACCAAAAAAATAATTTGCGATTTTTTTACAGACCACCTACGTTGTTTGCGGGGCGCTTGCAAATGACTGCAGGCGAAGTTTAAGGAAGAATGGGGGAGCATATGGTGATTCTTATCACTTTGTGTATGGGGTTTATGTCTAACGGAGCGGACTCAATGATACGGCTTGATGCCGGTCAAACTCAGTGGGGTTACGAAGCCGAACATCACGTAAAATTGAAACCAGTGGCAAAAGATCTCAGGCTTTACGAAGTTGTCACTGAGACAAATCTTTTTGATCCAACAGTCCGAACATTCTCTCGTCGCTCGGTAAAACCTTCGGCGCTTGCGAACATCATACCAAACCATCCAGTAAAAATGCGCTCAAGCGTCGCTGCGCTTTCAACAGATCCACTTTTGTCGCAGCAGTGGAATTGGTCGCTCGACTCACAATCTGTGGGCATCAACGTGGCCGAGAGCTGGCAGGCTTTTGGCACTGGCGGAAAAAACGCTCTTAATCAGGACATTGTGATTGCCATCGTGGACGGAGGGTTTGACTACCGACATCCCGATCTCTCGTTTAATCGCTGGAGAAATTGGGGCGAAGTTGCAAACAACGGAATGGACGACGACGGCAACGGCTACATCGACGATATTTCTGGATGGAATGCGCAAAACGAATCGGGCGAAATCGAAACCGCCGATCATGGAACGCGAGTAGCGGGTCTGATAGGGGCGCGGGGCAATAACAATCGCGGCATTACGGGCGTTAACTGGCGCGTGAAAATTATGTATGTGTCACTCGGAGAGGAGCTCGCAGATACGGTTTCGACCATGCGAGCGTACACTTACATTCTCAAACAAAAAGAGCTTTGGCTTTCCACCAGTGGCAAAAAAGGCGCAAACGTCGTGGCCATTAACTCAAGCTTTGGTATCGACGCGCAAAAATGCTCAGACGCTGATTTCACAATCTGGAATGAAATGTTTAACAGTCTTGGTCAAAAAGGAATTTTGTCAGTGGCTGCGACGTCGAACTGGGACATCGACGTAGATACCTTTGGTGACATTCCCACAAGCTGCGACAGTCCGTATTTGATTTCGGTTACTAACAGCACGCGTGAGGGTGCAAAAAGCCAAGCGGGTTTTGGCAAAACCAACATTGATATCGCAGCTCCTGGGGTAGAAATTTTATCTACTGCCGGACGTCAGTCGCCTAGTGACACCTCGGCCTACTCGGCTCAAACCGGCACGTCGTTTTCCACGCCTCAGGTGGCAGGTGCCGTGGGGTATCTACACAGCATGGTATCCAAAGAACTTTTAGCCCGGTCGCCTGCCGACGTAGCGCTCGAGGTAAAGGCCGCTCTTTTGAGCTCTGTCACTCAGACTTCAGATCTTAGAAAGTGGACCCAGTCCGGCGGAGTCTTGAATGTTCACGCCGCAAGCCTGATTTTTAAGCAATCAAACGATGTGTTCGCCGGTTGGTAAAAACCGGCAAGCGACGTGCTTGTTTTTATTATAGGCAGCTGCGCGGCGTGCTCGCTGCTCGATAGAATCAAGCAAGCGTTATGCTCGCTGCTTGTTCGAAGCAGGCAGGTGACGTGCCCCTTTTTTGTTAGAAGCAGCGCATCCGCCAGCGTGGCATAACATTTTTTATGCGTGTCACTTAGTTCCTTTTATGAGTATCATCGTCCCTTTTGAGCAGATCTAGATGATGCCGAGGCGCAGGCCGACGGCGAAAAGCACGAGAGTGCTAGACGAAGGAGCGACGATGAAGGTTTTAGTTTTAACGGTTCTATTTTTTTCGCAGTGGGCGATGGCAAATGTCGAAACGACGCCAGCCGCGATAACCCGCGACACCTTGATGAAGGGTTTAAAAATCCCTGAAAAGCGTGATTACACTTTAAGTAAAAAAATCGCACCGTGCGAAGATTTTCATAAATTTGTTTGCTCCGAAGTGGAAAGTAAATTCAAACTCCCCGCTGACCGCGAACGTTGGACTTTTTCGTTCACCGATATTGCCGAAAAACTTTTGCACAGCAAAAAACAATTTTTTAAGAACATTCAAAACTACACACCGCAAACTGAGCGCGGCCAGCAGTTTAAGGATGTGTATATTGCTTGCATGGATAAAAAATCTGCAACTGGCGAAGAAAAGCTAAAAATCAAAACCGAAAAAGACCTCATCTCTAAAATAGCCAGCTGGGAAGAACTCTCTGATCTCGCGCAATCGCGCATTGATCAGGGCTTGCCAAGCTTTGCTGATTTCTTTTCCGAAGCGAACAAAGAAAATCCTCTCAAAAATGATGCCTTTCTGTCGGCGGACATGCGCACTCTCCCCGAGCGCAGTTACTACGAGAACAAAGCGTTGATGAAGGATTTTGAAAAACTCTTGGTTGATTTTTTCAAGACCGTCAAAGCTGACAAGCCAGAACAGCGCGCAAAATGGGTGATCGACTTTGAAACTCAACTGGCAATGAAGTATCCACTTCCTAAGGAGATGCGCGAGCGATTTACGCAAAAACGCGACATCGACAAAAAGGAATTCTTAAAAAAATATCCAAACCTCAAGATGGACCGCTTTATGGCCCGCTTGCCAGCTAAAACGGTGCTGATAGATATCGTCCCGGAATCAAACGAGTTTTTTAACAACGCGCTTGCAACGATGCCGATCGAGCAGCTTAAGAGCACTTACATGTTCCACAGCATCTCGGGCTACCTTGATGATTCAGAACCTAAGTTTTTTAACAAGTACTTTAAATTTCGTAATCAGTATCTCGGAGGTCCAGCACAACGCTCGCTGCGCGATGAGCGCTGCACAAAACTTGTTATGAGCAATTTTGGTATGGAGTTGGATTACGAGCTGATTAACATTCTGTTTCCAAACTTTCCGCAAGAACGCATGATCGGCGTGGGCGAGAACGTTCGCAAATCCATCATCGCAGGTCTTGAAAAAAACACGTGGCTTGAGCGATCCACGCGCAAAGAGGCCATCAAGAAGATCGA
>JAYUQP010000112.1:0-55433 GCA_043757265.1 Bdellovibrionales bacterium | reverse complement strand
TCGCGCACTGCCTGGGGACCATTTGCCATGAAAGCTTTGCACCACTTCTCTACCACCGCTTGTGTTTGGCTTGTCACTTCGTGCACAAGACCCATGTTTGTTGCCTGTTCAGATGAAAATACTTCGCCCGTTAAAAACCAACGACTCATCTGCGCAAGCTCCATTTTGTTTTTTACGAAGGCGCTGATAACCGCCGGCGAAAGCCCTAACTTCACTTCACTAAAACAAAACTCAGTTTTTTCTTCGGCGACCACTAAATCGCAAACCGCCAGTAATCCGAGTGCACCACCCATGGCGTGTCCATGGACTACTCCGATAAGAGGGCAAGCCAGATCGTACATTTCCTGAAACATGACGTATAACTTTTCGGCGTCTTTTTTATTTTGAGCTCGGCTAAAGCTGACCATGGATTTCATCCATCCTAAATCGGCTCCTGCACAAAAACTTTCACCTTCGCCACTAAGGACAACACATCTTACATCTTTATTTTTCTTCAGCGTTTTAAACGTGGTAGTTAGCTCGGCAATCATTTCCGGATGAAAAGCATTTCGAACCTGCGGTCGGTTCAGGCGAACGGAAATCATTTTTTTTTCGTCGGTGATTACGATTGTTTTCGTCGTCGTTTTCATAGCTAAACCCATCTCACATTCTCAGGACGCCCTGGCCAATTGGTGTCCATGGTGAATTGAAACTCGCGCTCAAACCTAGTGCTAACACCTTCCGCGTATCTCGAGGATCGATGATGCCATCATCCCACAGTCGTGCTGTAGAATAATAGGCCGAGCTTTCTGTTTCGTATTTTTTTAAGATCGGATCTTTAAACTTCTGTTGATCATCCTTCGACATCTGTGCGTCCTGTTCCATTTTTACTGTCAAAAGGACCGTCGCTGCCTGTTCTCCACCCATCACCGAAATGCGGGCGTTGGGCCACATCCAAAGTTGTCGCGGTTGAAACGCCCGGCCGCACATTCCATAATTACCTGCACCGTACGAGCCGCCAATGATCACTGTAAATTTGGGAACGGATGCGTTGCTTACAGCCATCACCATTTTGGCGCCGTGCTTTGCGATACCTTCGTTTTCATATTTTTGACCAACCATAAAGCCAGTAATGTTTTGCAAAAATATTAGCGGTATCCGCCGCTGCTCGCACAGTTCAATGAAATGCGTCGCCTTCAGCGCAGACTCGCTAAAGATCACGCCGTTGTTTGCGATAATACCTACGGGGATTCCAAAGATGTGCGCAAAGCCAGTGACGATGGTAGTTGCGTAATTTTGTTTAAATTCGTGGAAGTCGCTTCCGTCAACGATACGAGCAATCACTTCGCGAACATCAAAAGGCTGTCGAGAATCTCCTGGAATCAAGCCTAAAATTTCGTCGCGCGCGTACTCGGGTTCCTGAATGGCTTTTAAAACCACCGGAACCTGACGTTTCCGATTCAGGTGCGAAACGATATCTCGACATATCAAAATTGCATCGGCGTCGTCTTCGGCAAAATGATCCGTCACGCCACTCACTGAGCAATGAACCTGGGCGCCGCCCAAATCCTGCGCCGAAACAACTTCGCCCGTGGCTGCTTTTACCAATGGCGGGCCGCCTAAAAAAATAGTGCCGTTATTTTTTACGATAATATTTTCATCGCTCATTGCGGGAACATACGCCCCGCCTGCAGTGCAACTTCCCATCACCACTGCAATTTGCGGGATGCCCAACGCCGACATCCGTGCCTGGTTATAAAAGATGCGACCAAAATGATCGCGATCCGGAAACACCTCATCCTGTTTTGGCAAAAACGCACCGCCGCTATCCACAAGATAAATACATGGTAAGCCGTTTTCGAGGGCGACCTCTTGAGCACGCAAATGTTTTTTCACTGTCAGCGGAAAGTAAGTACCGCCTTTGACAGTGGCATCATTACTTACCAACACACACTCTTGCCCTGAAATCATGCCGATTCCGGTAACCACACCGGCACTTGGTGCCGCACCTTCATACAATTCCCAAGCAGCAAGCGCCGAAAATTCTAAAAACTGACTGCCTGGGTCGATCAGATGTTGGATTCGCTCGCGGGCGGTCATTTTGCCACGCGCTTTATGCTTTTTGACGGCTTCGCTACCGCCACCTGATCGAGCTTTCTCGAGGCTGTTTTGCAGCTCGCTAACTAGAGCCTTCATCCACTTTTGGTTCTGTTGAAACTCTTCGCTGGTTGTGGACAGATTCGAAGTTAAAAATGGCATGCAACCCCCGGGACATATAACCCAAGATCCAAAGATCAGGGTCGAGACAAAAAGTTAAGTTATAGTCTGTGCTCGACAATTTCAAGCCGCGTCAATGCTTTTGCAACGTATCAGTTTTCTCTTGGGGAGCCTGCGTTTTTTGGTATAAGCTCATGCTCTTCTTGGAAAGATGAGGTCCTATGAAATATCTAAGTCTTGCTATGCTAGCAGTCCTAGTCACATTGAGCTGGTTTTTGATCAAATCGCCGGCGGACTTAACCGCAGAACAGCATGCCCGCTTGCAAGAAGTCCTCAAAGAATATCTAGCGACTTATCTCAAGGAAACAAGCCCTGGCGCCTCTGAAATCCAAGAACCACAGGTGATCACTCGCGTGATTGATCGCGGTAAAAAAATGCAGGCACAATTTAAATTCTTTTACACTGTTGCCAGCGAGAGCGGCTCTTCTAACAAAATTGCGCGTGAAGGTCTTTTTCTTCTGACCTCCGAAAACGGCAACGACTGGACAGCAAAAATGGAAAAAATCAGCGATACTTACGTGGAGTTCTCTGACGCACTTCAGATTTCATTAAGCAATCCACTTCCTCCCGAAGTCGCCACTCCCGAAGCTGCTACTCCAGGAACCGCCACGCAGTCTCCAGAATCTCAAGCACCTCCTAAGACGAAAGATCACTAATCTTCGTGACGGCATCACCAGACGCGCTTCCTACAAAGATCATAGCCCTCGACGAAGAGGGCTTTTTTATTCTTGCCGGCGACGTTCGCCTGACCGATCCACACGAAGGAAGAGCGCTTCTGCAAAATCTGTCCATCGACGACCATGGCGGGTGTTGGACAACCTGGGACGGAGAAACGCTCCTTGTGGAAGCTTTTGATAAGCCCCTCGTTGCCCAACAGATCGAAAAAACAGCATCCGCGCTACACTTGATTGCTCCCTATGGTTATCAAACCGCCATTCGACTGGATTCTCTTTGCCTGGATAGCTGGGATCGGTTTCATGGGCTCACGCAAAATAATATTCCATTTGTGCTGAGCAGGAAAGCGCAGGCAGAACTTTTTAGCGTGGCCGACGACTTCGACGACGACGGCATCACCCTTTGGGGAAAGCACTACGCGACACCACCGTTTTACTTCCAGTCCACCGATTTAAACGAGACAAGTTTTTGGACCGAACGGTATTCCCATAACACAACTCCTTGGGATCTCGGCCAGCATCACCCTGCGCTTGATGCCATTTTGCCGCAAATCAAAATCAATAAGTGCCGCATTCTTAATTTGGGCTGTGGGCGCGGGCATGATGCCGCCTATTTTTCAAAGCTCGGCCACGTGGTCACTGGCGTGGACTTTTCCGAAACTG
Organism: Bdellovibrionales bacterium; assembly: GCA_043757265.1. Classification (GTDB taxonomy): domain Bacteria; phylum Bdellovibrionota; class Bdellovibrionia; order Bdellovibrionales; family JAGQZY01; genus JANPLN01. The sequence goes on along the minus strand of JAYUQP010000112.1, from coordinate 51,840 downwards.
CCATTCAGCAGGCTAAGGAGCGCTACGGTTCAGCCCCTAACTTGCAATGGGCGGTGGGCGATGCACTTTCTAAAGAATTTTCGCCTGTCGATATGATCTTTGAACACACTCTCTTTTGCGCCATCGCCCCCACCAAGCGTAAAAATCTGGTCCAACAATGGAAGCGGGCGCTGGACGAGCGAGGGCACTTGCTGGGAATCTTTTTTGTTCATCCCAAGCGGCGAGGCCCACCCTACGGTGGCTCAGAGTGGGAGCTTCGTGAACTGCTTGAAAAAGACTTTCGACTTCTCTTTTGGAAGCGCTGGGCTTTTTCACCGGAGAGACGCCAAGGCACCGAACTCGTCGTCTACGCTCAAAAGAAATAAGGTACCAAGTACCTTTTCCGGAAACCTACGGCAGCTCATCTGCAATATGTGCACGTAAAAGGTACTTGGTACCTTTTAGATTCTTGTAGTCTTATGGAAGAACGGTTAAAACCGCCTTCAAGGTTCAACGGGCTATTGCTCCCCTTAAAAGGAGAGGAAAGTCCGGACTTCACAAGGCAGCGCAAGGGATAACGCCCCTCCACCGTAAGGTGAGGAACAGTGGAACAGAGAGAATGTCCAGAGTGATGATCTGATTGGCGGGAACGGGAGCCTTTCAGGGAATGATGGAGTGAAAACAGCCAAACTCTGCGCGAAGCAAGATCAAATAGGGAAGCTATGGCACCGCCTGCGTCGGCTTCCGGGTAAGATCGCTTGAGGCTTTTAGTAATAAAGGTCCCAGATGAATAATAGCCTCCCAGTTTAACCGCTGGTAGACAGAATCCGGCTTACAGTTGAACCTTGATTTTTTTCTTCCAGCTCGTCACAGCTGAACAAGAAATTTACGACGACAATGAGTTCCTATTTATCGCATAAAACCTGCTCTATCCATTTTTCGCCTCCATCGCTAGATCTAAATAAATCGCCCTGTTACATTGTGTAGACAGTGTCTAACAATTTGCCGTATCGCCTGTTTTAGGCTTTCCAAAATACGTCGTAAATATCTAATTTAACTAACTAATTCTTTGGCTCACCTTTTGCTCTATACACTGTTGAAGTGGGGTCAATATGAAGTCATTTTATTTGGGGATATTACTTTTTGTGGTGGCAACAGGCTGTAGCCTGCGCAAACGCGCCACGGAAACACCAGTTCCTAACGAACAGAATTTCAACAAGGAATTCTTCTTCGAAAAAGGCGACACGTCTAAACCGAAACGTTTTATTTTTGGAAAAGCCACCACGCAAGTAGATACCATTGCCGAAAAAGGTGGAGCTCTTTATCTTACGCAATTAAACCTTCACGAAAATATCGAATTCAAACTGACTTATGATTACTTGATCGGCTATCGGGTAAACCCTTCTCTCCCAAACAATCGCGAGCGCTGGATCCCTGTTTTGCGCATTAAAATTTCGAAACACTTTTATAACGAAATGCGCAAAGACGAATACGGCCGAGACACAAAAGAGTTCATCGAGAATGACCAGCGCAGCGACTGGACTCGCAGACCCATGATGAAGCTCGATCTCACAAATATCACTTACGAAGAAAACGCCGTGAGAGCTTCGTCGTTAAAACGTGAGATCTTAACTCTCGCTGCGGACGAGATCGAACGGGATGACAAGAATTCTTTTCTTGGGTTTAATATCAATGAAAAAGTGACTTGGAGTTTCGGACGTAACAACAACTCCTCCACAACCATGGGTATCACTAGCCGAATAAATCTTTTGGCTTTTAAACCAGACTATAATTTCAAAGGAACCGCCTACCATGTGAGTAACGCAGACTACTTTAACATTCTGCATACTGTGAGTCGACAGATCGAAGATGGCGGCGGAGTGGACCGTCAAGTGATGAAGGCTGCCAAATGGGATTTTTCAAAACCTTTAGATATATACCTCAACAACGTTCCCGAAAAATACACGCAAGTCTTTATCGACGCCGTCAATGAGTGGGACCTGATGTTACAGAATATAAAAGCTGTACCAGAGGGTCAAAAAGCTTTTCGCGTCCATACTACCTACCCAGGAAAATATACGTTTGATTTACGTTACCCAACACTTAATTGGGTTGAAGACACACGAATTTCCGCACACGGTCCCCTTGGTATTGCCCTTAACAACGCCGATTTAGAAACTGGAAAAATGATCGGCGCCAATGTTGTCATTTATGGTGGAAAACTCGAAGCTTTTTTAAACCGTTACCCCGTAAGTTCAGGCAGTTCCAAGTTTTCAAAAATTGTGAACACCGTCGAGATGGCTGCCTTCCCGTTCGTACCATTTAATTTTGGCGGCGGTCCCTCAAACATTCCTTTATTGCAACAATCACTTAACGATATCCGCTTTGATCTTCTTCCAAGCGCCCCTTCTGTTGCCATGTTCGATGCAGCAACTACGAATTTTACGCTCAATACAGATTTCGAATCTCTGCTCGATACCCAGTTTTTCGAACACACGAGCGATTTGAACACCCTACAGGAACCGCTTACATTCGAACAAGCTCTTCAACAAGAGCATTACCAACAGCTCAAAAGTAATAGCCTCGAGAGCGGATTTTTCGTAAGCCATCACGACCGAACATTTGCAGATATGGTTCCACAACTTTCGGCCGCCATGGGCACTATCATCAGCTCGAGCGATCGGGAGAATGTAAAACGTTCGGTAATTAAAAACGTATTACTCCATGAACTCGGCCACTTTTTAGGTCTTGGTCACCAATTTAAAGGCTCGATTTTACCGGAAGAGGGAACTCTTCCTACAATTTATACCGACTCGGTCCGCAACGCCAATAAAGCCGAATCACTATATGCCAGATCGCGTGCAGCCACTGGCAAAACCAACTACACGTCCATCATGGATTACCCAAGTGGATTTGTCGAAGTTGCCATCAAAGAAAAAGACGTAAAACCAGGCCCTCATGATGAGTTGGTTTTGCGCTATATCTACAAAGGCGAAATAAGCTTATACGACAAAGCTAACGATAAATTTAATTTTGAATTCACTCTAGATAAAATTAATCAGCAGTACGCAGGACAAATTCCTCCAACTGTCAACGGAATGAAAGTTGCCTATTTCCCAGCCTGTAATGATTGGGATGCCACGTTGATGCGCGACTCCGAGTGTAAGCGCTGGGACGACGGTATCACGCCGGCCGAAATTGTAGAATCTCAGTTTCGTATGGTTCGAGACAATATCAGTAGTATCTTATTTAACTTTTCAAACAGAAGTAATCAAAGCGCCGAAGAAGCAGAGTCTCGTCTTTGGGGTACCGCCCTTGGAATGTTTTCGAACGTGCGCACGTTTTATGACGACCTTCGAATTCATTTAGCAGAAACGATTTACGAAGGCAATCTTACGCAATGGGAAGCGTTGCGCGGTGATAACGACGCATTATTTAACTTCTCGCGAGCCTGCGTACAAAATACTGCCAATATTCAGAACGCAGTTTTAAAGAAAATCATGCGCGACAAAAAAGTGAGAAAGCTGTGTAAAGCCAACATCGCAGTCCTCAACCAAACTAGAAGTTTTATTTCCTTGCCAATGTTTGATCATACCGACGTTAGCTTTTCTACAAGTATGCAAGGTGGCTTTATCGGTGGCGAAGGGTCTAACAACTCCAGCAAATACTTTAGCGGAACCTTCACTGGTTTAACAAATTACCCTCTAAAAATGGCCGCACTTTACAATATGACTTCGCCCAATCCATATATGCTCTACAACGGATATTTCATGAATAATTTATTTTTTGACAAATCTGAATACCGTTTTCTGTATCGAACATTATTCCCGCACGAAGTAACCGAAATAATGTCTCTTGCTGTTACAAAGAACATGGCTTTTGGCTCCAATGAAAATAGCGCGTCGGGCGAAACAACACTTGGAAAAACTGTTCTTTCATTAGCCTATCTAAACTCCATCATGAATTCAGGCAACTACTCCGGTAATGAAACGGCTCGACCAACCGACGATTACAATCGTATCTTGCAAACCCAAGCTCGTTTTGATTTTAAATCGGTTGCCATCATGATTACCACAGTAGAACCCACCGAAGGCGATAAGGAGCGAATCAAACAGTTTAAATTTGATTTACTCGATTTACGTACGATGAAGACTGCACCTATTCAAGATGTCTACATCATGCCAGGCGGCCGAATTATAGCGCGCGATAAAGGAAAATTTCTTTTCCCGCTTTCAGAAATTCGCTTTATTAACGACAGCACTGCTTTTGTTATGGCTTACCAGATTGAGTATGACGAGCCTGCGCTAGAAGACAAGCTCTTCGAAGAATCGACAAAGGCACTGCTTACAAGCGAGCATAGTAAAATTGTCGATGATTGCATCGACGGAATCAATAGCTCTGGTCTTTCCAAGTTCTTCACGGGAGCAACTCGCGATGACCTGACTCCGGAAGAGCAGTTCGTTGGTTTCCATATCCAGCTCGGAATTTCGACAGAACTCAATTCGACAAAACGCGATCAGTTTAAGGCCTCAATTCAGCAAGAATATAATAAGTACGAAGCCTATGCCCGCGCGAAAAATCCGAAACTCAATGTGCAAAACACAATGACCCGTCGATGCGAAGAGGCCGTACGTGGAGTGGGAATGATCTCTTCGGCCGCTGCTCTGTTGAATGGCTACTGGCTTGGCATAACGAACAACTACATAAAAAGGTAAGTTTATGAAAACCCTATTTTTGCTTTCTATTTTTTGTGTATTTGCTGGCTGCAATGGGCGCGACACGGTGGTCAATCCCCACGAGCAGAAACTCAACACTGGATCGACCCCGCCGCCAAACCAAAGAGTGATGCAATTTGGAAATTTAAATTACACAAATCTACAGCATATTTTCACCACTTCGAAAAGAAGCCCCGAGATATTACTAAATCAAGTCATATTACCCCTCGAAAAAAATGTCTTTAATCTACAAACACTTTTAAATCCCGCCACAACATCAGGCGATTTCTATCAGTGGATCAATCTGTACACCGAATCACTTTATGAATTTTTAAGCTTTAACTCCACCCGAGCTGCAGATGCTCGGCTCGAAACCTTCATTAACTTAGCGATGCATGAATGCAACTCGAACCTCGACGACTGTCAGTTGCTAAGTGTATTTCGTCTAAGCCCCAGCTCCATCCGTCTTTTTGTGCTGAAAGCGAATAGAATTGGTGCCTTAATCAACGAGTGTGTCAAGACGCCAACACAACGAAGCTGCTCTGGGCTTGTCACGCAGAAGTACAAATTCTTAGCGTTCGCTAATCTTTTGGATGTAGTAGGAACTAAAGACAAAGAGTTTCTATCTTCTTATTTGGAACACGCCAATCTTCTCCTCGAAATGAATAATAACACGCAAATTCATCAACTCTCCGTCGGAATGTTTATGACGCTTTTTCAAAGCCTAGATGCAAGCCCAGAACAGTGTGAAATAGCAAAAAAATTTAATAGCTGGTCGTACTCAAAGAAAAGCTCAACTCGCTACGCCGAAATTTCAAAAAAATTGTTTAGTCTGGCTACAACATGTGATCTTTATCAGGCCAACGGGCAGATGAGCGCTTCGTTTTGGAATACGATGAAAGACCTCCAGATTGGCGATTCGGATTCAGCCAGCCCTTCATTTTACCGACGTCTTTTAGCTATCAAGCGAACGCCGGTAGAAATGGAAGCTGCACGAAACCTGGGCCTTGGACCACTTGTCGCAAAGGCAACAACTCGCACTACCAAAGGGGCCTTGAACCCACGCTTTTACAACGAGTACTTTTATGCGCTTGACCGTTTTTTCAATGGACACATTGTTTTGGAAGATGCCCAGCAAATTTTGTTGGGAGCCACGCGCGACTACACTTTACTTTTGGAAAGTTTTAACGACTACATGAAGCTCCAGACTTTCGTTAAAATGACCGATTCCAAAAAGTACATTAAAAATATTATTGATCGCAACCAGGCTGTCATCTCAAGCGAGAGACTCTTCGAGCGTACTATTTTGGATAGCGAGCCATTAGCTCAGGAATGGATCACGCTGCAGAGCGGATTCAACAACCTGTTTATCGCCGTAAAGTTTGTTCTCTCTCGACAAAACTCCCCAAGTTTAGCGATTGGTTTGCGAGATGCTGAATTGCAATTTAAAAATTTGGCACAAACTTTAAAAATCATGGTTACTTACCCTGCCATGCACCAGCTTGCGCATTTGATCTCTGAAGCTCAAGGCACGGTGAGTGTTCGTACTTTTTGGGGAAAAATTGAAAAATCAGCGATGACGGTTTACCAAGAACTATGGGCTGGACTGCAGCAACCGTGGTTTCGTTTTTCTGATGATCCTACGTCGATTAATAAATACTATCTTTTGTACTCGCTTGATTATAATTTAAAAGGAAATTTCGTTCTCATTCAAAAAGATGCCGACTTACACGACAACGCTTATTTGCGAGGTCACTTTTTCTCTGTTTTATTAAACAAATTCATCGGGAAAATACGCTCAGAGCTCGAAAAAAAGTACCGGGATGACTTCCGCTCGAAGCGAACAGCAAATTCAATGGTTGCAAGCAATCAAAACTTTTGTGCCTTCGAACTCAATCCTAGTGTCACATCCACACCGCCGTTGAACATGCCGGTGGAAAGCTTGACGAATTTGATCTACTCGGGCCAAAACAAGGGTACAGCTTCAAACTACTTGCACCCAACCCTTGATCTCATTTCGTCCATGAAAACGATTCTAGCCCACATCCACGATGCTGTTAAGCCTCGCATTGAGTACGCCCACCAGATTCTTTACGTGGCCGAGGCCAATGGAATCACTGGCGAGAGTCTGAAAGAAGCCAAAGACGAACTTCAAAGAACTGAAAATTTGATGAACGATGCGATTCGTTTTTTTGCAGCAGAATTTAAAAACCAAAAAAATTGTTTTATTCGCATGACTCTGGCTGAGCAGTTTCATCAATATCTTACTATTGAAAATGAACGTAGATACCTTGCCCGAGTCCACGCTGAAATGGGTGGTCATTTACAAAATAAAGAAGACGTCGATGTCAGTACTGCGATGCAATGGCTGAATAACCTAACTGATCGATATAAAAATACCAATCAAGTTTTATCCGATAATCCTGAGCAAAATTACTTTGATTTTTTCAGCAGTCGATCTGCTTTCAATTACAGCCAATACGATTTTCTAATGCGCCTTGCGCGTCGACTCGAAGACGGAAACTTTGGAACTCCGTCTTCGGCACTTCAAGCCCACGAAATGGCTCTCGCTGAAAAGTTCCCACAGGCTCTTCGTAAGCCGTTACTATTGGCTCGAAACTGGTCCATTCGTTATCCGCCAAACGTAAAAGATAGCGCTTTTTTAAAAGATCGCTCAGCCGATATTCCACTCGTTTGGTCTGAGGATCGCGAGGAATTTATTCGACAAGGGCTATCAGCCATCAACAAGGCAAATAAACCATTCACCGCATGGTTGGTAGACAATAACCGAATTGATAACTTTAAAAGTTTGGCCGAATCAGCAATGTATCTTTATGCCGCCACAGATTCTTCGTCTGCCAACCAAATAACGAGCAACGACGTCTTTCAAACCATGGAGGAGTTGGTCAATTTTATATCCCTAACAGATTATGATGTTCAAATTTTTAAGTCTTTAGGCCTTGAGAGTCGAGCAACTTTGGAAGAAATGGCCAACGTCTTTTTGGCCACAGCAGCAAAATTAGGTAACGATAAACCCGAAATTTTGTCGGAATCGTTGCATCCTTTTACTTTGCTTTATACTAACTTGGTAAAGGTCTTCAACATCAATAATGCGATTTTTAGAGAGTCGCTGTTAAATGCAAACATCCAGGCAGATCAACCACTTGAAAATGCTTACTTGTTCGCGACAGTCTTAAATAACGACGTGTTCAGAATTAGTTTTCAAACCCACGATCACCTGGTCAAAAAATTAAAAGACGAATACACAGGTATCACTCTTAAACAGGTAGAAAAGATTCTTGAAATGCGAAAAGTTCTTTCTGAAAAAAAGAACACAAAATACGCTGAATCAGTTTTCCGTGTTTTGGACAACGTGCCTGTAACGTTTGAAAATGCAAGTGCCGTATCCCATTTAGACAATCTGATTCACCCACAGAAATTTAACAATATTTTGATTTTTCTTCGTGAGTTTGATCAATCAACAAGAGATGCCTACGGAACTGGCGAACTACTTAAAAACGTTTCAGCAAATTAGACAGGAAATACGTGCTACATTTACTTTTGACTTTAATTTTAACCCTTCACAGCGCCTGGGCCCAACTCAGTCTTCGAAATACATTGCATGCAGAAACCGAGCAAAAAACTAATTTTCACGCGGCTACCCAGTATTCCTTTTCAAGCGATTTTCTGGACGAGGTGGAGCCTCGCCGCTACACGCACCAGCTGAGCCTCAATATGCTGTACGAAATGTCCTCGTTGTGGCGCCTTGGAGCTTTAGCAAGTGTTGATTATTTCTCATTGGAAAATCAAATTGTTGAGACACAAAAAGGCTATGGGGGCGCACAGTTTAACAACACTTTTTTTACAACATATGTTTTAAACACGCCGTTTTTTACATCCCATAACGTTGGGTTTTCCTACACCCTTCCTTTGGACGACGAAAGCCGCTACGAGGGCTATCAGGGAGTACCCGCCGTTTCCACGACATTTATTAAAAAAGTATGGCCAAATTATCTTAATTTTATTCAGACATTTCGTGGCAGCTACTTAATCAACACTTTCGAAAGTTCGGCGGCAGGGCAACCCAATCGCGACTACGCAATTGGTTCAAGTTCCATCCTAAGTTTCTCAATCGCCACTGGATGGTCACTGCTTGCGGGCTTTGGCATTCGCTGGAGCCATTTGACAGACAATAACACCGACTATGCCTACAACAACTTTCAAACACTCAGCTACAACTATAAACGACTTTCCTTTTTTCTAACCCATAGCAATGGTGGTTTCACCGAAGATGGAAAGGTTTCGCTATGGTTTATCGATCGCCATCGAAAGCTTGTCGACCTAGGAGTGTCCTATGATTTTTAGATGGCTTATTTTAGCTCTTTGTTTGTCGTGCACCGCGAAGGAAACAACGCGAAATCCGCATCAAAAACTTGCGGCAGCACAACCCACTCAGGCCCTGGAACTTAAAAATTGCCAAGCGACTTTCACAGGCTCCCTCACTGGGCTTTGTAGCGCCTCTACGTTATCACCAGAATCTGCTTCGGCGCTTTTGTTTTCTCCCGAACTGATTCATAACCCAATTCTATTTTACAACGAATCTCTCGATTCGATTCTATGGCAAATAAATCAAATTGTTTTAAACAGCAACAGCGACAGTCTGATTGGAAGGCATTTATCCAACATTCTTTTAGATTGCCGTCTCAGTAACCCAGACTCGTGCAAAGTTTTCCACCGCTTTGCAAGAATCAACAACACCCACGATCTGTTTTTACAACAGTTGCAGGCAAACACCACGTCTCACAAAATCGAAGACCTACTGATCCTTGCTGACGCCAGTTTGGTCTCTCGAAGTGCGTTACCGCTCATCCAACAGATCTCCGCTCGTGTGGGAACACTTCAACAAGACGCCCGACTCGAGGACCTAGTTAAAAACTATCTTGCGATCTACGATGAGCAAATTCCGTCTTTACAAAAAAAGCAACTGTTTCGCTATATTCATAGGCTTGATGGCTCTTACTTAAACTTGCTCACTCGACAAGAACTCACTCAACAAATCAACGAACTTCACCAGCAACTTCCCCTTTCTATCTTTCAAAAAGAACGCGCGATCCGTCCTGCTCTTAAGCAAGCTTTGGGCCTGACATACATGGCACAAGACTCGGTTATTACATTGCTCGATTTAGTTGCCAACCAGCAGTTGGATTTGGCCGATGCGCAGGAAGTGATTCTTAAACTAGGACCTGAGGCAGCTTTGACCGAAAAAGTGAAGTTTTTTATGCGTTGGACGTTTGCCTATCAACTTCAAAACACCAACAGCCTGGCAAAGCATATCGTGCAAAAAATGAATGTCGGATCGAACGATCTTTTTGATCGCTTCCAAACAGACGCCGACGAAATACGAAAGGTGTGGGGTAATTTTAAGTATCAACAGCAACTTTTTATAACATCCCTTGTGCGATCGAATCTGTCGCCCGCAACAAAAACAAGTCTGCGTGATCTTACGACAGGGCTCGACCAAACCATCAAAATGTATTCGGAATACCCCCACATGTTTTACATCGCGACATATTTGGCGCAGCAAGATTTTTCGCGAACTGTATTTATTGGCCCTAATCAAATTCAAATGTCTTCAAATTCGATTTTTAACGAAATTGTAAATCCAATACGCACCAAATATTCTTGGTTTAAGTACACCGAAGATTTTTTTCCCCTTAACGATTTATTGATTCGAAACACCATTTCCTACATGATAAAATCCAGTTTTTTTCCATCTATGGGAATTAACACTGACGTTTTTCTGGGCTATTTAATTAAAAATCTCAATACGCGTTACGCAGAAACACAGCATCGCAAAATAGTGACGATGAACAATTTTATAGCCACAAACAACACGTATCCTCGTCTCAGGGAACTTTGCGATCAACCCAATCCTGTGCTAAAGGTTGACTTCGAATTGCTGCGACTGGGATTTATTCGCTCTTCTTTTTTAGAAAAGACATTTACCGATTCCATTGAAGTTATGGTCGAAGAATATAAAGGTGGGTCCACCGGGTACATGCCATTTGATCGGCAGACTATTCCAGATTTTTACGAATACGCTAAAACGGACCTTTCCTACTACCAGAGAATTCTTGAGTTAATAAATAGTAATTTAAAAAGTTTGGGACAAAACTCAACCGTTCTCACAGAGTCGCTGCAGGATATCGAGTTTAAGCGTGAGTACGCTAATAATTCTTTTTCGGAATGGAACTCAATCGGTGCATGTCAGTTAAAATTGGTGAAGGAAGAGCGAAACATCGTATCTTTTGTTGTTGAAAAAGAAAAAGAGTACATCAGACAAGTCCACCGCGACGTACGCCGCCTTCGTGCGGCTCGTTCTGATGCCGAAGCAAAACGTATTTTTGATCGGTATAAAGGTATTGCAAGTTTTAAACTTGCAGACTTGGTACCTCTCAATGTGCAAGGACTGGACATCATTAGCATTGATGGTTACTTTGCAACTCAATTTAACTTTAACGCCCGCGTAGCCCACTACCTTAAATCATATCAAGGGGCTGTGCGCCCGCAAGTTATGCTTCCCCCAGAAGTTAAAAAGTCTCGCCTTTATTCATATCGAGATGGCATTGGTGAAACTCAAACCATAAAACCACAATTTATTTTTTTTAAAGATAACGTTGATGAGTTTATTCAACAATTTTACCACGCGTACTATACTGGAATTTCATTTACGTCTTGGGTGTCAGTAGGTGGAATCGCAAATGCCCTGAGTCCTTACTTCAAGGGGCAAATGGCAATTCTCGCGAGCGGGAACATCACTATTCCCGAGTACTTTGATGTCTACAAAAAAATTGTTGAGTACTTTCAAATTAAGCCCCCTGAAAAGGAACTTTTAACCTATCTGAACGATCGTGCATTCGTCGATCCGTCTGTGCTGAACGACCTGTTTTTGCGAATGAATATGCAAGCGGGTGTTTATGTTGAGAAGTATGGTTTATTTGATGTGACTCTTACTTATCTTATGCAAGACATTTTAGGTTACGATTATTATGCCATCGAACGTCCCGCTGGACAGGACACGCTTATGGAAGCTGGCGAATTAACTAGCTTGGAAAACCGGACACCCCATCGTCGCGGGCCTATGGCCGAAGCTCAGATCATGCATGATACTCTTCGCGATCCCGTGTTGGCCCGTGTTCTGTTTGGCATAGATCAGTCGATTATAAATAGTGAATATTTAACACTTAAAAAAGCAATTTCTGACAAACAGTCCTTTGTTGACGGCTTTATCATGGCCGCTATCGAGGCCGATCTGGCGGAGGTTCGGATTGATATTTTTGTAGATGATTCGATCATCGGGCCACTGTTTTCGCCTTACATTCTAAATCGTTACCGTGCTAAACAAACCGAGTTCCACCAGAAAACAAATGAATGTTTTCGTCAGAATTCTAGCTGTTTCTGAGCGACGATCCCCGCCAGCCTATATTTTTTATATAATGCCATGTTTTTTTTTCACTAACGCGTGAAAACATGGCAATTTTCGGCCCCTGTGACTAGATTCCGAGCTGTTACGAGGGGTTAAAAAAAATTTAGCGCTATTCTGGGGAGTCTGGTTGCTGTCATTAATGGGAAAATGTTTAATTTTATTCACACTTTTTTTTGCGGTTACCTCGCATAATAGTTCCTATGCAATCGCCCAGTCTAATCTACAGTCGAATTCTGTTTCAAAATCCTCAGACGATCGCAATGACAAAAAAACTGGAAAACAACAAAAGAAAGCCAACCAGGCTGTAGCACAAGGCCTCTCCATCGCCGAATCTATGCTTCTTTCGGAAAGCCCATGGGGAATCTTTTTTAATGCCACTGCCACTCGCGGTCTTGATGAGTACGCGGATACTTGGACTTCGGTGAATGATTTGAGTCTTAGTTATCGAATCGACGGTAACAGCGCTCTCGGAATGAGCGTAGGGTACGAAACTTTAATTTACAATAGTGGTGGTTCTCTTTTTAACAATCAGGATCGCGATCCAGATCGGTTTGGCTTAACCGATTTAGATGTCACTTATACACGGCCCAAAATATGGTCGGACAAGTACAACACTCTGGTATGGTCATCTGCACTCTCTTTTCCTTCGTCGCGTCTATCACAGCGAAACAGCTTAACGGTGGAAGGTTCCACTCGGCTTGCTTTGCGGTATCGTCCCAACTCGAAAATTATGATCACACCTTCACTGGGCACTTACTACCGCAATTACCGGTACGACACCTCCAGTGTTTTTGGAAGTTCCGCAAACTCACCTTTCGGGATTACTTACGGTGTCTCCGGTGCCTACACTGTAAACAGTACCTTTATTGGGACTGTTTTTTACGGCCAAACTCAACGTTATGATTTTTTTAACGACTGGCGCACACTACAGACAGTCGTTGCCCAGCTTAATGCAAACGTGACTAACAATTTGAACCTGTCGGTTGGCTATCGCTATAGCGACAGAACCGAAACTAACGAACTTTTATTTGATGATGATCGAAGTATTTACTACATAGGAGTAGGGTATGTATTCTAAAAGCAAAATTACTCAGTCCATAATCATGTGCGCATCAATGGCGTTGTCTCTTGGAGCGTGCGTAAAGCAGCGTCCAGAGGTCCAAAGCCAAGGCGATCGCTATCAACAAACGGTCTCCCTCGCCGGACCAGCGGTAAATAAAGCGTTTACATACAATGAGGCAACAAACTCATTTATCGAAATGACTAACTTTACTATCGAAACAGCACCGGTTGCTCTTATCCCAGCGCAAAACTCCATCGCTGAGGAAATCTATACTGAGCTAGAATCAGGCATCAAGTTTTTGGATATCGCTAACTTTACATCTGACCACCCGCTTCTCGTGGGCAAAGCTGATGACGCATATATGTTAGGTGATGCGGATAAAAAGTATGGCGTTGCCCAGGAACTTACTCCAAAACACCTTATTCTTTACAAGGTGGTTGAGCAGCAAGATCTAGCTTTTAGCGAAACTACATTTGCCACACTTAAAGATGGCAAATGGCTTGTGCCAATTGGTGGCTACCCAGTTACTTATTTTCGCAGTGCTCGTGTATTAAACGAAGACAACCGCGAGACAAATGTGACTTCGGATTTTGCAATTCCTGGTGAAGACTTTAGAACTGCGACAAGCTATCGTATTAACAGAGCAGATTTCCAGCGTTTCGAACGTGCGTCGAAAGCTGATACCCTCCCTAAATCGTTCTTTGATGGCGAATGGTACTTTAGTGAAACTACTGTCGACACCAGCTATGCTAATGGTGGCGTGGTTGGAGATCTTGGATCTTCAGATTCTAATTTTCTTTCTGCCACAAAAATTCGTTTTCGAATTTACGACGATCAGCTGGTCGGTGAAAATACAAATGTAGACGAAGAGTTTAAAGATGATCCAAATTCTTTAAACTACGCGACAGTTTTTAAAATTGATATTGAACACGAAGATTACAGATGGTTCCGTACGGGGCCTGATGCACTCAAAGAAGTTCAGATCGAAACTCAAGATAAGGACTCTAAAAAGTATATCAAGCTGGATTATAACAGCAGCGCTACACCTACCGTGAGCTGGACTGATGCCATCAATTCACTTTTTGGAAGTATCAATAATTTCCGAAATGTCCGAGATATCACCTACGGAAAAGATTACTTTTCTTTTAGCGTGCGTGACTCGCAAACTCAGAGTATCAAGCGTTTTTCTATGCGCAAAATTACACAATCGCAAATGGCGCCTCGCCAAGCGTTTAAAGACGACAATCGTGTTTATGGGGCGTTCACAACCGTACGCGCCAAAAAATTCGATTACAAAGTCGCTCTTCAAGAAGATGTTGACGCCCTTGTATTGATGGCGCGCCACAATCCAAACAGAGATATCGTTTATTACTTCACCATGGGAACTCCCAAAGATAAGTGGCATCGCGACATTGCTCGTGAGTCGATAAGTCTGTGGCAGCAAGCTTTCAAGAAAGCGGGTTTGACAATAAATATTCGTCTTGATGAATCAAAGGACGTTCAGCTCGGCGATATTCGCTACAACGTAATCAACATTGTGAAACGCGCTGGAAGTGGCCTTCTTGGATTCGGTCCGTCGCTGATCGATTCCGATACGGGCGAAATTGTTTCTGCTTCGATGAACTCAGGCACCGACGGCTTCCTTGAGCAATATTTCGGAATACTCCGCGATTATATTGGACGTAAAGCAGGTTATTACTACAACCTCAAAGCTGACGAACAGTTGTTGCAGATTCCAGGAACGCCGCTTCAACACAATCAACTTTTCAAATTAATGGACAGGATTAATTCCGGGATCGTTACACGGGACTCTAGAACTGGTCGTTATCGAATTATCGAGCAGGATGAACTTCGGATTGCTGATAATTTCTACACTCTCCCATCAGCAGACCTCGTGCGCGAGCAAGAATATCGCGCAAGATTGGACTTGAGCGGTTTTAGCGAAAGAGAAGTTTCCCTTCTTGGTGATTTTGGAATCACTCAAGGTCAAAATATGAAAGAGGTCATCCGCAAAGTTCGGTCACTGCATGCAGCCTCTGTTGCTAGGGGTGCACTCACTCCGTTTGTTTACTCGACAGCCGACTGGGGACCGGAATTTTCGTCAACTATGGTTATGGACAATGCGATTTCTAAAAACTGTCCTGAAGTGGATGCTCTCGCGGCTCGTATCAAAGAAAATCCAATGAGCGTAACTACGCCCGAAGAAATCCAGATTATCAAACCTTGCGTGGATATGTTTAGTCAGATTGATGCAGTATCAACGGTTGTTCACGAAATTGGTCACAATTTGTCTCTTCGTCATAATTTTAAGGGATCCGTTGATAAAAACAATTGGCCGGTACTCAACGACTACGTGTTGAACTACATCAAAATGCCAACTGAACTGGCTATGCAGATGTCTTCCTCGATTATGGAATACGCGTCGTCCGAGGGCCAGCAAGTTATGCCTGGTGAATATGATGTAGCCGCTATTCGGTGGATTTACCGAGCTGAAGTGGAAAAACGTGACGGATCCATCACCCGCGTCGACACATCGAAGCCCCTTGAGCGAACTGTCCCCCTGCTAGAATTAAAACCGTATATGTTCTGTACAGATGAACATCGCATTCTAGTTACCGATGTTATGTGTGACATGCATGACAAAGGACTTACCCCTAAGGAGGCTGTGCGCTACTCAATTGAGAACGTGTACAATGCTCTTCCTCGAATTTACCGCTATGATAAGTACAGTGTTAGTTCGCGGCCTTATAGACTCCTAGAAAATGAAGGAGAATCGTTAAAAACGAAGTACGATCAATGGCGTGGCTTTTTACGAAAATATACCGGCATGAACAAAGGTTATTTGCAGGGGTACACCGTTGAAACGTATGCAAAATTAATCGAGGAAATTCGTGAGCAGGAACCCGAGGTGCTGGCCGAGCATCTTGAAGTTCGAAATATGATCGTTAAATTTCTCGTTGACCTTGCATTCATTAGCAACCGCTATTGCGTTGTTGAGGATGTTAACAAGATTCAAAGTTTGTACGAATTGGAAAAAGTTCGTCGTGAGCTTTTTGGTTATGGCGAATATGCGGTGATCGACTCTTGCATCAGCGAAGCCGCCAAGAAATTCTTTGACGAGAAAAAGTTAGTTGTTAAAAGTGAGTTTGGTCACTTTATCGATGGCGGCCGTTTTGATCTTGATCCAGATAAGGTGTTAGAGCCAAATGATTTTGGCGGGACTGGAAGCATTCGAATGTTTGCGATGATCGTACTAAACATGCGTATCTCGCCTTCGATCAACAATATTCTAGAAGATTTCAACCCGAGTATGCTCGACGAACCAGATCTTCGAAATTATATCCAATTTTTAATTATGGATCGTCTTGTGAATGGAGTGCGGATCGCGCACGAAAACAGTCGTTCGGAATACGCAATACCAAAGGACACCCTCTTTGGTTCTAAGGAGATTGAAGACGTTCAAAAGCGGCAAGCTTTTGTAAATTTTAATGATGAGGGTCAACTCGTGCAGGGTTTCACTGGAGTTATGTCCTACAGTCTTGGTATGCCAGGAATTCCAGACGATGGACGACTCGGTAACGTCAGCGTGGCGGTTGGAGATCCTTCGCAAATTAATCAGATTCGCGAGATTGCCCAAGAATTTGTGCGCTACTTGAATCAGATTTTTTACGTCGAAAATGTGAACACATTTGCTGGGCAAATCCTAAAAAGATTTAAATTTTTGAGCAATCAAAAAAGCCGCATGGACGTGTCACCTCAGGCCGCTACAGCCGCTCGACTCAAAGTTATGATGGAACTTAACGCAACAAATACTCTGTTCAAGCCTCTAACAAAACACACTTTGTTGGATATGATCAATTTGGTGATGGCTGCAGATGCTCGGGTCGGCGAACTTATGAATGCGGCTGAAACTCGTCCCGTAGGATTCGCACTTTCAAGCATCCTGGCTACCGAGTTTTCTCTTCTCGATATGTTTGCACAACAATTGCAAGCTCAGGGGACAACGCTCGAGGATTTGATGACGAAATATGCGTCGACCGACCCTGCCGAAAAAGCTCAGGCCGAAGGAATTCTCATGCAGGACATTGCGCCGATTTATACGCAAATGAAACAGCAAAACCCCGACATCGCAATGCCCACGCTGAGAGAAATGAATCGACGGTTTGATGTATTCTTAATAGCACATACCGAAGAACATACAAACTTCGCGCGCAGTGCTCAAGAGTATGACTCGCAAATCGATATACTTCAGAGAGTGATTCAAATTCTTTCTCGATAATGGGATATTAAAAATATCTCAATTTGAGAGCTAAAAAGGAGACTTCGTGTCTCCTTTTTTGTTTGTGGTATTTTTTCAATTCTAATTTTTTTTGCGATCTTTATGTTTCCTTCTGCTACTATCCCGCTCATAGAAATAGAAGGAGAATTAAATATGCTAAAAATAATTTTGACTGCTTTAATCTTTGCCGGAGCTTCTGTCGCTTCTGCTCAAACGCCCGAAGAACAACAGCAACAACAACTCGAAGTGACTTACAAAGTGGCCTGCGCTACCGACGTTGAAGTCGCAGCTGATCAACAATTGCTTTCGATTGTCGGAGATAATCAAGACGCTGCTAAAGCTCGCGCAGATTTCCAAGCTTTTGTCGCAAGCCCAAAAGCTGTGGTTGAGGGAATTGTTACACCTTACAACGATATGTTAGCCTCTCTAGAAGAGCAGCTCGTGACGACATCAGCAGCTGAACTTCAGACTGAAGCTGAAAAAGTTGTACAACAAAACGGTGGAACAATCGAAGAGGCAAAAAAAGCTCTTATCGCGACCGCCATCGAAAACACCCTTGCTCAACAACAGATCCCACCACTCAAAGCTCTTGTATACCAAGCAACGACTGAGTCTTGCGGAATTTTAAGCTACATTAAGCCAGAGATCACAAAAACAGGCTGCAAAACGCCGGCAGGTGAAGATGTGAATATGACTGCAGCAACTGAGTTTTGCGCGTCGATCGCTCCTCAAATGGCTTTGATCGGAGAGGCCTCTGGACAAATAAATATGATCCAACAACAAACACAGACTCTTATCGATGCTGTGACCGCGTCTATCAACAGAGATGCACAAAACCAAATGGCGCCAATCATGGAATCGATGAACACCCCGTTCGAGGAGCTAGTAAAGACAGCTATGGATTTAATCGCTGTTCCTGAACCAATTCAGGTTCCTAATCTTCCCCCAAAAGAGGTTACTCCAGAGCAAACTGAACAAGAACAAGCTCCAGCAGAAGAGACTACGGAGACCCCAGAGGCACCGGCTCCAGGTGATGATGTTCCACCCCCAATGGAAGACCCAGTAGTACCTGCACAGCCTGCAGTTCCTGGACAGCCATAATACTTTTTCTCGATAGCGTTGCAAAAAAACCTTGGTCAAAAAACCAGGGTTTTTTTTTAGCCAACGCATATTCCCTTTAAGACCATCTATAAATTTGATACCGTGCTGACATAATTACGGAGGGTTGGGAGAGTGGCTGAATCCGCTCGCTTGGAAAGCGAGTTTACCCAAAAGGTAACGCGAGTTCGAATCTCGCATCCTCCGCCATTAAAAAAGCTATCCCAAAGGGGTAGCTTTTTTAATTTGGGATTCGCGATTCGAAGCCTATCGTGCGAGTTCGACAAAATTAGCATGATGCTAATTTTGCGCGACCAACGGGAGCCCGAAGGGACGAGGACAGGAGTCCGAGGCAATCTCGCATCCTCCGCCAAATTTTGCGAAGTCAAAATTTCGTCCATTCCCCATTCTCCATTTTCTCTGCTTCAACGGCATCCTTCTCAAATTCCCCACCGCAAAATTTAGACAATGGGATTAGACAATAGTTTCGATCAAGAGCGCCGAATCGCTCATTAAAGCGAGCTCCAGAAATCAAATATCGCGATATCTAAATATCCGATATCTGTGCCGTCAGGCATTACCGCTCTCCCGACTAGGTTTTCCTTTGCTAAAAAGAGAGGCTCCATACTATAAATCTCTCACAACTAAACGTTACTACTTAAAGGAGTTTTCGATGATTAAAGCGATTCTAGTGGCCACATTTGCAATGGGCCTAATTACAACTCAGGCTTTTGCAAAGCCGTCTCGGGCGAAGCGCGAACAAACACTTTCAACAACAGCTCCTTCCCGAGGAAGTCTGACTGGCCTTAGTGCCGTTGTTGCTTACGACTTCGCCGATGAAGCAAAACCAAAAAATGATGATGACTTCAACACCGAAAGATCTTTTGCATTGGGCGCACAGTATGAGTTTTCACAATTTTACCCAAATGTAAGTTGGCAGGTAGGTGGCCTTTACGAACTGCCCAAGGAAGTTGATAATTCGGATGGAGTTAAATACAAAAACCTAACTGGCTATGTTGAGCTCGTCGGCAAAGTGGCTCCTAAAATTAAAATTGTCGGCGGGATAAACTACACTAGTCCCGATTTGTCGAATGCCGACGGTTCGAAGCTAAAAGGTGACATGGGTTTCCAAGCAGGCGCAACTTACGCAGCTACAGATAAATTTTCAGTGGATGTTCGTTATCGTTCACTTCGTATGGAGCTCACTCAAAATGCAGTGGATCAGTTCGGATTTCCGGCAGGAACAGTAAAAACAGACCTAAAATCCGAAGGCCTCATGTTCAGCGGCCGTTATTTATTTTGATAGCCCTATCGATTTAAGGTATTTTCCTCGCGGCTTTTCGATCCGCGAGGAGTTGTTGAAAAATTCTAACTTTTCGCTAAAATAAGCCATGCACAAATGGTTGTTTTTCTTTCCTCTTTTTACTCTTTTTATCTCCGCCTGTACAAAACATCGGACAAAATCCGACAATACATTCTACGGCTATACGCGTGAGTATGTGAGCAGCTTGGACCCTATCCACGCCCAAGACTTTTTTTCCAACCAGATGTCTGCACAGGTTTACGAAGGCTTATACCACTTCAAATACCGCAGCAACCCCCTTGAAATCGAACCGCTGCTGGCCGAAGCAATGCCGGACATTTCCAAAGACGGTACGGTCTACAAGATTCAATTAAAGAAGAACATTTACTTTCATCCTCACCCTGCTTTTAAAGAGAAGGATCGCCGTCAGTTTGTGGCAGAAGATTTTGTCTATTCACTCCGTCGACTGGCCGATGCTCGTAATCGGAGTGCATCGTTTTGGATCGTAGAAAATAAAATCGTCGGTCTTGATGAGTGGCGCAAAAACTTATCCACAAACGCAGCAGATTATTCCACACCCATTTTGGGACTGCGTGCGCTCACTCCGCATCTTCTTGAAATTCGTCTCACTGCACCCAATTATCAATTTTTACAAAATCTCACAATGGCTGCTCTATTTGTGGTGCCTCGTGAAGTTGTAGAACACAGTGGAGCGGGCTTTGGTAATGTTGCTATTGGCACCGGAGCTTTTAAACTTGATTCTTGGATCCGTGCGTCTCAGCTGCGGTTTTCTAAATACTCGAATTACCAAACCGTACAAATTTCGTCGGATCGACTTCCTTACCTAGACGCTCTGGTCTTCAACGAAATTATCGAAGCGCAACCACAAAGGTTGCTCTTTTGGAAAGGGGATCTTGATGTCCTTCAACCCTTAAAGAACCAACAGGATCTCATCATTAAACACGGTAGCTTGCTTCCGCAATTTGGCAAACTTGGATATCAGCTGGAACTCGCTCCCAGCCCGGATATTATTTTTATAGTCTTTAATAATGAGAACGTTCAATTAAAAAACAAACTCGTGCGCAAAGCTTTATCCATGGTCTTTGACCGCGGCTTTGCCATCAAAAATTTTTACAACCAAAATGCAATCCCGGCCCATGGCCCCATTCCCCCAATACTTGCCGGCTACACAAGCGAACACAAGGCTTTAGCGCCAGCCTACGATGTGGCAAAGGCCCGCGAAGTATTGCGCCAGGCGGGATTTCCCGATGGGAAAGGTCTGCCAGAGTTTAGTTATCAGATGGCTTCGACTAATACCACCGCTCGACAAATGGCAGAGTTAATTAAAAACCAATTTGCTTTGCTCAATGTGCGAGTCAAGCTCACCGCAAACACCTGGCCGCAACTGAATGAAAAAATTAAAAAAAAGACCGCCGATCTCTTTGATTATGCGTGGAACGCCGACTATCCAGATGCGCAAAATTTTTTCCAGTTGTTTTACAGCAAAAATATTTCTCCGGGCTCTAATTTTGCCAATTACCAAAGCACATCTTTCGACAGGCTCTACGAGCAGTCTCTCGGCCTTGCTCCGAGTGAGGAAAGAACTAAAATCTACACTGAGATGGAAAAAATTCTCATCGACGACTGTCCCTGGATATTTGGGATCCACCGGGTGAGACCGGTGGTTGCGCAACCGTGGCTGAAGAATTATCATTTCGACGTGATGGTATTTGATACAATGAAGTACATTTCGATTGATACTAAACTGCGATCGCAGATGAAAAGGCAGGGTCTGCAACTAGGGGCCGATTGATGCATTCCATACTTATCGAGCTACTTACACTCTCCATGGCCGCCGTTATTTTTGTTCCTTTGTTTCGTAAACTAGGGCTTGGTGCAATCCTCGCCTATCTTTGTGCCGGCATTATCATCGGCCCTTTTGCACTCCGCCTGATTTCAGACGCAAAAGATATTCTACAATTTTCAGAGTTGGGAATCGTTTTTCTACTTTTTGTAATTGGACTTGAACTTTCGCCCAACAAATTATGGGCTTTGCGTCGTTCTATTTTTGGCTTGGGTCTCATTCAGGTTTTACTCACAGGGGCACTGTTTTGTTTTATTGGCGTTGCCTTTATGGGTCTTCCATTTGCGCTTGCCTATGTTGCTGGTTTTGGCCTAGCACTTTCATCGACGGCGTTTAGCATTCAGATTCTGGAAGACACCAATCAACTGAAAACTGCGCACGGCCAGGATACCTTTTCGGTCCTTATGTTTCAAGATTTGGCCGTGGTTCCAATAGTGGCTTCTTTGAGCCTCTTTTCTATGCAAGCTTCAACAACGGGGAATGCCTGGTTTGCTTTTGCGAAAGCGCTCGCTTTAATTTTAGTGTTCGTGTTTGTTGGTAACTTTTTAATTCGTCATGTTTTACGACTCATCGCAAGTGCCGAAACACCAGAAGTTTTCACCGCAATGTCACTGCTTATTGTTATTGGTTCGGCTGTGGTAATGGAATCAGCGGGACTTTCCATGGGCACAGGTGCCTTCTTTGCCGGAGTTCTTTTAGCGAATTCGGAATACCGCCATGAGCTTGAAATAAACCTCGCACCTTTCAAGGGACTGCTTCTTGGGTTGTTTTTTATGGCGGTGGGAATGTCCCTCGACTTGATCATCCTTGCACAAAAGCCTCACTGGATAATTCTACTCACTGTTGCCTTCATGCTTCTTAAAGGAATCATCGTTTTTTTTACCGCTCGTTTTTTTGGCCGTGCGAAAGAATCTGCCCGAAATACAGCGCTCGGTCTCTCTCTCGGTGGTGAATTCGCATTCGTATTATTTAGCTCGGCTACCGCTCAAGGTTTAATGGACTCTCAAACATCGTCCCTGCTGAGTGCTGCCGTAACGCTGAGCATGGTTTTGACGCCAATTTTATTTTCGTTCAACCAAAAATTTCTTCGTAGGTTTTCGGAGATATCCGAACGGCCCTACGATGATCAGTTTCCTTCCGACGTGGAAGTTATTGTCGCTGGGTTCGGTCGCTTTGGTCAAATTGTCACCCGGTTTCTAAACGTTGAAGATGTGGTGCATACAATTCTTGATCATGATGCCGCACAAGTGGAAACAGCTCGAGAATTTGGCAATAAGGTTTATTATGGAGATGCATCTCGCCGTGATATTCTTGAAGCTGCGGGGGCAAAAAAAGCAAAGTACTTTGTTCTGGCGATCGACGACCCTAATCAGTCGGTGGCGACAGCAAAGGTTGTTCGCCAGCATTTTCCACACCTTGATATCATTGCTCGAGTTCGTAATCGACAACACGCTTTGGATTTATTGGAATTAGGCATTACGTCGGTCCATCGCGAAACGTACCTGACAAGTCTCGAAGTCGCTAAAGAGGTCATACTCAAGCGCGGAAAGGCCTTAATCGCCGTCGAGCGCGCTATTCGCAACTTTAGGACGCATGATGAACAGCTTTTACATAAACAGCTTGAGCTTCGCGGTGATGAGGCCCAGTTAACGAGCTACACGCGGACTGCCAATCGAGAACTTGAGCGGATTTTAAAAGAAGATAAAGATTCTGAAGCTGACAGCACGTCAATACTGAACACTTAGTAATTCATTGCTCATTCGACCATTTGCCACGAAACTTGAAATTGCTAACAGCCCAATTTACAAGAATCAGTTTTGCATAGCTAAACTTGGTGATTCTTTTTCAATTGCACATTGAACTGTTCCCGGCGACGGCGGGCACGACAGAGAAATGTGCATGTGATTGTCGTGTAAGGCATTGGACGGGTCGTGGGTGTGCTGGTGCCCGATGGAGCAAGTGCAGTTTCGTCCGCTCACTTCGGCAACGGCTGAATCCCAACAGCTTCGGAAAGAATCATAAAATGGCTGATTTGTTGTGTTTCCGGTGAGCTGAATCCTTTGCGTGTTTTCTCTTCCCAACATATCTCGGGTATGAAGCGAAATGGCTGAAATATCAAGTGCCATCCCATGAGCATGCCGACTCAGCCGATCACTGTTGCGCGCATTTCTGTTTGCATATCCACCCATTTGTTCGACGGATACGCTTGTGGGAAGACTTATTCCATTTTTCACTGCTGCTTCCTTGGCACACTTTGGAATGAAAGCTTTAATCAACTGGGCAAAGTAGGGATTCAATTGCATTTCACAAGTTTGAAGGGCGCTACTGCGGTCGGCATAGACCGAAAACGATTGATCTCCGTTGCAAAGATTTTGTAGTGAAACACTATTAAGCGGTCCATTGGCAATGGCTGCCCCATTCACCTGAAAATTTGGAATGCCATTGGTGGAGGTAGTTTCGCCGGCGCGTAAATCGGTGGAAAACAAAAACCCTGTAAAAAACAAAATAACTAATTTCATGTCTCTAGATTAAAGCAGTGGCTTGCCGAATCCAATTGATTTACCGCACCAGAGCCTTAAACTAAAAGAAAGTCGAGAGGTGAATATGATTTTTGGAACACTGATTTTGAGTTTAGTTTTTGCGGCTGGAAACACCCCGACCAGAGTCTTGGAAAACAAGCTTGTGCACGTGGAGTTAAAACGCATCGAAAGACCAGAAGCTGAACCCGTCAGTAAACCCTACGAAATTGTCCTCACCGTGACCTGTAAAAATAATAAGCCGCTAAAAACCGTCAACGTCCCCGTCTGCGATCTCGATATTACAGACAAAGCAAGCACATTAACAGAGACAACTCTCACCGTTGCTCACCATTCCTGGGACGCGGTAAAAAGCAGTAACAACTCCGACGGACGCAACCACTGCGACAGCAAAAACAAACTCTTCTACACCGCAAAAATCTCCGACCTCTGCAAGTAGCGATCAAACCACTTCCGTCGTCCTGAGCGCATGCGAAGGATCTCGCATCCATGACAAGCAAGGCATAGATCCTTCGCGTGCGCTCAGGATGACGGAGACTTGCCTTCCTCGCAGACTGGCGAATAGAGGTCCGCATTTTATTTTATTTAAATATCTAACGAGCGTTTGGACGAAAGATCCATTTTTTCGCCCGTTTTTGGATGTTCGAATTGCAAGCGGTGGGCATACAGCTGGAGCCGTTTATCGGATTTGATGCCGTAGAGCCGGTCTCCCACGATGGGAGTTTGGCAACTCGCTAAGTGAATCCGAATCTGGTGTGTGCGTCCGGTGATTGGCTGACATTCAATGAGATGATGGTTTGAGTCTATGGATTTTTGGAAATTAAAAAGTGTCACCGCTTCGTCGCCTTTTTTATGGTCGATACCAAAACGGAAATCTTTAGCGCCGTGAAGTCTACGAATAGGAGCTTCCACTTTCCATTTAGGTTGCGCAGGTTTGTCGCCCTGAACAATGGCTAAATATTTTTTGATGATTTTTCGCTCCTTGAATTGATCGGAAATAGACTTGTTTGCGGACGACTTTTTCGTCATTAAAACCAATCCTGATGTATCGCGGTCTAAACGATGATGAAGCCCAACATAGGCTAACTTTGAAGGGTTTTGTTCGGTGAGATACGCGATCACCGAAGCAAAAAGATGATCTTCTCCCGGTGTTTGAGTGGATTGCGTCGATAATCCCGAAGGTTTGTCGACAACAATGATATCGCTATCTTCGAAAACAACATGTCCTGGGCCTAACTGAAAGGGCATTTTCGTAAACAGGAAATCAGGAGCGAGCACAGAGACTATTGTGCCTTTTTTAACAACGATGTGATGCCGAACAATTTTTTTCTCGCGCAAATAAATATGCGATTCTTCAATCATCTTTTCCGAAGTTGCTTTTGTGAGATGGCGAAGGGCGTTCAGCGTGTTGATTAAGAGCGTTTCGAGCTTGAGACCGTTACTGACGACTTGAATAAGCTTCATCTTAAGTACTTAACAACTTTTTGGAAAATTGTACCAAAAATGTTTCGACCATCCAGAGATTTCATTTCGATCTTGATGGTGTCACCTTCCTTCATAAACGGAGTTTTTATCGCACCCTCGTTGAGTTTCTCAACCATCCGCTTTTCTGCCAGACAACTTGAGCCCATGGCATGATCCTCGTTTGACACCGTTCCGCTTCCAATGATCGTACCGGGCATGAGATGACGTGTTTTTGCTGCGTGAGCAATCAGGTCACCAAAATGAAAATGCATTGCGCCTGCGTTGGCTTTTCCAAAAAAAGCACCGTTGTATTCAACATTCAGGGGCAAGTGAACACGTCCTTCCTTCCAAGCTTCACCCAACTCATCAACTGTCACCGCAAACGGTGCAAAAGCTGATGACGGTTTGCCATGAAAAAAGCCAAACCCTGTAACTAGCTCTTCAGGAATAAGGCCACGCAAGGAAACATCATTAATAACTACGAAAAGTAAAATCTTTTCCAGACACTGTTCTGGCGTGCTACCCATGGGCACATAATCTGTAATCACGCCCACTTCACCTTCAAAATCTGTCCCGTGGGAAAAATCGATCTGCGGAATATCGTCGCGAGGGGCTAAAAAATTATCGCCGCCCCCCTGATACATCAAAGGAACTTTAAAAAGCGACTCTGGCATTTCGGCATTGCGTGCCATGCGTACTAGTTTTACGTGATACAAAAATGCGGACCCATCCGCCCATTGAAAGGTGCGCGGTAGCGGTGAATGGAAATTATTTTCATCGACGGTCTTTGAATCTTTCAGTAAGCCAGAATTCAAATCCCGATAAATTTTTTCGAGCTGCGGTTTAGTATCGTTCCACGATGCCAACGCCGTTCTTAAATTTTGCGCGATACTCGGAACTTCCACATACTGTTGGTTGTCTTTGCTCACGACGACAAGTCGCCCATCGTCCCAGTTTTCGCTTTTTAATGTTCCAAGCTTCATGCATTCTTTGTAGGAGGATTTGCTAGAGAAGTCATCTTAGTTGTTGCGCCGTCCCACCAACCTGAATATGATGCCTCCAATGACACAAACAAACCTTCTGCTGTATTCCTACTTTCGTAGCTCCTGTGCCTACCGAGTGCGGATCGCTCTGAACCTAAAAGGAACTCCCTATGCGTTGGTACCAGTTCATCTTCTTAAGGATGGTGGCGTACAGCACAGCGAGCGCTATAAAATAGTAAATCCTTCACGCCAGGTCCCCACTCTCGCTGACGGCGATGTTATCATTGGTCAGTCTATGGCTATTCTTGAGTACATTGAGGAAAAATTTCCACACCCTCCTTTGTTGCCAAAACTCGCTTCCGAGCGTGCAGTTGTTCGCCAGATGTGCGAGATCGTAAACAGCGGAATTCAACCGCTGCAAAACCTAAGTGTGATGCAGTTTTTAGAACGTGAGATGCAGGTTGCAGCGGATGAAAAACACAAATGGACAATCGAGTGGATCTGTCGTGGTCTACAAAGCCTAGAAGATCTTTTACAGCTCTATTCAGGAAAATACTGTTTTGGCGATCAGATCACCATGGCTGACTGCTTGCTAGTACCTCAAATTTTTAGTTCACTTCGTTTTAAAATTGATGTCTCGCCGTTTAAAAAATGCGTTGAAGTCAACGAGCGCTGTTTGAAACTCACCGACTTTTTAAGAGCGTCTCCCGAAAGACAGCCAGATTTTGAACCTTAAAAAGGGAATGTAGACAATGCCTTTTTCAAATCCGAAGTTTGCCCGTTTCAATGATGTGTTGTTGCAGATCTCACGAAATCCTATCTTGGATAGCGGTGACCTCACCCAAACAGTTCACTACATTCTCGAATCTGCCGCTCATTGCCTCGAGGTAGAACGACTCGGTGTTTGGTTTTATAATTCTGACAAAACAAAAATTCAATGCTTGGATCTTTACGAAAAATCAACTTCAACGCATGGTTCTCGAGGAATGGAAATCACTGCCGAAGATTACCCTATTTACTTCGAATCCTTGATTTACCATCGAGTTCTCACGATTCGCGACGTGAAAACAGACCGAAGGACATCTGAATTGTTGGACATCTACATGCTCCCTCATTCCATTGCATCCATGTTGGATACCCCTATCTGGGAGTATGGAGAGGTGGTTGGGATCGTCTGCGCTGAAAGTGTATTGCAAATAAGAAAATGGGACTCCAACGAAATTTATTTCGCTGGTATTTTAGGAGATCTTATCGCCCGCGCTCTCATTGCAAAAAAACGAAAAGATTCTCAGGATAAACTGCTAGAAAGAATCGCGGAGCTTGAAAAACAAATTGCCGAAAAACTTCCTTAAAATGTAACACTAAACGATACTCCCCGAACACTTGCAGCCTCCAAGGTAACTATCTCACCCGCTTTCGTCGTTTGAAATTATTCTGTTGTCCTAACTCTCGATGCGAAGAACTAACGTTCGAAGCATTGATGCGAGATCCTTCGCGTTCGCCCAGGATGACGGGCGAGTGCACTCATGATGACGAGCGCATTTGCGCAGGATGACCGGGGTTGGAACTCGCTCCGAATGACGTGGTTGTTGAATTCGCTGAGCCTAACGGGGTGGTTCAAATGCTTAGGATGTGACTGTGTTTTTGCTGAAAAAATGCAGTAAGTTCACTTTCAGGATTGTAAGCATCAGATAGAGTGCCAGTCCTAGATGAAGAACTGTCATCCATGCTGGGATTTGCAATTGCAAATTCATAACTCCCACTGCTACCTGAGAAAAAATAAGTAAAATGCATTGAAAGGCGGTTTTTTTCTGAATCAGCGAAATTTGTTTTTTGTTTGCTGCTCGGAGCGCATACAAAAAATAAATACTAAAAAACAATGTTAACGTATACGCCATCAACCGATGAATCACCTGAGCGCCAATGGGGCCGGTCCATGCTGGGAACCACTGACCATTACACATCGGGAAATCAACGCAGGCCATTCCCGCATAATTGGAAGCAACCCATCCGCCTAAAACAATCTGTCCACAGACCAGGGCGACTCCAATAAGCGACAGTCTTTCGAAGGTTTGGTTTTTTATAATCTGGTAACGTGGTTCCGCTTCTTGGTATTGCACAATCACTAGCGAAATTAAAAACGCGGTGGCAAGACTGAGGTGCGCCGTTACGATTCCCGGCTCGAGAATTTTCAGCACTGTGAGTCCGCCCATCACAATCTGTGCAAGAAGTAAAAAAAGCCCTACCGAAAGCGTCCAGCGTAGTTTTTTAAATCTTGGATAGATAAACGCGGCTGCGAAAGCCACGAAAAAGATAAGAGCCACAAACCCAGCAATGAATCTGTGAATCACTTCGAGGTAAACCTGCAGGTCATACTTGGGTAGAACTTTTCCAAAACACAAAGGCCAATCCGGACACGCAAGTCCGGCATCAAGTGCGCGCACCGCTGCACCTAGCAACATCAAATCGAACGTTAAAAAAATGAGGAAACCGATAATTTTTGAAAAGTTTTTCTCGATCATTGA
Organism: Bdellovibrionales bacterium; assembly: GCA_043757265.1. Classification (GTDB taxonomy): domain Bacteria; phylum Bdellovibrionota; class Bdellovibrionia; order Bdellovibrionales; family JAGQZY01; genus JANPLN01. The sequence goes on along the minus strand of JAYUQP010000112.1, from coordinate 22,544 downwards.
AACACCATTTCTCCCCATTTATCAAAAACAGGGATAATCACAAACACCAGCACACTAAAGGTGGTCCACAAAAAGAAAGACAACCATCGTCGTTTGCTAGGATCTTTGTAGTACGACCAAAACTCCACTACGACTTTTGCAACGAAGGGCAAAATAACTAGAAGATAGCCAATCCACACATTAATAAACCACGGCGAACTGACAGCCCACGCTGCGTAGGCAAACACATAAAGGCCAATGTGATACATGGTTCTTTGTTCACCAATCACGACTGGCAAAACCGGAATGCCGGCGAGGGCGTAATCTTCTCGGTAGCGCAAAGCAAGCGCCCAAAAGTGCGGCATCTGCCACAAAAACATAAGCGTAAACAAATAGAAACTCTCACGCGATAAAGCGATATTGTGAGCTCCATAGCCGAGAAAGATAGGCATGGCGCCGGGAATGGCACCAGGCACCGCTCCGAAGGCCCATTTTTTTTTCCAGTACATTGTATAAAGTCCATTGTACAAAAGCACTGTTAACAAACCATAAATAAAGAACCAACGAGAGACAAAGTATCCAAGTCCGCTTCCCAAAAAAATAAATCCAATAGCTAAAACCAAAACTGTGATCGAAGAAAAGATTCCCATGGGTAGGGGACGCGATTGAGTGCGAGGCATTTTTCCGTCGATGTCCGCTTCTTGCCACTGATTGAGCGCAAAGCTCCCGGAGCTTAGAAAGTAGAGAGCTGCGAGGAAAATAAAAAAGTGAGTTTTATCTAATGTTGCATAAGGATCTGAACCCAGGAAATACGCTGCTGCTCCCGTAAAGAGGACAAAACAAACGATTCCAAACTTGGTTAAATCAAAATATGCTTTCACTCAATAGTTACAGCGTGCTTGTATGTGTAATTCTCGATGCCAAATCGCCCACGCAAAAAATGAACAACAAAAACACAAAGAAAAAGCTTGAAGCAATAATATATTTGTAGATTTTTTCGTCGTACTTCAGATGCATAAAGTAGGCCATTACTAAAAAAGCCTTAGCGGTCGCGATCGAAAATGCCACAACCCAGTTGAACGAACCAAAGTTCATCCCCTTTGCGGTGACTACTGTAAGAACAGTAAACCCAATGAGCGCTGCAAACACCTTCAAATGTGTACTTAAAGTAATTGCGTGATGTTCTCCGTGTTGTGCCATGTGTTCTCCTAACCCACTAAATAAAGTAGCGGGAATAAAAAGATCCAAATCAAATCAACCAAATGCCAAAAAAGCCCTACGCCTTCGACCGGCGTGTAGTACTTAGAGCTAAACTCACCCTTTTGTGCTCTTAAAAGAACCCAAAGTATCAGCCCCATTCCAGCAAGCACGTGAATCCCGTGCAATCCCGTCATCATAAAATAAAATGAATAATAGAGTCCGATGTTGTTCACACCTTCAGGAACGGGCCCATGATACCAAGTCCCCGGCAATAGACCTTCGTGGATCTTGTGCATATATTCAAAATACTTAACAACCATGAAGATAGCCCCACACGCGATGGTCACTGCCAAACTCACCACGGCCTTTTTACGATCGTTGTGTTGGCTAAAGTGAATTCCTAAAACCATAGTGAGGGAACTCGTAAGTAATACTATTGTATTAAGTGCACCCAATCTCCAATCGAGGTGTTTGGCTCCCTCGAGAAAAACCTGGGGATAAACATTGCTGTAAATGATGTAACCCACAAAAAGTCCACCAAACATTAATATTTCCGAAGTCAAAAAGAGCCAAATCCCCTCTTTGCTCGTGGTGTATTCATGTTCTGCACTGTCAAAATGGTGGGCGTGATGATGACTATCTGTACTCATAAGGACCTGCTGTTACGGTTGGAATGGTTTCAAAATTCTCATGCGGCGGTGGTGATTGTGTTGTCCATTCGAGAGTTTTAGCCCCCCAAGGATTCATCGGAGCTTTAGGACCGTAGTAAATAGCTTCGATAAACGAGTAAAGAGCAATTAAAAAACCAATCGCAATCAGCCAAGAGCCCGTGGTTGAAATCATGTTCAATGACTCGTACGCCGGCAAATAATCGTGGTAACGACGAGGCATCCCCATGTTTCCCAAAACAAACTGAGGAAAAAACGTAACGTTAAAACCGATAAAAATAAAAATAAAAGATAAACGAGCTAGATATTCCTTATACATTTTACCAATCATTTTTGGCAGCCAGTAATAGGCTCCCGCCATGATCGCCATCAATGTTCCGCCCACCATCACATAATGAAAATGCGCCACCACAAAGTAAGTGTCATGGAAGTGGATGTCGGTGGCAAGAGTCGCAAGGTAAATGCCTGTGATTCCGCCGATGGTAAAAATAAACATAAAACCTAGGACGTAAAGCATCGGACTTACGAACTGAATAGAGCCACCGTAGAGAGTGGCAATCCAATTGAAAAGCTTAATTGCGGTTGGCACACCAACCAGCATAGTCAGCACCGAAAAAGTAATTCCAACGACCTCTGACTGGCCGCTTGTGAACATGTGATGTCCCCAAACCAAAAAACTAATGGCTGCAATTGCGACAGAGGAATAAGCAATGGCTGTGTAACCAAAGATGGTTTTTTTAGAAAAGGCAGTGATCACTTCGCTGATGATACCCATCGCTGGAAGAACCATGATGTAAACGGCTGGATGTGAGTAGAACCAAAAAAAGTGTTGGAATAACACTGGATCGCCACCCAGTTCGGGGTCAAAAATCCCAATGTTAAAAATGTTCTCCATTGCGAGTAAAAGAACCGTTATTCCAAGAATTGGTGTAGCAAGCACTTGGAGAATGGCCGTTGCGTAGATCGCCCAAACGAACAATGGGATGCGATTCATAGTCATTCCGGGCGCGCGCAAGCGATGAACCGTAGCCACAAAGTTAACGCCTGTTAAGATCGATGAAAATCCAGCCACGAAAACTGCAAGCGCCATAAAGATTGTCGCAGGCTTGAATGTGATGCTGTATGGAGTGTAAAAAGTCCATCCGTTATCAACGCCGCCAATCCATCCTCCGTTTCGTCCCATGAGCAATGTTGACGCTGCTAGAATAAAACCGCCCATCAGACAGTACCAGCTCATCAAGTTGACTCGTGGAAAGGCCACATCTTTTGCTCCGATTTGCAGAGGCAAAAAGAAATTTCCAAGGATTGCCGGAATTCCGGGGATGATCACAAAGAACACCATCATTGCCCCGTGATACGTCATCAGCTTGTTATACAAATCAGGTGGGAACAATCCGCCCGATTTGAACAGCTCCAGTCGGATGAGAATCGCGAAGATTCCGCCTAACAAAAAGAAAAACGAAACAGAGAAAAAATACAGTAAGCCAATCCGCTTGTGATCGAGCGATGTTAGCCACGACCATAACCCTTTGCCATGATTTAAATAACTTGTATCAGTTCCAGCCATAAATACTCCTATTTCACCGTTTTCATAAATTCGATGATCGCCATGATTTCTTCTTCACTAACCATACCTTTAAACGCAGGCATTTTATTTGGTTCATAACCCTTTGAAATTTTATTATTTGGATCCCAGATAGACTCGCGGATGTAGTTTTCATCGGCTACGACCGAAGGTCCGTTATTGAAGTTACGGGTTGCGCCGTACAGACCTTTCCAAGTTGGCCCAGTTCCCGCTTTCCCGTCGAGAGTGTGACAACCGATGCACGCCCACTTGGCATAGGCATCGCGACCCTTATCAACAAGCGTAACCTCTTTACCACTGCCAGCTGAATCGTCACCTAGCACCCATTTATCAAACTCTTCTTTGGACACAACTTTAATCCGCGCCATCATCGTTGAGTGACCTGTACCGCAAAATTCCGTACAGAAAACCTGAAACGTTCCCAGCTTGTTGGCCGTAAATCCTAAGGCTGAAAATCGACCCGGAACAACGTCCTGCTTTATTCGCAACGCCGGAACGAAAAAACTGTGGAGAACCGCTTTGTCGGTAGGTGCCACCTTGATAGATGTCATCAAAAGTTTTACAGGAGTATCGATTGGTACAACCATGGTTGATGGAACCTGCTGGCCTTGATCACCGACGGTTGAAGTAATTCTTCGTCCATCTTTGTATTCAAATTCCCAAACCCATTTTTTTCCGTAGACATGAATTTCTAAAGCATTCTGTTGAAAATCGCGCATTTCGAGATAGACGTAGGCGCCCCATGCAAAACAGATTAAAAAAATCACGAATGGAATAAAACTCCAAATAAACTCAAGAGTGTGATTGTGCGAAATGTAAGGCGTCTTGTCGTTTTCAGAACGCCTTTTGTACTTGTGCAAAAAATAAAGCATTGCCCCGATCAGCAGGACAAAGGAAATCGCGCTCACGATGAGCATGAATGCATACAGATTACTTACTTGCTGAGCAACTTCCGAAGCTGCGGGGGGCATGAAGGTATTCGCTTTTGCCGACGGAACGAACCAGAACATGTTGCTTACTCCTCTTTCATACGTGGTTTCCAAAACAGAAACAGCCAAAAAAACAAGATGGCCACTGCCACAGCGCCACCAGCTCTCATCACATTAAACGCGTAGAGCGCATACTGACTACCGCTCGGGTCGTATCTGTAACAAAAAAGCATGATGGAATCGACGACACTTCCCACCTTCCCTTGCGACGCTTCAACAATAGAAAGTCGAAACGTTTTTGGGTCGAAGTACACACCGTGTAAATAGCGTGAAATTTTCCCATCAGGAGTCAGTAACATCGCCGCGGACGCATGCGCCCATTCCTTTGCTTTATCATCCCATTTATATTTAAATCCGACCATATCAGCAAGAGTTTTCACTGAGTTCTTATCACCTGTTAGAAAGTGGATACCGCTGCCATTATCGGGATAATTATACTTTTGTTGGTAATTGTATTTTTTGGCCGCGGCCAAGTCGGACGTTTCGCTCGGGTCAAAACTCACGGCCAGCAAGTCATAGTCTTTGCCTGGAATAAGAGACAGTTGTTTTAAAGCATCAAGCACGCCGTTAAGATGAAGATTACAAAGACTGGGACAATTGAAATAGACAAGGCTCACAATGGTTGGGCGCTGCGGCGAAATCCACTGGCCCAAACTTTTTGACACGCCTTTTTCATCCACAAACTGCGCCTGCACTTGGCGCAAATCCGCACCTAACTGCTCAGTTATACCTACGTCTTTTACCTGGCGGGGCAAATCTGTATTCAGTGACTCCGACTCGGCGGGGTCGTAAGCGTTTGCAGTCGAAAACAAAAATAAGAAAACAAAAAGCGATACGGCTCTATTTTTCGGGCGCACTTGCTTCAGCGGCAGATGGCTCGGCTGATTGTTGCTCAGCTGTGGGTTGCTGCTTAGCAGTAGATGGCTCAACTGTTGATGGTTCAACGACTGTCTCCTTCACTGTTTCGGGCATTTTAATTTCTTTTAAATCCACCCCTGGGTGGATGAATGCAATGTAGACGAAAAATATCATTGTAAAAGCCATGCAGAACATAAATGAGAGATACCCTGCACGATTGTAGTCACCTAAACGGTATTCCGACATACACACATCTCCTTGATAACTTTATTTATACTCCCCATGCCAACTTGAAACAAGTGGATTTCAAATGAAAACTCCTCTATGATTTTGTCATGAAAAAAGTACTGCTTTGGGTGGCTCAACTTGGGCTAATGTCTTGCTCGTCACCACCCCCGATCAATTTGCAACATATCTCTTTGGGAGAAGAGAAGGGCGTCGTACTTCATAAGTTAGGGAATCCAGAACGCACTTATTACAAGGACAATACCCAGCGCTGGGTTTACAAAATCAAACAAGCAGCCAATTCCTCAATTGAAAAAGAAATTTGGTTTCAAGAAGGCAAGGTTGTTTTTGTCGACGAAGCTCCAAGAAAAAAAACATCCATTCCTTTTGAACCCGTACAGTAGAAAGAGACTTTTATGAGAGCAACCCTAAAGCAAATTCAGTCCACAAGGTTTTCGAGCCAAAATCTTCAATCGTCTTTCGTAGTATTCTTAGTGGCTCTTCCGCTGTGCTTAGGCATTGCTCTAGCGTCTGGGGCCCCTGCTTCGAGCGGACTGATTGCAGGTATAGTGGGCGGCCTATTAGTAGGCTTTTTAAGTCCTTCTGAAATTGCCGTTTCCGGCCCTGCTGCAGGTCTCGCCGTTGTAGTTCTTGCCGGCATTAAAGACGTCGGTTCCTTCGAAATGTTTTGTGTCATAACGGCGCTGGCGGGAATTTTTCAGATCCTGCTTGGATTTTTGCGATTCGGCGTGGTCGGAACGTTGATCCCATCCTGTGTGATTAAGGGCATGCTTGCGGCAATTGGAATTCTTATAATTCTCAAACAAATCCCACATGCCGTCGGATTCGACGCAGATTATTTTGGCGATGAGTCTTTCGCACAGCTCGATGGCGACAACACCTTTAGTGCTCTTTCCCATGCCTTTTCTTCTCTCACCTACGGTGCTGTAATTATCTCTGCATTTTCTGCCATAACTCTGTTGAGTTGGGATTGGCTTGCTGCTCGAGCATCTATGCTCAAGTTGGTTCCGTCAGCTCTTATTGTTGTTGGCGGCGGGATTCTCTTAAACACACTATTACTACCGTTGCTAGAACTACAGCTTTCGACGGAGCATCTTGTGCAATTGCCGTCGACGAGTTTGTTCTCTCCTGTGTCACCGTTGATATTGTTCGATGCCTTTCGCTGGGACTATCTGGTTTTGGCCATCACACTTTGTCTCATTGGTTCGATTGAGACCATCCTTAGCATCGATGCCAGTGAAAAAATTGACCCGTTAAAAAGAAGCGTGGACACATCTCGCGAACTTTTTGCTCAGGGAGCAGGAAACATCGTAAGTGGACTTCTTGGCGGTCTTCCGATCACCGCGGTCATCGTTCGTACAAGTGCGAATGTTTCGGCGGGTGCTAACTCGAGACTGTCGGGAATACTTCACGCGGTGTGGTTGCTCGTTTTCGCCGTACTTGCTCCATCTCTTCTCAATCAAATACCGTTAGCGTGCTTAGCGGTGATTTTGATTTTTGTTGGTTTTAAACTTACATCGCCGAAATTATTTAAATCTTTTGCCAAACTTGGACGATCTCAATTTATACCCTTTGTGGTGACGATCGTAGCTATTCTATTTACTGATCTCTTGCTTGGAGTGCTTATTGGTTTTGTTGTTGGACTGCTTTTTGTTTTCAAAGCTAACCTTCACGCTTCGGTCGTTTTGGTTAACGACAGTAATCTTTATCTATTAAGATTCAACAAGGATACGTCATTTTTAAACAAGCCGATTCTGAAAAAATTGCTAGCTTCAATTCCAGGAAACTCAGAACTTCTAATTGACGGTTCTCGCTCTGTTTTTATCGATGCTGACATTGTCGACATGATTGAAGATTTTGTAGATTCGTCTGGGCAAAAAAACATCACAACTCAAATCCGGAAATCTAGTCTTGCACTCTCGCCGTACTTTAAGGAGTAATCATGCCAAACATAAGAGCTATTTTTTTAGAAAACAAGGCATGGGTTCTTGAAAAACTACAGAGTGACGCTGGGTTTTTCGAAAACAACGCTAAGGGACAAGCACCGGAGTACTTGTGGATCGGCTGCTCTGACTCGCGCCTTCTACCAAATGAAATTACCGGAACATCAGTTGGTGATCTTTTTGTACACCGCAATATTGCGAACCTTGTGCATGACGACGATCTTAACCTGATGTCCGTTGTCACCTATGCGCTTCGCTATCTAAAGGTACGCGACGTCATTGTTTGCGGTCATTATGGGTGTGGTGGAGTTATCTCGGCAATGGGCAACGATTCGTTTGGCCTTATCGATAACTGGCTTAAGAATATTAAAGCCGTGGCTGCGGTCCATAAGAACGAGCTTGATAAAATCTCGGACAGCGTCGCAAAAAGTGACCGACTTGTGGAGTTAAATGTCATCGAACAGGTTAATCACTTAAAAAACAGTGAAATTTTTAAGGTGCTTCTCGCGGAAAACCCTAGAATTCGCCTCCACGGTTGGGTGTACGACATGCGAACGGGTTATATAAAAAATCTTATTCCGTCTTGATAGTTGTTTCTAATTCCTCGCGGATATATTTTTTCTTGTTTGATTTGTTAACCTTTACACGCTGCTCTTTAAGTTTTTTTCTAACTTCTTCTTCTGTTTGCAGTTCCTGAGAAATTTTAAAATCTTCGCTTAAGGTGCGAACATATTGTCTTTGCACTAAACTCAATAAGTCATCTAGCTTTTTATCTAACAATAAATCGTTGGTTTGCTTTTTATCTTTTTTCAGCTCCGCTTGCTTGAAAAAACTCAAATCCGAAAAGGCCTCTTCGGATGTGTGGCTCTTGCGTAAATGCTCACGAATGTCCTCACGTTTTTTTTTGATATTCACAAGCTCTTTATGGGTGTCGGCTATTTCACTTAAAATTTCCTCGAGGTGCTCCCCCTCTTTCACAACTGCCTTATTTTTCAGGAGCTCTTTGAGTCGTACTTCATGCTCTAATATTTGCTGATCGTGTGCTTGCATCTGTATTTTGTGAACTGTCATTGGTTCGCCGCTGACGAATAGGCACACGATCAATAAGAAACTCATACTTCAGCCTCGTTTTCTTTTACTGCCTTACCCTGGGTGAAATGCTTTTGTCGCCATTCGATTGTAATATCAAGACTTTGAAGTCTAAGCACTATGAGCATGGCACGCACGGGGTTTAAATTTCGCACAATTAACTCGCCCTTTTGAATTTCCTTTTGAAGTTCTGAAATAATCAAAGAAAAACGTTTTTCTGACAGTGCCATAAGAACTTCTCTTTTAAGATCTGCCGAATCGATTCCAGTAATTACCACTTCGTACAGATACTCCCCATCGCGCATTTGCGAGGCGGCTGATTGATCAAACCGCTGGATACCAAGTGGATCCGCAGAAGATTCGAGCTCGGACTCTGTGGCAACTTGAGGATTATCTGAAAGATTGTCTAAAAAATTCTCAGAGTATTCAGTTTTGCTGACATTGATTTTGTCAGCCTCATCCGTTTCAGCACTGTAAGCGGCCTCAGCCTCGTTTTGTTCTTCGGCATGGTTAGTGGCTTCGTCATCACTGGCAGCGTTGCCTGAAGCTTCAAATGCCTCTACAACTGTGGCTCCCGACTCATTCTGAATATGGTCTTCAATAGGAGCCGGCTCAACACTTTCCACTTCGCCATCGATTCCCACCATAAATACAGCACTACACTGTGGGCATGTGGTCATTCCAAAATCAGCATTTTGCTCTGTTTGACACTCTGGACATCGCGCCATCCGTGCGCCCTCCATTGGCTTAAAATAATTTCTTTTTCTTCTTTGTATTCTTCTCTACTTGTCGTCGTTGATTGCGGTTGGCCCGATCATCATCTTCGTTCAGCGAACTTCCGGAAGAAAGCGTCATTTTTTGCGGTTGCTTTGGGCGCAAGGCTTCTAAAATTTCATCTCGTGCTTCATCGGTGTCTATAGTCTCGTCAGGTCGCTGCTGTTCCATGACGACCTTTAATTTCATAAATTTTTCGACCACGTCTGAACGCACGCGTTGATTCATTTCTTCGAATGCCTGGAAAGTTTCTTTTCGATATTCCATCAACGGATCTTTTTGCGCATAAGCTTTTAAATTAACCGATTCGCGAATCCGATCCACACGATACAAGTGCTCTTTCCAATAATGATCAATTGCTCCCAGCAGAAGACTTCTCTGAATATCATCAAATAGGTCCCCCATAAGTCGCTTTTGTTCTTCGTATTTTTGTTGGATCGTGCTTTTTACTTTGTTCAGTAACTCATCACTTGATATTTTATCATCAAAGGAAATTTCTATTCCAAATTGCTTTTCGAAAGCTACAGCCAGCGCGGGCAGATCCCAAAGCTGTCTCTTCACGTTGTCGTCCGCATATAAATCGAGAAGGTCCGATGTCACTTCGCCCATCATCTCTTTTATTTTTCCCTCAAACGTGGTGGCACCACTGCTGTCTTCTTCGAGCAGAGCACGGCGCACGGAATACACTTTGGTTCGCTGTAGATTCATCACATCATCAAACTCGAGGAGATGTTTACGTATATCAAAGTTGTGTCCTTCGACTTTTCGTTGAGCGCCTTCGATGGAGCGAGTCACCATTCGCGCTGTCATAGGTTCGTCATCTGGTATATTAAACAAAGGGCTGTCCATGATGCGCTTGATACGATCGCCATTAAACTTGCGCATTAAATCGTCTTCGAGTGAAAGGTAAAACTTTGTTTCACCCGGGTCCCCTTGGCGCCCCGAACGTCCTCGCAGCTGGTTATCAATTCGGCGGGATTCGTGTCTCTCGGTACCCACGATATACAAGCCTCCGGCGCTAAGAACGCTTTTTTTCTCGGCATCACACTGCGACTTAAATTTTTCCACTGCCGGCAGATAAGCTTCGCTTTCTGGTTCTGCTCCCGTGGCCCTTGCCATGAACTCCGCATTGCCTCCGAGAATGATATCTGTTCCCCGTCCCGCCATGTTCGTGGCGATAGTCACTGCACCGGCGCGACCCGCTTGCGCAATAATTTCTGCTTCTTTTTCGTGATATTTAGCATTGAGTACAACATGCGGAACGTTTTTCTTTTTTAGTTCCGAACTTAACAACTCTGATTTTTCGATACTCACAGTGCCCACCAGCACTGGCTGGCCTTTTTGTTTGCGTTCGACAACGTCGCTAATAATGGCTGAAATTTTTCCTTTTTCGCTTTTATAGACTACGTCTTCGACATCTTTCCGAATCATCGGCTTGTTGGTGGGAATTGTGGAAACATTTAGTTTGTAGATTTTTCGAAATTCTTCGGCTTCAGTGTCCGCCGTTCCTGTCATTCCCGAAATCTTTTTGTACATACGAAAGTAATTTTGAAATGTGATCGATGCAAGAGTTTGACTTTCGTTTTTGATTTGCACGCTTTCTTTGGCCTCAACTGCCTGGTGCAAGCCATCGCTCCATCGACGTCCCTCCATCAACCGGCCGGTAAATTCATCGACGATGACAATTTCTCCGTCTTTGACCATGTAATCCACGTCGAGCTTAAATAAGTGAATAGCCTTTAGAGCTTGATACACGTGGTGAAGTTTGTCGATATGTTGTGGATCGTACAAATTTTCAATTCCCATCAACTGCTCAAGTTTGGTATTTCCCTCTTCAGTAATGGCGACCGATCGATTTTTTTCTTCGAGCGTAAAATGCTCGTTGACTACTAAATGTTTAACGTACCCATGAATCTCTTGATAGATGCGCGTGTTGTCCTCGGCAGAACCGGAGATAATGAGCGGTGTTCTTGCCTCATCAATCAAGATTGAGTCACACTCATCAACGATGGCAAAATTGAGATCTCTTTGCACATAGTCAGACAAACGAAACTTCATATTGTCGCGCAAATAATCAAACCCAAGTTCGTTGTTTGTTGCATAGGTAATGTCTGAGCCATAAGCCGCTTGCCGTTGAGCATCGCTGAGATCATGCACGATAATCCCCGTTTTCATACCCATGTAGCCATATAAACGGCCCATCCACTCCGCATCCCGCTTGGCCAGATAATCATTCACCGTTACAACGTGAACGCCCTTCCCGCTTAAGGCATTGAGATAAACCGGAAGTGTGGCCACTAAAGTTTTTCCTTCGCCCGTGCGCATTTCGGAAATGGCGCCATTATGTAAAACATAGCCCCCGATTAACTGAACGTCGTAATGGCGCATTTGTAAAGAGCGGCGGCTGCTCTCCCGACACATTGCGAAGGCCTCCGGTAAAAGTGCGTCGAGGCTTTCTCCCTTTGCCACTCTCTCTTTGAATTTCGGCGTCATACCTTTGAGTTCGGATTCCGAGAGGGCCTTGAAACGATCTTCAAGCTTATTGATTTGATCTACAACCGGCTGAATGATTTTCATTTCGCGGTCGTGCTTAGTGCCAAGTATTTTTGTGATGATTTTGAACATAAGTCTATATTCTACCCGAACGATTTTCAATAGGGTAGAAATAGTTTTGCTCTAGATTGTGTTTAAGAAATAATGTGTCATTATTTTTTGAGCGCGCTCTTACGGAACGCCTCATAAACTGCAACGGCCACTGCGTTGGAAAGATTCAAACTTCGAACCGATCCGATCATGGGGATTGTAACAAGACAGTCTTGATTTTGTTCGAGCACCTCCGGAGAAAGCCCGCGAGTTTCTGGACCAAAAACAAGTGCATCACCATGTTTAAAATTCACGTCAAAAAGCGATCTTTGCGTTTTTGTCGTGAAATAATAACACTTCTTTTGACCGAACATATTTTTCCAGTTTGTGTAGTTTTCGTACTGGGTCAGCTGAAGGTCTTTCCAATAGTCCAAACCTGCTCGGCGAACTTCCTTTTCTTTTAATGAAAATCCTAATGGTTCAACAAGATGAAGGTGGCTATTCATTGCCACACATGTGCGGCCGATATTTCCTGTGTTATGCGGAATTTCGGGCTCAACCAGAACCACATGAAACATTTCGGTCAAAGAAAACAGCTCACTTCCGAGCCTAAATTGGTCAATGCAAGTCTGCGACCCTTATCAATAATCAACTCTTTTGAGATAAGCTCTCGCGCGATGGCCAAATCGATAGGTATAACCTCGCGACCCTTAGTTCTAGATAATTTTTGAATGTAATTTTTTTGCCGCTCCGTAAGTGTTGCAACGAGGGCCGGTGCCTCTTTGTTTTTGGAAAGATTTTCCGGCTGAATTTCACCCGATGTCATGAGTATTTTTTCTGGATTTAGACAATAAGCATCAACATGCAGCCCAGACATTTCATCGCCATTTAATCGAACCTTGTCTTTCACTACGAAGCCTTTACCTATCATTTTTTCGAACCCGCATCCGTTGAGCGCATCAAATAGGGGCCAGTGATTCTCTGCAATATCTAGCTCCACGAGTGTCCCGCGCACGAACCCTTCACCTTGATTCAAAACGAGGGAGAATCCGCTTTGTAGCTGGTAAAGCGAGCCCTTGACCATCGCGGGTTGCGACTGCCGAATAAAGTTCTTGAAGCGGCCGAAGCAAGCTCCACCCTCGTCATAAACCCCGTAAATAAAAAAATTAAATCCCACCATAGAGGCGCGTGTATAACAAAGAACCGTTTTGATCGCAAACAGGGCAAACAACGCACGAGGTGTTGACAAAATTTTACCAGGACTTGTCTTTCTTTGACAGCCAATCAAATCCCGACTACTTTTCAACTCCAGAATGAAGAAAATCGAAGCCTTTATAAAGCCGTTCAAGCTTGATGATGTTGTAGAAGCATTGTCTGAGATCGGTGTCGAAGGAATCTCTATCACGGAAATTCGTGGCTTTGGTCGTCAAAAAGGTCGCACTGAAATTTATCGAGGTGCAGAATATGTTGTCGATTTCTTACCAAAAATAAAACTCGAAACAGTTGTCAACGATTCTCTTTTAAAACCGGCAATTGATGCGATCAAAAATGCTGCGCACACTGGAAAAGTGGGTGACGGAAAAGTTTTTGTGTACGAAGTCGTATCGGCGCTTCGTATTCGCACTGGAGATTTGGATGAAGATGCTATTTGATAATAAACCAAGGAGTATTAAATGACGCCGCAGGAAAGTATTGATTACGCTTACAAACAGGGCGCCCAAATGGTTGACCTGAAATTCACCGACATGCTCGGCACGTGGCAACATCTCACAATTCCTCTTCATCAACTCAAAAATGATATCTTCGAAGAAGGAATGGGATTTGATGGATCTTCCTGCCGCGGTTGGAGAGTCATCAATGAGTCCGATATGGTTTTGATGCCAGATCCTAGCACCGCAAAAATGGATCCATTCGCAGAAATTCCAACTGTGTCTTTGTTGTGTGATGTGGTTATGCCCGAGACACTGACTCCCTATGATCGCGATCCACGACAAATTGCTAAAAAGGCTCTTGCTTATCTTAGCTCCACTGGCTTAGCAGACACTGCTTATTTTGGTCCCGAAGCTGAATTTTTTATTTTCGATGACATTCGCTATAGCCAAACTCAGTACGGTGGATTTTATCAAATTGATTCTGAAGCCGGCGAGTGGAACAGCGGCCGCGAAGAAGGTGGCTCGAACCTTGGTTTTAAACCACGACACAAGGGTGGATATTTTGCGGCTATGCCGATGGACAGCCTCCATGACATGCGAACCGAAATCTGCCTAGAACTTGAAAAACTGGGCATGATTGTCGAGCGCCATCACTACGAAGTGGCTTGTGCTCAGTGTGAAATCAACTACCAGTACAATGAACTCGTTAAATCTGCTGACGACCTTCAGTGGTTTAAGTACGTTGTAAAAAATGTGGCACGTCGCCACAATAAAACTGCCACATTCATGCCCAAGCCTTTGTATGGCGACAATGGATCTGGACAACACGTTCATATGTCTCTTTGGAAGGGTGGAAAAAATTTGTTTGCCGGAAATCAGTATGCAGGACTTTCTGAGACAGCTTTGTTCTTTGTTGGTGGTATTTTAAAACACGCACCCTCGCTTTGCGGTTTCACGAATCCAATCACAAACTCTTACAAGCGTTTAGTTCCGGGTTTCGAAGCGCCAATTAAATTAGCTTATAGTTTTAAAAATCGTTCTGCGGCAGTTCGCATTCCAAATACGGGTGACAACCCAAAATCCAAACGCATTGAATTCCGCACCCCTGATTCAGGATCAAATCCTTACCTGTCGTTTGCGGCTTTATTAATGGCAGGTATTGATGGTATTCAAAACCGCATTCATCCAGGCGATCCTTTAGATAAGGACATCTACGGACTTCCACCGCAAGAAGCGGCAAAAGTTCCATCGATTCCAGGAACTCTTGATCAAACACTCAACAACCTGGCGTTGAAACATGACTTCTTGTTGAAAGGCGAAGTGTTTAGCAAAGACTTCATCGAAAACTGGATCAATTATAAAATGGAAAAAGAAGTGTTGCCGAATCAGATGCGACCAACACCGTATGAATTCCATATGTACTACGACCTGTAGAAGTATCAAGTCTTCTCATAGATACAATGTCTCAAAAAGCAAAGGCTCAATCAGTAAAGGGCCTTTGCTTTATCTATAAGTCAGGATCAATCAAACATCCTGCGCTGCCATATAACGGAAAACTAATCTTGATTCATTAGGGCAAAAATTCGCTGATTTCCTCGCATGACACTAGAGTTGAAAAGGTGGGCGCAGGAACCGTTACTGTATCGTATGTTTCAGTTTCGAGCTGATAGGTTTCAACCACGATATCAGGCTCTAGTGCGTACGACAGTTTGTAGCTTAGATATTCTTTAGATGTTTTATCTTGTGGCGAATAAATCGTATGACGAGACAACAAATTCAGAACGGGTCTAAAAAGTTCATGGGGAAAAACATCTATTTTTGACGTAATAATCTCTTCTTTGTCCGGAAGGCCATTGACCACAAGAAGAATATTTTGTGTGGGACTCGAGCAACTCCATTGGATCATTGGCTCTGCAGCTTCAACCTGTTTGGTTGCACCCACAAGCAAAACTCCGGCGACTAAAAAGTTTAATACGTTTTTTAAAAAATACACGAAAATCTCCCTTGCAAATTAATTGAGCAATCAGCTATACCGCTATTTTTAATTATTATGCATGCGCTTTAGTCTCTAATTGCCATTTAATTCGTCACTTTGCGCCCTGGAGGGAGCTAACGAATTCTCGTTAAAAAGAAGCCCCGCCAATAAGGGAGCTTCTACGACGTGAGTTGAGATTATCGATTTAAAGATGGATCTTCAATCAAGCTTGCGTCCGCTAAGATTTCCACAAATTCAGCCACACATGTACCGTTTTGTGGGATAGAGGTTTTTACAAGTACATCTCTTGGATCAACCTCATCGGAAGTTCTTACAATCGCAACAACTGGGTAGGACAATCCTTTGTAAACGCCGCCATAAACGAGTTTTATCGCGACAACACTGAATGTCTCATCGCCATTGCCAATCTGGTCGATAACTGCAGCTTCAATTGCACTTTTGCAATCTGATGGAATCGAAAAATCTTTTTGTTCGATAGCGCCCGCACAGATCGAAAATAGAGTGAACAAAGTAATTAATGTAAGTTTCATAAATCCCCTTTTTTTGCCAGGCTAGGCAATTCCTTACCGGGTAGCATTTAACCAATTTCATTTTTAGAGATAACCGCTTAGCTCCGTAAGAATGTATTTTTTCCACTTTTTAATACGTTGGATTTTTAGGCTTTCTTACTTCTTTACCAAAACAGAGAGCAGTTCCACATGGGGGGTCTGTGGAAATTGATCCACAGGGACGACTTCGCTCAGGCGCCATTTTCCATGCACCAGACCACGGATGTTTTGCGACCACTCGAACGGCTCGCAGGAAACGTAGATTATTTTTTTAAGCCGTGGAAAGTTTTCGATGTATTTTTCCAGAAGTTTAAATCCTTCTCGTGGAGGATCCAAAAATAAAATCTCGGCGGTGCGCACATCTGCGGGAATTTGTGTCCACTGTAAAGGATTGTACAAGTCTGTCACAAAACCACGAACTCCCGGTAAGCGCTGGGCTTGCAGTGTTTGCACGGCCTGCTGATCAATTTCGGCGCTGTAAATGGCCGAAAACCCTTCGCCTGTAAACACTCGCGTAAAATTTCCTGAGCCCGCAAAAAGCTCGATAATTTGTGCGTCTTTGTTCTCTTTCTCAAGATGTGTGTGCAGCCATGTTTTCATAAATTCATTTTGTTGATCATTGGCTTGGCGAAAAGCCCGCCGTTGATTGAGATCAATTTGCTCGGCATTCACCTCTTCATCTACATCAATGTAATTCCATAAATACGGACGTTCAGGCTGCCAGCTTTTATTTGGCAACTGGGCGCGAAGCTGCCTCAGAGTCTCACGGTTTTTTTCTGTGAGAACCACACAGTCATCCACATCAGCGATCACTTTAGTTCCGGGCGAAACATAGCCAAAACGATTTCCATCCGTTTTGAATTGAGCTCGATTGCGATAGCCCAAAGTATTGGGCGAAGCGCGCATTGGTAAGATTTTCGTTTCGGCGTTGAGGAGATTGTTTTTTTCGAGAAGATATTGAATTCGTTTCTGCTTGTAATGCAGCTGCGATTCAATTTTTGCAATCATCCAGGAACAGCCACCACAGCGGCCCTCCTCCCATCCCAAATACGGGCATTCAGGTATGCGTCTATCGGGCGATGATGTTGTCAGCTTTTCGATACGGGCGTTGCCATATTTTTTTTCGCGCGATACCACTGCAAACTCGCCCTCGTCTCCGGGCCATGCTCCTTTTACAAAAAACACCATGCCCGATGGATGATCCACGACTCCGTGGCCCTCAGAGGAAATATCGCGAATGCGCCCTTTGAAAATCTCTTGCATGCCTCTTATATAGTACGTTAGTTCTGATCTGACATCTAAAAAGGGGGATTCTTGGAAGCTATCACGTTTGACGATATTTTATTAGTACCGGGCTATAACCATCACATGTCTCGACGAGACGTGGAGACAGCGGTCACTGATAGAACAAAAAAAATGAAGCTCGAACTCCCCGTCATTTCTGCCAACATGGACACCATCACCGAAAGCGAAATGGTCAACTTCATGGGTGCAAACGGCGCTATGGGGGCGCTCCATCGCTTTATGACCATCGAAAAAAACGTCGAAGAATTTAAAAAATGTAAATTTCCGACGTTTGTATCGGTGGGTGTCAGTGAGTATGAACTCAAAAGAGCGGTAGCGCTGGTTGAGGCTGGAGCCGATTATTTTCTCATCGACGTCGCCCACGCCCATGCACAATACGTTGGAAAACAAATTAAACATTTGAGAGAAGTGATCAAAGATCGCTGTTTAGTGGCGGGTAACGTTTCGACTTATGCTGGGGCCGATTATCTCGCAGCTTGTGGCGCAGACATTATCAAAGTGGGTATCGGCGGAGGCTCCGCTTGCACCACTCGGATCAAAACAGGCTTTGGGGTTCCCACTCTTCAAAGCGTTAAGGACTGCTCGCGCGTGGATCGCTCGATCATCGCTGACGGAGGTTTGCGAACCCCTGGGGATATTGTGAAAGCATTGGCTTTTGGCGCAGACTTCGTAATGATCGGTGGGATGCTTTCGGGCACGACCCCAACTCCGGGTGCTGTTGAAACACTTGAGTCTGGAGAAAAGGTAAAATCTTATCGTGGCATGGCGTCGCTTGAAGCTGTGGAGGATCAATTTGGAGCAATGCCTGAGTGGAAAACCGCTGAAGGCGTCGCTTTCAAGGTGCCTTACCGCGATAACCACGAGTCTATTATGGCTGACATTCGCGGCGGCCTGCGCTCAGGCCTCACCTATGCTGGCGCTGTCAATGTCCAGGAACTTCAACGCAAATTATCATACAACGTAATCACCGCAGCCTCGCAAAAAGAGAGCGTGGCCCACGGCCTCGACCGCGCCAAGCGCTAATAATCCGGTGCCAGGTCCTGTTTAATCCGGTTCAAAGAAGGGTAATTCTAAATCGGATTTAATAGGACCTGGCACCGAATTATTGGGAGAAGTCTTTGCCGTCGAAGGAAACGACTGTCTCTTTGCCATCGAAGCTTGTGGAAAGATGCACAGGGCGTTTCCAAATTTTATGTAGATTGCGCAAAGTTTCTTCCATGTAGTTCTGCTGCATTTCAACGCCTTCAAATAGATGGCGAAGAAGTAACTCCCCACGGTTTTTATGGTTAGCGTTTTCAACATGAATAATGGGCTGGCCAAAATTAGTTAACTGAAACAACAATTGCTTTTTAACTCCGGGGAATTGGCGAGTATCCACTTCATACTGCCCTGTTCTTTGATTGAAGCGATACACAAACATTTTGTTTTGAACGCAAAACTCCTCTGTCAGGTACTCATCGACAAAAGTGACATCATTATAATCTCGTCGTACCTGAAATATTTTTTCTCGGCCCAGGCCAAGTTTTTTATCCCAGTTCTTACGCTCGCTGATATCAGTGCATTCGTTCCACTCTTTGCCGAATTGTCCTTTATTCCATCGCTCTTCAATGTTACGAAAAAGTTCGATTCCAACTTTATACGGATTGAAACTTGTGGGGGACATTGCAAGAGTTCCGGCACACGCATCGGCGTAGTCGATGACTTCGCTGTCCGATATGATTTTTTCAGTCATCATTTTCGAATGCCAGTAGGATGCCCAACCTTCGTTCATGATTTTAGTCATACCTTGGGGAATATAATAGTAGGCTTCAGCGCGTACTATGGACAAAACATCTTGCTGCCAATTTTTTAAAGGCGCATGGTTCATTAAAAATAACAGCACATCACGCTCAGGGCGTTCCGGAAATTTATTTCGCTCGTCCACGCCTGGCTCGTCTGGATTTTCGGCTCCAGCTCTAAATTTAGCAGCCGAGCTGATGTATTCGTCTAGAAATTCTTTTCCACTCGTAAATAACGAAGTCTTTTGCTGTTCCTCAAGTTCAACTACGTTGGATTTAAAACTGGGCTTATAAGGACTATAGCGATCGATCAAGTTTTCAATACTTAAACAATGATCGATAAATTTTTCCACTTCGTCCAATCCATAGCGATCTATGTACCTGCGGATTCGCGTGGCGTGATTAGCCATTGTGTCCATCATTTTTCGGTCGGTGGGTTCAAACCACTTGTTGTTTTTGAAAAAGTCGCAGTGACCATACACATGGGCCATGACGAGTTTTTGATCTACCAATCGATTGCCTTCCATCAAATAGGCATAGCAAGGATTGTTGTTAATCACCATTTCGTAAATTTTAGAAAGTCCATACTCATAACTTTTTGAGAGACGCTCGTACTCCATGCCGAAGCGCCAGTGCGGATAACGCACAGGAAACCCACCGTACGCTGCAAACTGACTCATTTGATCGTAGGTGATCAGCTCAAAAATAGTCTCGTAACAATCGAGGCCAAAACCTTCGGAAATTTTCAGAATTTTTTGTCGAGCTTTTTCAAGCTCGGGCGTGAGATTGGCCATTAGCGCGCCTTTCCCAGGAAGTCTTTGATAGACCCTAAGATGTGTTCCTTGTTTTTTATTCGACTCAAAACCACTTTTTCTTCAGCAGGAAATTCTTTTTCTAGATCTTTATAAAATTGGCCACTGCCATATTTACTTTCCACTTGCCCATAGCCAAAAAAATTAACTTTAGGAAGTATCTGCTCCTGCAAAAAACGCATACACATTTTTGTGTCATCGCTGCTCCAATTATCGCCATCACTAAAGTGAAATGGATAGATGTTCCACTGGTCAGCTGGGTAATCTCTCTCGATAATTTCATGGCAAAGCTTGTAGGCTGAACTAATCAATGTGCCACCAGATTCGCTGGTTCGAAAAAAGGTTTCTTCGTCCACCTCTTTTGCCGCCGCATCGTGGACAATAAATCGCGTCTCTAATCCTTTGTAGTGCTTTTTGAGCCATGTGTTTATCCAAAAACTTTCCAGACGAACAATCTCTTTTTGCTCTTCACCCATGGAACCCGAAACATCCATAATATAAATCACCACGGCGTTGGCCTGTGGTTGCTCAACCGGTTTTGAGGATCGGTAGCGGAAATCGCCGCGAATAGGTATGACTACTGGATTTTTAGGATCGTAAATCCCGCTTGAAATATATCGTCTAAGCGCTCTTTTGTAGGATGATTTAAAATGCTTCAAAGAATCTGGGCCGGTGGGCGCCATGCCAGTGTAGTTATTTTTTATACTTTTGATTTTTCCGCCCTTAGGCTCAATCCGTGGAAGCTGAAGCTCCTCACCTAAGATGTCGGCAAGTTCATCAAACGAAACTTCCACCTCGAGACTGTGCTCACCAGGGTCACTTCCCGCTTGCCCCTGCCCGGGTTGCGGTTCTCCGCCGATAGGGTCGCCGTCTTTTCCGTCCCCTTGGCCTACGCCGCCTTGTTGTTTGGGCCCGTATTTAAAACGTGGAATATCGATGTATGGCACCGGAATTTTAACATAGTCTTTTTCGCGTTTTCCAATAAGCTCGTCTTGCGTGACGTATTTTTTAAAATTCTCGCGAATTTTACCACGCACGATATCCCGAAAACGTCCCTGATCGCGACGGATAGACATCGAATCTCCCTACTTATTCTCTTTCACGTCTCCTCGAGCAAAAATACTCGCCACGTATTGCAGTACATCTGTTGCCGAGATTTCGTCGTAACCAAAATCTTTAATCAGACGCCCCTTCACGATGTCGATCTTTTCCTGAGTTTCTTTATCGACTTCGGAAGTAACAAGTGACGTCAGTTTAATACTGTCTTTTTGATCCTCGAAAAGTTTGAGCTCTAGAGCTTTATGTAAACGCTCGTTCATTTTATAATCGAACTTCTTACCCTCAAGCGCATTGGCACCAATATAATTCATAATTTCACGCCTAAAATCATCTTTACGCGAATCAGGAATGTCGATTTTTTCTTCCACAGCGCGCATCAATCTTTCATTAGGCTCTTCGTCACGACCCGTGAACGGGTTTTTAACTCGTTCTCTTTGTGTGTAAGCCTTCACGTTGTCGATGTAGTTGCCACACAACCGCGCAAGTGCGCCTTCGTCGGCACTGATCGCTCGCTGCACTTCGGACTTAATAATTTCTTCGTACTCTTTGCGCACAACATCGATGAGTTCGCGATATTCCTTTTTTAGTTCTTCGTTGGAAAGTAAAGAGTGATGCTTCAATCCCGATTCAAGCTCATTCAGCACCATAAATGGGTTTACTGACCCGCGGTTATTTTGTTGCGATTGAATCAGTGAATTTGAAATTTTATCCTGGATATAACGAGGCGAAATACCTTCAAGACCTTCGCGCATGGTGTCCTTGCGCAATTCTTTAATATTATCCTCAGTGTAATTCGGTAAAGTTTTTCCATCATAAAGCTTCATCTTTTGAAGACGAGTGAGGTTGGCTTTTTTAGGTTTCTCCAGCCGTGTAAGCACGGCCCACATCGCTGCGACTTCGATAGTATGTGGCGCGATACTGATCCCGCGAATGCGTTTTTTGTTAAAATCTTTTTCGTAGATTTTAACTTCTTCACGAAGCTTTGTAATATAAGGAATATCAATCTTTACAGTTCTATCGCGCAAAGCTTCCATGAACTCGTTGTTTTGTAACTTGCGATATTCCGGTTCGTTGGTATGACCGATAATAACTTCGTCGATATGGGTCTGTGCAAATTTTTTGGGTTTTACAACGTGCTCTTGCGAAGCTCCAAGAAGATCATACAAAAAGGCAACATCAAGCTTTAAAACTTCCACAAATTCGATCATTCCACGGTTCGCAACGTTGAATTCACCATCAAAGTTAAAGGCCCGTGGATCCGAATCTGATCCGTACTCCGCAATTTTTCGATAATTGAGATCGCCGGTAAGCTCGGTGCTATCCTGGTTCTTTTCGTCTTTCGGTTGGAAGGTACCGATGCCGATTCGATCAGCTTCGCTCAACACCATGCGCTTCACCCGTACGTGTGAGAGCACCTTCGTCAAATCGCCATTATAGCGCTCCATCAAGTTTCTAAAAATAAAACGGCTCGGTGGAGACA
>JAYUQP010000111.1:0-21396 GCA_043757265.1 Bdellovibrionales bacterium | reverse complement strand
CTCGTCGCCTCGCATCTGGTACTTTTTGGTGCGACCGCAGAATTTGCACGCTCACTGATGCGAACATCTCTTTCCGTCGTCCTGAGCGAACGCGAAGGACGATCCGGTGCCAGGTCCTGTTTAATCCGATCCGGTGCCAGGTCCTGTTTAATCCGATCCGGTGCCAGGTCCTGTTTAATCCGGTACCGAATTAAACAGGACCTGGCACCGGATTCCGGATTAAGAGGCTTTTGGGTGTGGGTTGAGTTCTTTATGAATTGTGATGAACGTTTGAATGAGCTCATCGCAAGTGGCTTGCATGATATCTAGGCTGTTTGTGGGGTGAAAGTGCATCGCTGGCTCGCAACCGATAAAATAGGCGAAGACCTTACCTTGCATTTTGACAGGCACAACAGTGAAAACCGCTGGGTATTTTCCGCCATTCCAAAGTTTGAAAAAGTTATCATTGATGGGGTTGGGATACACTTCGCCGTGGTAGGGTTTGGCCGTAAACTTAGCGATGCGAAACGGGTTCGGGCTTTTGAAATCGATGGGCGTATTCCAGGCTTCTTCGTTAAAATCCCAAATCGAGTTGCTCGCGATAGGGTACACGGCACCTTTTTGATCGCGCACAGCCCACATTAATTTTTTATAGTAGTCTTTCAGAATATGGAAGGCACAAATCAACGCCTGATGTGGATCGGTGTTTTCTTTGATTTTACCGCGCGCTTCGAGAATCACCTGTTCAGAAAAAACGGTGCGCAAAAAACTAAAGTGAGTTGATCTATCTGGAAACGGCATGATTGTTTTTGTATTGGTAAAGGTAATTTCTTTGGGCTGCAAAGGAATAACATTCGTCGTTTCTGATTTTTCAAAAAACTGTGTGCGCTCCACTTCCTCGGGTGTTGGTTCCGCGTGTGTCCTGGTCAATTCATCAATAATAAAATCGGGAATCGATATTTGATTTAAGGAATCTGTCTGCGAAAATAGCGACGTAATCTTGCTGTCTTCGTAAACATTTTCTTTTTGTTTTGCAGCTCCGGCGGTAAACGAAGCAATCTCTTCAGGGACGTGTGGATCTTGTGTCTGATCTGAAGGGAGTTCTCGTTCGGCTCCGGATTGTGATTCGAACTTCGACATAAAATCAGGCGCCAAACTAGAATCAAATTCAGTCGTAAATTGCGGCAACTGTTCCGCTTGCGGTGCGGTTGGAAGTTCTATTGACGAATCCATTTTCGAGATGACCGGGGTTATTTCTTCTACGGTGAGGCTATCAAAAGAAAAATCGGGCGCGGCCTGTTGATCATCAATGCTAGAAGTTTGGATTTCGATGGTGGGTTCGTAATCTAGGCTCGAATCAGCTGCTGATTTTTCCATCTTGTTCCAAAGTGTTTCCATGCGAAATAACGAAGCAAGAATAAAACAGTGCGGCTGATCGAGCTGGATTTCCTGAGGTTCGAGGCAAACAATATAAAGCGTGTTTTCCCAGCAGTGGGCGGGAAAAAATGTTTCTGTCCAAAGAGGAGATGGTTTTTCGAGCAAAAGTTTATAATTGGTGATGGTTTTGAAAAACTCATGATCGACGATGGGTAATTGGTAAGCCTCGGAAGCCCATTGAATATAGGCATCATCGTTAATAAAACCCGAACGTAGAATTTCTAAAAGAGAGTGTTCAGAATCCTTTGGGATCTTAAACGCTTCTTTCCAAAGTAAGCTCTTCATACGCAGGCTTATCGGTGGAATTGGAATTGATCTTTACAAAGGTTTTTCAATAAATTAGCCTGTTTCTAGCAGCCAATCAGGATGATGGGCCCGAATGACTCCGACGAAAGTCGAGGAGGCCTGATGAGGCGTGCAAAATTGATTCATGTTGTGGCACCCGGCATGCCTTTTGATGCAAGTGAACTCCAAAAGTCCATGGACCTGGTTAGGCGCTGGGGCTATGAGTTTTCGTTACCTAAAGACCTGTTAAAGCCCGGCCATCCCATCTGTGCAAGCAGCCGTGAAAACCGCTGGTCCACGCTGCGCAATGCACTTTTACACCCCGAGGACTCAGTTATCTGGGCTGTGCGCGGTGGGTACGGCAGTTTGCACCTAATTCCATTTTTACAAAAGTTGAAAAAGCCGAAAGTAAAAAAACTCTTCATCGGATTTAGCGACAACACTACACTCCATCAGTTTTTAAATCAAAAATGGCACTGGCCAACATGGCATGGTCCGCATCTCGATCGTCTTTACAAGCTGAAGCCGTCGATGCTCACAAAAGTGCATCAATTTTTGGATGGTAAAATCACTCAGCAGCTTTTTAAAAGAATAAAACCCTTAAATCAAAGCGCCGAAAAAGTAAAAACACTCAACTCGAAAGTTGTGGGCGGAAATTTGATCACTTTACAGTCTTCCATTGCCACCACAAGTCAATTGAATTTGAAAAATCGAATTTTATTTATCGAAGATATCGGCGAGCGCGGCTATCGAATTGATCGAGTGCTAGAGCATTTTTCTCAGGCACAGGTGTTTAAGGGGGTCCATGCGGTGATTTTAGGACCGTTTGTTGGTGGAGCCGAACCTGATGGCAGAGATTTTTCCAAAAAGACACTCAAGGAGTTTGCCCAGCGTCAGAATTTTCCGGTGTTTTCCATGGTGCCCAGCGGACATATTTTAAACTCGCAAATTTTACCGTTAGAAACTCCCGCTCTCTTACAAAGGAAACAAAACGAATATGTGCTGACCGTCGCGATGGGACAACGCTGATGAATGCGATGGAAAAAACCTTGCAGGAAAAGTTTTCCACCTTACCGCCGAGTGCAGCGCAGGGCTTTGTACTCCGGGTGTATCATCACGGCAAAAAAGTGTGCGATACGTCTTGGGGAAAAACTTACGATTACTACGATTTAGCATCGCTTACTAAAATATTTTTCACTGTTCCGTGGCTGATAAGATCGGTACATTTGAACAAAGTGGATTTATTCCGCCAGCTTTCAAAATACACTCCGTGGTATCCTCATTCAGCGATGGTTAAGGACCTGCTTAGTCATTCGGCTGGCAACGAATGGTGGCAGCCGTTTTACAAAATGATCAACCTTGCAGCTTCACCTGAAATTCGAAAGATGCAACTGAAAGATAAACTTCGTCAATCCACACCCGCTATGCAAAAAGACAAAGCCGTGTATTCGGATATTGATTTTTTTCTGCTCGGGTTCTTGTTGGAATCGGTTTTCGAAAAAAAATGGACTGAGCTTTGGGGAGAACTTGTGTCCGAAGTTTTCAAAAAAGACAAAATGCATTTTAACGAGCTGAACATCCCCAAATTTGCGGTCGAACGTTATGCACCCACGGAAAACTGCCCGTGGCGAAAAAAGATTGTGCAGGGTGAAGTGCACGATGAAAACGCCTGGGCGCTGGGCGGAGTGGCGCCCCATGCCGGCCTGTTTGGCTCGGTGGGCGCGGTGTCTGAGTGGGCGCTGTGGTTTCGCCAGCAATTCTACGGCACACGATCTACCTGGGCGGAGGCGCCGCTTGTGCAAAAATTTACCGAGCGATGCTTTCCAACTAAAAAGGGAGACTGGTCCTTGGGATTTATGCTGCCCACTCCGGGAGGCGCAAGCTGCGGACGCTATTTTTCGCCGCAAAGTTTTGGTCATACGGGTTTTACCGGAACATCTTTTTGGATGGATCCCGAAAAAGATTTAATGGTTATTTTACTTTCAAACAGGATTCACCCAGTGCGCTCAAACGAGCTATTTAAAAAAGCACGACCGCAGATTCACGATTGGGTCTGCGAAGCGCTCGAAATATGAAGGCAGAAAAATGCGACTCGAAACTATGAGCGAGAAGTAAAGTTTTAACTGGAGAACGGAACGGACATGATACAAAAAGGCGAACACATCCATTTTATGGGAATTTGCGGAACCGCCATGGCAAGCCTCGCAGGTTTATTGCAAGAGCAAGGTTTTCAAATCACGGGTAGCGACCAAAACTTTTATCCGCCAATGTCCTTGCAGCTTGAAAAGCTAAAAATTCCTGTAAAAATCAGTTATGCTGCTGAAAATTTAAATCCAGCACCGCAGCTCGTGATCGTTGGAAATGTGATTTCGCGCGACAATCCAGAGGCCGTCGCACTTATGGAAAAAAAGATTCCGTTTATGAGTCTGCCACAGGCCATGAGTGAGTTTTTAATCGCACACCGTCACAGCGTCGTGATCGCAGGAACTCACGGCAAAACCACAACGACCTCGCTTGCCGCGTGGGTGGCAGACCAGGCGGGGCTTGCGCCAGGTTTTATGGTGGGCGGTATTCCTAAAAATTACGGGCGGTCGTTTCAGATTCCGCAAAAAAATCATTTTGTTATCGAAGGCGACGAGTACGATACAGCTTTTTTCGACAAGGTGCCAAAGTTTATCCATTACAAACCGCGATCGGTGATTTTAACCAGCATCGAATTTGACCACGCCGACATTTACAAAGACCTCGATCATGTGAAGTCGGCATTTACGCAACTCCTAAAGCTCATCCCGCAGGATGGAATTTTAATTTACAACAGTGAGGACTCTAACATTCGAAGCCTTCTGGCAGATTGTTCCGCAAAAAAAATCTCGTACGGCGAAAGCGCGGGATCTGATGTTCAAATTGTTTCAAAAAAACCAATCCGCGACGGGGTGGAATTTACTCTTCGCTATCAAAACCAAACTTCGACGTACTTTTTACCGATGTTTGGAATTTACAACGTGGATAATGCCGCGGCGGTATTTGCACTTGCAAAATCCCTGGGCTGGACTGTCGACGTGGACAAAGCCTTTCGCAGTTTTCAGGGCGTGAAACGCCGGCAGGAACTGATCGGGCAGCCCAACGACATTCAAATTATCGAAGACTTCGCCCACCATCCAACAGCGGTGGAGAAAACAATTTCTACTTTTAAAAACCGCCCCGAGCAAAACAATGTTCACGCAGTGTTTGAACCGCGCTCGGCCACCTCGCGAAGAAATATCTTCCAAACCGAATACGCAAAAGCGTTCCGCACGGCTGACTTTACGTATATCGCGAAACCCTATGCACTAGAAAAAATTCCCGTGGAACAAAGATTCTCCAGCGAAAAGCTGGTGGCTGACATCGAACACCACGGAAAAAAAGCATTCTTGTGCGACGGCGTTAGCGAAATCATCTCGCAAATCCAAAAACAAGCAAAACCCGGCGACACAATCCTCGTCATGAGCAACGGCGGCTTCGACGGCATCTACCAAAAACTCATAACAGCCCTCTCCTGACCCGGAAATCCGGTGCCAGGTCCTGTTTAATCCGGCCTACGTTCTGTTTTACATATCAGGTAGCCATATTTCCAAAGCAGGCCCTCTTCACAAGAGTTCATCCTGCTCGATCAAACGATCTCCAACAATCCCGTCGCGTTTAGATTTAAAAAATTGATGTTTTAATCCAAATCTTACACCTTCTAACTTTTGCGGATCGGGCATCGAATTTAGCCAAGCCAGCGTTCCTACGGGATCAGATAAAAATATTGTGTCCTCGGCGATGGGTATCGGGCATCTCTGTGCTTTGGCAAGAGCATTGAGAGTACTAAACGGGTAGTCCTCAACACGCGCACATACGCCAGCTCTGACGGGATTTTGATAATTGTATTTATAAGCATTTAAGAAATTGTTGTTATGTTGAAGTATGCACTTATAGTGTCGTCCCGCAAAAGTCGCATTGATGCGATTGCCTTCCTTTGTGAGCCGGCGACTGGATCGATGCATAAGCTGATGCATGCACTGACTGATATTCGCGCGGGGAGTTGAGGCAATGAGATGAAAGTGATTACTCATAAGCACAAAACTATGCACGAGCAGTTCATAATGTTTTACAGAACGATTTAATTCTTCGCAAAAAATATCCCACACTTGTTCCATGGGTAGATGGAACCACTCTTTGTTGATGCAGCGGGCGCTGATGTTGTATGGGAAAACCGATTGTGAAATAGCTTTGGCTCTAGGCATGAAGTATTTCAATGCAATCCAACGCGTATACCAGTGTTCGTTTAAATTTCAGTTAGACATGAGAAATTCACAAATAGGATCTTGCGCCGGATTAAACAGGACCTGGCACCGGATTATCCGGAATAGGTTTGGGTTTTGTCTCAGGGTGAGACGTTGCAGGACAAAAGGCTCAATTTTTTGTTCTGGTTCGCCGATAAATAGGCGTCGGGGGAACGATGAATTTTTCTCTGCTAATTTTGCTTTTAAATTTATTTCTGGTGCATGGGCGCCCAGCCGACGACGCTGTGACATCGGGCACGGGCCGTACTACCGAAGATCAACAAATTGATGATGAGTGCGCTTCACGCATGGTGCTAGGTGTGGATCACTACGCAAAGTGTGTGGCCGAAAAAGGTCGCGAGGCCGAAGCTGCTCGTCAGCGTGCTGCCGAAGCTCGCCGCCTGATAGAGCTTAACGACGGCCCAACATCAAATGAAACTGTCGACCGTTCTGAACTCGCTGAACCAGCCGTGCGAATGGTGTGCAACCCTGACGGCGCAGTTAGCGCTTGCCGAAGTGCGAGTGAACATGCAGCACAAATGAACAGTTATGGTTCATCGTTAAACGCGACCACATCGTCACTGCAAACCTGTCGCGCCGCTTGCAACCCCGAATCGTCGCAAGTGCTCCGTAATTTCCTCAACGGCTGTCGCGGCGATGTGAGTTCAAAAAAACAAGCCATGCTGAGCATGATGAATAACTGCGGTACGAGCTCTAGTTCATCGACGGCCTCCGTCAACAGAGATACTGAAAATCCGCAAGGCGAAAGCGCCTGGGATATTCTAACTTCAAATAACATGAGTGTGACCGATCGGTTTCATGCTTTGAGCCTTCGTGCCGGAGTAGCATTTGAACCAACAGGTGGCGCTACAAATTCTTTTGCTACAACTTCAGGAACACAGCTCGACGGAGGGATTAATTATCTTCGAACAACAGGACGCGACGGAAGCGTTGCATATCAGTATTGTGCCGGTCAGAACTGTTATGACAACTACGATTCAGCACGCGCAGGGACGGCCTCTACTGCGACGGCATTTCCCGGATCAGGCGGAAGCGCTGCGTTCCCTCAGCCTCAAAATGAGACAGCACCTAGGAATGCCGAAACTTTCGCACGCACTGAAAGCGGTGAGGTAGTAGAATCAGATGCAACAACGTCGCGTTTTAGTTTCGGAAAAAACATAACAGGTACGCCAGATGCAGACATCGGTCTAAGCATGGGAACTGAAGCTGAACCTGAAGTCGCAACAGTACGGCCACGTCCAAGACAACTCCCAGATGTTGGAGCCGGCGGAGACAGCGGCGAGGGAAACAACAGCGGCTCAAATTCCGATACGAATGTAGTTGAAAACGATACTACCCAAAATACAGATCCTCAAGTTGTCACACCAGCACCTAACGAACCCGTGAGTTATCAGCCAGGAAATTTTGCGGGCTTACAAAGTGCTATGAACGCGCGTCCCGGCGGCGGTGGGGGAATTTCTTCCTCCAGCAGCGCTGGTGGCGAAGTTAGAGGCGGAGGAAGTTCGATTAGTGGTTCATACAATGCCAGTTCTACGCGTGCTGGTCCTCTTGCCTTTGAAGGTTCGGGACAGTTATCCCCATCAGCCATACGAAGTAACGAAACACCTGCGATTCGTTCACCTGCCGGCCCGTCAGCAGCAACTATGGATGTTGCCTCACCAGGCGGTGGTCCGCGCGGCGGCGCATTTCCAGATTTTGCTGGCGGCCGAATGATGGCCGCAGCACGTCCAGGCCCAGCCTCTCTTGAAACTTCGATGTCTCCTTCTATGCGCTCGGATACTTATTACCGTACATCTGGTGGAGGGCGAGCCGCAGCTCGCACAGCAGACCGAGCGGCAGCTCCTTGCAAAGGCGCTAACTGTCGGCGACCACCGCGCCCAACTGGAATAGCCGCCGCAAATTGCGATGGAAATCCTCAGTGTTTGTTAGCACTCACTGGAAAATTGCAACTGCCGCGAAGAGCGGGTGCTGAACCTGTTTATGAAGTTGGCAGTGAGGGTGTTCGTCGCATTCGTGCGAATACTGGAGAGCGCGGTATTGCCAGCGTACAGCGGCGCACAGAGCCTGGCGGAGTAGTTCGCGGTAAAGTGCAAGACGTCCTCAATCTTATTGGCAGTTCCGATGTCTTTAAGCTTGATCACAACGGCATGTTGGAAGTGGATCTCTGATAAATAGTTTTTTAATCAAATTAGGGATTAACTGACATTGATTTTTCGATGTCAGCCGCTGCATCAGCAAGCTGTGCTTCGCTCGCGTAGGGAATTGAACGCCAATAGTTTCTTGCAACATTACTGCCTATAGGCATGGGGTAGGTGCGAGCATTCACAGGATTTGCAGCTGGTACAAATCGGCAGTTCACTCCAGCCAATTCCCCCGTTGCAGTTACCATCGGACCGCCACTTGCGCCTCCGGTCATAAAGTTTGAGGTTTGCAAAAGTGAGAAATCATGGAAAGCGTCCAGAGCTCGGCCATTAGAAACAACGAGTGTCCGGCCCGGAGCATCGCCAAGACCATTTGGAAAGGAATTCGTTCTGCCTGGATAGCCCAAAAGATACGTTTCCTCATTGGGGCGGAGGTTATTAGTGCCAGAAGTTCGCTCTGTGACTGCGTACTCACGCACAATACTTTCATTCAGAGTCATTTCTACGTAGTCGGCCTGAGCCACAGGGCGAGCGACTTCGCTTGATGGGTATTCAGTATCTTGAGTCTGAAAGTTAAGTCGTGGATCATCGTTGATGGTGCTGAACTGAATTTGCGGCTTACCGCTGAAAGCAGAATTATAAAGCACTTCTTGCTTTGCGTTTCTGAGGATAATCGGCGGAGAGATCGTGCGCACTGAACGATCTCCGTTAACCTGTGAGGCTAAGCTAATCCAGTTATGGAAATTGTGTCGGCAACCGACAAATCGACCACGGTTAAAAAAAGTCGTTGCTTTATTCGAGTAACCAAGAACCGGGCAGATCGCTAGGTTCTGTTTTCGACACGTTTCTATCTGCAATAAGCGAACATTGCTCGAAAGCAAATCTGGATCCGTAACCACAGGCTCGTTAGCCACGTTGACGAATTCAAAACGTTCACCCGGTGTTTGCGTCATCCCAACAGTTTCCATTTCCAGCACCGCGTTCTCTGCAAACGCCTGGAAAGGCAGATTCAAGTTTTGCACCTCGGGGCTGGTGGCGCTGCGGTAGCCTTCCCAGCGTTCTTCGGGAACGATAGTCTCTGCGTGTGCTAGATCGAGGTTTAAATCTATCAGCAAAAGGGTTGCAAAAAGGAGGAGTGGTTCTTTGCTTATGAGTGCACGCCCTATTGACTGACCGATGTAAGCTGCGGAATATCATCCGTCGCTTCAGCTAGCTGTTGATCGTTCGGATACGGAAGTGTGCGCCAATAGTTTTGTATCAAAGTTCGATCCAGAGGATAAGAATATGATCGGAGCGAGGAGGCATCTTCGCCAGGTGTTCCGCTGCCGTCGCCATTGCAGTGCAAACCAGCCAATTCACCCGTGCCAGTAACGACCGACCCTCCGCTCATACCAGGCGTGGCATAGTTTGTAGTTTGTAAAAATGAAAATTGTGCCAAAGGAGGCTGCGCTAAGCCGTTCGAGATCATTGGACGATATCCCGGAGAATTTCCAATGCCGTCAGCAAAAGCGTTTGTTCGGCCAGGATATCCGATAAGAAAAGTCTCCTCATTGTTTCTCAGATTGTTCGTACCAGAAGTTCTCTCTGTAAGGGCGTAGTCGCGCACAATGGGTTCGCTCAATGTTAATTCTGTAAAATCGGCCTGAGCGGCAAGAATGCCGAGCTGCTGCGAAGGGAACGAAGTCTTAAATGTTTGAAAATTAAGCCTCGGGTCGTCATTGATAGTTCTGAACTGCATTTGCGGTTTCCCGTCGTAACCAGAGTTGTAAACAGTCGTGGTGCGACCATTTCGCTGAACGCGTAAAATCATTGGGGGGGAAATTTGGCTTACTGGACGATCGCCGTTCAGTTGTGATGCGAGGCTGATCCAATTATGAAAACCGTGTCGACAAGTTACAAAGCGACCGCGATTGAAAAATGCGGTGCCGTTATTAGAATAACTTAAAACTGGGCAGTAGCGAAGGCCTTGCTTGCGGCAAGTCTCGATTTGGAAGGGGATTACGTTTTGTGGGTTCGAAAGTACATGGCGATCAGTCTCCTGAGGAATCGAGTTTACATCAACAACATCAAAACGTTCGCCCGCTGTGCGGGTCATGCCGATGGTTTCCATATCTAAAACCGCGTTCTCTGCAAAACCCTGAAACGGCAGATTCAAGTTTTGCACCTCGGGGCTGGTGGCGCTGCGGTAGCCTTCCCAACGTTCTTGGGGGGCTGCTGTGTTGGCGTGGGTGGTGGTTGAGATTCCGGTGACAGTTATCGCAAGGGTGAGTAACAAAAATGGTCTCATACAATCCGTCCTTTTTGCTTTCCAGTTCTAAACAACCAATTACTAGTAGGTAATTGCAACAAGGGCACCACAAAGTTCGATTTCTGAAGAAATTTTAGGGTGTTGGGTAATTTTCGGAAAGTGTCGAACTTTTGTCATTATGCTCTGATCGTCGACAGGTTGGGCTTTTGCGGATTGTGTAGGTATTAACTCAACTTTTGGTTTGACTGCATGACTCAAAACAAAGAAGTTTTCACGTCGAATCAAACGCGCAGTTCAATTTTTTCTTTATCGATGTCAGTCAGATAGTTTTTTGCGATATCGGCGTAGTTTACAAGATCCACCTTGTACGGGAGCGACGAGTCCTCAAGATCAGACAAGATAGAAAAAATAAAATTTTTCGGAAGTTGCACATTCGAATCGTTTTTGTAAAACAAATCGATATCGGAAAACTTCTTGAATTTACCATTAGATCTGGATCCAAACAAAAAAATCCTAATGCCCCGTTGCTGTAATGGAAGTATCAGTTTCCTATTCAAAAAACCAAAGTCTGATTGGCTAAGTCCGTCAATCATTTTATCTTTTTCAAGCGTTCGATGAGTTTTGTAAATTCAATTTCAGCAGTTTCGACGACAAGGTAAACTTCCTTTGCCAAGCTTTCGTTGTAAGTGTGGGAAGTTTTATTCCTAGCAATCAAAAAATCGAACCAAATTTGTGTATCGTCAATAAGCTTATTTTGGGCCATATCTCGAACTGCAGGGTTTGGAGCTTTTGTTTCAAGTCCCAAAACTCGCATGGAGGTTTTCCAGGATAGCTCTATGCAAAATTTAAATCGTTGGATGCACGCATCTCGCAGGGCTTTGAGAAGTTCCACATCACCAGGTTGGTTAGTTAGACTTTGCTTTAAAAGATCAATCGCAATCTTCAATGAAAGCACAGCATTTGTAAGTTCGATTAGTGATGTAGGCACAGGAAGAGACTACTATTCCCTCTCATTCAGTCAAGGTGGCAATAACCCGTTATTGGGCTTTGACTCTCTGCGACCTCTTGACCGAAAACTATCTCCCAGCTAACCCATAGCCATGGGGAAATCCGACTCTGAACAAACACCACTGATGAAGCAATACTGGGAAATCAAGGCCGCGCACCAGGATAAAATCCTGTTGTTTCGAATGGGTGATTTTTTTGAAATGTTTTACGAGGACGCGCAGACTGCAGCACCGATTATGGGTGTAGCTTTGACATCGCGAAATAAAAAATCGGTGGATCAAACTCCAATGTGTGGCGTGCCCCATCACTCCATTGCGGGCCACATTAACAAACTTTTGGCTTACGGTTTAAAAGTCGCTATCTGCGATCAGATCGAAGATGCAAAATTTGCTAAGGGATTAGTGAAACGCGCGGTGACCCGCATTTTAAGTCCCGGTATGGTGTTCGACCCCGATACGCTGGATATGCTACAGTTTAATTACATCGCGGCACTTGATGCAAAATCAGTGAGTTTTCTTGAGCCCACCACGGGTGAAGCTTTTTATTATCCTGTTTCGGCAAAAACTGAACAACTGAGTTTGCTTAAAATTTTGCAGCCGGTAGAATTGATTTTATCGACCAAGCAAAAAGAATCTCTGGACGAAGCTTTTCTGCAAATTTCCGTATGCACCGTACACGATGGGGAGGCAAGCGAAGCTCCCACTACAAGTGCCAAGCGACTCATCTCTTATGCGCTGTCCATGCAGGGCGAAGACATTGTAAAAACCCTGCGCGAGTTCGAAGCGCGCGAGTACGAAAACCGTTTGCAGCTTGGGCCCGACGTATTACGTCACCTTGAAGTTTTTAAAACTTACAAAGGGGACATCAAAGGGTCATTGTTTGAGGCCATTAACCGCTCGCTTACGGCGGGAGGCAGTAGGCTGCTAAAACAATGGCTGTGCTTTCCACTGCGCAACGAAAAGAAAATTGCTGAACGCCTGGACCAGATTCAGTTATGGCTTGCGAACAACGAAGCGCTTAAAGACATTCGGCAAAACCTGCGTGGTGTGGGCGACTTTGAACGACGGCTTGGTAAAATATCTCATCCTAATGCTCACCCCAGAGATTTAAAAACTTTAGCAAGCACGCTGCAAAATATTGATAGCATTCTCAATTATTTTCCACAGCAAACAGACGTACAAAAGAAAGTTCAGTTTTGGCATCGCGAGATGGACCGAATTTTTGTGGAGGATATGCCGCAAAATTACCGCGATGGCGGCTTGATTCAAAAAGGAGTCAGCGACGAGCTTGATGAATTGATTTTACTTTCCACCGACAGCCAAAGCCAAGTTCTGGCGCTCGAGCAAAAGGAAAAAGAACTTACGCAAATCTCAAGTTTAAAAATTCGCTACAACAACGTTTTTGGCTTTTACATCGAAGTCACGCACACGCACACGGCAAAGGTGCCGCTGGATCGCTATCAGCGAAAGCAAACTCTCACAAATGCCGAACGCTACACCACCGATGAACTGTCCCAGCTTGAGCGTAAAGTTGTCACCGCTCGCACACGCCGGGCAGAACTTGAAATCGAAATCTATCAGCAGCTTAAACGGGATTTATTATCTGAGATGGCGGTGTTTTTAAAACTCGCGGTGTTTCTGAACGAGCTTGATGTGGTGTGCGGCCTTGCCTGGCAAGCTTTTGAAAATAATTACTGCCGCCCGCAGTTCACTCGCGACAACGACCTTGTTTTAAAAAGCTCACGTCACCCGGTGGTTGAGCAAAATATCTCCTTTGTTCCCAATGACATCCTGTTAAATAAAGGACAGTGCCTGCTTCTCACGGGTCCCAACATGGCAGGTAAAAGCACGCTGATGCGACAGGTGGCCATCGCGGCGATCCTTGCGCAAAGTGGAAGCTTCGTTCCAGCGAAAAGTGCGCTGCTTCCGTTGTACGATCGAATTTTCACGCGCATCGGCGCCAGCGATTTTTTAAATGAAGGTCTATCTACGTTTATGGTCGAAATGAAAGAGACTGCACAGATGCTTAAAGAAAGCACCGAACAGTCGCTGGTTATTTTAGACGAAGTAGGCAGAGGAACATCCACATACGATGGTTTAAGTTTAGCGCAATCAATTTTAGAATTTTTAATCACGCAAAAAAAACCGATGATCTTTTTTGCAACACACTACCACGAACTTACACAGTTATCCGAAGCGCACAGCGAGCTGATAAATTCCCACATGTCCATTCATGAAGACAAAGGGAATTTACGATTTTTATACACGCTTCTCATTGGCCCGGCAGTGCGCTCCTACGGAATTCAAGTGGCCCGGCTTGCCGGATTGCCAGCGTCAGTGACAAAGCGGGCAGAGACGCTTTTGCATCGACTCGAAGCTGCAACGTTATCGAGCGGAGAAAGCCAAAATACTCAGCAGTTAGATTTATGGAGCGCAATTGCTCAAACATCCACACCGCCTCCCGAGCAAGTTAACACCGCAAAGATCCAACCGGCGATTGATCCACGAACCGAACTGGTGCTTCAGCAGGTCAAGGATCTTGCGCTACAAACCATGACTCCGCTTGATGCTCTTAATAAAATTGCGCAGTGGCAGCAGGAACTGCAGTAGTTTTCAAGAGTACACAGGGCTTTAGCAGATGACTTGCATAAAACTCTCAGTCTAAAATAAAACCATGGGCACGAAAACTTTTTTAAAACCTGATGACTTTGCGGAGGCAAAACAACTTTTGCTGGCTCCTATGGTTCCGCCGAGTAGCGATTACTGGGAGGGGCAGGCTTTTCCATCGCAGGAGTTTTCGTCGTGGCTTTCGCTGAATATCGAAGGGCGCCTGCGTGAACTCCCATCGTGGAAAGAGGCGCATCCGGTTGCCATAGGCTCGTGGGGGCGGGGCGAGCTGTGCCCGCTGTCTGATTTGGATGTGGTGTTTTGCGGGTCAGAGGACGCGGTAAAAAACGTCATCCAAGAGGCCGAAGCGCAAAATATCGAATTTAAATATCGGTTTCCAAAAAACGCCAACGACTGGAGCGCCGATAGCCCCTTGTTTGAATCGAACGCTTTATTTTGGGCTCGGCCTTTTACCAAGGAAGCCGCGCAGGCTTTACAGCAGGAAAAAAATCGCGTTTACAAACAACGAAATAAATTTCGTCAAAAATTAATCAAGGAACTTTCGCTCGAGCGAAAGCGACGCAACATCAGACATGACTCAATTGCGAATTATTTGGAGCCGCAACTCAAGTTTGGCCCAGGTGGGTTGCGTGATATCGAACAAGCGTTGATGCTGCGTTTTTGGTTTCCAGAAAAAATCAATTCGCAGGCTCAAATTTTTGTGGATCTGGCGCAGTTAAAAGCTTTTTTGATGACCGTTCGACAAAAGTTAAATTTGCTCGGATTTCAAGACACGCTTGTAGCAAGCAGCCAAAAAGAAATTTCGCTGTGGTTTGGTTTTAAAACCCAAGCCGATTTTATGCGTGAGCTACAAAACGTTCTCGCTAAAACAAGTTTTTATTGCGATTTGATTTTCGACATGGCTGTTCGGTCGGAAAAGTCGTTAATGAATGTGCCCGAGGTGAAATCAGCTGCGCAAGTTTTAAATGTGTTCGAAAAAGAGCCAAGCCTTCTATTCCAAGCGCGGGTGTTGCAATTTCCAGATAACGGCGACTTCGCCTACGCCAGCGTGTTTAAAAGTTTTTTTAATGTGCAGCTCAAAGAGGATTCGCTCCTTGCTCTGTTCCGTTCGCAAATGATTATGAAAATCCTGCCTGAGTTTGCCGTGGTCAAAGGTGTTGTGCAGCACGATCAGTACCATCGGTTTACAGTGGACGCGCATATTTTTCAGGCGGTCCGCCGTGTTTTACGAGTGCATAACACTCCCAAATTGATCGGAAAGCTTTCGCAGTATCTCAAAACATGGTCGCCCGCCGACTGGGATATTTTAATGTGGTCGGCTTTGTACCACGACTTAGGAAAAGCCCGGCAAAAGGATCACTCGCTTGAGGGAAAAGAACTTGTGGAAAAAGATTTTGCCAGGCTTGGTTTTTCAAAATCATTCACCGAAGAGGTATCGTGGGTTGTTGAAAATCATCTGGTTCTTTCAACTGCGGCGTTTCGTAAGGATCCGCACTCGCCACAGGTGTGGCAAGATTTGTACGACCGTGGTGTACATGGCGAGCGCCTCAGGCGCTTAGCAATCTTTACCGCCATTGATATTTATGCAACAAATCCCGAGGCGTGGACCGAGTGGAAGGAGCGTTTGATATTTCAACTTGTGCAATCCATGGAAGCTCCGCAAGGTGCGCAATTTTTTGAGATGCAAAAGGTTTTTCAAAAGAAAAACATCGATGCCAATCTTCTTCAGAGACTAGATCCCGGTATTCTAATGTCGCTAAAGCCTCAGGATTTAGTAAATGACATCAATACAGTGCTGGCAAAAAAAGACGTGCCATCGGTTCTGTGCATTTCGCGTCTTAAGCAAGGAACATGGATTCGCTTTCATCATCCCAAAGATGAGTCGGGTTTGTTTTTACAGTATGTCACTCGTCTGTGGCAGTCGGGTGTGGTTATTCACCATGCGTACATCCATACTGATCCTGATTTAGGTGTGTACGATTGGTTCGAAGTAAAAAGCGATAAGCCGTTGTCGCTGCTACGTCGCACTTTGGAGCAAGAGGTGCCAATTATTGAGCCCAAAAACTGGGCAACCTTGTCGGAGGTCGCGCTCGTGTCGGAAACTAAAAACGAATGGGTTTTTAGTTTCCGTGGCACCGATAAAAAGGGTGTTTTGATCTCGGCCGCACGTGCACTTCACGATCTAGGTCTCGAGATTCGTTGGGCAAAAATCCATACTTGGGGCCGGCAAGTGGACGATGTTTTTGGAATTAATCCCAACCAAAGTCGAACCGTTTTGGAGTGGTTGCAGCAATTGAAAAAAAGGTTAACTTAAAACTTGAGCTTCGTAACTGTTCGGCATTGCACGTGAATGATTCAATGAGTCTAGTTTCCCTTTTTAAGACTTGATAGTTTAGACGTTCGTTGTCAGACTTTGATACAGGTGATTGCAGGGGAAGCGATCACGACCAAAGAACACTTAAACGGAGGGAGCAAGGATGCTCAGAGATGTCTTAATACAAAAAGGTTTGTCAAACCGTGAAGCCGAAGTTGCAGAACTGGTTTCTAAAGGGTTGTCCAACAAGGAAGTTGCCAATCAATTATTCGTGACTGAAAAAACAGTCAAGTTTCACCTTACAAACATTTATAAAAAAATGAGTGTGAAGTCTCGCGCGCAGCTGATTGTATGGTGCTTACCACATATGAACTTTGTTGAGAGCATAAACAATAACCAACCAAGCACGCAGATCAATGCTGGTGGAAGTCAGACCTCCGAGATCGACACCATCCCCACAGGCAGTTCTCCAATTGCTGGTTACAAGGGTTAAATTTTTTGTCTGGAGCACGTCCGGTCTCTGAATCGCAAGTCGTGATGACAGAGCTCGTGCTCCCTTCTCATACAAATGCTTTGGGTAGTATTTTTGGTGGCGTTGTGATGTCGTGGATCGACATCGCAGGTGCTATCTGCGCCCAAAGACATTCTCGTAAATCTGTAGTTACAGCTCACATCGACGAATTGCAATTTATTGCTCCTGTTTACAAGGGCTGGGTTGTGAATTTAAAAGCCAGTGTTAATTACGTTGGGAACACTTCGATGGAAGTGGGCGTTCGCGTTGATGCCGAAAATCCACAAACCGGAGAGTACTTTCACACCGCTTCGGCCTACCTTACCTTTGTCGCCTTAGATTCCCATGGCAAACCTACCAAAGTAACTGCGGCTCACTTTGAGACTCCGGATGAGATCCGTCGTAGTAAAGCCGCCATCCAAAGACGAGACATTCGATTGCATAAGCGCCAAGTTATTAAGTAGAATAATACTATACGTTTATTTTAATACGGGGCTCAATTTGGGACGTCGGTTATCTAATTCAAAAGGTTTTTCCTTGGTCGAAGTCATGGTTGCCATGGCCGTCTCGGTAATCATTACGATGACCGCAAGCTTTGCCTTTATGATGGCCTTTGATGTGTACATCCGCTCCATTCGCCAGTACGAAACCGAGATGGAAATGTCGTCGTTGATGTATGGTTTGCGTTCCACCATGATGACAGCGTCGTATTTACGCTACGGCGGACCGGTCAATTTTACCACTTCGAACCCCTCCACAAATCGAGGACAGGTTGGAGCAGCCGTTGGATTAGGAGAAATTTTTTCGGTGACCGATGATTCGCCAGCAGCGGATTATGGCGGAAACATTTTTTTAGTAGCTCAATTTAATCGTGAAAGAAGTTTTTCTGACGTCGCTGGTAACCTTGAGGCTGTGCAGATCGTCTACCAACGCCCCAATGCGACCAATCGATTCTCTGGCGCTATCTACATCGATACCGAGCGCAATCCCAATGCGGGCGGTGGGTGGGTTCGTCTGAGCCCTGTGAATGCGCCGCAAATGTTCACACGTTTAACAGATTTTGAATTTAACAATATTAAAGTGATAGACGCACAGGGCGCGCTTGTAAATAACACCACAATTACTGGTAATGTCTGCACCGACAATTCGGGAGCAGCTACCACATGCATTAACAGACAAGCGCTTTCGGTTGAGATCAAAATGACGATGCGCTATTTCACAACCGGGCGTCAAACTGACTTTCAGTGGTGCAACAGAAATAGATTTTCTGCTCACGCGGATTGCAACGACATGTCTGGTGCAACGTATGCTGATGTAGATCGTAAAATGACAGTGGTATTTTCCAACAATGCAATGCAAAGGGCTGAATATCTCCCGCGGCGTCCATTTGGAAATATTTATTTCTTCAACCCATGGACGCCATTTTTAGGTTCCAGATGAATGTAAATAACAATAAAGGCGCTTTAACTATTTTAATGCTGGTGATGCTCTCGGGCCTTTTTATAGTCATGATGGGGACAGCGGGAGTTAAATTAATGGAGGCCGCAAAAAATCTGCGGCGAAGCAACGAAGCGCTCAATCATCTCACTGTCATGGAGGAACTTGGGCAAGCTGTCGCCCGTGCGCGAAGCTTGGGGCGAAATGTGGATTGCCTGGTCAACCCTTTAAATCCAGCGGCAGCACCGACTGGCGCCCAAATAACCGCTGCCTGCCAAGGTGCTTTAAGGCTTCAAATAAATACTGGCGGTACTCCAACCACTCTTTGCCCGGGGCACCCTGTGGTTGCTCGACGAACCCGCAACCAGTACACGCTGTGTGTGCCCGATAGGAATGGCAATGGTACCGTTGATGCCGTTGAGTTTTGTACGCAGATGGATGGGTCTAACTACTGTCTTTCAGGAGGAGCGTTTAATAGCAACCTGCAACGTTTGGATCTGACCAATGAGTTTACGGCCACGGATTATGGGCGCCCTGTCCCATATGTGGAAATTGGGGGAGCAGCGTCACAGCAAACCCCGAGCGCGATTTTATTGCCACGAAATAATCAAGAGAGCTGGAGTCCAGATGCCGCATGGCCTGATAACAATGAGATATTCACCACGGACTGTGGCGCATACACGAGCGCTACAAACAACAGTCGCTATTGGTTAGGGTGCCACTTTTGCGCAGATCCCCGTGTTGAGTGTTGGGCCATGCGGATGTGTCCCAAATTCCTGGGAGCTCCAGGAACGTGCCCTGCCGCCGAACGGGTCACTCAGCGATTTGTTCTCTATTTCGAAAACAACCGCCGCTAACAATAAGGTACGCCAATCCTTTTAGCGACCGAACGAATCACGTCCGGTTTTCTTAGATTCAAGACGCTAAATAAAGCGGTTAGAACGATGTGTGCGAAGATGTAGCCCATTATTACGGCCCTTCGAAGCGCTCGAAAGAATCGATAGGAACAAGCAGTCTATTGGCGAAGCACCATGTCTTTTACGATTTTGCGATGGGAACGAGACACCTGAAGCTTTTGACCGTTCAACATTACGGCGTGCATATTGTCGCCTTCGATCACTTCTTTAATGCAGTTTAAATTTAAAATTGCATTGCGGTGAACCTGCTGAAATACAGTAGGGTTAAGCTTACTGATGATGTCTTTGAGGGGTTCATTGTGAATGTATTCAAAGGTGTCGGTGCAAATATAAGTGTAATGATTTTCACTGCGAAAATAGAGTACCTTGTCAATATCGATCAACGTATTTTTGGTGCCACGTTTCACAACGACTTTGCTGAGGTAAATATTTTTTTCCGAAAACGACTCTCGAAGGTGATCCAAATCCTGCACAATTTGGTTGGAGGATTTTTTCATGCACTTTTCAAGAGCCTGGTTAAAACGATCCTGATTGAACGGTTTTAGCAGATAATCGATCGCGTTTTTTTCGAATGCCTGCACCGCGTATTCACTATAAGCAGTTTGAAAAACCAAATGGAAGGACGGGCGGGGCAGAGAATGAATTAAATCCATGCCGTTCATTTCGGGCATTTCGATATCTAAAAAGACAATATCAGGAGTGTCTTGTTCGATCATGTTGAGCGCTTGCAATCCATTTTCGGCTTCGGTGATTTGGAACTGAGGTCCGCGTTCTTCAAGGAAACGACGGATTTTTTTTCGACTTAAGTTTTCATCATCCACAATTAAAACTTTGTTCATATTTGCTCCTTTTGCCTTCGCCCTCCGGCTCGGCGATTAAGTTGGCTCAGCTTGAGCCGGCACCTTAAATTCAACATACGTCTTTTGTTCGTCGGAATAAATCCTGAATCCATGTGAATGGCCGTAAAAGAGATCTAGACGGTCCTTTGTGTTTTGCAGTCCTGTCCCGGTGGACTCTTTTCGCCGGTCTTCTTTATAGAGTTCCCCGGTGTTTGAAATACAAATTTCGTACATAGGGCCTTTTTTGCTAAACACCGAATCGGGATTGGGTGTGACAGTGAGTTCGATGTCTCCACCTACCTGGCGCGGAGAAATTCCATGCTTGATCGCATTTTCAACAAGCGTTTGCAAAATCAAACTGGGCACTGAAATATCAAAGTACTCGGCTCCTACATCGCACTTAAAGCGAATGCGATCACCAAAGCGAATTTTTTGGATGTGAATATATTTTTTGAGAATGGAAATTTCAGATCCAAGGTTAGAAAACTTTTGTTTCGAGTTCGTTAGAATTTCTCGGTAGAGATCTGCCAGCTGTTGAGTGACCGAACAGGCAAGATCGGGATCCACATAAATCAGCTCCGACAAAACATTCAGCGAGTTAAACAAAAAATGCGGTTGCATCTGTGTTTCAAGCAAATTGTACTGCGCCTCGGCCTGGGCGAGCTTTGATTGAATGGCAACTTCCTTAGCCTGGCGCAGTTCAAAAATGATACGTGCGATGGCAGCAGCTGGAAAAGCGATGCCTAAAATAAGTAAAAGATGATTGGGGTCATAATTTTGCCGCAGTAGTGGCTTAGAAATGTAGTAAAATTGGATGCTCGCCGCGCAAAAAATGGCAACGATCAGCTTGATAAATTCAAAAAAGAACTTGAGACCCCGCATGTGGAATCGAATGCCGAGTTTGTTGCCGAAAAAGTCGAACAACTGATAAAAAAAGTACGAACAGACTACGTTGAAGGCCATACTGATCAAAGAAACGGCCGATAAAAGCAATGGAAACAGCAAGTGGCTCGAAAGAAGAACAACCAACGAAACCAAGCCCGAAATCATGAGAATCCAAATTTGGTTGCGGTTCTGCTTCAGTGCCAAATCTTCCAATGGATCTCCTCAGGGGGTTGGAATTTTGTCGTTTTTCATGGTCTTGATGCTTAACATAATAGAGGCGAGGCTATAAGAATAGAATATTTTTACAACTGAATGGCGGGTAGGTTTGCCTGCGCAGATCCTTTGCTTCGCTCTTACTACTGGACACATCTTTTAATTTCCGAGGATAATCTCTGTAATTTGGGGGTTACTTATGGATTCAATGCAGTGGGCAGACGATGTTT
>JAYUQP010000110.1:0-7471 GCA_043757265.1 Bdellovibrionales bacterium | reverse complement strand
GTCGTGCTTGGAGTAACGATATACCGAAAGTGCCGGGTGTCGCCGGCCACAGGTGTGTAACCGCAAACCACGCCTGCTGCAGTTTTGCCAGCAATACTTGCGTTTTGGTTTTGAAATATCTGGCGCATGGAGTTTCCAACATCGATCGTGGCTGTGGTGCGCTTGAGCGACTCCGCGCCTGACGTGGGGGAACCTACGCGAACATTAAAATATCCGTTTGAAGAAAGCGTGCTTACGATTTGCTGCTCTTCGTACAAAATACAAGTCTTTGCAGGGTTTAAA
This sequence comes from Bdellovibrionales bacterium, assembly GCA_043757265.1. Lineage (GTDB taxonomy): Bacteria > Bdellovibrionota > Bdellovibrionia > Bdellovibrionales > JAGQZY01 > JANPLN01. The sequence goes on along the minus strand of JAYUQP010000110.1, from coordinate 7,189 downwards.
ATTTGGATTTTCATCTGCACTGAATTGTCGAGAAGAGGATCTTCGGGCGCTGTGGAATTATACAGCCGTCCATCCACTGTCATAAACTGCGGAGGCTCGGTCTGGGCTGTCGCAACCGATTGGACCACCAGAAACAAAAATAGGCCTAAATAAAATAAATATTTAAACGCCAATACCACACTAACGTATCGGTTTTTTAGCCGAAATATCAAATTTTTCCAAAGCTTCTGTGCGACAATGAAAAATGAAAGAAGGCAACTTATCTCAGAATGAGACGTTCCTGTCCCATTAACGTCATTTTGTTTCGTTAACGTCATTCTGTTTCGTTAACGTCATTCCGTATCGTTAACGTCATTCTGAGCGAAGCGAAGAATCTTACCACGCACAAAGCGAGATCCTTCGCTCCGCTCAGGATGACGGTAGTGTGGGCAGGATGGCGGTGATGCGTTTTGGATGAAAATAGTCTAGATATGCTGAACAGAAGAGATAACGACTGAAGCGCGATAACATCAGTCGTTTGAAAACTATCGTTTCTACGGGCAAGGATTGTAAACTCTGCCGTCTAAATCCAAATTAAAAAAGACTGTCGAAAATCCTAAGGCTTTAGCTTTTGTGCAGGTGGCCGCTGAGTACGAACTGTACTCTGCATTTAACACTGCTTTGTTTTGCGCAATAAACGGCGAATAGGCTTCACACTCATTGTACTTGAAACATTCTTCAACTACCGCGAAATCAAATTTCGAAACCAATGAGCTGACCAAATCCGTTGCGTTTTTTAAGGCAATCGTCATCCCTCGCGCGTGGGCCTGATCAGCCAGAAACGTAAGATAGTTTACCTGATCCTGCTGCGTGAAATTAAATCCACTGTTGTTGGCATAGCCATCAACGTTGTCCGGTTCTAGTCCATCGCAGCCTTTATTTTTTGCCATATCCAAGCGAGCGACCATAATTTGTCTTACGGTTGCGTTACGAACATCGAGCCATTTTTCGCCGGGCCAGCCGAGGCCATTCCCGAGGCTAGAAGCAGGAAATTGACTCGCGTCAGGGCGCCAGTCTTCATATGTTCCTGCAGAGAAATAGCATATCACTTTGTGCCCTTGTAATTTCAAAGCACTATAGGTGGATTGCTCAACATCAAAAAGATCTATGTCGTAAACCTTCGCAGCCACAGTCATATTAATGGCGCCTTGCAATTGCCAATACCAACTTGTTCCCGCAGGAATGCTGTTATCTCCTACTGGTGGTGGAGGCGGCGGTGAAATTATAATTGCATCTAGAGTTCTGAAAGTGAAATTTCGTGAGAGTGTAAACTGTCCGGAAGACTGTTCCTTGGAGCGCACTCGATAATTATAAACTGTTCCGGCCTTGAGACCACTAAGTTGTATTTTATGAAGCAAAGAGAAATTGAAATCTCTCACAGTACTGCCATAAGAAGTTGTCAGTCCATAGCTCACACGCCCATCAGCTTGGCTGTTTGTTGACCAAACAATGTCCACTGTATTTTGCGTGATGGCCTGTGCAGATATGCCGCTAATCACAGTCGCCGCATTTGCAGCCAGACAAGAAAAAACCAATATTGCAAAGAAAAATACTTTCATTTTTATCCCCCTCAGAATAAATATAACCTACACAGTCTATCAAACGTTTATCAGATCAATGAACGAATTCTTCTTGTGTCTCATTTACTGTTTTAAAAGTGGAAACGAGTCACAAAATAGAACGTTCTACGTCTTATCCATTGCTTCGCAAATAAGAATCAGCTCGATACCATTCTTGCGTTTTTCGCAATTTGCAACCAGACTGAACGCTTACTTTGAATCGTTTGGAACGCTGCCGCTTCCTAACTTATTGTGAGAGCCCTAAGCAACACATCCGTCATCCTGAGCGAACGCGAAGGATCTAGCTTACTAATTTACCAGGCGGAAGAAAGCTCCGGATGTAATTACTTATTTACTGAGCAACAGCTTTTCAATGCGCTCAAGGCGCTGCTTAATTTCTTTATTCTCTTTTTCGGCTTTTTCAGCGCGAAGTTTATTTTGCTCGTTTTCTTTTTGCAACTTTTCAATTTTCTGCTCGTTGCTTAAAGTTTTATTATTCAAGCTTGCTATGTCGCGTCCGTGTCGCCCACTTGCTTGCCCTTGAGCTTCAATTCGCGCTAAAATTTGATCGCGTTGTTGCTGATCCATTTTACAAAGCCCGTGAAGCTCTTGTAAGCCCTTGACTAAGATCGGCGTCATCTGGCTGTAATCCACGCCCCATGATTCTTTTTCTTCATCGGCAGGGCGACTGACAGCGTTTGGATAAACTTCGTATAGCTCCTGTGCAATAAAGCCAGTCACGTCTTTTGTTGATGTTTTGTAATTGTAATCGCGCACCTGAATTCGCATTATGTCGTCCAAACCGTAATGGGTGTCGCGAATATTCGCCTTAAGTCGTCGATCCGATGCCGTATTATACGCTACTGCACCAGCACCGTTACCCTCAATTTGCCCGATCACTGTCCCATCACCATCTTTAAACTGAATGAAATCATTTGTCGTAGCGGGATTGGTTATCGGACCAATCTCGATCTCGAGACCCGAGGAACCCGCTGCCGTACTTAGGTTTTCGAATCTAGCTACTGTTGATGCGGCTTGCGTATCAACCGCGTCAAAACGTCGCACTGGAACTGTAGTGCCGATACCAACGTTGCCAGTGGAGTCGATACGCATTTTTTCTGTCGCATTTGTACTAAATCCCAACTCGTTTATGGCTGGATTGTGCATGCCCGTATCGGTATCAAATGCAAATCCGAAACATGGAGTTGTGGCATCGCAGTTTGCAGTTTGAATTTTTCGATACAATAACCACTCGCTATTATTAATACTACCGTGATTGACTCCGTTAACAGTGATCCCGATTGAATCCGCACCTGCAAGGAAGAATCCTGAATTAGTATCATTTGCAAAAGTGATCGAAGGCGTTGTGACCGAACCATCGCCCGCTAACAGCGTGCCACCCGAAGTAGGAGCGGCTACCCAGCTGAGAACGCCAGTACCGTTAGTTTGCAGCACTTGTCCCGAACTACCTGCAGAGGTTGGAAGTGTTAATGCATAACTTGTAGTGATCGCATCAGGCGCACGAATCGTTGCAGTCTCTGTACCACCTATTGCAAGCTCACGCATGATCAACTGACCTGTTTCGCCCGTGGCTGTTCCAAATGGGCGCGATGTAATTGCACCAGAGGTGTCAAGAATTGTTCCGGGTACCGATGTTCCGATGCCGACTTTGCCATCGTTAGCGATCGTCATGCGGACCGAGCCCGAGGCGGCTCCGTTAGGGACCGTGGTAAAGCGAAGATCCATACCACGATTTGTGCTGGAGTGAGCCTCGGTCGCGATTGAACGAAAACCAGCTCCGTCCGAGGGAAGGTCGTAATCCCGGAAACTGATTTCACCCATATAGTCGCCGCTTGCTGCATATTGAGGAACTGCCTTCGTATTACGTCCGCGGGTGAGCACTAGGAATGGACTGTGCCAAAGAGCGCCACTGGAATAGGAACTCATCGTTACCTGTTGGCGGAACGCTTCCGTTTCCAAGCGGACGTCGTTGCCAAAGACTTCGAGCTTAGCGCCAGGGGAACTGGTCCCAATACCTAAGTTACCGCTAGCGTCGATAACAAACGGAGTTGTATCTGCGGCCTGATCGTTAACAACGAAAGAATTACCAGTACCTGCATTTGTAATTGAAAGCACGTTTGTTCCAGCCGCCGCGATATCAGTGCTCGCATCAAGAGTCATTGTATCTGCGAAGTGCGCAAAATCTAAGCTATCTGCCGTAACTGAAGAATCAGCATTTACCCAAGTTAATATTCCAGCCCCATCAGTGCGTAGCACTTGTCCCGAAGTTCCTGCAGACGTTGGCAATGTGAGTGCATAGTCAGTTGTGATTGCATCAGGCGCACGAATGGTTGCGGTGTTTGTGCCGTTAGCTGCGAGTTCTCGCATGATAAGTTGACCTGTTCGCCCAGTGGCTGTTCCAAACGGCCGAGAGGTAATGGCGCCTGCCGCATCGAGAATAGTGCCTGGATTCGTTGTTCCGATACCTACACTGCCGGCAAAGTAATTTGTGTCTGTAGCAGCAGATTGATAAAGTCCCCATTGCGCAGTTCCAGCGCTATCTCCGATAAAAACACCATAGCCATTTGTGATGGTACCCGATTGCACGCGAAACAGGCCTCCGTAAGCATTTGTTATTGTTCCTGTTCCCAGATGATACACCTGGCCGGTTACGCCAAAGGCGTTTGTAATATTTCCGCCGCCGGCTTGCCCCGTTGCGTGAGCTTGAACGCCGTACATGTCCGTGGTCACGCTTGTACCTCGAGTTTCAGCAACAAATTGGCTAGCAACCACACTGATCACCGTGCCGCCAGCACGGCTGTTCGTAGCCATTACATCTAAGCCTTCGACAGTACTGAGTAGAGCGTTCGATCCTGTGACACTAATACCCGCCCCTATAACGCCAGGGTCCGCTGTATTGGTGTCTATTATGGACACAGCTTGGTAAGCGGAGCTCACAATATCTAAATCGGCGACGGGAGTGAGACTGCCAATTCCCACTGCGCCGGCAGCATCAATCACAAATGGGGTTGTATCACCAGATGCATCGTTAACGCGGAATGAATTTCCAGTACCCGAGTTGGTAATCGATAAAGCGTTCGTGCCTGAAGCCGCGATGTCTGTGCTTGCATCAAGGGTCATGGCATCTGCGAGATGAGTAAAGTCTAAACTGTCTGCAGTAATCGAAGCTTCGCTGTTTACCCAAGTTAAGATCCCAGCGCCATCAGTGCGTAGCACCTGTCCCGAACTTCCAGCATTTGCCGGAAGTGTGAGTGAATAACTTGTCGTGATCGCATCTGGTGCACGAATCGCTACTGTGTCGACTCCACCAACTGCAAGCTCACGCATGATCAACTGACCTGTTTGTCCAGTGCCTGTTCCATTGGGCCGCGAAGTGATCGCTCCCGCCGCATCGAGAATTGTTCCTGGCACTGTCGTACCAATTCCAAATTTTCCTGCTGAATCGATGCGCACGCGCTCACTTGCTGCGTTGTCGAGCATGGTCGAAATTGAAAAATAGCTATCGCGCGCAGTCGTGTTGTCGGATTGGGCACCTTCCCAACCCCAACTAAATTGGGATGCGGTGACTCGCGAATTATCAGAAAAGCCTTCAAGTTGAAACGAGACTCTACCACCAAAACCTGCACCCGGTGCCACAGAGTCGCCGCGCATTCTGTGAAAATTCACAATGTTTTCCGTATTGTCTGTTGAGCCAATATCTTCAAAAGTAGAATCATAAAATGAATTTGAAGTCGTAATTGAATAGGCGGATATCGTGCCTGTCACTGCCATTGTATTGTTGTTGTTATCAATGATACGAAGGCGCTCGGTTCCGCCCATACTTGCAGCGAGCATGTCTGCCGAGGGGCTAAACCAACCTGTATTTGAATCCCCCGAGAAAGAGTATGTGGGAGCTGCCGCCGACCCAAGACTTCCAAGAAGGGGGAACGTCGGCGTCGTCGATGGGGTTGTCCAAGATAATAAACCCGACCCATCTGTGGTTAAAACTTGATTGGCAACACCATCATCTATCGGAAGTGTAAGTACATAGTTTGCTAAAAGCGCGTCCGGCGAACGTATCGTCGCAATGTTTGCTCCATTTACAGCAAGCTCGGTAAACGCAATGGCTCCACCGTCACCTGCGACAACACCTTTTGGACCCATGTTCAATTGGCCAGTCATGGTGTCGCCAGTTTTAGCTACTTTTTCCGAATCTAATTCGTTGATCGCGGCTTGTGCATTTGTTGCAGCGATATTTCCAGCAGCTGTATTTGGAATCGTTCCTAGCGCAAAGTTCGCTTCGTTCACGTTGATATCCACTTCCTTATTGGCGGCGTCTAAAGCAACTGTGATCTTGTTTGAAGCTGCATTGATATTTCTAAACTGAATGTCCACTCCGGACTTCACATCATACAATCCAACGCCTGCAACACCTTGGTTGCTCGCTGTATTGACTTCGCCTGCCGCAGCTGGAGTTGTCCAACTTAATAAACCGGACCCATCTGTTGTTAAAACTTGATTGGCAATGCCATCATCTAGAGGAAGTGTGAGGACATAATTTGCTAACAGAGCATCCGGCGAACGAATCGTCGCGATGTTTACGCCATTCACGGCAAGCTCGGTAAATGCAATGGCTCCACCGTCTCCTGCTACAGCACCTTTTGGTCCGATGTTCAGTTGACCTGTCATAGTATCGCCAGCTTTGGCAACTTTTTCTGAATCTAACTCGTTGATCGCAGCTTGTGCGTTTGTCGCTGCGATATTTCCAGCTGCCGTGTTTGGAATCGATCCCAAGACGAGATTTGCCTCTGCAACGTTGATATCGATTTCGTTGTTTGCTGCATCGAGTGCGACGCTCACTTTGTTTGAAGCTGCATTGATACTTCTAAATTCCAAATCAAATGTGGTTTTTTGTTTAAATACGCCAACGCCGCCAACACCTTGGTTACTTGCTGTGTTTGTTTCACCCACACCGGCTGGAGTGACCCACGCAAGCACACCGTTTCCATCAGTTTGCAAATACTGTCCGCTATCACCGTCGTTTAAAGGAAGTGTAAGGACGTAGTTTGCTAACAGGGCATCTGGCGAACGTATCGATGCAATATTTGCTCCATTTACCACAAGTTCTGTGAACCCTATGACTCCACCATCACCTGCTACGGCACCTTTTGGTCCCATGTTCAGTTGGCCGGTCATGGTATCGCCAGCCTTAGCGACTTTTTCAGCATCTAACTCGTTAATGGCAGCTTGAACGTTTGTCGCAACAATATTTCCTGCCGCAGTATTCGGAATGGTGGCTGAATTGAAGTTTGCCTCGTTCACATTGATATCGACTTCTTTGTTAGCAGCGTCTAAAGCAACGCTCACTTTGTTCGATGCTGCATTGATGTTTCTAAACTGAATATCCGCTCCGGCTTTCGTATCGTAAAGACCAACGCCTGCCACTCCTTGATTGCTTGCGGTGTTTACTTCGCCTGCTGCCGCTGGAGATTTCCAACTTAATAAGCCTGTACCATCAGTGGTTAACACTTGATTTACAGTTCCTGCAGTTGTTGGTAAAGTTAGAACGTAATTTACCGCAATCGTTGCCG
>JAYUQP010000109.1:0-2862 GCA_043757265.1 Bdellovibrionales bacterium | reverse complement strand
TACCCTATCGCCCGGATGTAGGATTCGTCGCTCTCGCGGTACTTCTTCTGCACCGCCTGCAAAAGAGCGCGAACATAATAGAATTCTCCGGCGTTCATTTTAAAATAATCAATCTGATGAAAATCCTGAGCAATTTTTACGATATCAATCAGATGGCTGTAATAGTAAGCGCCAATGAGCTTGATCCAGATAAAATAAAATGTGACGGTGGGATGAGTGTGCATTAATCCCGAATACTTGTTAAGCAACCCAAAGGCTACGAAGTATTTTTTGTTCAACAGACTTTCCTGCGCTTTTTTCAAATCTAGATCAAGGGTTGCAAGCAAATCGACCTGATCGGCCCCGTCATCGGCACTGCGAAGCCCCTTGGGCCGCACCAAATGAACAAAGCCGGCTAAAATCAAAAAGTGCAAATTGCGAAGCAGATGGTTTCGCGTGGTGTGGGCGGCTTTGAAAATTTCATTATAGCCGATGTTGCTTTTTTTAAACTGGCTGATTTTGAACGCGGTATCATAGGCCTCAGGGTAATCTTTGAGGGTCTGAAGCTCGGAAGTGCCCATGCCGGAAGAAAAGCTGCACTTGGTGTAAAAATCCCCGTATTCCTCAAGCCATGCGGGATTAAAATTCTGAAAAATCCATTTGTAGAGAATATCAGTGTAATCAATTTTATTAATTAAAACACTATCGCTGCTTTCCCCGTCGAATGAAAACTTAATCCGAATGCTTAAACTGCTCAGATATTTTGTCAGACGCAGCGTGGTTTGCTTAAACAGCAGGTTGCGCAGTTGTTGCTGCGTAATAAACTGGTTATCGACAAGGTAGTCTCCGAGGCGGAGCCCGCCGCTCTTCTGTACGATGTCCTGCATTTCAAATTTCGAAAGAATTTCGTTATCGACAATAAGGTTCCCGAGCAAATGCTGCTGATCGGGATAGTCGACTTTGACGATATCTCCGTAAATGAAAGTGATCCCGCTGAGGAAATCTTCTTCGTTGACGATAATCAGATTTCCCGAATAATTGTTGCGGGTAATAAAACTTAAAATAAAAACAAGGTCATAACCATGGATGGTTTCGATCTGATTGAGAATTTCTGTTTTACGAATGGTTTTGATCTTGGGATCAATCAACATGAGCAAACTAGAAATCTTTTTATCAGTAGCGATCATATTAATCCACACCCGATAGCGGCTTAAACCGGAGAGGCAGATCTGCAGGAGAAGATTTACGGTATTCTTCTCCACCCAGCACATGCACGTGCAGCGAGTTCGTTTTTCCGTGATCTGCCACTGGCTGTCCCAGCGTCAGGATGATGCGGTCGCCGGTTTTAGCGAGGCCATTTTCGATCAACTGTTTTTCCACTTGTGCGATGATATCTTTTAACCCCTGGTAAGGATTGAGATGCAGAGTCTGCAGGCCCCAGGTGATTTCAAGGCGGTTTAAAGTCTCGGTTTCGGTGGTCACTGCAATAATCTGCGCTTTCGGTCTGAAGCCTGCAATAATCTGCGCGGTTTTTCCGGAGGTTGTCAGACAGACAATGGCGGTGGCATTGAGTTTCAGGGCGCACAGTGCAGAGCTGGCTGCAATTGCGGCCGGCGTACTGAGAAGCTCGTTGTCCATAGAAATTTTATAATAACTTTCTTCGTTCTTCTCAACTTCGACGATAATTTCGTGCATCGTTCGAATGGCTTTGAAAGGATATTTTCCACTGGCACTTTCAGCCGAAAGCATCAATGCATCGGTACCGTCGAGAACGGCATTAGCCACATCTGTAATTTCAGCACGGGTGGGCCGTGGATTTTCGACCATTGAATCGAGCATCTGGGTGGCTGTGATCACTGGTTTCCCGAGCTGATTGCAAATTGCAATAATTCTTTTTTGTGATTGTGGGAGGCGACTCTGCCCGACTTCGACCGCGAGGTCCCCGCGAGCCACCATTACGACGTCACTTAACCGGACGATTTCCTCGAGATTGTCGAGGGCCTCAAGCATTTCGATTTTGGCAACGATCTTGGCGGGACTGCCCGCCCCCTCAATCAATTCGCGCAGCACGCGGATGTCTTTCACGTGTCGCACAAAGCTTAACGCAACGTAATCGACTCCATTTTTAAGTCCGAACTCCAGATCTTCTCGATCTTTGGGAGTCATGGCCTCTACAGGTAATGAAACTCCAGGCAGGTTCATCCCTTTGCGGTTTTTTAAAATTCCGCCGTAGATAACTTCTGCGGTAAGCTGCTTTTCTCCGACCGAGAGCACCTTTAATTCAATCAGCCCGTCATCGAGAAGAATTTGGGTTCCTGGCTTACAGGCTTTGCACAGTTCTTTGAAATCGCTCGGAATAAAACCTTCGCGGCCAAGCACGTCTTCGATTGTAATCGTTACCACTTCTTTAGGTTTTAGTTCGATAGATCCTTTTTCAAAAAGGCCAACGCGGACTTTGGGACCCTGCAGATCCTGCAGTATGGTTACCGGTGCCCGCAGCTCTTTGCAGATGCTGCGGATATTTTTAACCACCGCAAGATGCTCTTCATGTGTTCCATGACTAAAATTAAGTCTGGCCACGTTCATACCGGCTTGGATTGCTTTTCTTATATTTGCGGGATCGCGGGTGGCAGGGCCAATGGTCGCTACTATTTTCGCTCTTCGTGTTGCTAACATGGGCTAAGAATAGCCCGTTACCTCTGGAATGTCCTGTAAAAAAAGTTTTCGCGGACCCTTTTTCGTTCCTGATTTTGCTTCTGAAGTTTTTCGGAAAGTTCTTTCTCTTTTTGTTGTTGCGAAGCATATATGTGTAAACAATGCTGTTACAATTTATAATACGTCCAGTTATGGAAATGTTGTTACACCAACTGGTACCTTTTCTTC
>JAYUQP010000108.1:0-2874 GCA_043757265.1 Bdellovibrionales bacterium | reverse complement strand
AGGGTTTTCCCAAATTTAGCTTCATAATTTTTAAGCTTTTATTTACTGGTGCGGTTTTTAAGTCAAAATTATTTCTCCACAGGCTTGTAGCATGAGTTTGCGAGTTTTTCAGAAGATAAGCACGAGAACAATTGCTAAATGCTAACCAGATTGCCCATCTGACGCTACGATTGTTCCCTATGCTTACATTATTTTTACCGTCACCAATTCGCAAAATCTACTTTCTATTTAAAGATATATTCTTTGCGTTAGGATTTTCTTACGACGAATCCTGCGCAATACTTCTCTATTTTCTGCTAGGAGCTGAAGGGCTTTGTGACCTTGTTCGCAAATGTCCATGGAGTCCATCAGTTTCATCGCTATCACGAGCAGCACGAAAGTTCGAGCCCAACAGATTTATGCGTCGAAATCAAAAGCGGATTCTCAAAAAACTTGCAGAACGAGGTCATGCAGACTTTTGCTTTGCTGTTGATGATACTGCTAACCCCAAGTATGGCTCTGGTGTTTTCGGCTCATCACCATTTCACTCCTCCGGCGGCCCGTACTTTGGACAAAAAATATTAGTTCTTGTCATTGTAGATTTGAAGACACGCCAGGCGCTTCCGATTAGCTATGTCTTTTTGACTGGTAAAAAAGATCCTGATCACATCCCTGGGCATCATCGTGCCATTGATTTGATTAAAAATGCCCTCATCAAAGGATTCCCCCCTCTACCGGTCGCTTCTGATAGCTGGTTTGACTCCAAGGAGTTCATCGAATCTGTCAAAAACCTGGGCTGTGATTTTGCTGGCGAGCTCAAAGCAACCAGGCTGGCGCGAACAAATTCAAATCCAGGAACTTCAAGGCAGAGACTGAAACTCTGGTTTGAAAAGCTCAAACGAGTTCGTCTTTCTCAATCTCGATTTCAAAAGCGAAATGAAAAACGTGGCAAAGCCTTTAGTTTAAAGACGCTTTTTATAAAAGATCTCAATCTGCCACTCACAGTGATCGCAGTTTACAATCGTATCAATGGCACCACGGCGTTTGCCTATTATGCAACGACTGATCTTTCAATGACCGGGGCAAGGCTTTGGAAGTATTCGCGAGCAAGATGGGCAATTGAAGTATTTTTTCGAGATCTTAAACAATCTCTCGCATTCGGAGGGCTGACTGCAGGAGGCGAAGGAGGGGCACACATGGCAGTGTGCATTCCACTGATCCTTTTGACCTCAATTCGGCTTGATACGAAGGAGATTTGGGACTCGAAGGGTAAAGAGACGTTGGGTACCACGGTGAAGCGAACTAGGGAGCTGGCGCTATCGAAAACAATCGATGCGATTGTGTGCAGGCCACACTCTTCGCGTGTCGAGCGACTTCGAGCGCGTCGAAAAAATCCCAACCAAAAGCCTACCAACCTGTGTGGAGAAAAAATATCAGCCTGAAATCCCCATCAACAAAGACATTTTTGAAAAATTAGACGCATAATTCTGGGAAAACCCTGATAATTTTTTTTTCTTCTCCAAGGCCTGTTCGGTCTTGCCTCTGGTGAATAACCTGATTGATGTGAACAGTCCCTGCGCCTTGTCTTTCAGTTTCCCGAGAACCGCCACTGAGTTGAGCTGCAGGCTCTTGCCAAAACCTAAAATCTTTTCCGCTATATTCTTCAGGTGACCCACTTCGGTCGGATAGGCAATCGGTGATTCTTGCACTGTCGTGTCGGCTGCGCAAATTTCGATTCCTGTAAATCCAGCGCCCAGGGCCGCGCGAAGAACCATTTGATTGAGCTCCTCGGCGCAGGACTTTCCGACACAATTCCGAAAAGCTTCGATCCGTGTTCTGTCCATCGTCGTCGTAGTTCCCTCGATGCCACAAAGAAGACGAACTCCTGCATGATAACGAACCATCTCCTCCGTCTGACGATCTGTCCAACCGTTCATTGTCTGGGCAATCAGAGCCCCGATATGTGCGCGTAAATCCAAAATCCTGCCATTGTCGATATCCACTTTTTCTGACCGGTGGCGATTTGCGATTTCTGAGGCTTCGACCCAGGGAAATATCTGCGCAAGAACCCGGTACTGGGAGTCCGGACTCACCATGACCGATACCCCTGGAGATAGGCTGAAGAGTGAAGTTTGAAGAATGCCCCGCATATCTGTCGACATGATATCCCCCAATGAAAAATGACCAGTTTGCCTGGCCATTGCTGTTCTGAATTTCAAGATTTTTCTGATTCATCTAAAGGGATTTTTTATGACTTCCTCTACAAAATCAATCGATATTGCGTCGAAGTTCCGCGCCAGGCTCTATGTATTGAGAGGAATGTCTTCTCAGCTTTTTTTGTGCTGGCATTGTAATTAAAATCGTAATTGGCCAGCCAGAATTACTTTTATTTCATAAATTCTGGTTTCACGCCATTGAACAATGCGCGCAGGGCCTCCATCGGATGCATGCCCTGTTTTCTGGAGGTCGATAGATAACTTCTGATTAGACAAAAGTCCTCTGCACCTCGCTCCGTTCTAAAACAACCAGATATTTTCTGCTGTACCTTATTCATTCGAAGATCTCGTTCACCTTGATTATTGGTAAATGGAGTCTGCTCCTCCACCATAAATCGAAGGGTTTCTTCTTCAAAGGCCATCAGGCGCTCAATTAAATTTCTCGATTTAGTTTGAGCACGTTGCCTTTTATTTTCAGGACATTCTTTATCTGCAGCTTTTAAAATGCGTCGATATTGCTTTTGATAGTGTTTAATTTTTTTGTTTGAAAGCTTGCCGCCAGCCTCATTCACCTTGATATTTATCTCTTCAAGTAGCTTTTTCATTTTTTTTGCCCATTTCTGTGAGTCTTGTTCAATGGCTCTTTCAAGCTCTCTTAAGTGATGGGCATTGCATAAAA
>JAYUQP010000107.1:0-22389 GCA_043757265.1 Bdellovibrionales bacterium | reverse complement strand
GAGCCTGAAAGGAGGCAGGGTTGTTCGCATCCCCAGCAGGTGCTGCGGTAGCAGATTTTTTCTCCTGCTCCTGCGCAATGCCGTTTAGGGTGTCGGCAATCTTTTTCGCTTCACCGTGTTTGACGTAGTAAACATAAATTCCGCCAGCATCAGCAGGATCTAGAGGGTAATCGAGTTGTTTTATTAATTTTACGATTCGATCAATTCCGTCACTGTTACCGACAACGATGATGGAATTTGTACGCTCATCTGGCGTTACGAGGGAAAGAGATTCGTTTTTCTCTTGGGTGCCAAAACGTGAGGCGGGGCGGAAGGTGTTTTTCTTTTTGTCTTCGCCTTTATTGATAATTTTATCAACCAGCTCTGCGATGTCTTTGGCTTTTGCATTTTTGATGGGAATCAAATGCAAACGCTCTTCAAAACCTGGTTTATCAAGTTCTTCAAGAACCTGCGTTATCTTACTTACGTTGGAACCGAGATCTGTGACGATCAGTGAGTTTGTTTTTTCGTAAGGGATCACCTGACCAGCTTTGGATTTGATGATCTTTTCAAACGTTTTTGATGCATCTTCGGCACTTAAAAACTTTAGGCGAATGATTTTTGTAATGAGCTGATCGCCATCTGGATAGTAGGCGCCACTGTAGATATCAAGAGCGCCAGTTTTAGCTTCGTCTAATTTTTGAATCTTTAAAAACTTTCCCGAAGGCACAACAGTGAGGCCATTCATAGAGAGGGCAGATAAAAACGTCTGCCACGCCTCAGCCACCGTAATGGGACCGGGAGAGATGATCGTAATTTTTCCATTTAGGTTTTGTTCGAAAATAAAGCGCTTGCCGGTAAGGCGAGCAATGGCATTTACCACATCAGCGATTGGTGCATCCTTGTAATCGAAACTTGCCACGGTGTCGGGGAAGTTTTCGTTGTGAATGTCCTCGGGCTGAGCGTCCATAAAAGGGATTTTGCCTTTGACACCAGTTGCGGGAATGTTGGTAGTGCCACTTGTGGCGGCAGAGTCTGGCGCTCCAGCTCCCATGGAGTTGTTGTTAGGGGCGGCGAAGCGTGAGGGCGCTGCGGAATTTCCGCCACCAAAACGATTTCCCGAACGAAAGCGTGAAGGTGCGGGGTTCGGCGGAGGGGGAGTGTTGTTAAAGTTGTTGTTCGCATCAAAGCCGTCATCGCCTGGTGGAGGCGGGGCTGGAATTTCTTCAGCCTCTTCAAGAAGCTCCGTATCGTCTTCAAACTCTTGTGCCTGCATATTTTGCATCGACAAGGTCGTGAACAACAAAATAAAAACGACCAAAAACTTCTGTATCATGAAGGTACCTCACTGTTGGACTGTTTCTATTAAACCCCAAAAAAATAGAGAGCTTAAGCACGAACTCACTGAATGACCTTTAGCGGGGCCTAGGTCGAGCCATAAAGCGAGACGGGTATTGATCGAGCCATAAAGCGAGACGGGTATTGATCGAGCCATATAGCAAGACGGGTATTGATCGAGCCATATAGCAAGACGGGTATTGATCGAGCCATATAGCGAGACAGACACTCATCGAGCAAAACTTATTGGATTCGTACAGCGAGCGGGCACCAACTGAGCTCTACGGCAACCAGACTCTGACCGAGCCCAAGGGCGAGCATCTGAGTGTCGAGCCTAACGGCGAGCACCAATGGAGCCGCACGGCGACCAGCCAATCAGTTCAATATTTCTCGCACAAGGTCGAGATGACAAAAGGGAAGGTCCTATTTTGGCGGATCTTTTGTTACTCTGTTTCTTATGAGAATCCCTTTGCTGTCATCGTTGATTGAAAAAATCCGTTCCTATGAGCGTCCCCCTTTCGAAAAATTTTATATCCTGGTGTTTATCTTGTTTGTGAGTTTTTTAGTCGGCGATTTGGCTACTTTGTATGTACGCCAGTATCTTTTGCCAACCACAGTTCCGCCTAAAAAAATTGCAAGCATGCAAAACCGCGCTGCACGCACATATAATTATCCAGACATCATCACCTACAATATTTTCAATTCCGATCACCAAATTCCACCTTCGCTAGCGCAACTGGAAGGCGGCATGACGCCCGACGGAGCTCCACGTTTAAGTCAGTTGCCACTTGATTTAATCGGTACGATTGTTCATGCGAATCCTAAGCGTTCCATTGCAACCATCAACCAGCGTGGACAAAACTTAGTTGAACCGTTTTCGGTAGGGCAGACCATTGGGAGCTTGGCAGAAGTAAAGGAGATTTTACGCGAGAAAGTGATCATAAGAAACTTGCAAACTCAAGGCCTTGAATACATCGAGATTGCTCACGATGATAAAATCAAGCTGTCTACTGAAAAAGGACCGACGGTCTCCACGCCAGCGCCGACCCAGGAAAAAACCGAGTTCAAATTGAAGCGCGCCGAAATTAACAGCCAGCTTGAGCGTTTGCCCGAACTTCTTCAGCAGGCGCGCGTGGTTCCCGAGATGGGCCCTGACGGTCAGGTAAAAGGATATTGCCTTGTCGAGATGCAGCCCGGCAGCCTTTACGAGAAGTTAGGTCTTCGCGTTGGCGATTGCATCCGTTCTGTGAATGGTGAGCTGATCAATAGTCCGCAAAAAGCGATGCAAACATTCCAGGAATTGCGAAACGCTCCTCGAGTGGAAATTGGAACAGATCGCGCGCAGCTCAAGTACGATATCGAGTAAAACTTTTGCATTTTTTCAGAGCAATGCTGCACCCAAGTCTAAAAAGATTACGTAGGACATTGTAAATTATCTGGATTCCCAATTGGCACCAGCTCAGCTACTACTGCAACTGGGTTGTTCAAAAAAATTGGTGGGGATCCTTAACTCTTGGTTAAAGTGGGAATAAGAGTTCAAGGTTCAGAGGGGAATTGGGTATGAGTACTGTACTAATGTTTACAGGGCGTAATGGGGTGGATCAACTTGAGTTTCGGCAGCAGCTGCTGCGTGTGCCAGAGGTGTCAATCACTCTCAAATCGGCGCAGGCGATTCTTGAATCAAGCGGTCATCAAAATACAAAAGAGTTAATGAGCTTTGCTCTCTACGAAACAAACGAATACTTATCTGCAGGTCTATGGCGAGACTTTCTTGCCCAGTTAATGCAAATTGGCCTTTATCGCCGCTACGAAAAACTCTCAGCCCGGCCACAATACATCATCGGAGACTCCGGTGAGTGCTCAGCTTCCGCAGTTTGCCTCGGAGCCATCTCGCTCGAGGATTTCGTAGGACTTTTTCTTGCGCAACTCGAAAGGCGCAACACCGAGGAGCAATCCAGAGAATTTTTAGTGGGTCACCGTTTGGAAAGTGCCAAAATTTACCAGCGCACCTTCGAAGGCTACATCGTCATGGCAGAGGGAAAAGATCTATGGAGTCTGTTTGATGATCTTCGCAAGGATCACCTTATTAGCCAGATTGTCACTCTCGGTATGGCTCCCAACAATAACTGGCATATTGAACAAGATCTTGGATTGGTGGCCTCAGTTGTTATGGATCCACTATTAAGTTGGATGCTTCCGTACTTACGCACAAACACCATGCCTTTGAATGTAGCGTACGGGTGATGAGTCTTCGCTAAATTAAAGAAAAGATTTTTAAGGTCTTCCTTTTGAGACGCGTACATCCATGTACTCAGTTGTCAACCCATCACGGCCGCAAAGGTCTCAAAATTTTATCTCGCGGCGGGACACACAAACGATAGTAAATCGAAAACGTTCGCTGCAATAAAATACGCCTTTGAACATTCCAAGCCCGATGTAGCGATAGTAGAAGGCATTCCGTCGAATCGAGGATTCTCGCCGAGTTCCATTTACGCAAGCATGACCCAGGGAATAACTGGTGATGTTTACCCTTCGGGCGAAAGGTCATACCTCCTGATCAATTCTCAATCAAGGGACATCCCGTGGATCGGCGGAGAGCCGCGCCAGGTGGACATTTTGCCGAAAATCTTGGCGAAAGGTTTTCCAACGGATGACTACATAGGGTATCTTTTTGTTCGCCAAATTCCCCAGGATTACAGATCTGGACGAATAAAGAACACTCATCCTGAAATGTATTACAAAGATTATGTCGGCGCAAAAAAGCAGGAAATGTTTTTGAACACTGTCATGAATTTTTCTAAGTTCAAAAACTGGTACAGGAAAAATCAAAAAAAAGAATTTGTTCTGTCTGAAATTCAAACGTTAGAAGCCGCACCTGAAGTTTTGGATAATTTTTGATAGCTTACTGCAACTGCGACAGTGAGCATGCGTAAGAGTTTTCAACTTAGTTACAAATGGACGAAGTTGAAGTCGGGGGGGGCTGAGAGGGGATTTGGTTTTAGGAATGCTGGGAGATCTTCTTCGGGGGCCAGCACTGAGTAAAATCCGTAGGGAACTTTTGTGGAAATAAAAGTGAGTGGGGCGCGGGTGATAAAATCTCCGAAATAATTTGTGTGGGCGAGGATTTCACCGCGCGAAGATTCCTCGTAGGCCTGGCACAACAGCGAATAAAACACTTCGTGGTTGTCGGCTGCACAGTGAGTTAAAAAGTTGAGCGAAAAGGGCTGATCTTCGCCAGGCAGCGGTTGCGATAGATTTAACAACGACGAAAGTTTGCTTGATTGATACAGCAAAAGTCCCTCGGAGTGGTATTTTTTCGCAATGATCTGTTGGGTTCCGTTTCTATTCCACGGAGCGATACATCCTACGATTTGATTTTTGTAATTTCGCGCGATCAGAAAATTATTTAACGTAAATTGCGGCCATGTGTTGAACTTGTGTTCCAGCTGATCGGGCGTGATGTTAAAGTACAGCCGACTTCCAATCTTTTTTTTCATCATGTAGTCACAGAGCTCTTCCATATCTTTTGGCAGAGCGTGGCGCACTTGAATGCTCGACATTGGCGCGGGCGACCACGGCCAGCGTCCTAAAAAATAAATCATATTTACTTTGCGGTACAGATAGTAGTGCGGCAGTTGCCGACGAAATTTTCGCGGACGTAAAAGCGCGTTGTAGGCCTGATTTTCAAACTGCTCTATAGCTGTAAAAACGTAACGGCAGCTTTTTTCGGCAATCTTTTGATACAGATAGGGAACAAAGTGCTGGGCCCACTGCTGCACGGCAATTCGCTGGGGAGCAATTCGCAAATCGCAAAGAAAGCCAACAGTCTGCTCTTGTCGGTTGAAGTAAGCGCGCTGAAAGCAAATGGTTGCGGCGCCGAGAAGAGTTTCGTTTTCGTCCATCAAAAGAACAGTGGTAAAATCGTCGCTAAAAATACGGTAATGATTAAAAAAATTGCCAACACGGTGAATGGAAAAATCCACATGGCCATGCACAATTTGTTCCTCGTAGAATCTTTGTAAAAGAAGAGAGTGCTTCTCTTCAGCTTCGATCAAATTCAGCATAGTTAGTCTTTTTTCCAAACAACTTCGGCGACGCCCAGTTGCTGGTTAAAAAACCGCGCGAGAACAAAGAAGTAATCATTTAACCGATTCAAATAGGGCATTAAATGCTCGGGAAGATTTTCGGTTTCGGCAAGTGTGCAACACAATCTTTCTGCACGACGAGCAGTAGTGCGCGCCAAATGAGCGTAGCTTGCAAGCAAATGGCCCCCGGGAAGTATAAACTGTTTCAGCACGGGTAAAGTTTGCTGAAGGTCATCGATTTGTTGCTCGATAGCTAAAACTGCATCCGCCCTGATGGTGGGAAGTTGGACGGCCAGTTTTGGATCTGGACAGGCAAGCTGGCTTCCAACGTTGAATAGATGATTTTGGGTTTTGGTAAGAAATAAGTTCACACCTTCAAACCCATAGGCTTGAAGTTGGCTTAAAAGCACGCCAAGGGTGGAATTGAGTTCGTCGATCGTGCCATAGCAGTCGAGGCGCAAGTGACTTTTGCTGACACGCTCGCCGTTTACGAGGCTTGTGGTGCCCTGGTCGCCTGTTTTGGTGTAAATTTTCGGTGTACTCACGACGACTCCTTTGAGATGATTATGGATGAAAACTGCATCGGGAGGAAGCTTAAAGTGCGAGCTTTTTTTGTAACCATTCCGCATTCTGGCGAAATAATTCCGCGCGACGCTGATTGGCTTCACACCTTGCCAGAGACTGTTGTTATGCGCGATGTGGATCGCTATGTGGATCAACTGTATCTTCCGGTTCTCGAGGAACTCAAGCTGCACAAAATAATAGCGAACTGTCATCGCTACGTCATCGACCTCAATCGCAAGCCCGACGAATACGATAGCGATTCAGTCGAGAGCGCACCTTCTCCTGGCGGCACCCATCCGAAAGGGCTTCACTGGTCGATCACCACGTTTGGCGAAAAATTGATTCAGAAACCGATGTCGCAGGATTTGCACAATTCTTTTGTCAAAGAGCACTACCAGCCCTTTCATGACTCTGTTGCTGCAATGGCACAGAGTTTTAAACAAATTCCAGTTTTTCATTTAGACTTACACAGCATGCCTTCACAGGGAACAGCCCTGCACAACGATCCGGGTGCCAAAAGAGCTGATGTGGTGGTGAGTGATTTTCATGGAAAGAGCGCACGCCTCGATTTTGTGGAAGTGATTATCCAAGCCTATCGAAGTGCTGGCCTTCAGGTCGCCTATAACTGGCCGTATTTTGGTGGTGGTATCACGCAGATGTATGGACGCCCCGACGAAGGACATCATACAGTGCAGGTGGAGCTTAATCGCGCTCTATACATGGATGAAGCCACAAAACAAAAATCTGCAATGTTTTTGGAAACGCAAAATAAACTGACCCAAGCCATGAAGTTAATCCTCAAAAACTTACCTATTTAAGCCGCAGGTGATTGCGTATCTAAATCGGTGCTCTTGATGACTCTCTCTTAGTTACCGCGGTGCGAATGCTGATGCTTTTTTTAACATTTGGCTTTAGATTTTAGGTATGACCTTTCGTAAAATCATTCGCGTCCTTGCTTCGTTGAAGTTCGCAGTTGTGATCATTCTTGCAATCGCAACGTTGGTCGCTTGGGGTACGATCGTCGAAGCCCAGTACATGGATGCAAAAATGGCGCAGGAAACTGTTTATCACGGTTGGCTTTCGTATTCGATTTTCGCAATGTTTGCGATCAATCTCACCGCCGTTATTTTTGATCGGTTTCCTTGGAAAAAGCATCATATCGGATTTATTTCAGCGCACATCGGAATTCTGATTTTGCTAGCTGGCTCTATGGTGACTCGCTATTGGGGTATTGATGGCAGTATGACGATCGATGTGGGCGGGAAGAACAATCTTGTTACTGTGCCCGAAACCGACCTTGTGCTGTACACATCTTTTGGAATGGACAGCTTTCAAAAATTTCACGAACAGCGAGTTAATTTTTTTTCTAAGCCACCAACCGCCGAAAAGCCGCTAAAAATACCTCTAGCTTCCGGTGATATTGTTTTTGACGAGTTTTACCACTATGCCCTCGTTGATAGTAAGATTGTGCCTTCCGAAGAAAAAACCGATCCTGCGGGAGTGCGTTTACAAATTAACAACGACAAAGTAAACCAAACGCAGTGGCTGCTTGGCAAAAAAAATCAATCCAGTGAATTGGCGCTGGGCCCAGCAACCATCATCCTCACCAGCTTGCCGTATTTTTACTCGAGCGGAAACGTTTTGTTATTAAGACCCATTGACAACGAACGTATTCATTACGAAGTTTACAGCGATCGTCTGCGCCGAAAAATAAAAGAGGGTGAAGTACAAGCGGGTGGGCAATTTGATCTTGGTTGGATGAATCTCCAATTTCGACTTCTCAAGTATCTTCCACAGGCAAAACAAGACATCAAATATATCAAGCGCGAGCAATCATCGCCTGAGGCCGTATCTGCCGTGCGTTTTACCTACAACGGGAAGCCACAATGGTTGGGCTTAAATTCCATGGTCAGGCTTTTTGGCGATTCGGAAATGTATGTACTCACTTACGGAAACCGGCAACTTCCTCTAACTTTTGAAATGCAGCTTAAAGACTTTCAGGTTGGCCGCTACCAGGGAACGATGCGTGCCGCCAGCTACCAGAGCTTGGTTTATTTATCAGATGAGCAGCGTGAAGTGATGATCTCGATGAACGAGCCGCTGCACCATAAAGGTTTTACTTTTTACCAGGCAAGTTTCCAAGAGGATCCGATGGGTCGTCCCACGGCTACCGTCTTGTCTGTGAATTACGATCCAGGTCGATGGATCAAATATTTAGGATCTTTGCTTATTGTTTTTGGAGCAGTTCATTTATTTTATCGTCGCTGGAAAAAATCGAGAGGTGCTTATGCTTAGCTGCAGTCTTAAGTTCTTAATGGCTTTGTTAATCTGTGTGTCAGCTTCAGCCGATGAAGTGAGCGGTAAGTTAGCAGACGAATTCACCATGGAAACTCTACCGGTGCAAAACGGTGGAAGATTGAAACCTTTCGACACCTATGCCAGGGAAACACTCACGCTAATGTACGGTCGCAGTCGCTATCGTCCAGCCGAAGACAAACCGGCCCATGACGCCAGCAAGATTGTTTCCACATGGATGATGGTGCCAGAAGCGTGGATGACAAAACCATTTGTGCGCATGGATCATTTTGGACTTAAAAAAGCCCTGGGCTTCCCAGAGGACCGAAAATTTTTTAGTCCCGAAGAGATTCTCAAAAGCACTCGCTTTGGTGTGATTTTAAGCGAGTTAAATTCAAAGCGGCAGCTCAAGGAAAAACTGAATCCTTTCGATCAGGCCGTGCAAAAGCTCGAGTCGCAAATGGGTTTTTTTCAAGAAGTGCGCGTTGGATCCCTCCGCATTGCTCCGAGCAAGGATCCTGCGGTCACCACCTGGCTCACTGTCGCTGAGCTTGAAGCCTCGCAAAAAGAATTATTTTTTAACGTGCTCAAAGATTATTCAGCCACATTTACGTTAGAATCAACTTCGCAAGAGTTGGTGAAAAAATCAAAAGCCTCGGTCGCAAGTTTCGTAGAAAGCATCCGCGCCAACAACCCTGCACTCTACCCAGATGCTAAAAAAATGGATTCAGAGCTTCACTATAATCAATTTGCACCTTTTCTAAAAGCGGCGGCGTTTTACGGCGTGGCGGTTCTTCTGATGTTTTTTGGATTATTATTCAGCAGGCAGTACTTTATTACGGCAGCATGGGTGTCTACTGGGATTGCATTTTTGCTGCACACTTACGGATTCGCCCTTCGAGTGTACCTGACAGATCGTCCGCCGGTTTCAAACATGTTCGAGACTGTGATTTGGGTCGCATGGGGCACAATCATCTTTACCGCATGGCTCAACTTCGTAAAACGGAAAAACTACATTTTATTGTCGGGGACTTTGGTGGCGACACTTGCCATGATCGTCGCAAACAGCGCACCTGCCATTTTGGATTCCACCTTGCAACCGCTCGAGCCTGTGCTTCGAAGTAACTTATGGTTGATCATCCACGTGATGACGATCACTTTGAGCTACGCCGCTTTCTTTTTGGCATTAGGAATCAGCAATGTCGCACTCTTTTATATTATTCGTGGAGCTAAAGTTCAGTCGCAGGAAATCAACGACTACGTCGACACCTGTTACAAAAGCTTGCAGGTAGGAGTCGTGCTTTTGGCCGCTGGAACCATCCTCGGCGGGGTATGGGCCGATTATTCTTGGGGACGTTTTTGGGGCTGGGACCCAAAAGAAACCTGGGCGCTTATTGCACTTCTTGGGTATCTAGCTCTACTGCACGGACGGCTTGGGGGCTTGATTAAAAACTTTGGAATGCTTGCAGGTTCGATCATCGCTTTTAATTTGGTGGTAATGGCGTGGTACGGCGTTAATTTTGTTTTGGGAGCTGGGCTCCATACCTATGGCTTCGGCGCTGGTGGGATTGAGTATGTTGCAGCCTTCATTGGACTGCAATTTTTGTATGTGGTCTACGCCGGGCTTGTGGCCAGAAAGTCATAATATTTGGGTTGCCCAGGTCTTACTTGGGTTTGATTCTCTCTATTAGCTAGGCTTGTTAAGATAGATTGGATTTGAGTCATTATTTTTGGGTCCATTTTGGGTGTCATTGTGGACCTCGGTTCGACATATTGTCGGCGAGTGAAAAGTAGTTCATGCACAAACGTTGAGCAAATAATCTGGTTGGGTAGTGAAATTGCGCGCCGTGTTTCCAGCTTACAATTTCAATTCGTTTTCAAAAAAATATTTCCATTTATCAGATATTTAGATAAGAATACTTCACGTAATAGTTAAAAATTTCGACTCGATGACTGAAAAAGCTTTCTGCGAGTTTCATCATGAGAGAGGAGAGCGAATGTCCATTCGACATCAAGCGAGGCTGGGGCAATTTCTAGCGGTAACTATGGTACTGATCTTTGGGGTGACAAGCTGCAACTGGAAGCAATTCACTTGGGGACATATTGGTTACAACACAGGGTACAAGCCAGAACAGCCTCTTCCATTTTCACATAAACTTCATTCGGGCGATAATAAAATTCCATGTTTGTATTGCCACACGAATGTGGAGTACGCGAAGCACTCTGCAGTGCCAAGTTTAAATATATGCATGAACTGCCATTTGCTTGTTGCAACCGACAAAGAGCCCATCAAACAACTTCAACAAAAATATTTTGCTGGTGAAACAATCAATTGGGTCAAAGTTCATATGCTTCCCGAGCATGTGAAGTTTAACCACAAACGCCACGTGCATCGCTTTAGCAAGCCTGAAGATCGCTATGTGGCTTGTCAAAAATGTCACGGCGAAGTTGCAAAGATGGACGTGATTGAGCAAGTTTCCAGCCTGTCTATGGGTTGGTGTATCGACTGCCACCGCAACTCTGAGCCTAAAGGTCCTTTAAACTGTTCGACGTGCCACCACTAAGGAGCGGATGATGGAAAATACACCTATGGAAACATCAAATAAATATTGGAAAAGCCTCGATGAGAAATACCAAACGCCTGAGTTTTTGAAAGCTTTCGAAAACGAATTTGCGTCATCACCCTTAAAAACAGAAGACGGAAAAGACGGACTTGCACGTCGCCAGTTTATGAAATTGATGGGAGCCAGCGTGGCTTTATCGGCTGCCGCCTGTGTGCGACGACCGGTGCAAAAAATCATCCCATACAACAAACGACCTGTCGAAATTATTCCTGATCTTCCAAATTATTACGCCTCGTCGTGGTTTGATGGCACGCAAGGATTAGGACTTGTGGTTAAAACTCGCGAGGGGAGACCCTTGTTTGTTTCTGGAAACAAAGAGCATCCGCTTAACGGAAACGCGATCAGTGCACGGGCCAGCGCGCATATTTTAAGTTTGTACGATCCAGATCGCCTCAAGGGCCCGATCTACAACTCGGTAAATCCAAAAAAACGGCGCAATACTCTAAAAGCCGATGCAAAGTGGGAACAGGTTGATGCCAAGGTTGCAGCGCAGTTGAAAAAAGGCGATGTTGCAATTTTAACTTCGAGCTATCCATCGGAACATACACAAAGCTTAATTTCGTCGTTCCTAGGTAAATTTTCCGGTAAAAAATATGTTTGGGATCCGATGACCACCGAAAGTCTGCGCGAGGCTCAAAAAATTTCCTACGGTGCACCAGCTGTTCCAAATTATCATTTTGAAAAATCTCTTTTTACAATTTCTTTAGATGCCGACTTCTTGGGTACGTATCTTTCCCCAGTTCAATTTAACCGGAACTTTGGAATGTCACGTAATGCCGAAGGTAAAAAAATGGCAAAGCTCATCTCCTTCCATTCTGTGCCTTCACTCACGTCGCTGAATGCAGACGATGGATATCCGGTTGCAGCGAGCCAGCAACTTGGTGTTGCTCTTGCACTTTTGCAGCGGGTTCTCGCAGGCAAAGGCAGTGGGCTTAATGCAGAACTTAAAAAGTTTGTTCTTACCGACGAACAATTGGGATTTGCTAACGGAACATTAACCGCCGTTGCAAAACAACTATTAGAAAATTCTGGCGAGAGCATCGTCATGGCTGGTGGGATTCAGTGTGAATCTGCTAATGCTGTAAACCTTCATCTTGTTGTGAACTGGTTAAATTCAGCTCTAGGCAACGAAGGTAAAACCATCACTGCTCAAGGCTCCTACCAGGGGTTGGAAGGCACGTCGGCTGACATTTTCGAACTGATGAAACAGATCGACGGCGGCAAAGTAAAAACTCTCATCATCCACGAACTTAATCCGATGTACAGCTTGCCTGCAACGCTGGGGCTTGAAGAGCGACTCAACAAAGTTGAAATGGTTGTGACCACCAGCAATTGGATGGACGAGACCACCTACTTGGCCAACATCGTAGCGCCCTCTGGGCATCCCATGGAAAACTGGAACGAGTTTGAATTCGCCAACGGGGTGCACACAATACAGCAGCCGACCGTGCGACCTCTTGGCGATACTCGAAGTTTCGAGGACAGCTTGATCGTATGGAGCCAGACCGCAGGTTCTGAAATCACTGCCGAAAAATCATTTTTCGACCTTCTAAAGAAAAAAATCTCTGCAACACTTGGTTCCGAAGCTGCGTGGTTCGAATATTTGCAAAAAGGCTTTCGTGGGCAAATTCTTTACAGTGTTTCGGCCCGTAGTCTGAGCTCTGCAGCCGCAAGTCAGATTAAGCCGGTAGAGGCAAATGTTGAGGGCCTTGAATTGGTCATTTTCCCAACGGTTCACATGACCGACGGCACTCTCGCCAACGTTTCTTGGTTGCAGGAACTTCCGGATGTGGTGAGTAAAATCACCTGGGATAACGTTTTAACATTGTCGCCTAAAACCGCCACACAAATGGGCGTCAAAGATGGCTCGGTTGTGTCGGTGGAAGTAAACGGCGCCGCGCTGAAAGTTCCAATCTTTATCCAGCCTGGCCAGTCCAACAAAGTTGCGGGTCTCGCGATTGGTTACGGTCGACAAGCGGGAATGGAGCTTGCAAAAGGTGTTGGCGTCAATGCGTCGCAATTGATTCAAGCTGTGGATGGAAAGTTACTGCAATCGGCAATTCCGGTTAAGGTCACAAAGACATCGGAAAAAATTGAGCTCGCCATCACGCAAGGGCACAATTCCATGGAAGGGCGCCAGATTGTCGCCGAATCCACATTTAAAAATTACAAAGATGGTAAAACTGGTATTCATCGTCACCAAATATTTAGCATTTGGGGTCAGCATAAATACGATGGACACAAGTGGGGAATGTCGATCGATCTCAACTCGTGTACCGGTTGTTCTGCCTGTGTGATTGCTTGCCAATCTGAAAATAACATTCCTGTGGTCGGCAAAAAATATGTCATTCAAGGTCGTGAGATGCATTGGATTCGCATCGATCGTTACTACAGCGGTGATGAGGCCTCTCCAGATGCGGTCTTTCAACCCCTTTTATGCCAGCATTGCGAAAACGCCCCATGTGAAACGGTATGTCCAGTTTTAGCCACCGTACACAGTGACGAGGGCTTAAACGACATGGTTTACAACCGCTGCGTTGGAACTCGTTATTGTTCTAACAACTGCCCGTATAAAGTTCGTCGCTTCAATTGGTTTTATTACGACGGCCATCATCGCAAAGAAAATCTCCACGTGGCACTCAATCCAGAAGTGACAGTGCGCACCCGTGGGGTCATGGAAAAATGTACTTTTTGCGTTCAGCGAATCAAAGATGGAAAAAACACAGCAAGAGATGAAGAGCGCAAGCTTGCAGATGGCGATATCAAAACAGCCTGTGAAGAAGTGTGCCCGACAAGTGCCATTGTTTTTGGTGATCTCAACGACAAAGAGAGCAGAGTTAGCAAAATGTTCGTCGCTCAAAGACAGTACACATTGCTTGAAGAAGTGAACGCGGCGCCGCGAGTTCGTTACATGGCAAAGATACGCAACACCGACCGTTCTATGTCCAGTGGACACGACATGCACATGCCGCCTCATGATGCTAAAGATACAAAGGAAACACACACATGATCGAGCGCAAACAACTCATTCTCGGTAATAAGACGTACAAAGAAATCACGGATGACATTTGTGAACCAGTCGAATCGGCTCCAGGTCGAGGTTGGATTGCACTTTTCTTCAGTGCCAAGGCACTCTTTTTATTTTACATCGTCAGCATCGGAATCATCGTTTGCACGGGGATGGGGCTTTTAGGAGTCAACCATCCCGTCGGCTGGGGAACGATGATCGTCACCTTCGTTTTTTGGATTGGTATTGGACACGCAGGAACTCTGATTTCTGCGGTTCTTTTTTTATTCCGCCAAAAATGGCGAACTTCAGTGGCTCGATCCGCCGAAGCGATGACTGTATTTGCGGTGATGACTGCCGGGATTTTTCCATTGATTCATACGGGGCGACCATGGCTTGATTTTTGGTTGATTCCCTATCCAAACCAACGTGGTCCTCTATGGGTCAACTTTCGCTCTCCTCTTTTATGGGATGTGTTTGCGGTATCCACCTATGCCACCGTTTCCATCGTATTTTGGTACGTGGGACTGGTTCCAGATTTCGCAACGATTCGCGACCGTGCAAAAACCAAACTACGGAAAAGCATCTACGGAGCTCTTTCGCTGGGCTGGCGCGGAACAGGTCGAAATTGGAGTCATTACGAAATGGTGTACCTGATCCTTGCGGGTCTTTCGACGCCGCTTGTACTTTCAGTTCACACGATCGTATCATTCGACTTCGCGGTTTCGTCGCTTCCTGGTTGGCACACCACGATTTTCCCCCCGTATTTCGTTGCTGGTGCGATATTTTCAGGATTCGGCATGGTGGTTACGCTTTTGACCCTCGTGCGCATCGGTTTCCCAAAATTCAAAGACTACATCACCATCAATCACATGGAAGTTATGAATAAAATCATCATGGCCACGGGAATGATGGTTGGCTATGCTTACGGCGCCGAGTTCTTTATTGCTTGGTACTCTGGAATTCCATACGAAAAGTATGCATTTATCAACCGCGCCGTAGGTCCGTACTGGTGGGCTTATTGGACAATGGTGACTTGCAACGTAATCATCCCGCAGATTTTTTGGTCGAAAGCGGCTCGAAGAAGCATTCCTATAATGTTTGTGGTTTCGATCTTTGTGAATATTGGAATGTGGTTCGAGCGTTTTGTGATCACTGTGACGTCATTACATCGTGATTACATCCCGTCAAACTGGGGCATGTACGCGTGGTCGCGTTGGGATGCCGCCATACTTTTTGGTAGCTTTGGAATGTTTCTAACTATCTTTCTGCTCTACCTCAGATTTTTCCCTGCCATTTCGATTGCCGAGGTCAAGCCTGTACTTTACGTAGGAAGAAAATCAAAAGATGCAAAGGGAGGCCACGGTGGCCACTAAGAAGAAGAAATATTTATCTGGCGTCGTTGGATTTTGGAGTGACGATCATGAGATTGTAGAAGCGGCTACGAAAATGCGTGAAGCTGGCTACACGCATTTTGACTCCATCACGCCTTTTCCGGTGCATGGAATGGAAGAGGCTGTGGGTATAAAGCGCAGTTTTATTCCTTACGTGACGTTGGTCGCAGGTTTGGTGGGTGCTGGTTTAGGAATGTTTTTTCAGTATTGGGTTTCGGCCGTTGATTGGCCAATTATTGTGGGTGGTAAACCGCATTTTTCAGCGCCAGCCTTTATCCCTATAACATTTGAAATCACGATTCTGTTCGCAGCTTTGAGTTCAGTTGCCGCGATGTTTGCAGTGAATAAGCTTCCCAAACTCAATCCACCTATCATTGATCCAGATCTGACATCGCATAAATTTGCTCTCTGGATTCCAGAGACCGAGCCGGGCTACAGTCCCGAAAAAGTAGAAGCTTTCTTAAAACAATTAGGTGCCGAAGAAGTGCGCCGAGTGGCGGAGTTTTAAAATGATGAGTGATCGTACGTTGAGTTGGGCATTTTTTTTCTGTGTAACACTGTTTGCGTCAGTATTTGTGTTCGGACTTACGGGCTGCGGCCCCAAAGACGGTAAGCCCAACGTAGAATTGATACAGGATATGATGGAACAACCGTCTTTAAAACCTCAGGATTTCGAACCGGGAAACCGCGAAAAAAGCGGCCAGCGCGTTCCACCAGAAGGAACTGCGGCAAGCAACCGCGAAGTTTACATGTACAAAGGCAATCCTGAAGGCGCATCGGCTAATTTGAAAATGCCAGAGATGAATGCGGATATGTTGAAAGTTGGTGAAAAGCATTTCAAAAACTTCTGCTACGTTTGTCATGGTGAAAAAGGCGCAGGCGATGGTCCCGTGGCCAGTAAATTTCAAGGCGTAAAACCTCCATCATTGTTGAGCGATAAAGTTCGCGGAATGAAAGATGGCGGAATTTTTCACATCGTCACCGACGGCCAAGGGGTGATGGGACATTATAGTAACCATATGCCATTTAGCAAAGATCGTTGGGCGGTTGTTGCCTATGTTCGCAAACTGCAAAGTGAAAATAAATAATGGAGCCAAAGATGTCAGGTTTAGATTTAGAAAATGTAAGTCCGCAAAAATTTCAGCTCGATCCAAAACTGAAAATCGCCATGGCGGCTCTCGCCTGCGTCGGCGGCGTGCTATTAGCTATTGGATTTATCTTGGATAAAGAACGGGCGTGGCACGCTTACCTTGTCAGTTATTTTTACTTTACGTGTTTGGCATTGGGTGGATTGTTTTTTACGGCCCTTCAACATATGGCCGCCGCAGGTTGGAGCGTAAACATTCGTCGCCTTTCAGAAGCTCTTACAGCTTTTATTCCATACCTCATTGTTCTGGGCCTACCAATTGTGCTGTTTGCTGGAAAAGATTTATATCTTTGGTTGGATGCAGAAAAGGTAGCGGCGGATCCCATTTTGACGGGAAAAGCTGCGTACTTAAATAAAACATTTTTTGCGATCCGCTTTTTACTCTTTGCCGGTCTTTGGGCTTTTTTTGCAAAAAAGATTGTTGGGTTTTCGCTCCAGCAGGACAACGATGGCAAAGACCAGTGGACCACGTTGGCCGTTAAATGGTCGGTGATATTTGTTCTTGTATTTGCTCTTAGCTTTTCGTTTTTCAGTGTAGATTTTTTAATGAGTCTTGAGCCCCATTGGTTCAGTACGATTTTCGGTATTTATTGTTTTGCCGGGATGTTCCAGTCGACGCTTGCACTTTTGTGCCTGATCAGTTTGTACGTGATCCACAAGGGATGGGCCCGCGGTTTAGTCACCATCGAGCATGTTCATGATTTGGCAAAATACACCAAAGCGTTTACAATTTTTTGGGCTTACATCGCGTTTAGCCAGTTCATGTTAATCTGGTACGCCAACCTCCCTGAGGAAACAATTTTCTATCTTCACCGCTCGCATGGTGGATGGTTGTATATTTCGGTAGGGCTTGTCGTGTTCCGATTTGTGGTCCCATTTTTTGCACTTCTCCCGCGCTGGGCAAAGCGCACACCTTCGCACTTGGCAAGCGTGTGCGTCCTGATTCTTGTTATGCAGTACGTGGATTTGTATTGGCTGGTTTACCCAAATTACAGCAGCGAGTTCGTCGCGTTCTCGTGGATGGAAATCGGAGCTTTCGTAGGCTTTCTCGGTGGCTTTGGCCTCGTCGTCAGCCAGTTTTTATCGAAGTACAATTTGCTCCCGATCAAAGACCCGCGCAAATCTGAATCCATCAACCACCACGTGATGTACTAAAAGAAAAAAGGTACGCCGTTCCTAATCTGGAAAAGCCGCGTTAACAAAGGATGCCCGGTTCCAAAACCTGAGGAACCGCATGCCTTTGATAAAGCTGCTCTTCCATTAAAAACGGCTTACCATTTAGGGTTCGGGGTGCCTTAATCTGACGCAGAGGCACTTTTGACAGTGTTGTAGGAAAATACATTTGATAATTGGCGTCATTTTCATTAGTCTGGCCCGAGTGAAATATAGCATGCCAGCAAAAATTCTATCCACACACATCTCGTTGATTACCCCCTTGTAATGTCTTTAGTTCGTATCACTCTCCCCGATAATTCCATCAAGAGCTTCGATCAATCTCCGACAATTTTGCAAGTTGCAGAAAGCATTGGCCCCGGTCTCGCTAAAAATTGCGTCGGTGGTTGCATCAATGGGCAAAAAGAAATTCTCGATCTGCGCACCATTCTTAAAGACGAAGATCGCCTGGATATTGTCACAGCCAATTCTGAAAAAGGCCGCGAAGTTCTTCGCCACTCCGGCGCCCACATCATGGCGCACGCTGTGCAAGAATTATTCAAAAATGTCAAAGTGACGATTGGCCCCGTCGTGGACGATGGTTTTTATTACGATTTTGATCCTGAAACTCAGCTCTCTCTCAACGACCTTCAAGCTATCGAAGATCGCATGTATCAGATCATTCAGCGCAATCTTCCTCTCGAGCGAGAAGTGTGGACGGCCGACAAAGCCATTCAGGTGTTTGGTGATTTGGGCGAGTCTTATAAGGCCGAAATCATTCGTGATCTAAAAACTTCCGAAGTTTCCATTTATAAACAAGGAACGTGGTTTGATCTTTGCCGTGGACCCCATGTGCAAAGCACAGGACAAGTAAAAGCGGTCAAAGTGATGTCCATTGCTGGAGCTTACTGGCGTGGCGATCAAAAGAACAAACAGCTGCAACGAGTTTACGCCACAGCTTTTAACGATAAAAAAGAACTCAAAGAATACTTGCACAATCTCGAAGAGGCCAAAAAACGTGACCATCGCAAGATCGGAAAAGAGCAAGGTCTCTTTATGTTCCACGACTTGGCGCCAGGGATGCCGTTTTTTACCGCCAAGGGCACGGTGATTTATAACGAGTTGGCAAATTACATCCGCGAGCTTTATCGAAAGTACGATTACAAAGAAGTGATCACACCTCAACTTTACGACTCCAACTTATTCATTACGTCGGGTCACTACGGGCACTATAAAGATAATATGTATTTTAGCGAAGTTGGAGACAACAAGACCGAAGTGGGCGTAAAGCCCATGAACTGTCCTGGGCATTGTTTACTTTTTGGTTCCGAAAAACACTCATACCGTGATCTTCCATATCGCATGGCCGATTTTGGCCGATTACATCGCTATGAAGCGAGCGGCGCTTTGGCTGGGCTCACCCGCGTGCGTTCGATGTCACAAGACGACGCCCATATTTTTTGTACGGACGAGCAGCTGCAAAGTGAAATGGAAAGCTTTATGACTTTCCTCGAAGAAGTTTACGCTACTTTGGGAATGTATGAATACAAGGTCTACATTGCCACACGCCCAGCCAGCCGCATGGGGTCCGATGATTTATGGGATCGTGCCGAAGGCGCATTAACTGGGGCTATGGATAAACTTGGTGTGCCTTATCAGATCAATCCCGGCGACGGCGCATTTTACGGTCCCAAGATCGAAGTTCATTTTGTCGATGCGATGAAAAGAACATGGCAGCTTGGAACGATTCAAGTCGATTACAACTTGCCCAAAAATTTTAATCTATCATACACTGGCGATGACAATTCCGAGCATACACCAGTTGTTCTTCATCGCGCAATTTTAGGCACCCTTGAACGATTTATTGGAATCTATATTGAACAGTGTGCTGGCAGATTCCCCCTTTGGTTATCACCCACACAGGCTATGATCATGAATGTGACGGACAGACAAAACGAGTATTGCCTTGAACTAAAGAAAAAACTTATCGCGCAGGGACTGCGAGTTGAGTATGACAACCGTAATGAAAAGTTAGGATATAAAATCCGCGAAGCGCAGTTGCAGCAAATGCCTTACATGCTGATCATTGGAGACAAGGAATTGGAACAGGGTTGTGTCTCTGTTCGTTTGCGCTCAGGCGAAATGATCAATTTTATTCCTACAGATGAATTTATAAATAAAGTTGTGGGCGAGATAAAAAATCGTCAACTCACTTCTGTTTTTGACAATACAAACCCAACAAAGGAGATAAGCCATTAATACGCCATTTAAAAAACCATTCGGTGGACCCCCACGTCCTGCAGGCACCGGCGCACCCGCTGGAAATAAATTTCGCAAAGACGGACCCGGCGGCAATTTCCGCGATCGCAAAGGCGAAAAAGATGCTTTCAATGTGAACGAAAGTATTCGTGCTCGCGAGGTTCGTGTGGTTGGCCCGGATGGAAAAATGCTTGGTGTCTATCCAACAGCTCAGGCTTTAGGTCTGGCTCGCGATTTTGGTTTGGATTTGATTGAAGTCTCTCCAGAAGCTTTGCCGCCCACTTGTAAAATTATGGATTACGGCAAGTGGAAGTACGAAAATAAAAAGAAAACTCAAGCGAATAAAAAGAAGCAAATTATTGTGACGGTTAAAGAGCTTCAGATTCGGCCACGTACCGACGAGCATGATCTCGAAGTAAAAATGCGCCACGCCCGCCGTTTTCTTCTCGAAGGCGATAAGGTAAAGGTCAACATGCGCTTTCAGGGCCGCGAAATGGCTTACCAGGAAATGGGCCGCGCAACGATGATGAAAGTGTCCCAGTCCCTTTTAGATTTAGCCATGATTGAACTTGAACCTAAGAGCGAAGGTAAACAGTTGTTTATGATTCTCGCTCCGGATCCAGTAAAAATAAAAGACTACAAAGTGAAGCATCCCGATCTAAAAGCTGTCGCTCAAAAAGATGAAAAAGATGAAGACCCAGCCGATGAAGCTAGCGCAGAATCAGAAGAATAATTCCTAATAAGCAAAAGGCCCTGATCAGGGCCTACGGTGAATTATCCAATTGTTTTGATATATGATGTGATTATTAAAATGCAGGAAAGCTATCGTAGCGCGTTGAACTGACCAAGCATTAACATCAAATTCTAACAAATGTCTAAATTGCGGAATTTTTGTAAAAACTATACTTTCGTGGAAAATTCAATAATGGGCGAGCTCAGACGCAAAACTACTCTTTGTTGGCAGGAACGCGAGCACCGACGGGTTTTGCACTTATCTTTAACTCGATGGGGTTTGCGCCATCTGTGGGTGGCAAAAATCGAACAATCGAAGTTTCGTAAGATGAAGTTTCAAGTTGCGCACGCAGTGGCTCTTGGCCTTCGCCATCTTTTGTTTCGGTGTATTCCAATGCAATTTTATAAGCGCGATCAGAATATCCAGTTGTTTTTGGAGAAAGCAAAAGGCGAAAGCTCAATCCATCTGAAGACTGAGAAATCGAGGCGCTCTCACCGTCCGTAGTTAAGATTCGCGAGGTTGAATCCAATTCGCCATTTTTCCAAATTTCCACTTCGATTTGAACCTGCTGTTTAGGAGCTGCGAAGGCGGGAAAGGTCATAAAAACAATCAAAATGGCATACGAATACATTTTCGAATTTCCCCCAATGTTTTCATTACAAAACAGAAACCTTTTTGTTGCAAGCATTGAGATCCCCCAAGGGGGCTTAAGGTGAACTTTTCCAAAACCTGTGAAGCAGCGACGGAGGATACTTAAGAAAGTTCAATATGAACGCCTAAGAAGCGTCGTATCTATCTAATTTTAATCAGCATTTGATAGCTAGCACCGAATTAACGTTCACAATACCGGCGACCCCAGACAGCGACCGGTGAATGCTTCAAAATTGCAACTTTTATTGGACAATGAGTCTCCATTTCGATAAAAGAAACAACGCTTTATCTATTATAGGCACAACAAGTAAGCAGTAGCTTCGCCTGTAAGGAAGGAAATTATATGAAAGCAAAAACCCATTCCGGGGCGAAGAAACGACTTCGTGTACTCAGCCGAGATAAAATTAAAAGAAAACAAGCACGCCTACGTCACTTGATGAAGAACAAAAGTTCGAAACGCAAAAGACAATTGGGCGATGTGATTTACGTAGACGCTGCGAATCTTCCGAACATTCGCAGATGTTTTAATATTTAAGAAGGCGGTTTGAGATGAGAGTAAAAGGCGGAGTCGTCAGTCGTAGACGTCGAAATAAGGTTTTAAAAAGAGCAAAAGGTTATTATTCTTCTGGAAGTCGCTTATATATTTATGCGAAAGAAAGAAACGACCGCGCATTGGCATACGCTTATCGCGATCGTAAACAGAAAAAGAGACAGTTTAGAAAACTTTGGATCACGCGCATTTCTGCTGCGACCAAATTGAATGGCGTAAGCTACTCAAAATTTATGGGCGCACTATTAAAAACAGAAATTATGCTTGATCGAAAATTGCTGGCAGATATGGCGATTTTCGATCCAAAAGGGTTTTCTGATCTCGTCCAACAAGTAATGCCAAAGTAGACAATCGTTTTTCGTAACGAGGGCGGGTGGACACCTTTTTTTAGTGTCCACAAGTCAAAATCTTTAGGGATTAATTATGGTGAGCTTTGAAGAAAGAAAGAGGGATCACATTGAGATATCTCTTTCCTCGCAAAGCCAATCCACAGTCGTTGATGGGCTCGATCGTGTCGAGCTCACTCACGAAGCGCTACCAGATCTCAATTTTTCGGATATCTCTCTAAAAACAAAAACTTTGGGCTTGGAAGTTGATTCTCCAATTTTCGT
>JAYUQP010000106.1:0-7806 GCA_043757265.1 Bdellovibrionales bacterium | reverse complement strand
ATGGATAATTCGAGTGTTCGCGGAGGAATGCTTGAGTGGAACTATCCAAGCGCCGCAGCCAGGATTTCACCGTTTTAGCATGAGCGGAGAGGACACTTTTCTAGTGGTTTTCGACCGGCATCCGGATTGCTACGGGGGAAGTCGAGACCTTGCTCAACCGACCTCAATCCTCCGGAGGACAAAATGAAATGTCTCGGGACCGCCCTTTCTTTCGCGTTTGTATCGATAATTGCCATAGCGGCAATGTCGGTACCCCAGTCCGCCGCAGAAGAATCGAAGGACTTTTACACAGTTCTTGGGGTTCCCCAGAACGCTTCGACCACCGAGATCAAGAAGGCCTTTCGAGCGCTTTGCCGCCTTCACCATCCCCAATACGGCCATCCCGACGGCGAGCGGATCAGGGAAATCATCCAAGCCTACAATTGCCTAAAAGACGACAACAAGCGCACCCAGTATGACGGAAGCGGCGGAAGCGTGGAAGCCGGCGAGGGCGGAGTGCCCTTTCGTGGGAAGTCCGAGTTTGAAGCCGTGTGGCACATGTCCATGCAAGGTACAGGCTACAAGTTCTCAACCAACGTGAATAATTTCAGTTTAGAGGAAATGCTGACCCGGAGGGGAAAGTACGAGCAGTTTTTAGCTTGGTTCTCCGTGTTCGTGCAAAGAAATGTCTTTCCCAAACACAAATCTGCCTATTGGGTTTATGGTGAAACGCCGGCGTACATTCGGTGGGAGACAGCAAAGGGGCTGCCGTTTCTAGGCAAAATGGTGATGATTCTTTCGATGGCGGCACCGCTTCTGGTCGAGCCCGATAATTTCGCACAAAGTTTTATTTTAGCGCCTCTCGCTTTGGGATTTTTTGAGTTGTGGACATGGATGACGCTCAACCCGGTGAAGCGCCGGGCCGTCGAGATGGGCCATGAGCTTGAGTCTATGATCAAGTCGTTGATTCCCAATCCCGCCGACCAAGCGAGTCGGGTAAAGTTCGCGCTGCTCAGTTACGATTTGGTGGAAATCATGGCGAATACCAATCATATGAACCTCGCGGACAAGAAGTGGATCTTGCACGACTCGCAAGCGAAGATCGGTGAACAGTTTTCCATGCTCTATCACGGGTGGTTGCTGAGGTCGGTTTATCAGGGCCGCCCAGATGCGGTGAATGATGCCCTATTAGCGGATGTGCGCGCGCACAGGTCAAAGTGGGAATCGGCGCTCAGAGACCTTGAGGGTATGGGCGCGGGACTCATTAAGTCCGAAGTTTTCGCGGATATTCGAAAAACCCTAGGGCTTGAGCCTCAAAATGTTGTCTTTGCTGCGGCACAGTCCATCTTCGCGCGTGTTGCAACGAAAGCTCATTTAGTTTGTGAGAAACTCCTGCAGGGGTATTGATTGATCGCACATCGCCCAGGACGAGCGTGTTGGATTCTCTGCCTTGGCAAACGGCGATTATGAAGCGAGCGCCGCCGCTTGCGGAATCCCAAATTTCGCGAAAGAAAATGAAGATGATGCCTTTATCGCTCAGGATTTAATCAGGTACGTGGCGCTCGATTTTACTTCCCACTGGCATCTTTATTGCGAATATTTTATGAGCAACTAACATTTTTTAACACGAACAAGGTACTACTATATGCGAATTCTATTTATAATCATTGTGGGCGTTTTAACAGTGAGTAGTGTCCACGCGAACGTCCTTAGTAACCCTCAAGATGGAACAAAAATTGTCATTAAGGCTCCCTTTGGCGGCATGAATATTAATGAAGGTGAGCTCGCATCTTCAAACGGGCTCCCCGTAACATTTAAATCTTGTTTAGATAGTGTTTCTGAACTTGAACGCTTATCCAGAGAATATCCAGGATTCGTTCTAGTTGTTTCCTATTGTGAATTTCAGAATGGTAAATCTAGCGGCCGGCAGATGGCTCCGGGATGGATATCTCGCGTCCTTTTTTCTTATCAAGGATTTGGCGCCACTGAGCTTATGAGACTGCAAAAAAGATAGCGAAAAATTCTCGCATGGGCGCAGTGTCAGATATGAGAGCGGGCTCAGTACAAAGCAATTGTGAATGAGCCCGTTTGAATATTGCCGGGGCTCGCGGGCTGTATGGATGACACTTCAGTCCTTAGCAACAGCCTCGCATGAACATGCGCGGCTATTTGTTTTTTGTCCAATACAGCTCCGAACCAAAACGCTCTAGCTTTGTGCCTGCCGCTTTAGAAAGCTGGGTTCTGAAGGAGCTGAACAACGGGACTTGGCTTCCTGGTAGGCACTAAAAAATGCGTACCGTAAGCCATCTCAATTATTCGCTCTACGGGCGCCTGTCGATACGACAGTCAATTTGCATATAAATTTGATCGTAGTATGTTTCGCCATCACGAATACTATCTCGTTCTTGTCCGTATTTTTCAAATCCCACTTTATAGAAAAGCGAGATTGCGGCCTCACTATTAACGGCTACCATCAACCGTACGCCCTTTAAGCGCGGGTCGTTCACTGCATCGACGAGAAACGCGTTTAACAATTTAGTCCCAATTTGTTTTCCCTGATAATCGGGATCTACGTAGAATCCCCACATTGAAGCCTTGTGATCCACGCATTCTCTTGTTTCTGGAAGCATTCCAATGATTCCCAAGAGTTTCCCGTCCTCGAAATATCCTTTAATGAACAGGCTCGAGTCGCTTGCGCTATCTGCGAGAAGTTTCAGATGCATTTCACGCGATGCCTCGATAAATAGCTTTGGCATCGAGGAATAGGCGACCGGATACTGCTGTAGGCTATTGAGGCGCACTCGGTAATATTCGTCGTAATCATCAGGCGTAAGATTTCGAATCATGTTTTCGTCTCCTCGGTGGTATTCCTTTTATCGCCGACGCTTGGGATGAATTCAACGCGCTGCGCGTATTGCTAACAACACGGGTTCGGCTATTATTAATGTATCGAGTTCGGTGGCGCGAAATTCTACGGAACACCGTGTACGACCAGAACAACTTCAATCCTGCGCGGTATTGAAGCAGCTGTATTCTGATATCCTGAATCCAACTCTCCTTCGTGAGATCAAAGGGATCTGCTTAATGAGTACAAAAACCAAAAAATCCCCCTTTTGGACCCTTGAAACAAAAAAACGGACCCACGAACGGAAGGGGTCCGTTTTGCGTTAGCTCAATCTACGCAGGCTTTGAAACGTCGGGAAATAACGTCATCAAAGCTGTCATTGGACGACTTAAGGACGGCTCGATGGACCATTTGAACTCGCGGAATGAACCACTAAATCCAAAACCAAACCAACGGGGGTAGAAAATGAATTCAAAAAGATTTTCTTTTACCAATTTATCTGAAGGCAATAGGACCAAAGTCTTCTCCCAAACTTCCTTGGCCTCCTTGAATTTCTTGAGCTGGAAATAGGCTGTACCTAGCCAACGTCATAATTCGAGACAGCCCATCGATAGCCTTTAGTTGAGTGCTCAATAAATTTAAATATATAGTATATTCAATACGTTAGTAATTTTATAATTATTAAATAGCGACATTATTAGTCGTTTTTATAGAACGATATAATTTTGTAAAAACGACATTTTATGGTACTTTTAAAGTATGGGAACAAAAGGGAACCATCTCAAACTCTCCCAGTACCTAGAAGCCTTACAGATGAGGGGGCAGATTACCTTTTCAAAAGATCAAGCGCTAAAAGCACTCTCAACGACAGAAGATGCATTTATGCGGTCTTCACAGCGACTCATTAAAAAAAGACACCTCATTCGGCCAGTGACCGGGTTTTACGTCATCGTTGGAATCCAGCATCGAACGCTCGGCTCACCTCCTCCCACTTGGTATATTCAGGAATTAATGGTTTTTTTGCAGCGACCCTACTACTTGGCACTTCTCTCCGCCGCCGAACACTACGGCGCCACTCACCAGTCTGTTCAAGAACTTCAGGTGATAACTGACACTCCACTAAAGACTATTCGCGCAGGAAAAATCAGAATCCGGTTCATGACCAATAAGCTCGCCTCGAAAGTGCCAACTCAAAACATCAAAACCCCTCAGGGGGACATGAAAGTCTCGACCCCGGAAGCAACGGCCTTTGACCTAGTTCGCTACTATCGGCGTGCTGGTGGGTTTTCCCATGTCGCAACGGTATTTCTTGAAATGCATAAGCAAATCAGCCGAAAAAAACTTCCCGCCGTAGCCAACATTTATAACGATCTATCACTTGCACAACGGGTCGGTTACCTCCTAGAAACCTATGGCAATTTAAGATTGGTTGAAGATCTTTACCAATGGCTGAAAAAACGGGATTACGTTTTCATTGCCTTGCAGACGGGAGCAAGGGAGGAGATCAGTCGAAACAAAAAATGGTCGATTATCATCAACACCGACGTAGAACCGGATGAAGTATGATTGCTGAACGGTATATTCAGGAATGGAAGGAATTTGCGCCTTGGCCGGCATCTCATCAAGTCGAGCAGGATTTGATTATCAGCCGAGTTCTTTGTGAGTTATATTCAGATACCAAAATTCAGGCGTCCCTTGCCTTTCGAGGCGGAACATCCCTGCAGAAGATATTTTTCAAGCAGCCGACCCGATATTCGGAAGACATCGACCTTGTCCAGATTCCCAAAGAGCCCATTGGCGAAGTCATCAATGCAATCAGGAAGAAGCTCGATTCGTGGCTTGGCAAACCAAACGTCGCACTTAAGACCGGACGAGTGACCCTGCGATATAAATTCCGCTCCGAGATAGAGCCACAGCAAAACATGAAACTGAAAATAGAAACGAACAACGCCGAGCACTTCTGCGTTCTAGGACATCGACATGTACCATATGAAGTGACTTCCTCATGGTTTTCAGGAAAAGCACAAATCACAACATTTCAGATCGAAGAAATCATGGGAACCAAACTGAGGGCGCTCTATCAAAGAAAAAAAGGCCGAGACCTCTTTGACTTCCAAAAAGCATTCGAAGCATTTCCCGAAATATCGGACAAAAAAGTTATCGAATGTTTCACCAAATATCTGCAACACGCAGGGCATGCAGTTTCAAGGGCTGAATTTGAAATGGCCATTTCTGAAAAGCAGCTGGACCAAAAATTCCGAGAAGACATCGCGGCCTTGTTACCAGAAGGAGAAACATTCGACGCTGATTCGACCTTCAGCGAGATTCAACGTCGTTTAATTTCTCAACTTCCCGGAGAAGCTTGGAAAGGCAGTAGCCGCCAAAGTCCCGAGTAAGTCTCCCCGCTTTACCGAAAGGGGCTCTCGGTCACCGATATAGCCGCGCAAACAGGACTGCCAAAGACCACCGTCTGGAGTTCCTTGCGGGCTCACAGGCAGGAACTCCGCCCCCAAGACCCGGTTACCTTCCGACAGTGGCGCCGGGGTCGCGGGAAAACTCGCGCAAGACCTCCCTTTGGGTATAGCTTTTTCCAGGGCGACGTCATTAAGGACCCTGCTGAATACCCTACTCTCCAATTGATCCAAAGTTTATGGAAACAGGGACAGAGCATCAGTTCCATCGTTTCCAGCTTGAATGCCAAAGGGATTAAGTCCCGAATGAAAAAGCCTTGGAGCTACAACGTCATCAAAGCCGTCATTGGACGACTTAAGGATAGGTCGATGGACCATCTGAACTCGCGGAATGTAACCACTAAATCCAAAACCAAACCAAAGACGGTTGTGTATTGAATGCCATTACCAGAAGCGCAATTATACTTTTAAGTTTCATAAATCCTCCAAAATATTTTTTAATTAGAAAAGGGTAAAAGTTTAATCGCATACGCCGCCTGGACAACATTTGCCGTAATCACAATTTTCGGGCGGTGCGGGTGAACAATTGTAAGTCTGAACTCCAGTAAGTATTGAATCGCGGCAGGAAAAATAATTATTACGAATAAGCCTAGCTCGTGATTGAACTTGTGTACAAATTGTACTTGCCTGACTCCGTAGCCGATTAAAAAGATCTTTAAATCCTGAGTCCCAAGGGTTTTCGGACATACAGCCTGGATCGTTGACAAAAGCTCTTACCGAAAAGTCCTTAGTTGTGTCGACGAATGCATCAGAGGCAAAAGTCGATTGAGAAAAGGAGGCCAACAATAATATTAATAAAAATTTATTCATAATTACCTCGGGTGGGGACAATGCCATACACCATTGTACTTATAGCAGCGTAAACTTATGGCTTGATATGATGTTCGATTGACTCGAGCTGAATCGCATTTTAGTTCGATTGGTTCTGAATCATTTAGTTTAAGTATCAAACCGGAATACATAGTTGCCTCGGCCTTAAAGCTAATGGAGCTATGGCTACAATAAATGGCCTGTGGCGAACCTCCTCTTGGAGTAACGTTTGACCGTTCACACTCAAATTCAATCGCACGCTGATTGGGCTTATTACTTTCGTATAAAAACCCAACAAGTTCCCTCCTATTATCCTGCACAATTGTGAACGAAATATTTCCATTTTCGCAATTCGCGTATACTCCGTCCGCAAGTGCTAGGCTTGAGTTCAAAGCGATTATTAGACTTAAAATTCCTATTTTTCTGATCATGCTATTTCTCCTCCCCCAATTAAGGTTATGTTCCTGCCGAAAAGTAGATTGAAATTGGCATCTTGTATAATTCATTATTATGATATATTGATAAGATATGCTTATCTTAAGAAATCCACATTTAGTAGCCTTTGAAGCTGTATCGAGACTAGGAACGATGCACGCAGCCGCCCACGAGCTTGGTGTCACACAAACTGCCATTACTCAGCGTATTAAAGCCTTAGAAAAAGAACTCTCGTTAACCCTTTTTCTTCGTTCTCGAAAAGGAATGTCTTTAACGTCTGAGGGAAAAGCTCTTTTACATTTCTGCCAAGGTAGCCGTGAGCTGGAAGGGCAGTTTCTAAGCCAAGTAAAAGGCGATTATCGTCAGGAGGTGGAGCTAACGCTCGTTGGTCCCACCAGTGCCATTTCAACACGCATTTCAGACAGTGTGCGGCCACTTTATTTCAAATACCCGTTTTTGAAACTTCACCTAAAGTCCGACGATCATGCCAATATTGTTGATGTCATTCGACGTGGAGAAGCAGATCTTGGTGTTGTTCACCCATCTAAAGTTCCAAACGAAATGGACAGTAAGCTACTCAAACCAGACAAGTATCTTTTGGTTGCCTCATCAAAATGGAAAGGTCGAAAATTAATCGAAA
Organism: Bdellovibrionales bacterium; assembly: GCA_043757265.1. Classification (GTDB taxonomy): domain Bacteria; phylum Bdellovibrionota; class Bdellovibrionia; order Bdellovibrionales; family JAGQZY01; genus JANPLN01. Next base: position 626 of record JAYUQP010000106.1, on the reverse strand, counting down.
TCTTGAATACTGAGCGGATCATTGACTTTTATGAATCAGATCCAACCACTAGAAACTACCTGACCCAATTTAGTTTAGAGAAAGAAATAAAAAGAGAGCGTCTATTTGTTAACGAGAATGAGGCTTTGATTCAAATGTTTATGGCGGGCGTGGGCTTTGGTACATTAACCGAAAGTGTTGCCGCTTCTTATTTGGCTGATGAGTCGCTTGTAACTTTAAACAGGGGTCAAGCTATGGAAGACCCCCTTGCGCTTGTCTGGTATCCTCGTCCTAGTAAGATGAATTACTTCGACGATATCATTCGGTCAGTAAAGTAGGAGTTCTAACACTTCCACCAGCATGGCTTTTCGCCTGTATCACAGCAGTGTTTTTTCTCGCTCTTGATAGGCAACACCACGTCATTTAAAAAGCTGCTATCTTGCCGTAGCGGGCGTTTTGACTGACAAGATGAGTTGTACTGCGTTTCTTCGGTAAAAAATGGATTTGAAATATTCAATAAAACTTTTTGCACTCGGAAGGTGGCCGATTGCGAAATTTCGCCTAACCGGAACCACCCAATTTCAAAATAGCGGGACCACCTGATTTCAAATAACCGGAACCACCCAATTTCACGTTTCCGGAACCAC
>JAYUQP010000105.1:0-2916 GCA_043757265.1 Bdellovibrionales bacterium | reverse complement strand
GCTGCCCTTCAGTGCGCGCGTTCATCTTGGCCACGTTGATATTATAGAGAAGTCCATCGTACAGGTTATCGCCGCTAAAAAACGGATCCCAATGTTCTTCGTCATGCACGAGTGCTGTAGCTCCTTTAGCGTACTTGATCATAAGCATTTTCCGAGTTGGATTCGCTTGGCTCCAAATTTGTGCAAAGCGAGATTCGGGTCCGAAATTCGTGCGATGATTGCCCACATAGGCCCTGTCCGAAGGTAATTGAATGGAGTTCTCACCGATTTTGAAATCATCGAAAGTAAAAATATCTACCAGTGGAAAATAAACCGGAGACCCAACTCCATCCCTAAAGTTTTCAAGGTTCAACCAAACTTTTACATTTGGAACCAGCAGCGGACCATACCCCTCAGTGACTGGGTAGCCGGCACTGGAGGCTGCGCCCATAGCGTTTGACTGTCCAGCGAATATAAACAAGTCGGTATCTACAAAGGCACCGTTTACATTACAACTCTCCGCAAAAAATTGCCGTTCCTTTGCGCGAAGTCGCGTTAAGTTTGTGAAGCGTAGACGATCGCAAAGAGGTGTATACAAATCTCGATCCAAACCCTGGTTAGGCATACTAACGGCATAACGATGCCCGACAAATTTTGAATTATTTAGAGTGATGGAATTTAAAAAATGATGTGGTGGAACTGTGGGCGAACCGAAATCCTTGACGACAATTCCGAAAGCGTTTGGTTTTGAAGGATCAATCGGTTCATAAAGATCGTTGTAAAATTTTGAGTCGTACACACGGATGGCGCGACTGTTGAGCATATTAATACCTGTTCGGGTTTGAGCCTGAACATTTATAATCCCAACGTTGCTCGCCCCGGTGATTTCGACTCCCACTGTATTTTTTAGCAAGCCTGTCGCGCTTAAAGTGTGCTTTTTACCCATGTTATTTAATTGAATATTTTTTACGTAGATTTCATCTCCGCGCGCGTAGCCCAACCACACTCCGCGCCAAAAAAAAGTTTCAAATTCATTCTGCCAGTTACGACCAACTTCGCCGTTAAAAGGCGTTCCGTTAGCGAAGGCGCTAAATTCAAAATCAGTAACCCGCACATTTTTCATATCCGTGTAGGTGAGTTCAAACGGAAGATCACCCTGATTGAGATGTTTAAACTTTGTTCCACCTCGAGCCCCTAAAAGAACAGCAGCAGATGGGTATTTCAATTCAGCTGGCGGAGTGGGAAGGATATGGTAGGCCGTTGCCTTGACATGAGAGACTCGAATATTGCTCATGATCAGCGGCTTCTGTTCGGGAATAGCGTAGCGCTCACCTTCATCACCGTTAAAAACCAGGATAGGCTCCGTAGCCACTCCCTCAACACCGGTAACAGTCACATTATAAACCGCTGACAGTGTGACTAAATATCCCGCCAATGTGGCTTTTGACGTGGATTGATCATGTTTAATGTTAGACACAATCACGTCATGGACGTGCCAGGTTTTGCGGACCGGGCACTTCAGTGTCCCCTTAAACCATGGATGCTGAGGCGCACGCCCGTACTGGGTTCGGAATCTCTCATTCATCGCCGTGGCTTCTACGTCCGTCATAAACACCATGGGTGACGTGATAGCAGCGCACTCGGAAGCGTAAGCGGCATCCACCTGGCCACCCCAGTGCATAAGCAAAGTGTGACCAAACCGTCCGCGAAATTGAATATCATTTATCTTAGTGTTTCCAACATTCCCAATCAAAGTAATACCCGAAGCCTTTGAGCCACCGATCCGTGTAATGGTCAGACGCTCGAGCCGAGCACGGACTTCGCGGAAGGAGGAGGACGTATCGAGAAATCGACCAAGGACAACTCCCGCGCCCAAATCACCCGTCCCGTCGCTTTTACGTAGAGGTGAGTAAACAAACACCTGCACGTCTAAATCCTTAATCGTCACGTTTTGCGCAAGGACCCTGATGGCGGAAGCTGTGCCTGGCACACAAAACATAAGCTTGGATGAATTGCGATTCACTCCCGTAATAATCACGCCATCCGCCCGAACCACAGCAGGACCGTCTACATATAATTTTTCATTGGCATTCACAGCAATGCCGCTTGCGACCTGGGCGGGAGTCACTTGTCGGTATCCGTTTGCCACCGCGAGATTAATGCACTGGGTTTTTCCCGTAGCCAAACTTACGTCGACGCCAACATCGCCTTCGGTATCTTCACTGACGGCTAATGATGTATCCTCTGTATCAAAGTTCCGTTCAGTATTATCTAATGTAGTAAAGTTTTGATAGGTAACGAAAAGCGTAAATACACCCGAGAGAAATACCGAAATAAATAGACCACGTTTAAAAAAACTCACTATTGGACCCCCGAAGACAGACCGCTTACTAAGTTTACCAAATATCAATCTGGTCTCAAGGTATTTCGAAGGACAAGGACTACCCGCTGGCAAGCGTATCTTTCTGATACAAATCAAGACCTCAGAGCTACCCAGAGGTCGCATATAAAGCTGGGTCATCGCGTGGCTTTAGAATAAAAAAAAAGCCTCGTTACTAGCGAGGCTTTTTTATTGGTGAAAACTTCGTGGATTTAATCTTCAGTCGCGATATTCAAAACCCACTGGATCGCAGAAAGATGACAAAAAGCATTCATCGAGATATACATTGTACCATCCTTATTCTCATACTTTTTGGTACATGTGTTTTGCATAGTATCTAAAAGAGTCGTTAAGCCTTTACTTGGGCTTTGCTCTAGAAGTTGTTTTTCGCAAACTCCGTAAGCAACGCTCACCGTATTTGCATCCATCGACGAACCACGCGCACAAGACTCTGCGATTTCTTTTGCTTCATAACAAGAGCCTGCGTTTTCTATAAGGCCGATGAAAACTTCCGGTTGAGTGAAAATGTCTTTTCCACTGCTATCGACACACTCTAC
>JAYUQP010000104.1:0-2927 GCA_043757265.1 Bdellovibrionales bacterium | reverse complement strand
AAAACTTCAAGACCACCGGTGACTATTGAGGAGCCACGATTTTTAAAAAGATTGGGCAAAATTTGAAGCATTTCTTTGGCATTGATGGAAAAGATGTCTCGATAGGTCAGTGGACTTAAATCTTCATCAAAAGGTTGTTCCGTTTTTAAACCTTCAGAGAGTTCGGTGGAGCCTTGTTCGAACGCATGAATGATGGAGTTTAGGGAATAGCCGGCAGCTAAAAAGGTACTGATCACGGACCCCGCACTGGAACCCACGTAGAACTTTATTGTGAGCTCGTCGTTTCCGTATTTGGCCGAAACTTCTTCTTTTGTCCCACCGGCAAAACGGAATCCCTTTTCTTTCATGGCCAGGCAGGCACCGATATGAAACGCAGCAGCCTTAATTCCACCCCCACTAAGGACGAGGGCTATCTTTTTTTTGTGGGACAGCTTCATGCGCTTAGAATAGCAGGCAAAAACCAATAAAATCAAATACTTGTTCATTGCATAGGCAATGGATATGCAATGCGTGCTCAAGAAAGCGAACAAAATAAGCATTTACACGAAAAGATCATGTGCTAACGTTGAATAGTCAGTTGACGAAGGAGTAGGGGCGATGAGCACTTGGATACCACTGAATGACTATGCAATTAAGCACGACATCAGTGTATCGACCCTTCGTCGTCGAATCAAAGCGCAGAAGGTGCACTTTAAACTCGAAGAGGGAAAGTACTTTATCTTTGAGGATGGTCAAATGCGAGTAGGCAGTGATCAAACGGAGGGGGTCATGAGTTACGCGCGCCCCACCATCTCATCAAGCGAGCCCATACTGACCACAAAGCTGCTGTTGGACGAATTGAAGCGCGCGTATTTGGATTCTTTGCAAAGCAAGGAAGATCAAATACTCCAACTGAAGCAGCAGGTGTCTGATTTAAAAACTTTGGTAATGATTTTAGAAAAAGAAAACAGTCGCATGCACGGAGGAGAATAACGATGAAAAAACGAGAGAGATCCATCGCCCGTCCCAAATAGAGGGAATCTCTTATTTACCAGTCATCGTTCTCCGATAAAGGCCACCAGGAAGTGGCCTTTATTTTTTGACTGTCACCTTGGGTTGCCTTGGGGCAACCCGCTAGAGACTGTCACCTTGGGTTGTACAAAGGGTTGCATGAAGCAACCCGCTATGAACGAACCATGAACGAACGACTAGGCTGCAACTTCCTTATGCTTTTTCTTGCGTGAGGTTGTGGACTTTTTGTTTTCTTGGTTTAAGGCAATATGTAAAACCTCATCCAGGTGTTCCACGAAAATAAAACTCATTTTGTTGCGAATTTCATCTGGGATGTCCGAAATATCCTTTTGGTTCGCCATAGGCATAATCACAGTTTTGACTCCATGATTAAAGGCAGCCAGACATTTCTCTTTTACACCGCCGATGGGCAAAACTCGTCCGGTCAAAGTCACTTCGCCCGTCATCGCTACATCTTTGCGAGTGGGGATCTGTGTTATCAAACCAATTATAGCCGTGGCCATGGTAATTCCTGCAGAAGGTCCGTCTTTAGGGACAGCTCCGGCTGGTAAATGAATATGAATGTTATTCGTCTCGAACCAATTGTCTTCGATTCCCAGCTGTTCGGCATGCGCGCGGGCGTAGGAAAGGGCCGCAGTCGCAGACTCTTTCATTACATCTCCCATTTGACCAGTGAGGGTAAGCCCACCTTTGCCTTTCATGCCAAGCGCTTCAACGTACAAAACTTGTCCACCAGCCTGTGTCCAAGCGAGGCCTGTACACACACCAATTGTGTCCTCTTCGAGGCGATCCTCTTTTAAGTAGCGAGGGGCGCCAAGGTAGTCGATGACTTTTTCTTTCGTAATAGTTACAGATTTTAAATCACCCATCACGATCATTTTTGCTACCTTACGGCAGATAGAACCAACTTCTCTCTCAAGATTACGGAGTCCAGCTTCGCGAGTGTAGTGTGCTATAAGATAGGCAATAGCTTCGTTAGTAAATCGGCACTGTTCTTCGGTGATTCCATTATTTTCAAGTTGTTTACTAATCACATGTTCTGTTGTGATCGAAAGTTTTTCATTCTCTGTGTAGCCAGAAAGATGAATCACTTCCATTCGATCGCGAAGCGCTGGCGGAATGTTTTCCAGAACGTTGGCCGTTGCGATAAATAGTACGTTACTTAGGTCGAAATCCACATTTAAATAGTTATCGCGGAATGAGGCATTCTGTTCAGGATCGAGAACCTCAAGCATAGCAGCACTCGGATCGCCACGGAAATCACTCCCGAGCTTATCGATTTCGTCGAGAACAAAAACTGGGTTGCGAGTTCCGCACTGTTTCAGTGCCTGAATCACTTTACCTGGCATGGCTCCAACGTAGGTTCGTCGGTGACCACGAATCTCTGCTTCGTCTTTTACGCCACCCAAAGAAATTCTGTGATATTTGCGTCCCATAGCTTTAGCAATGCTCTTACCAAGCGAGGTCTTTCCAACTCCAGGCGGTCCAGCAAAGCAAAGGATAGGTCCTTTAACAGTTTGTTTTAATTTTCTGACGGCCAAAAATTCCATAATGCGATCTTTGGCTTTTTCGAGACCAAAGTGGTCAGTTTCTAAAATTTCTTTTGCCGACTTTAAATCAATACAGTCCTCTGACGATTTACTCCACGGAAGATCTGTCATCCAATCAAGGTAAGTTCTAAGCATGGAAGCTTCACTGGCATCTGGATGCATGCGCTCGAGTCGTCCGAGTTGTTTAAGTGCTTCTTTTTCGGTTTCTGGCGGCATTTGTGCCGCGAGGAGCTTTTTTCTGACTTCTTCAAGGTCGTCGCCCTTGCTGTCTTGCTCGCCGAGTTCGCTCTTTATAGCCTTCATCTGCTCGCGCAAAAAATACTCTCTTTGCGATTTAGACATTTCGTCTTTTGCAGATGAACGTAC
>JAYUQP010000103.1:0-7870 GCA_043757265.1 Bdellovibrionales bacterium | reverse complement strand
GGCCAGATAACGTTTTGGCGAGGTTACACTAAACTAAAAAACATGGCCGCAGGAGCAGAAATGCTCCTCGGAAATTAAAAGATGTGTCCAGTAGTAAGAGCGCAGCGAAGGATCTCGTCGGAATAACCAGGCAAATCAGATCCTTCGCTTTGCTCAGGATGACGGGAGTTGCTCAGGATGACGGGACTAGCTCGGCGCAACGAACGCTTAAGATTTGTTGATCTGCAAAAGATCCGAAACGACTTTCTTCATCTTTTCCACGTCAAACGGCTTTTTGATATAGTCGTCGGCGCCGACGTCGAAGCCGCGCTTTACGTCGAGCTCGCTAGTTTTTCCAGAGACAAAAATCAAAGGAATTGATTTTAAGTCTTCGTGCTCTTTTAAGAGCTTAGCAAGTTCAAATCCGTTAATCCACGGCAGCCCAATATCCATAATGATTAGATCAATCGGTGTGTCGTCGAGCACGGTTGAAAGCTGCGTTCCGTCTGCAGCTGTCTTCACGATGTATTTTTCAGCTTCGAACAACCGCTTCATTGCGGCTCGCATCGTTTCGTCGTCTTCGATGATAAGGATGCACTTGTTTTCTTTTTTGTTTTTCAGCTTGCGAAATTCGTCAAGGCTCACAACTTCTTCGCTAAGTAAACGCTCTTTGGTGAGCTTTTCTATTTTATCTACAAGGATCTTTGTATCGAAGGATTTTTTTTTCACTTTAGTGTCCTTGCATTTCTAACCAGCGTTCGCTGTCCATGGCGGCCATACACCCTGTACCCGACGCCGTGATCGCCTGGCGATACACGTGATCAGCCACATCCCCGGCGGCGAAAACGCCCTCGATGGATGTGTAAGTTGAGCCTGGCTTGGTTTTTAAATAACCCACGTCGTTCATCTCAAGTTGCCCCTTAAATAAATCGGTGTTTGGCTTGTGACCAATGGCAATAAAAACGCCCTGGATTTTCTTCTCATACACTTCGTTTTTCTCGAAGTTGCGGATTTTTACGCCTTCAACAACTTTATCGCCCATGATGTCTTCAATGCCCGAATTCCAAAGAACTTCGATCTTTGGATTCTTGAGTGCTTTGTCCACCATAATTTTTGAAGCACGAAACGTATCACGTCGATGAACGATATAAACTTTGCTGGCAAAGCGTGTAAGGAAGGTGGCCTCTTCCATTGCCGTGTCGCCACCGCCTACAATAACCACTTCTTGATTGCGAAAAAACGCGCCGTCGCAGGTGGCACAAGCAGATACTCCGCGACCTAAAAGCTTACGTTCCGATTCCAAACCCAAATACTTAGCGCTGGCACCAGTTGAAATAATGACCGATCGCGACTGAAAAAGCTCATCTCCCACCCACATTTTAAACGGGCGTGATGAGAAATCCACTTTGGTAACGTTGCGAGATAAAAATCGCGTACCAAAACGCTCGGCTTGTTTTTTTATAACGGTCATCAACTCAGGCCCGTTGATTCCATGTTCAAATCCTGGCCAATTTTCGACCTCGGTAGTCGTCATCAACTGACCGCCAACCTCTTCACCTTCAATCATAAATGGTTTTAAAAGTGCACGTGCATTGTAGATCGCGGCCGTTAATCCGGCGGGCCCAGAACCAATAATAATTACATTTTCTATCTGACTCATTTTTTCACCTCGAATTGAGAAGCTAGCATACCCGCATTGCCCGGTCGACCTTCCCAGTGCCATGACGCCTTGGGATTTTTTACCCACTCGATAAATAATTTGGCAATAAAAGCAGGGCTGTCAATTGGGGTCGCTTTGCCAACCCGTGCTTGGGCCTCTGGCGGAAGCATTTCGGTGCTCATATACCCGGGACTGAACAATCGAACATCCTTTGTAACCTCATTTTGCAAAGAACTTATGCAGCCTTTAAGGCCATGTTTTGCAGCTGCATAACTCGCCGCGCCTGGATCTGCTTGGTTTTCGGCGATGGCCGATCCCACAACCACGATTTGCTCCACAGAGGGAAGGTTGAGGCAAAAATGCACTATACGAAGAGGACTCAATAAACTGACTTGCAGAGCCCAAAAATGATCTTTCCAATTTTTTTCGGCAAAGGAGCCATAGGGCCCTCCACCAGCCACGTAAAAAACTTTGGTTGGAGAAAACGTTGCAAGTTCTTTTAATAGCGTTTCAACATCTTCAGGCACCGACATATCGAACAAAAAGATTTGGGCGTTCCCGGCGCTGAACTCACGGCGCGAAGAAACAGCAATGACGTCGCCAGGGAAGTCCACGTTCCACTGATTAAAAATTTCTCGCCCCAGACCGCGGCGTGCACCGATTATAAATAACTTTTCTTTTTTCATGTCCCTTTTCCTAAGTTACACTCTTCTCATGAAACTTCTATTGCCTCAACTGAACAAATCTCTGGTGGGCTCTTCCACAGAAACCGTGTTTCAGACATTACGAAAACACGATATTCCCGTGGCCTCCTCGTGCTTGGGCGATGGGGTTTGCGGCAAATGTCGGCTGACTATTGTACAAGGCCTCGAAAACTTAAGCACGGTTGAAACCTTAGAGCAAAAACTTATCGATAAGTACCAGCTCTCCCCCCAGCAGCGTATTTGCTGCCAAAGCTTCCCAACAGGTGATGTGACCCTCACTTCGACCTACTGGTGAGGATCGGCCGCGCTGGCTCTGATTTTGCGATAAGGCCTCCCACAAGGAGGCTTTATGGCTTTAAAAAGAAAATACAGTATCTGCGGGTTGTTCATCTTGATTTTAGGATTGGTTTCCTGTTCTCAGGACAAAGAAATTAATTATCAACCGGCTCCAGTCGCTGGGTTTAATGTGGGGGCGCTTGATCCGGAAAGAAAAATGCAATGGGCCGCAGATATTAGAGAATTGGATTTGGGCGGCGAACTTACGATCGACATTCTCAACAAGCAAGCTACAGCACAAAACAGCGTTACTGGACGAGTTCAATCGTGGTGCAACACCGACACAACGCCGGGGGAACTCTATAAGGACTTCCATTTTCATAAAAAACTTGCGGTCCCAATCCTCGAAGTTCTCTCAGACGACGCTTTATTATCCCTGAGTAGCGCCCCGCTAACGTGCCGAATCACCGTAACTATTACTGATTCTTTTTCATCTCAGGCTATTTACCAACTCGAGAATATTTCGATTAAAAATTCTGTCCAGTTTACGAACATTCCGGAGATCGTCGAAAACTCAGCACCTTTGATTTACGAAAAAATAAAAACTGAGAACATCCCTGTTGGCGAGCGCCAACACCTTCGATGCGAAGACTTTCAAAAAATCTCTAGCGACTCCGTATCGTGGGAACAGCTAATGAATTCTGCCGCCACTGATATGGCTCAGTGGACTAAAGCCCTACAAAATTGTCGATTGCTGGTTAAAAGAAATGGCGTCATTAGATTGTCTTCCCAATTTCAAATGGTATTTCCGCCACAAGATATTCAAGTACGAGCTGAGTTGAATCCCGTGACAATCCCGTCCTTAACACTGAGCTCGCGAAAAGTTGTGAGTATATTTCTATCTAATCCCAACAACTTTAGCGTGACGCTAAAATTAGACAAAATAAAAAACAATCGTTTTATTTTCTTACCTGTTTACGCAGACGTTGGTTCCGTAGGTTATTGGGGAGAGCAACGAGATTTCCCGTTCCATTTTAGTTTGCCCTCCACCCAGTTTTTAAAAACATTTACCGAAGATATGTGGATCTTAGAAATTCCAGCCAACGGGCAGGTTTTGATTGAAGGGTCGGTGATTGGAACTGTTTTTTGCGATACACGATTAAGATTAGATCCATTTGATCCTCTGCTTCTTGCCCAAATGGCTCCGTTAGTACACAGCCATCCGTTTTTTGTCGGTATACATTTTGGTTTTGACTTCAAGACGCAATTTTCCACGCATCTCGTGAATGATCAGTGGCAGGAAATCAGCATCAATAAAGGGGATCTGGCTGCTCAAGCAAATCAAGTCACTCCCTATTTTGATTTGTTTTACGAAGAGGTTCGCGCCTTCTTTGGGCGTGGCTTCAACAATTCGGCGCAAACAACGGACGAGTTCATAAGCACGATCCGCCGAGATATGTTCTATGACCGATGTGTCGTGAAGTAACCGACTAAAAATCTCTGCGTAATTTAAATGAAAATATACGCTGGCCCTTTTTTAGGAAAAGGGCTTCAAAGGCCGTCACAAAGTTATCTTCCGCAACAAATGAATGATGAAGATCCTCGGTGTAATGAACCATGGTGAGTTGCGATTCTGCCGCATTTCGGGCTGCAAATAAAAAATAGCCAAAATGATCTGTTTTAAATTCAAACTCCCCACCACTTTTTAAAACAATTTCTAATTCGCGAAAAAACGCCTTATTGAGCAAACGATTTTTTTGTTGCCGTCGCTTGGGCCAAGGATCGGGAAAGTGCACGATGACTTTTTCGACTTCTTCGGGTGCAAAAAAATCACTCAAGCGCCGAGCATCGGCCTTGATCATTCGTGCGCGCTGAGCTCCAAAATCTCGCGCGCGCTCGATACTTTGCACCAGTGTTTTAAATTTAATCTCAAAGCCTAGAAACGCCACGTCAGAATGTATTTTTGCATATTCGGCAAAGTGAAACCCGTTTCCGGTGCCGATTTCTACATGGACCGCATTGTTTGCATTTGGGATGACTTGCGTCCAAGTCCCTCGGCTTTTTCGTGCAACTTCGTCGGAAAATACCCAGTCGTCTTGAAGTTCCATGCGCCGAATGTAGGGATTGTTAAAAAAGGGGAAACGCAGTTCTGATTTGATTTGAATATTCTGCTGGCTCTCTGGTTGAGAGCTTAGCTGGTTGGTTGAATTGTCGTCTTGATGGCCGTCTTGATCGTTATCTCGCTGAGAATTTAGCTCTGAAGCGGACAAAGAATTTGAATGAGGAATTGACTCGACGAGTTGCATGCTTTCGAGGTACCAAATTCTTACATGATCAGCAAGCAGAAGTTGACCAAACCAAGCTATAAATTCATTTTGAAGAGAAGCGCAGGGTATCGTTTCGGATTTCATTGATAAAAGCATGAAATGCTTGAAATCGGAGCTCGCCCACGAGAGCTAAATGCACTGGCGATTCTGCAAGTCTGCGAAGTTTTTGTAGATTGGTATAACAGATTTGAAGTGCACCAAATTCGATGGCGTTTTCTAACAATGTCGAATTCTTTAGGAGTTTATATGCGATTAAAATTTTTGTTCCTGATCATCGTCTCCCATATCAGCTTTTTTCACTTCGACGTCGCATGGGGCATTCCGGCTGAAGGCCATAAGATCATGGTGGCCGGGCCCACGCAGTTGGTGATTCCAGTGGGGCAAAAAATTTCCAAAATGGGCGGAAACGTGGTGGACGTGGCTGTGGCCGTGGAACTAACACTTTCTGTGACAAGTCCATACTTTGCCTCACTCGGCGGTGGCGGCTTTGCTATGGTTCGCATGAACAACGAAGAACCCATCGCCGTTGATTTTCGCGAGACAGCTCCAATTTTGACTCATCCGCAATTTTATAAAGATCGCGGCGAAAAAGCCTCTATCATCGGTCCCCTCGCCGTAGGCATTCCTGGAATTCCCATGGGTTTGTGGGAGCTCCATAAAAAATATGGCAAACTCAAGTGGTCGCAGCTTTTTGAAGACGGTATTCGCTTGGCAGAGCAAGGATTCCCGATCAGCGGCGATTGGGTGCGCGACACCGAAGAGACTAAAAACGACTTTAATCCCTCGGGGAAAAAATATTTTTTCAAAGGTGGACAGTCGTACCGACCCGGCGAAATTCTCAAACAACCACAATTTGCTAAGGCTCTAAAAAAATTGCGCGATGAAGGCATTAAATCTTTTTACGGCGGTGACATCGGAAAAGACATCGTTGCGACATTAAAAAAACCAGGCGGCGTCATCGGTATCCAAGATTTGCAAAATTACAAAGTGCGCTGGTTACCGCCCATCAAAAAAGATTTTATGGGGCACACCGTGTACATGATGCCGCCCCCTTCCAGCAGCGGTATTCTCACATCCGGAATTTTGGCATTGATTGAAAAAACTGAGATGGCAAAAAAGTCACCGGCTTCAGCTGAGGAATCGCATATGCTAGCCGAAATATTCAAATTCGTATTTCGCGGCCGAAGCCTTTTGGGCGATCCCGACTTTAATAAAAACCCCGTGGCAGAGCTTACAAGTGATAAATATATCAACGGCCTGGCAAAAAAGTTGAACTACAAACGCCCCGTGGAGCTTAAGCCTCTCACAGACGAACTCCTTGCCAAAGAAAGCAACGAGACCACAAACTTTACAGTGATGGATGCTGAGGGCAACACCGTAGTCATGACAATCACGCTCAACGGCACCTACGGCTCCGCCATGGTCAGTGAAAAGTATGGCATTGCTCTGAATAACGAAATGGACGATTTTACCACGGTGCCCGATAAACCGAACATGTATGGTTTGATACAAGGAAAAGCCAACGACGTCCGAGCAGGTAAACGTCCACTCAGTTCCATGAGCCCAACTATCGTTACAAAAAATAATAGAACCGTCGTCGCAGCAGGCGGAGCTGGCGGACCGCGCATTATTACTGGTGTGTTTCAGTCGTGGTACAGAGTTGTGGCGAATGGCTATAACATGGATCGGGCTATTCAGGCCCCTAGGATCCATCACCAGTATCTACCCGACACACTGTTCATCGACGAGTTTCAGTTTTCTTCGGACACCCATCGAACACTTGATAAGATGGGCCACAAAACACAGGTATCGTGGACCACAAAGGTAAATGGCATTCACCTGCGCGACGACGGAATCTTGGAAGGCGCCTACGACTCCCGCTCCGAAGGCGCCGCCGGCGGCATCTAAAAAGGTACCAAGTACCTTTTCCGGTGATATATGCGATCTCAAATGCAACCTAACCATCATCGTCATCCTGAGCACAGCGAAGGATCTCAATCTACCAACGAGATCCTTCGCTGTGCTCAGAAATAATGGACGCCCCCTCTTGCCAACGAGGGCTGGTTACCTCAATACAGTAAAACTGTAAACAAAAGGGGGATATCCATGAGGAACGTAGTATTTATTGGTTTAGATGTCGACGATAAAAAATTTCACGGTTGCGCCGTCCATAGCGGAACGGGAGAGGTTTTTGAGTTTTCCTGTATGCCAGATGTGAACTATTTAGTTAAAAAAATTGAGAAATTCCTGAAACAAGAAGTGGATGTCAAAGTTTGCTACGAGGCAACATATTTAGGATTTTCGTTAGCGCGGGATTTACGAGATCGGGGTATTTTTTGTGAGGTGATAGCGCCGTCGTTGATTCCAAAGTTGGCTGGGGATTGCGTGAAAACGGATCGTTTAGATAGTCAGAGGCTGAGTTTGTATTACATGAAGGGGTTATTGACAGTGGTGCATGAGCCTGACGAGGAGACGGAATCGATTCGAGACATGTTGCGTTCGCGCGCTTTTTTAGTGGATCAAGCAAAGGCGATGAAGTTGCATATTTTGTCTCTTTGTCGAAGACATCGAATGAGTTACCTGCGTGAGACTGGGAATAGGTGTTACTGGACTGTGCATCATCGGAAGTGGTTGTTGGAAAAAGTAAGGATGCAAGAGCTGAAGAGTTTGCGACAAAACTGCGAGAGGCTTCTTCTGTCGTTGCAATATCTGGAGCAACAGATTGAGAGTTACGAGGAAGATTTGAAGAGTTTTGCGGAATTGCCAAGATATGAGCGAGCGGTACGGGGGCTGGAGAGTTTTAGGGGCATTGGGGTGTTGACGGCGATGAGTGTGATTTTTGAAATTGGCGATGTGAGGAGATTTGATCATCCGAAGCGATTGGTGTCGTATGCGGGGTTAGACATCAGGGAATATAGTTCTGG
>JAYUQP010000102.1:0-7902 GCA_043757265.1 Bdellovibrionales bacterium | reverse complement strand
AGCGCAGTTATAAATTAGACAGCTGCGTACTTGTTCGACAGCTCAAATCAAATAAAAATGCATTTTAAGCCAAATGCATTCAAACTAAATGCATTTTAAAAAAATCTTTGTATTTGGATTTCGGGGTGCAAAGACCATCGACTATCATAATAGACAAACTTACGGACTTTCTCTTTCGGAAAATTCGGGTTGAACGTACTTGAAGCGCCGAAACTAAATACCCAATTTTCGGTTTGATAATTATAGGTAAGCCCGGTGTGATAGTAGGGATGCTGATAATTCAGCCCCCAAAAACCTGCTTCAAAGCTCAGGTATCGTCTCAGGCCAACTTTAAATTCATGCAGGCTTGTAATTGATACGGCGTATTTGTCTGAGTTGGCTGGATCCATACGAAACGAAAAAGGACGTTCATCGTCGATGTAGTGAAAGTATGCAAGAGTGGCACTTGAGCGGTAGCTTCCAAACAGCTGCGAGTAAGTTGCTTTCAAAGCCAAAGCTTCCATCTTAAATTTTTTATAGCCGATCATACGCTCGATATTTTCAGTGCAATTATTCAATGGAACGGTGGGAGAGTTTGCAACACAGTAATCATGGTATTCGCTTTTTTCAGGATTGATGGATTTGTAAAAGCCCAAGTCGAGTCCAAATCTGCTGGTGGAAGTCAGCTGCCATACCGAACGGGTTTGAAGATTAATCATATTGAAATCAAAAAGCACAAAAGGACTTACAGCTACAGTCGTTGACTCGGAAACGCCATATCCTGCGTACATAGTACCAAGGCCCCATTGCTTTTTTTCCAGAAGCTGATTGTTGCTCGCGAGCAGGTGGCCTACGGATCGACTTTGAAATGTTTTTTGTGATTTAGCTGTTTTTACTTTGGCGTGAGCATCTAAACTTAAAAAGGCGATGAAGGGCAGAGGGAGCAGCATATGGAAGACCGAACAGATGAGCAATCGAAGGGGCACCAGCATTTCTCGATTGAATCAGACACCACACAAATCATCAAAGCAAATACTTAAAATAAGCGATAAGACCAGGCTGAAAGGTGCACAACAACGAGGTAAATTTCCTCGTCCTCGAACTCAAAATCAATTTTCGATGATTTTATCGTGGCATAGGGTTTGCTCCTTGGAGAAATATGAAAAGAGAATTATGAAAAAAAAGACAACCACAACAAAAAAAACAAAAGTTACAAAGATTAAAACCCTGGATAGAGAGTTGAGCATAAAAAAATATCACGGCGGAGGCCGTCGTCGTGGTCTTTGGAAAGGCTCAATAGCCTTTGGCCTTGTGAATATCCCTATCATTTTGGAATCCGCAAAACAGGAAGACAAAATTCATTTTCGTATGCTCGACAAGCGAGATAACTCTCCGGTGGGATACCGTCAAATTAATAAAAACACCCAGGAAGAAATCAATCGCAGCGATATAATCAAGGGCTACGAATATAAAAAAGGTGAGTACGTATTGATGTCTGACGCTGATTTTAAACACGCCAATCCAAAAGCAACCAGCACAATAGACATCGAGGATTTTGTCGACATCGCCGAGGTGGATCCGATGCTTTACGACAAACCTTATTACGTTGTTCCACAAAAAGGTGGCGAAAAAGGTTATGTGCTTTTGCGCGAAGTGCTTGAGCGCAAACAAAAGGCTGCAGTAGCGAAGGTGATTTTGCACACGGTTCAGCATTTGGCATTGTTGATGGCGCGCGAAGATTATATTGTTTTAGAGCTCCTTCGTTTTGCAGACGAAATCAAGGAGGTTCACGAGGCAGATTTTCTTGAAGATTCCACCAAACAGACCAAAGTGTCCGACCGCGAAATCAGCGTCGCATCACAACTTGTTGAAGGCATGAGCAGCGAGTGGAGCCCGCAAAAGTATCGCAACACATACCGCGATGATTTGATGAAGCTGATTAAAAATAAAATCAAGCGCGGAACCACAGCAGCAATTGAAGAAGTGAAACTTGCGGAGACTGATAGCGATTCGCAGACCAATGTGATTGACCTCACCGCACTCTTGAAAAAAAGTTTGGGTCAAGCTTCGAAGGGCAAAGACTCTAAAAAACGGAAAGGCGAGCAAAGGGAGTCTGTTTAATGCGTCTTAATAAATACTTTGCAAAGCGAGATTTTAAGCTCACTCCAGAGCCAAAAGGGAAGCTCGGCAAATCTGGAGATACGCTTATTTACGTCATTCAAAAACATCAAGCTCGCCGGCTGCACTACGATTTTCGGTTAGAATGGAAGGGCACTCTTTTGAGTTGGGCAATTCCTAAAGGGCCGTCGCTTGATCCAAAAGATAAGCGCCTTGCTGTGATGACCGAGGACCACCCCATTGAGTATGCAAAATTTGAGGGAACAATTCCTGAAGGTGAATACGGCGCTGGCGACGTTATCGTTTGGGACTATGGCTCGTGGACACCAATTGGCAACATGGATCAGAGCCTCAAGATAGGACGGTTGGACATCGAGCTATTTGGCGAGAGGCTCTTTGGAAAGTGGACGTTGATTCGGCTGAAAGGACTCGTCGGCACTAAAAGCAATTGGCTTTTTTTTAAACGTCAGGATAAGAGTGCGCGGTCTAACTATGATATCGTGACCAAAGAGCCAGGAAGCGTTTTACAAAATAGAAAAACTGACCGATCAAAATCATCGAAAACCATTAAGTCAGCAAAAGCGAATTCTGTGTTTGAAAAAACGCCGAGCCCTTCAAAAAAAACCAAAAAAAGTTCTCTTCCAGAGTTTATCAAACCACAATTAGCCCAACTTGTTGGAAAGGTTCCTGCAGGAAGCCGATGGGTGCATGAAATCAAGTTTGATGGATACCGAACTCTGTGTCGGATAGAACAAGATAGGGTAGAACAAAACGACGTACGTCTCTTCACACGTTCGGGTCTCGACTGGACAGAAAAGTATGGACCCATCCGCGACGAGTTAAAAAAGCTCAAGGTGGATTCTGCAATTCTCGATGGCGAGATCGTATGGATTGACGATGACGGACGGGCAAGCTTTCAAGGCCTGCAAAACGCTTTGCAGGAAAAGCGCTTTTCCCGCATGACCTACTATTTGTTTGATTTACTTTTTTTAAATGGAGAAGACCTTCGAGAACAACCATTACTTTGCAGAAAAGAGAAACTGCTAAAGCTTTTAGGACTCCAGCGAAAATCAAAACTCCTCTACAGTGAGCACTGGATCGATGTGGGCGAACAGATGTTAAAGCATGCGTGCGAATTGAAACTCGAAGGAATTGTATCGAAAGATGCCGATGGGGCCTACCTGTCCGGGCGAAACAACCTTTGGCAAAAAAGCAAATGCACACTTCGACAAGAATTTGTGATAGGTGGCTACACTGACTCCCCCAGTCCCGGTCGAGCATTCGGTGCTTTGCTGATGGGATCCTACGATGAGGATAAAAAGCTCGTTTACCTTGGACGGGTTGGCACAGGGTTTACTGATGATTCTATCGTTGAGCTTAAAAAAAAACTTCTCCCCCTTGAGCAAAAAGATTCACCCTTTGATAGAAAATCACCACGCGGTTCCACGATTCACTGGCTTAAACCTCAGCTTCTTGGCGAGGTGGAGTTTCGTGCATGGACAGGCGACGGAATGATTCGTTATGGGTCATTTCAGGGGTTGAGGGCAGATAAAAAAACCAAAGACGTTCATGTCGAAATAGAGGTTGCCGTGAAAAGTAATAAAACCAAATTCATGAAAAAATCTGTGAAGGCGTTTACTGAATCGAAGTTAAACACTACACGTGAGATTAAGATAATGGCGAAGCAAACTCCTCCATCTTCCAAAAACGAAAAAGCTGTTAAAGTGTCTGGCCTCAACATAAGTCACCCAAGTCGAATTGTTTTTCCCGAAACTCAAACTTCGAAACTTGATATCGTAAAATACTACGACGCCGTAAGCGATTTTATGCTTCCGTTTATGCAAGATCGACCACTCTCGATTTTGCGCTGTCAGGACTCGACTGCCGACGGATGTTTTTTTCAAAAGCATGCCGAAGGAAGTAACCTCGTGGGAATTGGATCAAAATCTGTGCACTACAAAGATAAAAAAGGGAGTGCACTTGTTGCTGAGACTCACGAGGATATTTTGCAACTTGCACAAGCTGGAACGTTAGAAATTCACGGTTGGAATGGACAGTTTAAAAACATCACAAAACCCGACACTATCGTTTTTGATTTAGATCCCGAAACCGAAAAACTATGGCCACGTGTTGTGGGAACGGCTCTCCGCATCCGCGAGATGCTTCGATCTTTGGGCCTCGAATCCTTTGTGAAGGTGACGGGGGGTAAAGGGTTGCATGTTCAAGTACCGATTCAACCGTTGTACACCTGGGATTTGATAAAACTATTTTCAAAAAGTCTCATGAAGGTGCTTGAGGACGAACGACCAAAAGATTTTACCGTGAACATGAGCAAGGCTAAACGCAAAGACCGCATTTTTTTAGATTACCTACGAAACGGGTATGGAGCCACGGCAGTCTTGCCTTATTCACTGCGGGCCCGAGCCCATCCAGCAGTTGCCTTGCCAGTGGAGTGGAGTCAGATCAAAAATTCGCTATCACCCGATCAATTTGAAATTTATGAAGTAATTAAAATTCTAAACAAACGAAAAGACCCTTGGAAAAACTATTGGAAGACCAAGCAGCGAATCAAAGTTTTGGATTCGCCAACAGCCAAGAGCGCGCTTGCTGAGAATTCAAACTTGAGATTCTAAATGTGGACTAAGCAAAAAGTTCGAGACCTTCCACCAGGAAATGTTCGCGATCGCTTGTGGAAAGAAGTCACCGCAAAGCGCCGTTCGCCCGTTACAGGCAGCCTCGAATACTGGCAATTCGTGGTTGATGCAAAAAAAGTCGATTTCAAAAAGCAGCCCCATCGTTATCGCATAGGCAAAGGGGAGCAGGGTGTTCTTAGCACTCAACCGTACACGCGCATTATCGGGGCATTTTGGCGCTTTAAAACCGAAGCTGATGCAGTTGTTTCTGCCGATATGATTTTCTATATTTTTTTTTATTATGTTTCACAAAATGATTTTGTTGGCGCCGATATCGCAAAAAAATATTTGCAAATGGGTTTCACACGCGCTCGGCGCTACGCAAACTTTCCCAGTGGTCGGAAATATAAATCGAAGTATTGCATAAAAGAATCTTCAACCGCGAATATGACGAGCGAAAAAGCAAATGCCGCTGGCGTGTTTCTTTTATATTGGGAGCAAGCAAGAATTCTTCCAGAATATCTGGTTTTGAAAAATGAGTATCAAGCACGGCGATAATGTTCAAAAAATACCCAAGGCGTACAATATTACCCAGGGAGCCAACGAATTTTGTTTAAATTCTAAGCCAAAGTAGCCAAAAAACTTGGACTCCTTCTTGCTATTAGTATGTCTCATTGGAACTACGATGAAGTAGACCCTTAACTAAAGTTCAACTAAAGGAGAACGCAATGCAAAATAACAATCAATCACGCACACAAGGTGAAAGTGGAAACAAATCACAACCTAAAAGCTCGGCAGCAGGCGAAAAGTCTAGCGAATCTAAATCAATTGGATCGGTGATTGGCGAAAGCTTAGCGAAAGATGCTCAAGAAAAAGTTGATGAAGTGATGGAAAGAGTTAATGGTTACTTTAAAACTGCTAAAGAGTACGTAAGCGAAAACCCAAAAGAAACTGTTGCAGTTGGCGTTGCCATTGCTGTAGCTGCTTGGGCTTTACTTTACACAAAGCCAGGTCGACAGGTTTTTGAAAAGGGTTCGGCTATTTTTGTTCCACAAATCACTGCGTGGGCGAAGCAAACTTTTGCTGGCGAGTCTTCTTCGAAACAAACCAAGCACTAGTTTTTTAATTAGCACTGGTAATTTTTATTGTGCCCGCACTAACCTGTGCGGGCATTTAACTCCAAATTCTCAAGCTCATATAACAGGTAATTCCTGATAGGATTATTGTTAATGGCAATCCAATTTTTAAAAAATCAGAAAATCGATAGCCACCAGGGCTTAATATAAGCAAATTACCATGATGTCCAATGGGCGTTAAAAACGATGCCACGGCACCAACCGTGACACAAATCACGGCAGCCGTTGGGGAAATGGCAGCAGTTTTCGAAAAAGCTACGGCAACTGGTGCGAGCAATACCGTGGTTGCAGCATCTGATAATATCTGAGTTACTAACGAGGAGATCCAGAAAAAAACTAAAAGCATTGCCAAGGGCTCCCAGCCACCGGTGTATTTTAAAAGCTGATCAGCCAGTAATTGCGCGACGCCCGTTTTCTCCATGGCAATTCCGAGCGGAATCACGCCTGCAATCATCACAAAAATTTTCGTTTCTATAGAGCCATACGCTTGCTCTAAATCCACACACTTGGTCAGAACCATAAGCAAGGCGCCTGAAACAAAAGCAATATAGGCAGGTAAGATTCCAAAGGCAGAAAGGGCAATAGACCCCAGCATGATGACGGTTGCAATTTTGCTTTTCTGCCGTTTTGTGGATCGTCCATAGAATGGAAGAAACATTAAAAAACCGCGGTGAAGATTCAAAGCATCGAGTTTTTCCTTAGGCCCCCAGAGAACAAGCATATCGCCAGGTTGCAAAACAGTTTCATCAATGCCGGTCGAAATCCAACCCGATCTCCGCCAAATACCAACCACCGCTACACCAAATCGAGTCTGAAAATTGATATGTGTTAATCGCCGATCAACAAATTCCGATTTTGGCGAAATAACGGCTTTTAAAATGCGTTTTTCTTCGCCGATCAGGGTGGTGGTCGGGGTAGCGCTTGCATTAAAGGACTTGAGAGCTTTAAGGATGACTCCTTGTCGGTCGTCATGGGAAACCAACTCATCGGCCCCAGTTCTTACAATAAAGCAATCGCCCCCCTCTATGAGATCTTCCAGATCTTTATATTTTCGCTGATTGTCCTTATTGTTCCAGGTGGTGATTCGGAATTTTTTTTCCGTAGCCGCTACAAATTCCTCAAACGTTTTGCCAATCCAGGAGCTGGTCTCAAGAACTAAAAGCTCGGTGGTTACATCTGTGAGTTTAAAGCTGTGCTCCAAATCATCGGTGCCAGAAGTTTTTGGCAATATCCACCGGGCAAGGACACAGAAAACAATGCCCGCAAGGACCAGCGGTGTGCCAATCTGACCCACTGAAAACAAACTCAGCGGTGCTTCGCCGCTGCGTTTTAAAATATTATTTGCCAATAAAAAGGCGGGGGCTCCAATGAGGGTAAGAGTAGTTCCTAAGGAAGCGGCAGTGGCCATTGGAATCAGCAGGCGAGAGGCGTGGAGGTCCTCTTCATCCTTACAAATTTTCATTATAATTGGAAGCATCATCGCTGTAACCATCAAGTGATGGGTGAACGCTGACATTACAGCGACCGAAAGCATAATCACAACCAAAGCTCGAGTTTCGCTTTTACCAGAAAGGCGCGAAACCCATTCGCCGATAATATCGGTCACTCCGGTAAATGATAGGCCTGCCGAAAGTACAAAGACCGCAGCCACAATAATTGCAGGTTCGCTCGAGAAACCAGAAAAAGCTTCCTTAGCGTCAATGAGTCCAGATATAGAAAGTGCCAGAATTATTAATACAGCCACCACGTCAACGCGAAGATATTCGGTAATAAATAAAAAAACCGCTACCACCATTAAGCCGATAAAGAACAACTGTTCATTGGGAATACCAAAACTCATGAAAAACCCCTCCGTTGGCCGGTGTGCTGGCGCTATTGTTGAGAAGAAGTTTTACAGAAATTATTGGCAACTGACTACAACAGATTAAGCTCCCAGCTCTTACTATTCTATAATTATGACACCTGCTTAGTATTCATTAACTCTGTCCCTTCGACTAGGATCTATTTCCTGGTCAACAGGGGAGAGTCATGCAACG
>JAYUQP010000101.1:0-22766 GCA_043757265.1 Bdellovibrionales bacterium | reverse complement strand
CCACTCAAACCACTTCCAGCTGCCGTGTTAATAGCTCGCGTGCTTGCGACTTTTTCGCTATCAAGCTCGTTGATTGCAGCTTGTGCATTTGTGGCTGCAATGGTTCCTGCAGCCGTATTTGGAATCGTTGCCAAATTGAAATTCGCTTCATTGACGTTAATATCGACTTCTCTATTTGCAGCATCAAGTGCAACGGTTACCTTGTTTGAAGCTGCGTTGATATTTCTAAATTGCAGGTCTACACCAGATTTGGCATCGTAAAACCCAACGCCACCAACACCCTGGTTGCTGGCAGTGTTCACTTCGCCAACACTTGCCGGTGTAACCCATGCGAGCAATCCGTTACCATCGGTTTGTAAATACTGACCGCTATCACCGTCATTTAGAGGAAGCGTAAGAATGTAGTTTGCTATCAGCGCATCAGGCGCTCGAATTGTCGCAGTATTTATTCCGTTTGCGGCAAGCTCTGTAAATGCAATGGCTCCGCCGTCGCCTGCTACAGCACCTTTTGGTCCCATAGTTAGCTGCCCGGTCATGGTGTCGCCAGCTTTTGCGACTTTTTCGGAATCTAATTCATCAATCGCAGCTTGCACATTTGTAGCTGCGATATTTCCTGTGGCTGCATTATCGATTTGAACGGCATCATAATCACTTGTTGCGGCAACCACTGCACCAGTGCGCCCAAACACGCTATCGACTGGTGATACGGCGAACTCCGAAGCACCATCCCAGAACATCAGCTTGTTGGTCGTGGTGTTATACCAAACTGTACCTTCATGTCCTGCTACTAGCGGCGTGGAAATCAAAGTTCCCTGTTGAAGCGTGGTGTAAACTCCGAAGCGAAATGTTCTTTGTGCAGTTTGTGTAACGTGACCGATGTTAGTGATGTCATTATTTCCCATGTCAACGGCGCCGGCCATTGTGCCACCCGCTAACGGTAGCTTAGTTGGATCTCCTCCACTTGTGCCAATCGTTTGCACAACAGAGCCATCGAAATAACGGAGTACCAAATCGTCATTGTCGTACCAGATCTGCCCCGCTGCGGGAGTGAGTGGATTTGTGGCGCGGCTTGGAATCACAGTCCCATTTGTTGTATTTTGCAAATACAGCGAACTGCTACCAGCAAGTAGTCCTGTGAGTGTGGTGTAGCTTGCGCCAAACAACCCATTTACTTTGGCTTGAGTTACGTCGCTCGTGATCTGTACAAAATCATCTGGTGCCATGCCCTGCAAGGACTCAGCAACCAACGATTGCGGTACAGAATCAATCTGCATATCGGGGCTTAAGGTGCTCGTAACTCCAGTGGTGCTAGGTGTAACGATGTACCGAAAGTACCGTGTGTCGCCAGGGGCCGGTGTATATCCGCAAACTGCACCGGCTGCAGTTTTGCCAGCAATACTAGCGTTTTGGTTTTGAAAAATTGCTCGCATGGAATTTCCAACGTCGATTGTGGCTGTGGTGCGCTTAAGCGACTCTGCTCCCGACGTGGGGGAACCTACACGAACATTGAAATATCCGTTTGAAGAAAGCGTGCTAACAATTTGTTGTTCTTCGTACAAGATACAAGATTTTGCAGGGTTGAGAATTTGAATTCTCATAAGGACGGAATTATCGAGAAGTGGATCTTCGGGTGTGGCGGAATCGTAAAGCCTACCATCGACAGTCATAAACTGCGGAGGCTCAGTTTGTGCTGTTGCGAAAGATGGCAGAACAAGCAACAAACTGAGAAAGTACTTTGTACATTTTATGAAGTTAAATTGAAACCTTAGCACCACATTGAACTTATCGGTCTGTTTTTTAAAATATAAAGGCACTGGCCTAAAGTTTGACAGTTTTGATCAAATAAAAATGCTCATTTTGCTACAGCTGGAGCAACCTCCTGAAAAAGCTGTACCAAAGTAAGATAAACAAAAATAGTGCATCCGGTAAGTGCCGGACAATGACCACTTTTGGCCACTTACTTTCCCGCGAACGACCAGCTCTAAGTCACTTCGAAGCCTTCTTTTGCAATTTAAAATAGACTATTAGATAATTTAAAGGTGGTACGTCTCATCTTTTGTTTCATTATATTTATTTACTCGTGTTGTGCTGTTGCGCAGATCAGTTTTAATGCTGGTGGTGCAAGCGGTGGAGCTATTCGCGTGGGTGCTTCGACAACAACATGCGATGGTACGATTCCAGGCGCTATGCGCTGGAGCACCACGAACACATGTATGGAATCCTGTAACGGCACTGCTTGGAACTGTTTGCAATACGCTCCTTGCGCCACGAGTCTGCCTGCAGCTTTTACATATACAGATCAAACCGGCGTCGCGACTAACACACTGATTTCTTCTAACATCGTACAAATTACTGGGATAGCTGCCTGCACCGTGGAAGTCTCCATCACCGGTTCAGGATCGCCTCAGTATCGAGTTTGTTCGGACGCTGCATGTACAACGGTGGTTCAAGATTGGACAGTCAGCCGCGCTACCCTCACCAATAATCAATATGTTCAGCTTCGTTTAACTTCGTCGGTCAGTGGAAATTTTCAACACCCATCCACAGTCACAGTGGGGGCGCGATCGTCCACGTGGAATGTGACTACAATCGGAAATTGCACGGACCCTACCCCTGCCGTCGGAACCTACTGCGCGGATGGCACAGTTTATGTGGGAAACAGTCCCGATGGCGCCACAAAAATGTACACCACACCCTGCTATTTTGGGCGGATCTGGAACGGATCGGCCTGTGCAGGTAATTCGACCCAAACCCAATGGTCGAATACAGCTACCGTTAGTACCGGCCTCACAAGTAGTATCACTGGCGAAAGTAATACTACGACTATGGCTGGGCTTGCCAACGCGGACTCCCCGTACCATGCGGCAATTCTTTGCTTTAACTTAGTTTACGCGGGACAGTCCGACTGGTATTTGCCAGCGCAAAACGAAGCAACTTTACTCATCACTAGTTGCGGACTGGTATTTGATATAGGCTGCACTGATGGGAGTAATAACTGGACGTCTACAGAATCCACTGCAGTGAATGCAAGGTATTGGCGCTCGAATAACAGCAATGGTGCTGTTACAAAGCTGACCAACATGCGAGTACGTTGTGTGCGTAAAGATTAAATAATGTGCAAATTTGTTTTTTTCTTTTTTCTATTTGAAAGCTCTTTTGCACAGGTAGCCCTCGATGCTGGCGGTGCTAGCGGTGGAGCCATTCGCCCTGGAGCCTCCACCACAACCTGTGATGCCTCTGCCAATGGAAGTGTACGCTGGAGCTCAGCAAATACCTGCGTTGAACTTTGTAATGGCACTTCGTGGCAATGTTTGTTGAACCAAGTTTGCCTGAACTCAACTCCCACCGCCTTCACCTGGACAACGCAGATCAATGTTGCCACAAGCACTGTGATCAGTTCAAACATCGTGCAAATTACGGGTGCCACAGGGTGCACTCTTGAAGTCGGAATTTCGGGAACAGGCGGCACACCCGAGCTTCGCACTTGCACCGACAGTGCCTGCGCGTCGGTTATTCAAACATGGACATCAAGTAAAACTGGAATTACCAACAACCAATATTTGCAAATCAGACTTACCTCATCAGCGAGCGCAAACACCACATTTGCGGCACGGGTCAACGCAGGAACCACCGTTGCCACGTGGCAAGTGACAACTTCGGGAAGTGCCTGCACAGATACGAATCCCGTTGTTGGAACTTTTTGCGCCGACGGCTCGGTGTTCGCGGGGATTTCTCCGGACTCAGGAAAAAAAATGTATGCCACGCCCTGCCCGCAGGGACTGACTTGGAACGGAAGTGCGTGTACGGGCACGGCAACAACTCATGTGTGGTCCACAACAAACACGATTTTTAATGGTATCAGCAGCGATATTTTAGGTGCTTCGAACACGGCTTCGATCGTAGCTTTGAGTAACGCTGATGCCCCTTACCCAGCCGCAAATCAGTGTGATGCCCTTACGTTTGGTACAAAAACAGACTGGTATTTACCGGCCGAAAATGAGGTGGATCTTCTGATCACAGCCTGCGGGCTCATTCCTGGAATTCCCTGCACCTCTGGCACCAACCATTGGACATCTAGCGAGTCGACAAATACTAATGCGACCTATTGGCGCCCTAATAATCAAGTGGCTACAATTGGGAAAACTTCTGCCCAGCGTGTGCATTGTGTTCGAAAAGATTAGATTGCTGAATACTTCGCGACAGAAAAAACATATACCACTTCAAAAGATGCCACCAAATTAGTTCATCGTTGCTTGTAAAAAAACAGTCTGGCACATTCTAGGTATGACGTATTTTGGACTGATCAAAGCGGAGCCTCGGCCTCTTTTATTTGCTATGTGCAATGCGTTTTTTTCGTGCTTCGGGCAATCGCACTTTTTGGCCTTGTTCAGCCTGACAATTTTGCAGCAGTATAATCTTACAAACACGCACTTCGGATCGTTGTATGCGGGAGCCACGCTGACGAGCGCCGTTTTTTTACCGTTCGTGGGTCCGTGGATCGATCGGGTTGATGCGCGTAAGTACTGCCTTATTATTTTATTTTCTTTAGCCCTCGGCTATCAATTGCTTCTTTCAACCAACTCATTGGTTATTTTGTTTGCGAGCATTTTTTTATTGCGCTTTGCAGGCCAGGGTTTGTGCATGCATGTAAATGGGGTTTGCACCGCCCGCTACTTTGGCAACAATCGTGGAAAAGCACTTAGTCTTACGAATATTGGATTTCCCATGGCCGAAGGAATTTTCACTCCGCTGATGGCCGGGCTTATCGTGGTCTACTCACCGCAATCCATGACCTACGTTCTACTTGCGTTGCTGTTTTTTGTTTACTTCCCAGTTACCTTTTTTATTACGAAAAATAATGCCCACTTCAATCATCCCATTTTGGCTAATGAACTTCCCGACCAGCACACCAGCCAAAAGAATTGGACGCCGCGAGAAGTTTTACGTCACAAGATTTTTTATCTTTTGATCTCGCACAGTCTTTTCCCAGCGTTCTCGCTTTCGGGATTTTTAATTTATCAAATGTCATACGCTCAATCAAAAAACTGGCCTCTCAATACAGTGGCTTTGGCAATGAGTCTTTTTGCCTGCGGGCGGCTGCTATCAGCTTTTGTCACAGGTCCTCTCGTTGATCGCTTGGGTGCTTTGCGTTTGTTTCCGTACTATCAGCTCCCACTGGCAGTGGCCTTTACGCTGTTGTGGTACTTTCAAACACCGTGGATTGCGTCGATAGGATTATTTTTATGCGGCCTTACCGTGGGCGCGGCAGCTCCCATCAAATCGTCAATGTGGGCCGAGCTCTATGGAGTGGCTCACTTGGGAGCCATCAAGAGTTTGTTTGCCACAATCGTCGTTGTGGTCACATCCATTAGCCCTTTGTTTTTTGGCTGGATGATCGATCGCGATTTGCATTTGTTTTTGCTTTTGTTGCTAACGCTTATATCACTCATAACAACCTCTTTGGGGGTGTTTGCAATACACCTCTACAGGAGAGAGCAGGCATTCGAACGTAATTTGTCACTGTAAAGGTAAACTTTTCTTAGCATCACTCTCCATCGTACCTCTCAGACCTTAAGGAGATGGTACAGAATCTGTAGTATGTAACCTCGGGAGAACGAGGTGTGTATGACAAGGTTTAACATCAGATCGATCATTTTTTGCGCATGGACCTTGTTGAGTGTCCCCTCCGCCGCACTTGATTCCTATATCTACTACGGTAATGAATTTCAAAAGAATCTTGCGTGTCAGCGCCTGGCTATTCAGTTTTCCCCATACTATGTTTTAAACTCGGATCTTAGTAATACAAATAATCATCTTCGTCGCGGCAGTTTTGTAGATTACAAAAAAGATAAAATCATTCGCTCTTGGGGTTTAAGTAGCGAAAATAAACTCAACACCCCCATCACTGACAATTTTTTAGACACTGCAGAAACGTGGAAAATAAAAGTTCTGACCACTCAACTCGATATCCCGGAAGTTTCTCTATCGAACAAAACATTGGTGATGCAAAAAACGACTGACGGCCGCTTCACGGTTCATCGGTGCTGTACAGGAAACAGCTGCGAAATACTTCCGATCTACAAAATTCTAGATAATCAAACTCCCGTAGCCGAGCTTTCCTTTCATCCAAAAAAATCTAATTTCTTGCGTACTTATTCGCTATCCAGGGGGCGACAGTCTTTGGTTGAACCTCGCATGTTCGCTCCGGCTAATACGCCTGCTCATACGGCGACCCATCTCGCTTCGCCAAACCTTGTTGCTTCCGTCGCTGTTGTACCAGCATCTGGCAATATCGGCGATGCTTCCGTTGAGGCTCGAGGGGAAACCGCAACCCAACTTTCGCAATACGTTGTTTGCACGCGCAGAGATCCCCTTCGCATTTACGATGATTCTATGCAAACTGTGGTCTACAGCATCCAAAGGTTCCAGGCGATCCGCGTGTTTCAAACATGGGACGGCGACCGCGAAGAACGCCAATCAGGAAGTACGACCTACATAAAAGTTTTAGCCCACAACGGGCGCGGTGAGGAAATCACCGGCTGGGCTGCCGCAAGTTATATCAAGCGCCCCGAGCAGTGTTCGGGTTTTGGTTTGATCGGCAGTCCGACGGGAGAAACTATCATCGCGGGATCAACCATCGTTGTCGATAACACATCTGGCGAATTCCGTTTCCCCACCGAAAATCGTCCTTCAGCTCAGTACACAAACGGCGCCGGCGGCCGTTACTTTGGTGCTGGTCGCTCGGGACGAAAGCATGCGGCGTGCGATTTAATGCGCCCCATAGGCGAAAAAGTGTTTGCCGTTTCTGGCGGAATAATCCTGCAACGTTACAGGTTTTATGAGGGCACCGATGCCCTTGAAGTCAAACACGACAGCGGACATATCATGCGCTACGGAGAGGTCTCAGCCAGGGCTGTTTCACAATCCGGAGTCGGGGACCGAGTCCTCAAGGGTCAGCACATTGGCTACATTTCCGAAACCGATATGCTTCACTTCGAAATGTATTCAGGCTCGAGAACTGGTCCACTCACGGTGCGCGGAGCAGGCCAATATTCAAGACGCTCCGACCTTATCGATCCAACCACCCACTTAAGACAATGGGAAGAAGCGACATTTTGACGCTGAAAGCGACAAAACAAAAAGTAGCCGATGCTGAAAGCGACAAAACAATAGACAGCAGAAAATGAAGGCAGAAAAACTAAGATAGCTAATGATAATGACAAAGTTTAAATAGCAAGGGACGAACATGATACAAAAACGATGGCCACTACTAATCGCAATACTAGGACTCGTGTTTTTTGTTTATTGGTTAAAACAAAAAGAACACAAAATATCAAATCATCATGCCGTCGCCCAGCCCGACCCGTCGCAGCTGCAAACACAAAGCTATGCACGAACGACTTCGGACACTGCACTTGCAAAACGAAAACCTCTTTCGCTAAATATAAAAAATATTCAACTAATGACCCAAACATTAAAAATAGCCGCACTTCAACCTTCTCTTCAGCTCACATTGGATCGACTGCAAGCGCTCAATTTGCAGCCAAATCTTTATCAGGATTCCAACCCCGACACCGGCACGCTGTCCATTGTTCGCACCGATAAACCCCTTTTGGGCACTCGATACTTTCATGCGCAGTATTTTTCAGGCGGCAAACAAAAGCTTTTTTTGCAGCACATGTCATTTGAAATTCCACCAAACAAGGATTCACTCCGTACCGCCGCGCAAATCATCAAAGACACCTTTGGCCCCCTTCCGCCTGCGCACGTTCAATCTCCAAACATGATCGCGTGGTTGTGGAAAGGAAAGTACACCGTATGGGCTATGAAGATGGATAAAGACTCTCTTGTTAGCGACGCTTTTAACGCTTATACAGCAAACGACGTGGGCACGGTTCGCATTGCAATCGAACTTGATGTGCACACCCATGGCCACCACGAACAATAATCGCGTCTAATGATAGAACCCCTTAACTGCGATCCAAACCACTCCGTCGTCCTGAGCACATGCGAAGGATCTCGCATCCGTGCTGACCACTGCATAGATCCTTCGCTTTACTCAAGATGACTGCCTATTGCTTTGCTAAGGGATCATGTAATTGAGTAATTCGGTTAACTTTTTTGCAAATATCTGTGCGTAGAAATTAAGCAAATTAATTTCGCAGAGAAAAGTCTACGCACAAAAAGCAAAGTATATCTTTTAGAAATTTTTCTAAGAAAAAAAATATCTAACCAATTCTGACGCACTAATCTTTACAAGGTTTTGCCCCTAAATATGCAAAAACTCGACGAGATTCCTATGTGGTTCAATTTCTGAGAGTTCTATGATGCGTACCTTCAATTACAATTCGGTATATAAATTTTTTCCGGTAAAGATGCCACTTTGACACTTTTTTCGATCTCAAGCACCACCCCCAATGAAACAAAAAGTTAAAAAGGGGTTTTTATGGGGCAGACTTTAAGTTTTGGGGTTTTATTTTTTACACTACAGTTATTCAATCCACTTGCGGCCAGTGCCAATGGTGTGCGCTGCGACAGTATGTTTTTGGCGTCACCACCAGTATTGCTATCACCTCTCGAATCGGCAGCGCGATTTCGCGATTACTTTACTGCCCTCAATGAAACTCTTGTTGAACGCCAGGAAGTGCTGCACTTAATTCAAGTCGCATTGATAGCGCAGGAACACGTTTTATTAATGGGGCCTCCAGGGAACGCAAAATCCATGGTGGCAGATATGGTATTAGGTGGGATTACCGAAAAAGCTACAGGCGAAAAATCCTATTACCGTATTCAAATGACCCCCGAAACTTCTATGTCGGAAACGCACGGCCCGATAAACCCCAAAGAAATTTTTGAGTCCGGAAAAATCGTGCGTGAGTATGATCAAGGTATGCTGTTTTCGAGAAATGTTTTTATTGATGAGATTTTTGATGCTCGAGCAAATGCTCAAAGAAACATATTAGGCCTTCTCGCCGAGCGCCAACACGCTCAGGGAACAGAAATCGTTTCGGGGAATATCGAAACCGTTATAGGCGCCACCAACCGATACTTGGACGAAGTTTACGATAAAGCTGGCGATCAGGGACCTAAAGCACTTTTAGATCGTTTTAGTTTTAACATCTATGTTCCAGGTGAGTTTCATCTTTCTTCTAGCTACAATCGACTAATCAACTCTTCGAAAAAAGATCGTAAACCGTTACCCAAACTCACCTTTGACGATTTAGAAATGCTGCGCACTTTAGTTAAGGACGTCGAAATTACCCAAGATGTGGGACAGTTTTTATCGCTTTTGTCGTTTCGTATGAAATCACAAACAGAAGCTATGGAACAGGCGGAGCTTAAAAACTACCGAAAGCGACTTCAACAGGGCGAAAATCCAAATCCACCTTACCGGGCCACAAAATATCATTCCCCGCGCACGTTGTTTAAAGCTGCAGGGATTTTGAAAGCTTTTGTTGTGCACGATTGGGTTCTTTCAGGGGGTACGCGGCCGCTCACTACAACTATCGAAGACATTAAGATGTTAAAAGACTTTTTTGTTTTGAGCGGACCAGAGCAGAGCTTTGTACTTGCCATGCTCGAACGGACTTCGAATCCCTATGAACGAAGCCAGCTGTCAACGATCATCGAAGAATCAAAAATGTTTGAAGATATTTATCGAGAAATTTCTTCGGAAACCAATGATGTCATTTATAAATACGCCCTGGAAGATCTGGAACACAGTGTACTCACGTCTCAAACCAAGGAACAAAAGCAAGCGATGATTCTAAATCTCGTGAAGATATGGATTGAAACCCGCGAAGCCAGCCGTCAGGAGATTCAGGCAGACATGTCGGGCCGAGAGATCGGCTATGCCGTGGTTGCAACATATGTGGAGCAAAAACTTCGACAGATTGCAGGGTCTGATTTTGAAAATGTAGTGCAAAAAAAGGTTCTCGAAATTGAAGCAGCTCAGCGAGAAGCTTTTGAACAGCAACGGTTGGCAGAAAAAAAACAAAGAGAAGAAATTGAGCGCCAAGCTCGGGAGCTTGTAGCCAAACAAAAACGTGCCGAGTTGGATAAAAAGATTGATCAGTATCTTGCCCACCAGGGGTTAGAGGCTCTGAAAGATATATCCAATTCCTTTTTGACCCTTGCAGACTTTCCAATTAACAAAACAGACTTACCTACCGGCAACAAGTTTTTTGTACACGAAAAAATGCGATATCTCAAATCAGGCGAAGATGTGTACGCTTTTGAGAGTGGAGAAACTGGATACGTGATCAAACGGGATGGGACCACTTTAGCAATTGAGTACAAGGATGTAGCAGATTCCGTCCTTCGCGATTTATTGATGTCGGACTCAACGAAAATTTTTGAAAAAATTGATGAAACGACGCTATTGATTTCTGACCACACCGGTGTGGCTCAAATCGTGGGCCTTCCCGATTTAAAAGTGATGAAGACTTTCCTCCTTAAGAACTCCAACGAAGTTTTCTTGGATAAAAACAAAGAACAGATGTGGGCGATTAGTTCATCCACGCAGGAGCTTCGTCGGGTTCATATTAAAACGGGAAAAACTGACGTTTTCAAAAGTGCTAATTTGCAATACTTTACCTCGCAAACACTGAGTAGCAAAATTATTCAAGTGGGCGCTGACGAATTTTACTTGGTGATCAATGAGCCATCTCAGGCTAATTTATTATGGTCGCATTTAAATATTTCAACAGACACAAACGTTAATATCGCCTGGCAACACACACTACCTGGCGCACGCGCTAGATCTGAAAATCCTCTCTTTGTGGCGAACGGTTCTGATCAAAAAGGTTTGGTTTATGTTCGATCTGGCAACGACATCATTCCGCTTAATTTAAATTTGCAAAATACAAAAGACTCAACAAAAATCGAGAACGATCCTTTAGCCCAACCGATTACAATTACCCATTCAACGGGAAAACCATTAGCAACTAATTTGGATATTTATTTTCCCCAGAACGAAGGGTATCTGGTTGTTAGAGAACAAAACGGAACGCTCCAAGTTTACGATATCAAAGCGCAGGAATTTATCAAAAATGAAAACCCCTTGCAGCTTGATACCGGCTCTAAAACTGTTACAGAGATATTTTGGGTGGACAGTGAAACACTTTTAGTTAAATACGTGGATCAAGCAGGAAATCCCGGCATTAGACTTTTGAAGCTTAAATCACAACCTCGATCAACCATTGAAGCTCTTATAAAAAAACGGGATGCCGAATCCGCTTTACAAAACGAAAAATAAACCGTGAAAATTATTTTGAGTTTTCTTCTTATTCTTCTCAGTCCTTGGGGTGCACATGCGGTGGACAAGTGCACCACTTTGTTTTCTGTTTTTCAAAAATCAGAGGCTGATTTAGATCAAGGGCAGGACGTGATCGATGCGATCAAAAAACTCAATCCCTATTTTTTAGATTATTCGAATTTGCAAAAAAGTATTGATTCGCTCCTCAACGATATTTCTTCTTTGCGAGATCCCCATGCTCGAATAAGAGACATCGAGAAAGCATTGGACAATGGGCAAGTGGACCCATGGGTTGCTCAAACTCTAGTTGAGAGCCTGGGTCGCAGGCTTTCGGACGATGCTCGGCAAATTTTGACCGAGCAAAATTCGTCGCTACCCCCGGTGCGAAAAGCGTTGGAAGGTTATCGTCTCCTTTTATCAAAGCTACAAAAGCTTTCGCAAAAGGCCAAGGAGCTTGCTAAGGAGCCGCAAGATGCCGAAGAGCCCTCTTTGCCCACCAAAGAGCCTGTTGAGCGACGACAACAGCCACCTACCGGCAAAAAAAGCTTAGGTCTCGATGAATTAGCGCAGGAAATGGCAGAGCAACTCAGCCAACAAAAACAGCGCCCAGTAGACCGCGACGACGTGGATACGTTGAGCGAGCAGGACGTTCGCGACTTACAAGAACAAACGGCTCAAAAAATAATGGAGCAATTAAAAAACAGCGAAGATCTGCCATCTGATCAGACGCAAAGCAAAGATACCCCGCTCTCCGAAAATCGTGAGGCCCGGGATGCGCTGGAAGAACGCTTGCAAAAAATGGCTGACGAAGCGCAAGAACGCAATCGGGAGCAAAATTCCAAACCACCGGAACCTGCAGGTGAAACAAAAGAACCCACAAACACAACGACTCCTCCCCGCTCCCTTTTTGAGGAAGCATATAAAAAAGCGCTTGAAGAATGGAACGACAAAAATTCGGAGAAGAGCGAAACACAGGAAGAAAATAAAAACGATAGTAAGCCGCAAGAAGGACAAGGAGAACCCAAGCCGCAAGAAGGACAAGGTGAAGGCAAACCGCAAGAAGGACAAGGTGAAGGCAAACCGCAAGAAGGACAAGGAGAACCCAAGCCGCAAGAAGGACAAGGTGACGGGAGAATACAAGGAAACAAACCGCAAGAAGGTAAAACTGACGAAGCACCTCCAGATGGCAAAGGCGAGCGGCGCGAAAGTAACGGTCTTGGCGCTGAGGAGACTCGGTCGCAGAATGGCTCGCAAAAAGATGGCTCCGACGGACAAAATGAAGGAGGCGCCACTGGCTTTAAGGATTTGATGGGAGAATTGAGCGCCTTCCTCGAACAGCTGAAGACAAATCAAAAAGAACGCATCAATTCGGCTGAGGAATTTTCGAAAATCGATCGGGAGAAGTTGGAATCTCTTGCCGAAAACACAAAAAATGACAAATCAAAGCCCGAAAGTGGGGAAAAACCAAAAGATCGTAAAAAAGAAGATCGTAAGTCTCCAAAAAAACCAGATCTCGTGCGGAACTTAGATCAGCTACTCGATTCAATTTGGTCGCAAATTTTGAATCAATACCAAAACAGTTCACAATTTATGCGAATGGTGACAGATTTTTCATCCTTGTGCCAATCCCTCGCCGTGAACAATCCCCATCAAGCGCATATCCTGCAACAAAAGATTGCCCGCGCTAACGAACTTGCCGATAAACTTCGCCTTCTGGCTGTGGAATATAAAGACATCGAGGATCTCGCCACGTCCTTATCTAGTGGATCTGCAAAAGTTGAATTCCTCCGAAGAATTCGATATCTAAAAACTCTATTTGAAGCCAAAAACGACGCCAACAATTTAGAAAGTGGCGAAGAGCGCGCGCTGCAAACAATTAACGAAATTTTAAATCAACTAGAAGCAAGTTTAGGATCGACCAATAACGAAGCTATTGGTGAAACCTTTCGCGATCTTTTGGCGGGACCGCTTTCGCGAAAAGTTGTCGACGAAAACTACCCGCCAACCTCTCGATCACAACAGATCGATGCGACCAAGCTTGTCCAAGACTTAAAAAATGGAAAATTAAACGATCTTGTTGTCTACAACAGATTAAAACCTTTCGTGGATATTCTATTTAACGATCTATTTAAACCTCGCTCTTTCGATAAATTTGAAGGCCCATATATTCCCATCAACGAGTCTGATCGGAAATTAGAAAAGCTTGAAGATTTCGACGATATTGTCCATGCCGTCAAAGAAGGATTTTCGTCAGACCTCGAATTGATACGCCTGCTTGCCGGCGATATGTTAAAATTTGCTTACCCCGAAAAAATAAAAAAAATGGATCCGCGCAAACCCTATCCCAAACGTGCCAGCATTGTCCTCTATGACATCAGCGGTTCAATGACGTTGCAAAATAAACAAGACCTGCGAAATGCTCTGGTCAACGCATTCTTGGATCGTAGTCAGCGCGAGGTTGCGCAGGGCGAGGGAGAGCACACAGTTTACCTTATTCCTTTTGATGCAAGACCTCATGAACCCAAAGTGCTTACAAGTCTTGCTCAGGCACAGCAGTTTTTCGATGATTTGCGTGCGCATCCATTAGGATCCAGCGGCGATGATAGTATCACCCAAGGGATGGTCAAGGCCTACGAACTGATCGCCGAACATCAAAAGAATGGCGGAGATTTAGAACGGGCCAATATTCTTCTTTTAACAGACGCCATTGCCAAAATTGATTTTGCTCAGCTTGAAGAAGCGGCGTCGAAAATCGATAGCTCAGTGGATCTTGCCCTTAATGCTGTTACCTTTGGTGATTGGAATGCGGATGTTAGTAAAATGGTGAATAAATATGCCGTAAACAGCGAAGGAAATGTCGGCAAAGTTTCCCATCAACATATTCCCTACGAGGAAATCCAACGACTCCTCAACCCTAAGAATGAAATCGAGGAGCTGATACAATCAGCGAAATATTTTGACAAGACCAACACTTCAATAGTTTCTGATCTACTCGTAGATAGAGCGCGGGGCCGCATGATGGCTATTGCAAACGAGCGCTCAAGCCGCGATAGAAATGCAGGAATGCGACTCGAACGCTGGGCCCATCAATTAAAGGCACTGGCACTTTCAACCGAAACAAATGATCTAACGCCAATGTACGATTTGTTTGTTGATACGGTGGTCGGTGCCACTGGCAAAAACTGGTCGCGCTTTGGCAAACTTGAAGCCTGGGAGAATTTTATCGATATCGCCGGCACTCAAACCGAACTTTCGCAAAAAGACCTGCTCAGTTACCTTAGTGTAAATCAACGAGACCGCATTCTTAAATGGATGACCGAATAAATAGTCTTTAAAAGGTTTCTTGCAAAGGTAAGCTATGTCTCCGGTAGCTAGAAAATGTAAGCTATGTCTCCGGTAGCTAAATGAACACTTTTTAGTCACCGGCTGCTCAACGTGCTCAGCTACAGCTTGTCTCACTCTGGAGCACTATTTTTATTTAGATATTTCAATAGCTTATGAGATAAATTTGAAGCTGTTTTGGCACCCCCTTTGCTTTAACTGTAGGCAAGGGGTGATTTATGAAAACGCTATTATTACTATTAACGATGTCATTTATAATGTCGATTACGATTTCGGCTATCGCGGTTCCACAACATGAAGACAAGTCAGTGAGCCCAACCGAACTGCCAAACGACAGGTCAGTGAGCCCGAGCGAGCTGCCAAATAACAGATCTGTGAGCTCCAGCGAACCACCAACGTGTGTGTTTGAGTCTGCGGATGTTGGCAAAATGAAATTCCGCGGCACATCGCGCGAAGAAGCGTTCGAACGCACTGCCCGAGCGTGTCTGCAGGCTCGTGTGCAGGGCTATATTAAAATTCGCGGTGATGTCCCATCGTCTGAGCGAAAGATCTTATTTGCTGAAGACTGTGTTAATAAAACCTATTGTAAACACTAGCGGGTTTGCTCATCAACTGTGTGGGCTTTGGATTCGGGCATTACACCGTCGTTCTGAGCGAAACGAAGAATCTCGCGTTGCCAAATGACTTGCCAAACGACGACACTCACTAGTAAAAATAGGGGATGTTGAAACCAGTACTCGATTTTCTTTTTGGCAAAGACGCGAAAATTTTTAACAAAAAAGGCACCGTCGAGCATCAATTAGGTCCGCAAAAATGGAACCAATGGACAGATCGCTTCGCAAAAAATCCTGAATATGATTTCACTCGGCATCAAGGCCGAGCCGAAAAAAAAGACGAGAAGAGTCCCCTTTAAATTTTACCCATAATCTCTTCGCGCGTAAAATTTGGATTTTGAATTTGAACCAAGTATGCCCTCTGCAGCTTTTGCCCTAACTCGGGCCCCGGTCGTATTCCCGCCTCCAATAAATCTTTCCCCGTCAAAAGTGCTAGTGGCAATCCTGACGGTGCGTATTTGCCCGTTAAAGACTCCCAGATCGACAATCCAGCTGCCTCTCCAGTGGCATCAAGGTACCGTCGCAAAAAACTCACCACGTCCTGGATTTGCGGTTTTTGCATAAGATTCACAAACGGCGACAGCATTGCAAGTTCTGTATGAGATAACGATGCTTTTAAAAAAACATTCATCTCTAAACACAATTGAATAAAACCGAGAGTGTCTTTTGAAAGTTTAAAACCTGACACGATTCGCAGAGCCTCTACATATTTTTTGCCTGCATCTAAACAAACCAACGCGGCCCAACCCCAATGAGACGGACACGAAGTTCTAAAAAACGATCGTAAGCTTTTGTCTTCCCAGGTCAAGGAAGCAAAAAGCACTTCCTGCAGCTCCATTTGGCGAAGTTGTTCAAAAAATAAATAGGGCTTTTTTATAGCGAAAGCTTTATCGATTTCGTCCTGGCGCCTTTCGGCAGACACCCGGCTTAACTGCCCGGCCGCTTTTTGCACGGCCAACAGCGTTTGCTCTTCGACGATAAATTCCAATTGCGCTGCAAAGCGCGCGGCACGTAAAAGCCGCAATGAATCCTCCGCAAAACGCTCCACAGGAACGCCCACCGTGCGCAGAATTTTGTTTTGTAAATCTAGCTGACCATTGACGTCGTCGATTAAACGCTTTTGCAAAAGATCATAATACATGGCATTTATGGTAAAATCTCGGCGAGCGGAATCTTTTTTGATGTCTGAATACACCACGCGCTCCGGATGTCTTCCATCTTTGTAATCGGATTCCTCACGAAATGTGGCAAGTTCGAGGGGTGCTTGATCCTCGGCCACCACCACTCGACACACCCCAAAACTCTTTCCCACCATGATCACTTTTGGGAACAATTTTTCGATCTGGTCGGGCGTCGCACTGGTGGCAATATCTAAATCCTTAGCCAAGGTCCCCAATAAAGCATCGCGCACGCACCCGCCGGCGAGCACAGCCTCATACCCTTGCTGGTGAAGCTTTTGGCAAATCTCCACAACAAATTTCCACTGGGGATGCTGGCTAAGTAAGGTTTCCATGGATTTGATGATAACAGAATTTTGCATTCTATGTTAACAGATTTGTCGAATGGACGCCCCCGCTTTTCTTAAATCAGTTTTTGCAAATCACGGTCTTAATCACTGGAATTGGACACCTTTGCAGACACCACTTTCTATGGATATTTACAAAGCGTGGATTGAAAAATCCTACCACGGTGAAATGACTTATCTAAAAAATCATATTCCGCAAAAAGAAGAGCCACAAAATCTTTTACCCCAGGCACAGAGCGCATTTGTTTTTACCTTTGAATACGGCTTAAAACCCAACACCTTACCGGTAAAAAACCTGCGTGTTGCAGCCTATGCGCAAGACGAAGATTACCATTTGTGGATTAAAGAAAAAACTCGAATCATTTGTAAAGATTTAAAGTCGCTTTTTCCGCAAAAAGAATTTTTGGGATTCACCGACTCATCACCCATCATGGAACGCGACCTTGCCTATCGTGCAGGCCTTGGCTGGTTTGGTAAAAACACCTGCTTGATCGATCGAAAACGCGGAAGTCTTTTTTTTATCGGCGAAATTTACTCCACGCTTCCCTACCCCGAAGCGCCCCCCCCTATCCCGAGTGCTGATCACTGCGGGACCTGTGACCGCTGCATAGTGGCGTGTCCTACTCAAGCGATTGAACCCCAGCGTGTCCTCAATGCGACCAAGTGTATCTCGTACTGGACTATTGAAGCAAAAAAAGTACCACCACCCGAACTTCGCGAACACTTTTCTGATTGGTTTTTTGGTTGTGATATCTGCCAAACTGTTTGCCCATGGAATATCAAAGTTCGCGATCTCGCAGCGCCAGCGGACGTGGACCCAGCGGCTGATTTGCGGATGATTCTCGAAAGTTCCAATAAAAATTTGATGCGCTTATTCGCACACACGCCGTTAGCTCGCGCTGGCGGCCGAGGACTCAAAAGAAACGCTCTTATCGTCATTGGAAATAAAAGAATCACAAAACTTTCGCCAAATGTATCCGCCTA
Source organism: Bdellovibrionales bacterium (assembly GCA_043757265.1). Classification (GTDB taxonomy): domain Bacteria; phylum Bdellovibrionota; class Bdellovibrionia; order Bdellovibrionales; family JAGQZY01; genus JANPLN01. The sequence continues at coordinate 5,044 of JAYUQP010000101.1, read as the reverse complement.
CCTAAAAGATCCCAAGCTTGGCGAACTCGCCCAATGGACCATGGACAAACTCTCTGAATCGTGTAAGATCCGGTCATAGACAAACAGGAGCACCGATGGCCAAATCTTGGAAACTACTTCTCACTAAAACCGGCGAAAAAGTAAAAGTGGATGCCGAAGACTATGCGGAATTAATGAATCGCAGTTGGCGCGTGATCTATCGTGGGAAAGAAAAAAAGCCTTTGGTCGTCACCAGTATCCGAACGGGCGACTCATCGCGAACAATGTCATTGGGTCAGTACCTAATGAAACCCAAAAAAGGAAAAATGGCCTACCCTCGCCGTTGGCAAGCAGGTCTAGATTACCGTAAAGAAAATATCGTTGTTTGCACTATGAAAGAGCGTCAGCGAATGCTCCCGAAACGCGCAGAAAAAACATCGTCTAAATTTCGTGGTGTTTCGTACATTCGTGGAAAGAAAACATGGCGCGCACGAATCGAAAAAAATAATAAGGCATTCTTTTTGGGTGATTTTACCAACGAGGAAGCTGCTGCTCGAGCCTACAACAAAGCCGCCCGTGATCTCTTCGGCGACTTAGCTTATCAGAATATCGTCGATCGAATTAGAGATCGACGCAATTAGACCGATCGAATTAGAGATCGACGCAATTAGACCGACCGAATTAGAGATCGACGCAACTAGGTCGACCGAAATTCAGACCAAACCCATTAAAAGTTAACAAGGTGATGCCGACTTATCGCCGGCATCAAGCAACAAAGCAAATTACTGAGGTGAATCAGAAGATGAACCAGTCGTTGCAGTCTCGCCACCGCAATTAAATCCCGCACCTTCAAGATTTGTTTTCATTTTGCCAGAAACAGTTTCGCAATAGCTCATTGATTTTGCTACGGCTACAGTTTTATCGGCGCCCATTTTATTGTAAACCACTCCACATCCGCCTTCTGAAGAACTAAGAACAGAAATTTTTCTGGTGTCAGATTTGTTTGTGCAAGTAACTGCTGATTTTTCAGTGCCAGTGATTGCTGGAAATGCGCTGGCAGATGTGTCTGTAGATGTCGTTGTCGTCGCTGTCGTAGTAGTCGTTGTTTTTTTGCTAGTAGCGTCCGTGCTTGTTGAAGTTTCAGGAGTACTAGTTGTAGCTGCTGCTGTTGTCGTGTCCGTTTTGTCTGTAGTTGATGTTGTTTTTTGAGTTGATGAACAAGCCACCAAACTGACCATTGCGATTGTAACAAAAATAAACTTCATATTTACCTCTTTCTTGAGTGTTGTTGGATGACAAAAAGTCATTTTTTTTAAGTGTAAACAGAGAGTTAGAATGAATCTATCTAAATAAATTAATGCACTGCACTTTGGTCGAGGCTAATGGGACAAGAGATAAGTCAGCATTTCGTTTTCAAAATGGATGGGCCACGTCAGATGATTTTGCGTGGCCTCTGATATGCCACATGTTTGCGCACATGACCCAACAATGTTTCCAATTCTATCAAGCAGTTTATGCGAAAAGTTGTTGTTGCCGATTTCGTTCCTTAAAACAACCTTCCAGGATTCCATATTGATCACATCTGCAAAACTTCCCTTGTTCCACAAATCAGTCTCCTGTTGCTGATTGCAAGCAACCACATCACAAGACCTACTTAGGGAGTAAATTGGAAATTGCGACTGCAGATTTAACTTAGGCGCACATTCGAAGTTGTTTTCGTACTTGCGATGAAAGGGCGACGATCCAGAATAAACCACAGCCGCTGCCACTTTGTGCCCAAACTGAGATGCCGTGTGATACCGTACTAATCCGTAAAGCTGAGCCAGCATCCCTCCCTCAGACCATCCCATAAGGTAAATGCGGCTTGGGACCACATCGCCTTGCCGAACAAGAAGGTCGATCAATTGGTCGATTGCCTGGATGTCGCCGTTTTCTGTATTGCTTTCAAAATCCCACTGCCAGGTATCAAAGTGGTGTCCGTCGTTTAAACGGGCAAGGTCAATTTTGAGGTTTCTTGATTGCAGGGCTACAATTTGAAACTGCTGCTGCTCGGCCTTGCTGCGAAGTTGCGTTGTTTTGTACAGATTTTCGGCCGACCCCGACCCACCATGGAAAAATAAAACCAAAGGCTTTTTTGAACCACCGACTGCGGGTTTATAGCGACAGTAGTATCTTAACTCTCCTGTTGCATCCCTAAAACTCAAGGCTGCACCATCTTCGAAACATCCTGGAACATCCGAAGACACCGTCCACTGCTGAGTTCCATTTTGACAGGTGTTTGTCAGTGAACAAACTTTTAAGGGAGATGCTAGGCACTGCTTATCAACGACAGAGTTTGTTTGCGCGTCGTTGTTCGTTTCCGCTGCGAGATATGTGCTTGAAGGGGCTGAACAGTTACTCAACGTAATAAAAAGCGCACCCATAAAAATGATTCGTATGATTTTTTTTAAGTATTGCTTCATTGGCCCCTCGCTTATTTAGAAAAACAACTGTTAATATGATTGATCATGTTGTTCTTTTGCGCGAGCGGGGCTTGTTTGGTTTTTAGAGTGTAGCTCATTCCAAGCTCGAATAAAGATTTACGTCCGTACTGATTTTTTACGTTCACAGGGTTACCTTCTGCCAAATATCTTCCAAACTCTGCAGCATGAATATTTATCGTGCCGTAATCCAGCACGTAGGAGAGCATAACTCGAACCGTGGCATCATTTTCATTCAAATGATGAATGGCAGATGAATTGCTCATACTTGATCCGTAAGCTTCTTCGTAAAGTGCGGGGTTTGCGGCGTATTCTGCTGCTGTAAAGCCAAACATCGTAGAAATTCCATACCCTACTTCGTAGGTTGGCCCTAAAAGAGCTCCAATTTCACTTATATGGATTGTGGTTTGTGTGTCTCGCACAGCGACACAATCAGCTTTGGACGAAAACTTCTCGCGAATTTCCACGCTTCCAAAATTAATGAGGTCATCATGAAACGCAAGCCACAGAGAGAGACCTCCACCCGCCGAAACGCCAGTGAATGCAACTTTGGTAGTATTATAATCGTAGTGAGCCGCTCGCATGCGAAGATCCTGCACCGCCCAAGCAGCATCTTGAAACTGCACAGGAAATTCCATCTGGTCATACACAAACGGAAAATCATCAACCAAACGGTAATTTACTGTAGCAACAGCGTAACCCAGCTGTAGTAACTCAGGCATTGCCGAGTTTGCATCGTAGGTTTTTACTTCTTGAGGCGCTGCGGGCTTCAAATATGCATCTACTTTGTCACCAGCGTAATACCCACCGCCGTGAAAATAGACAACAAGTGGTCGATCGCCGCTAATGTGCACAGTGTTCGGCAACCACAATTCGTAATTTTGGAGGGTATGTTCGCCATAGGATATAGTGACACACTGATATGCGATGCCATTCATCGTACAACTCTTTGTCGGTATTTTTGGAACGCTAACCTGAGCTGACGGCGTATCAATGTCGCCTTCAGAATCTACCACAGCACTTGTGCTCGTTGGTGCCGAACAGCCTTGAGCGCAAACCATCATTAACAAAGTTAATCCAAGTTTCAAAAAACCAAAGATTTCATTTTTCATAAGTCCCCCAATTGCTCTTAGTAACAAGACGCCGGGGTTTGGAAAAAGTTGCGGGAAAATAAAATATCTCAGAATGAGACGCTCAGATCGCGTTTGTGCGTTATAACTTTTTTTTAAGTGACGTGAATTTTGGAGGTTGGAATTCAAGTATACCTGTTAACAAGTATACTTGGGTGCAGGTATTGTATTACAGAATCCACCGGGGATTCAAGTATACCAGTTGATAGGTAAACTTGAATTCGTGTGATTTTAAAAATTCACGCGTCGATCGTGCGATTATTTTGTTACAACTGTGCAATCAACTGTTGCGCCGTTAATCGTCGCGTTTCCGGAGGTCAAAAAGACGTCGGCCTTGCCCGTATAAGAGCCAGGATTTGTAGCTAAATTTTCTTCACCGACAACTCCGATTGCGATGGAGCCAAGCGCTTTGTTTTCAAAAATCCATACGTAAGCCATCAACAAAGTATCCTCGTAGCCTTGAAATCCTAGCTCAATGGCTTCGTTTGGAACTCCGACCACTTGACCATTCTCGAACAACGTAAAAACGTAAGAATCTGCAGACAGCGCCGAAATCACAATAGACATTGAGCTGGTTGAACACGTAACAGATTGCAGATTCGGCTTGTTCGTGCCTGCAAAGACGTGGCTTGCAAAAACTAAAGTGAGACAAAAAAAGATCAGTTTCAAAAAGGACTCCTTGTTACGATGTGAGCCAGAAAGTACGTGTCACAAGAACGAAATCCTACGAAAACATTCGACGAATAGAATTAATGCACATGGCAACGGAGTAGCGTTTGAATAAATTTTAACGGGTCTAGTGGATACACAAACGTATCATTGAGGGTACCAGAATATGACGCAGCGCTTTTGAGTGTGATCTGCTCTAACAGGAATACAGACATACCCGTTTACCGGTACACGTGGAATCAGGTTTTTTTTCGATATCTGATATCGGGATATCAAGATATCCGATATCTACGTGAGCTATGGTAGCGGGAGAGGGAGTTGAACCCCCGACACGCGGATTATGATTCCGCTGCTCTAACCGGCTGAGCTACGCCGCCAAGGGCTGAGAGGTCAGAAGTGCCATTCGGCAGAAACTGACCGGATCTCAGTCGACACTGCTCCACTCGGTCGAGTTCGGAGCGGGCGGGACTTTAGCAGAATCGGCTGACTCAACAACCGACCGGCAGGTTTTTGCCGGGACAACTGCCAGCCGCTTGAGGGCTGATGAACATTCCGTTCGCGCTGAGCCAAACGGCTGCATCCGTCACACCGGGTGGTCGGCTAGATTGGGTCCGAGAAAGCAGGTGAGCTTTTCGAGTCGTCCAGAATGCGCTGCCTTTGCGTTCTGAGTCCGATGCGGAAAGCTGTGCTGAAGTCCGATCGGCATTTTCTGCCTGTTTCACGCACTCCGGACAGACCGCAGACTCACTTGCAGAAAGTGTAGCGGTCGTTGCGGTTGTCGGGTGA
>JAYUQP010000100.1:0-7941 GCA_043757265.1 Bdellovibrionales bacterium | reverse complement strand
GGTTTTTAAGCTTTTTGAGGCAGGGGGCACAGGAAACGGACCAAAAGATAAGGACAGAGGGCAACGGGGACGCAGTCAACTCGGGCATTCCAATAAGCTCCGAAAGCTTTGCTGGGTCTATTTTTTCGCCAATATGGTCTTTTGAGTTTTCGATCAGATAGTCCGATAAGTAGATCTGCGAAAGCGAAACAAAGGTGATCATTAATGCTAAGCCTAAAAGCAAACAAATCGGTAAGAGCAGCCACTTTGATGATTTTAAAACTTTCATGCTTGAGGTTTATGCGAGCGCCCAGCGCCCGTCAATATTCACCGCCGAAACTTCGTAAAGATTCAGGGCAAATCGTTTTAGAGTACATTCTGTTGCTAACGATCAGCGTTGGCATCGCGACCTATTTAACTAAGCAGCTAGTGGGAAAAGACCCCGAAGATGCAGGGATTGTGACGAGCATGTGGGGTCAGATCAACTCCGCCATCGGCGCCGATATCATGGAATAGGCTGGTTTATGAAAACTGACGGCTATAAGTAAATAAATCGCCTATTTTTCAGTTCGTTATTCAGTTCAATCTGCATGTAATCTTGAATATCCTCGGTAGTTCGGCGAATGTAATCTTCATCCTCGAGGGCATCGGGGCCTCGATCGAGTACGATGGGGGGAAGAACTTTTATCTTCCAGCGCGCGGGCAACGGAATAATATTGAGCGGAAGAGGAATCACAAGTCCACGTAGGTATTTTGTAAATTTTAATTGCGCTAAATTAATATGAGTTTCTTCGGCACCAATCACAAGAGTTGGAACAATGGGCGAATTGGTTTCAAGAGCCATGCGCACAAAACCTTTTTTAAACGTTTGTAGCTGATAGCGCTGCGTAGTTGGCTTGAAGTTTCCGTACTCACCCTCGGGAAAAAGAATCAAAAGCTGTTTCTTTTTTAAAACAGCGAGCCCATTTTTTTTATTTGCCTCAATAAAACCCATTTTTTGCGCAGGTATGGCGGTTGTCTGATTTAGAAACCAAAAGTGATGGGCCAAAACCCGCGGCACTCGTTGTGTTGCCTGATCAATATGGTGACACAGTAAAAATGCGTCGAAGCCAGAATATCCAGAGTGATTGGGGCTAATAATCGCAGCCCCTTTGCGCGGCACATTTTCCAAGCCTTCAACTTCAACGCGAAGGTACTTGGTCATGATTTCGCCTAAAAAATGTGGAAAAACACGAAACACCAATTCCTCAGAGGTGAGGTCTTTAAGGCTTTTCGTTTTTTCGCTGACTTTTTTAAAAAACCATTTCATTTTAATAAGCATTAACACAGGTTGGAGAGTTTATGAAGTCACAATATATTTTATCCATCGATCAAGGCACAACCGGAAGCACCGTCTCGGTTTACAACGAACGAGGCCAAGTGGTCCATCGCGCGGATAAGGATTTCGAACAGATTTTTCCAAAGCCAGGCTGGGTGGAGCATCGCACGTCCGACATTTGGGAATCGGTGTTGTATGGAATCAGCGAAGTGGTCAGAAAAATAGATGCTCGACAGATTGCCGCCATCGGGATTACAAACCAGCGCGAGACCGTAGCTGCTTGGAATCGCACCACGGGCGAACCGGTGATGAACGCCATCGTATGGCAGTGTCGGCGGACCACAGACGAGTGTCGTAAACTGAAACCGAAAGAAAAAGCTGTGCGCGCAAAAACAGGTTTGCTTATGGACCCATATTTTTCAGCCAGCAAAATGACGTGGATTTTGAAGAATAACGAAAAAGCCCGCAAGCTCGCGAAGAACAATCAATTATGTTTTGGCACAATGGATACGTTTTTGATCTGGCAACTCACCAAAGGGACCACTTATAAAACAGATCCTTCCAATGCCTCGCGCACAATGCTCTTTCATCTCAAGCAGCAGACATTCGATAAAGAATTGTTAAAGCTTTTCAAAATTCCAATGGACTCGCTCCCGCAGATAGAACCCAATAATGGTCATTTTGGAATCACCAAAGGTGTGCCCGGTTTGCCAGATGGAATTCCAATTCACGGAGTTATCGGAGATCAACAGTCTGCCCTGTTTGGCCAGGGTGGAATTCACAAGGGCGACGCAAAAATCACATTCGGCACGGGAAGTTTTTTACTTTTCAATACAGGGAATCAGATCGTACCTTCCAAGAAAGGTCTGTTATCGACGGTCGCGTGGGCATGGAAAGGTCATAAGCCCGTCTACGCCCTCGAGGGCGGCGCATTTATTTGTGGAGCTGCCGTACAGTGGTTGCGCGATGGTCTTGGGTTTATCGAGAAAAGCTCCGAGGTGGAACGACTGGCGCGCTCGGTGGAAACATCGGAAGGGGTGGAATTTGTGCCAGCTCTCTCAGGCCTTGGAGCTCCTTACTGGCAGCCCCAGGCGCGCGGAATTATCAAAGGCCTATCGCGAGGAACCACACGCGCACATATCGCCCGCGCTACTTTGGAAGCCATGGCTTTACAAAATTTAGATATTCTTGAAGTGATGAAGTCCGAAGCCAATATAAAACTTTCGCGGGTGCGGGTGGACGGCGGCGCCACTGAGAATGATCTTTTGATGCAGCTTCAATCCGATTATTTAGGAATCGACGTCGAAGTCCCGCAAAATATTGAAACCACGAGCACCGGGGCGGCGCTTATGGCTGGCTTGGGCGTGGGGCTGTGGACCGTTTCAGATTTGCACAAAGTGAATCCCATCGCAAAAATATTTCAGTCTCAAATTGAGAAGCGCGAGCGAACCGCACGAGTTAAAAAGTGGCACGAGGCCGTACGCTTAAGCTACTGAAGCCGTCCTCATTAGCTTTGAGTAATACCGTTTACTCCAAGTAGAGCTACCGAGAACCAAAATCATCCGATTTGACGCAACTCTCAACCAAAAGGTACGGCGTACCTAAAATCGTACGACGTACCTAAAAAGGCACGGCAAGAGGGAAGTGCGCCAGCAGCGCTCGTTTGCGAGATGAGCTTGTTCGAGTCTTCTTCCCTTTTATGGGAGACCGGACTTTAGAAGTTAAAAAAACCTCCGATAAGCTTCTGGTGCTGCATTTAATGCAGTATTTTTTCGGAGGCCGAATGAGATTATTGAGTGTTTTGACTGTAACTGCTTTTGTGACTGGGTGCAGTTCGCTCAGTTCTCGAAACACTCTCAGCAATGACTATCCTAAATATCAAGTTAGCGTGGTGTCTCAACAACGATCTGTGGCCACACAGTCCAACGTACAAGCGAGCCCCAAAACCGTCGTAGTTAAAAAGTGCGTATCGGCAAACTCCACCTGTGCAACAGTGGAGCAAAAATTTTGAGTACGAGCGATTTTCCAAAAACTTGCAAAACAAAGTGATGATTCGCTCTGTGGTTTCCCAGCAAATATCTTTGCTTGAGCAACAGGCTGCATCTTTACGTATCGATCGCGATGTTTTGAAGCAAGAAATTGGAGAATTTGATCGCAGTTTAAAAATGTACCGCATGTCCTCACTACGAAATGTGACGATTAACATCGAGCGTCTCCGGATTTCTTTTTCTTTAGAGATACAGGAGCTTGAGCAGAAGATTTCGCTGACCGAAAAGGATCTTCAGGTATTAAAAGAAACCTCTCAACAGCCAAATGTCGTGCGCAACGGTGATGTGAGCCGAATCCTAGCAATGCTTGAATCGCAAGAAAGCTTTGGAAAATCTTTGCTCTACAAAGATAATTTGATTGCTCAAGCGATCGATGACGTGATTGCCGAAATGATCTAAGGTGGTGCGGTCACTGCTTGTCCATTTACTTGCCTGTTTGCTTGTCTGTCCGAGTGTCTGTGGCAGGTTTGCTCATTTGCGGATAAAACCGTTTGCTCTTATCGAGACTTTACTCTTTGGAAATCTTCCGGGTTGAGAATTATTTTTTGAAAATTCGCGTTAATCAAGGCAGGTTCTGAATACAGTACATTCTAAACAGGCAATTTTTTCATCAATTTCGATCCTCAGTGACTACTAAAAATGGTGGCACTAAGGTTCTGCTTGATCCTCAATAGGAGAGTTTGTGAAAATTTTGAGTATATTAACCTTTTTTAGTTTGAGTTTTAACATTGCCTCTGCCGGAGGAGAAGCTCAAGTTCAGTGTTTTCAGTCGCCATTCTTTGAATGGGAAGCTAGCTACATAGCACCTATTGAAGAAGGTGAAATGCTCGCTGCAGAATCGGCACCGACTGGTAATTTCGGTGATATTTTCGGCGGATTTGAGTTCTATCGCATCAGCGTAAAACCAACAGATAATTTTTTTATCCGCGAAGTTCGAATGGTCCAAGTATTTTTTCATCTGGAAGCTTGGGCGGTTTTATGTAAAATCGTCGACGGCCAGTGCGGGGAGGATTTTTGGGCAAACATAGGTTGGAACGACCAGAACTATTGTGCCCTTTATAACCTTCAACCCGTATCACGTTTTTAAGAATTCCGGTCTTTTTGTAAAACGCTCAACGATTAAATTTCACCGAAAATTTCGTGCTCGGCCGAACGCCACTTTGGCCTCTTTCGCGATGACTCGCAGCCATTTGAAAAAGAAGAGTGCTCTTTTTGATCCTGGGTTCGCCGCCAAGCATGATAAAACCACCGAAAACAACGCCCCCCCCAAAAAAAATCCGATCAAGCTCACTAACACTTGTGGGCGTACGAAACGTTATATAATTAACCGCTTTTGCCGCGAGCGACACCTCATAGGGGGCAGTCCCTGTGGTTGCATTCTTACCAATAGCCCAACCCTGGACCTTTGTCGGGAGAGGAAGTTCCTTTTCCTTAATCAAGGTGTTTTGGCCTGGAAGGTCGGTGCAGTGCCCTTCCCAGTTAGTTTTTTGGCTCCGCACTCCCAGCAAACAAATACTGTTTTAGACTTCTGTTTTTTAATAGTTCTGGGTTAACATTGTTAGGGGCACGGGCAACTCTTGGGGGAGTTCACAAAAATGGTTTTCATTTTCACACTTATTTCTATTTTAAAAGCAATCGAGCCAAGCCCGGTCGTTTCGTGGGAACAACTCCTGCAAGAGGGACGCTACGATGAATCCTACGCTGTTGCAAAACAGCAGCTTTCCGGCTCGTACATGGATTTTTATCTCGGATTGATTTCGCAAAAATCTAAAAAATGGGATGTGAGTCTAGAACATCTTCGTAAAGCGAATTCGCAAAGTCCCGATGTTTTAGATTATGTTGCCATCTCTCGCGGCATCGCTTTGTTCGAAACTGGAAATTATCAAAAAGCCCTGGAGGACTTTACGTCTGCCGAAAAACAAGCTCGTACAAAATACACGGCCGATGTGGCGCGATTTTACCAAGCCGAAGCCCTCATGGCGCTCAAGCAGTGGAAAAAAGCTGAGCCATTGTATCAAAAAAATCTAAAACGCCTGCAGCGCACGGGTTATTACTCTTCGACGCTTTGGGGCTATCTCGTCACACAAGTAAAGAATCATAAGAACCAAAAAATATGTCGCTACTCCAAAGAACTTTATCTCAAATTCCCGGCTTACGATAAAATTGCAGATTGGGGAATTCGGCATCACGAAAACTCAGTGATGGGACAAAAACTCAATTGCGTGGTCACATTGGCCGAGCAAAAAATGCGGGTGCAACGCTTATTATGGGCCGGTCTCGAGGATAAAGCCTACAAAGAGATTCAGGATTTGCAAAAACGCGCAAGCCACGAGGCGCGTTATGAAGTTGACGAGTTGTATGTGAGTTATCAGTTGCACGAAGGACATGTGGACGAGGCTTTAAGAACTTTGCTGTCGTACCAAAAAGACAAAGAAAACGACAACGATTATTTGATGAATTTAGGACGCGTGTATTCGCGCACTAACACTCCGCAAAAAGGCATTGAAGCCTACTATCGCGCATATCAAGTGGCGGTGCGACCGCAGGTGGCAGCAGCGTCGTTATTTCAATCGGGCTTTGCAAGCTATGTCGTGCACGATTACGCGTCGGCATCGGCGAAGTTTAAAGAGTATTCCATCAAATACCCATCGGGCAAAATGTTTGCCGACAGTTTGTGGTACCAGGCCTGGCTTCAGTATTTGCAAAAAGATTACGTACAGGCCGAAAAATCTTTATTTCAAATTTCGGAGCTTAAAAAAAGTAAACCGCGCCTTTGGCAGGACCACAAGGAAGATAAAATCGTATACTGGATGGCGATGAGTTTGCTACGCCAAGATAGGAAGCGCGAAGCCTACGAGATTTTCACGCGCATGACCCATGATGAATCGGTGGGGTACTATTCGGTGGCCGCATACCAACGGTCTCTCCAGTTGGTAACTCAGATGGGCACAAAGCTCACCCAGCGCAGTCCATCTAGCGAAAACGGCGTACTTCTTCCAGGTATTCACGAAAACTGGTGGCTGTCCGAAGCTGTTGCCACAGACGACCGGGAAGAGAGCGAAGAGATTTTAACCCAGCTTCCAGATCCGTTTGAACAAAAAGTAGATGCTATGCTCAACGCCGAAGAAGTTGTTGATGAAGATTTTCCGGAGGGTGTTACGGCGCCCGAGCAAAATCTTTCGCAAGATTTGAAAGCTGTTTATTTGAATAATATTGAAAAGTCTCTGCAGCGTGCGCGGGTTCTTTCGCGGGTGGGAATGTGGGATTTTGCATACCGCGAAGTTTTGGATGCCGAAGGAAAAAAGCTCACTCAATTTCAAAAACAGTGGCTGCTCCAGGCGCATCAGTCGGTGCATTCGTACAACCGCTCGGTTATTTTAGCATCCCACTTTTTTGAAGATCAGGCTGTCAAGATGGGATTGCACCATGGAAGTGATTATTGGACCTACTCCTATCCCAAAGCGTACGAAAAGTGGGTCACTGAGCAGAGCCAAGCTCTTAAGATTCCAGCAGAGTTTGTGTGGAGTATTATGCGCGCCGAAACAATCTTCCGTGCGGATGCCATTTCGCCGGTGGGAGCCCGAGGCTTGATGCAAGTGATGCCACGCACTGGTCGAAAATTGGCTTCGTTGATGAGCGTTGATATAATTCCGGTGGACGATTTACTCAAACCCGAAGTGTCCATTCGGTTTGGAAGTTTTTATCTTCAGCGTTTGTTAAAAAAGTTCAATGGCAATATCAGCCTTGCCGCCGCTGCTTACAACGGGGGTCCGCACCGCGTGCACGCATGGATGCATTACTTTGGCGACTTAGAACTGGACGAGTTTATCGAACACATCCCTTACGTAGAAACTCGAAACTATGCAAAAAAAGTAACAAAGTATTTTGCCATTTATAACCTTTTGTATAAAAAGAAACCCAACGCCACTGAGTTTTTAGTAAAACCCCTTGGCTTTAAAGTGGACGGAACAGTCCCTACTATGGAAACCTGGGAACGCTAGGATGCTTTTTTGGGTTCACTGCTTACGAGTTTAGTTCCAAGAGAACTCATTTTTTAAGACGCGCCCATCCATGGGCTCACTTGCAAAGCGAAACATCCTGTTTGCAAGAAAAGGTACCAAGTACCTTTTCCGGTAACCTGGAAGAGATGAGAATAATAAGTATGAGTGTGAGCTTAGAACCGTATTTTCAAAAATTAATTGAGCGGGTGGAACTAGAAATTTCTAATCAAGGGAAAGACGAGAACGGCTTTTTCAAACCTACGAAAACAATTTTATTGCGACATCTAAATACTCTGAAAGATCTGCACAATAAGCCCCTCGCCAAAGACATCGTCAAAGCGTCCTGGCAATACGTAACCGAAAATCTTCCGCCAGAGTGGTTAATCCTAACCCCAGATCAAAAAGCTGAACTCAAAAAAGTACTGTCTTAAGGTCACTAGTTCATGCGTTAGATTTTTTTTAAATAAATTGATCCACTCTTTTTAAAATCTCTCGTTATCGTCCCCCCGGAATGAGCTTGCTCGTGAATCCTACAGAGAGCTTTAGCTTTTGTTTGCAAGCCTTGAGCTCGCTGGGTGGTTTCGCGCGTGGGGGC
>JAYUQP010000099.1:0-7999 GCA_043757265.1 Bdellovibrionales bacterium | reverse complement strand
CATAATAGATTGCTGATCCTTCAACGTTCCATGTCGGATGGAGTTTAAGAGCCGCTGTAAACAAATACATAAATAAAAGTTGCAGAATAAGTCCCGCGCCACCGAAACTCAAAAGCGTGTGCGATGTGGAACTGCTTTTTGTAGCTAGCGATTTATCAACAGAAAATTCAGCACTCAATGGAACAAACTGGCACCAAAATAAAAGAACACGAATAAGATCATCTCCACCATGCAGAACGATTTGTGCTCGCGTTTGTAAAGACGTCACAAGAATCCATGTTACAAACGCTGCCAATCGCGTGCGATACCCCACAGTCATCATAAAAATAGCAACCAGAGCGATGGTCATAAGAAAAAACATGATCTCCGCTTTGCCGGAAATAAAGAAAATAGAATATTCCCAAGGGCTTAGAAAGTGCTCAAGAAGGGCTGCGCGCGGTAGTACGCCCTGATCGGTATAAAAATCGTTAATGTAAAACAGTCGATAAAATACATCGACAAATAAACATATGCCAAATGCGATGCGAAAAAGCGCAAGGGATCGAAGATCGAGAGTTAAACCTTGAAAAAGCCACTTTTTCATTGGTGTCATCTATTTATAAACAGCAAGAGCATCAAAATCTTTCCAGCTGTTGCCTTCTTTTCGTTTTGGAAGTGTACGCCCTTTTATTGAAACAAGTTTTTTCGAGGCTTTTGCATAGGTAAAGTAAATTGGATTTACTAGCGAACGATACAGAAAATTCGTAGGACTCATTTTAATCACAACATTGCCGTTTTCTTCGCGATCAAAGCTAAAACGAAAACCAACCGTTTCTTTGCGGTACCAAACAGCATATTTAAAATCCACATCTTTTTTTGCAAGCAGATCTGAAAAGCGAGCCTCAAGGAAAGGACATAGCGTTGCTGAAATCAAAGTGTTTTCTTTTAAAGGCTCTTTGGCTTCTGATTTTTTTCCATTGTCGTTGTACAAAAAGCTAATTTTGCCATCTTTAACTTCGATCACGCCTGAGTCTTTTACCAAAGGTCGATTCACTTCGTAGCGAACGATCACTCCCTGACGTGTTTCGGCTTTTTCGGCAGCAGCAACTTCGCCAGTGGCAGCGTCTTTGAACTCGCCGACAAAGTTTTCAATGTCGCCACTAAGCACTCGGGTATTGGAGTAATTGAACAATTTTGTTTTACCTTCAATATCGTAGACATCGGCGGAAGATTTCTCTTGGGCAAATGAGAGTGTGAATTGTAAAATTAATAAGATCATAAGGACTCCTCAATATAGATTAACTGCATTTATCATGACAATTCTCCGCCTGTCTGGCAAGACTATTGATATGCCTAATGACATGCCTGAAGATGAGCCTGAAGTTATGACTGACGAGCTGGTTCGATTATCTAAACTCATGGCCGACCAAGGAATTTGCTCGCGTCGCGAAGCCGATCTTTGTATCGAAAAAGGTTGGGTGAAAGTTGATGGCCTAATTATTAACCAACTAGGCACAAAAGTTTCGCCAAAAGCGCAGATCACTCTGCTCGAAGACGCCTATCAATGGATCAAAAGCAAATTGACTGTGATGATTAATAAACCTGTGGGTTATGTTTCGGGGCAGGCGGAAGACAATTATAAACCAGCAAGTACGTTACTCACGGAGACAAATCAAGTTCGCAGTCCTGGCGATTCCGCACCCCCATCGCGATTGCAAATGATGTCTCTGGCACCGGCGGGCCGCTTGGATATCGACTCCTGGGGGTTGTTAATTCTAACTCAAGACGGGCGCGTGGCCCGCTCCATCATCTCGCCCGACTCACAAATGAAAAAAGAATATTTAGTTTGGGTGGATGGGCAGATTACGGCAGCGAAAATCGCTCAACTCCGCTATGGATTGAAACTTGATGACAAATCTCTGCTGCCGGCAGAGGTGGAGCACGTCAAAGATAATCAACTGCGCTTTGTTCTCCAGGAGGGGAAAAAACGACAGATCCGCCGAATGTGCGAACTTGTGGAATTGCAAGTAACGGGCTTGTTGCGCACACGCGTGGGACCGATTCTGCTTGGCAATCTTAAACCCAATCAGTGGCGTTATCTTTCGCGTAAAGAAATCTTCGCGATTTTGAAAAACGAAGCAGAAAAATCGAATGCCTTCAATAAGACTCGCCCACAGGGCGTACGGAAAGCTTTCCGTCGATAGTCCGTACTTCATCGTCCAAGCCGATTGAATTGAAAAGATTATAAGTTTGGTGAGAATATCGAGAATTTAGAATTTGCTCTTGCTCATCGAAGCGGATGGGCTACTTTGTGCGCAACTTTCTTTTAAGGAGATTAAATGTTTAAAGTTATTCTAGCATCAACCATAACTCTTGTTTCCGCCAGTAGCTTTGCCTTGGATAAATTAATGTGTAGCTTTACTGAGCCGTTTATTTCGGTGCATTTTGACGCCAACACCAAAGCGGTCACCGAGTTCGATGTGATGGACTACAATGATGCCACGGGAATTTCCACTGGTACTGTGCTTAGCGAAAAAGCGGAGATTCGCCTTGTTGATCCGAATCAAGCCGGCGCATATTCACTCGTTGATATGGCCAGCGGCAACGTCATCCTGACATTTGAGCTTTCGGGAAGTGGAACCGATGGAATGTCTGATCAGCTTTACCCTTTTAGCGCTATTTACAAAAACATTTATGGCGGCTGCTCAACTGAAACAGCTGCGACGATTGATACAGAAGAAGTCATGCAACAGCTTGGGTCTTCCTACTACTAGTTGTCTGAATGCTTAGCCGCAACGATTCGTGCGGCTGGGATGCAGTTATTGGCCTTCCTTTCGTACTGGGCACCATGTCAAAGTGCGAGCATAAGTAGACACTATGCGGACTTTTTCATAGTTTTGTTCTATGGGAAAAAGTTGGAAAAATCCGCATAAAGTCGAAGCTGCCAATAAAAAAGGCGCCGTTATTTCTAAAATGGCAAAGGAAATAGCAGTAGCTGTTAAACTCGGCGGTCCCGATCCCGCTGCTAATGCCCGATTGCGCATGGCCATCGATGCAGCTAAAGAAGCCTCTTGCCCAAAAGAGACCATCGAGCGAGCCATCAAAAAAGGCTCTGGTCAGTCGGATGACAAGTCGCAAATTGAAGAAGTGATGTATGAGGGATTTGGTCCGCACCAAGTAGGTGTGTTAGTGGAATGCCAAACCGACAACCGCACACGAACCGCTCCTGACATTCGTTTTTTATTTAAAAGCTACGGCGGCCAAATGGGTGAACAGGGCAGCGTTGGCTGGATGTTCGAGCGCGTGTCGCTGGTGGAGGGACTTTCTTCGAAGCCCGATGTAGATCCCGAAGAAGAGGCCATCGAAGTGGGTGCCAACGACGTAAGTAAAAACAAAGAAGGCATCTGTTCGTTTGTTGGCTCGCCTGATGACATCGAAACGCTGCGAAAAAACTTAGCTGGCCGTGGCTGGCAAATCAAAACCTGCGAATTTTCCTATGTCGCAAAAAACAAAACATCTCTGAATGCCGAGCAACTGAAAGAGGTGTACGAATTTCTCGACGCTCTCGATGACAACGAAGATTGCGCGCGCCTTCACACAACATTGGAGTAACTCATAATGGCTTTGAGCTCATTGCAGCCCGTGCGCGGCACTCGCGACTTAACGGGCGAAGAACTCCGTACTTTTCTGCACATCGTGCAAACATCAAGACACGTAGCCGGCTTGTACGGTTTTTCCGAAATTGAAACTCCTATATTCGAATCCACCGATGTGTTTAGTAGAACTCTTGGCGACACCAGCGATATCGTCACCAAGGAGATGTACACCTTTATCGATAAAAGTGGTGATTCTCTCACTCTTCGCCCCGAGGGTACAGCTGGAGTGGCCCGTTCGGTGATTTCGCAGAGTCTATTTCGTGATCTCCCCGTTAAATATTTTTATCAGGGGCCAATGTTTCGACATGAACGCCCGCAAAAAGGACGCTACCGACAATTTTACCAGATGGGTGTGGAGCTCATTGGTGTGCCTTCGGCTGTAGCCGACGCTGAAGTTATCTCCATGGCGTGGACTATTTTTGCAAACCTCAAAATTCAAGATAAGATTCAGCTTGAACTAAATACGATTGGCGATGTGGATTCGCGCAAAAAATATCGCAATCTATTACAAGAGTATTTTCGCTCGTGTCTGCAAGAACTTTCAGAAGAGAGCAAGGTGCGCATCGATAAAAATCCTATGCGTATTTTGGATTCAAAAAGTGAGCAAGATATGCCGTGGATTCAAAAAGCGCCTAAAATGGAAGACTCATTGAGCGCTGAATCCAAGGAGTTTTTCGAAAGGCTGTGCGAACTTTTAAAAGCTGTGAACATCCCCTACAAACTTAACAATCGCCTTGTGCGTGGCCTGGATTATTACTGTCACACCGTCTTTGAATTTACTACCAACGCATTAGGCGCGCAAAATGCAGTCCTTTCGGGGGGGCGTTACGATGGCCTTATTGAAACAATGGGTGGGCCTGCGACGCCTGGAGTGGGCTGGGGTGGCGGCGTTGATCGTCTCGCGCTGCTTTGTGCTCTGCCGGCACATGAGGTGTCAGTTGTGGGCGTTGTTCCACTACAACCTGAAAATGAAACCGAATGTGTGCGTTTGCTAGAAGAGCTACGTCGAAATAATATTTCCGCACAAATGCCCTATTCCGGAAACTTATCAAAACGTCTTAAAAAATTGGATCGTATTCCTTGTCTCGGCGCACTTATCGTTGGCGGAGACGAAGAAGCCCGAGGAGACGTTCAGTTTAAAAATTTCAAATCGGGGACAGCTTCGTCTGTGCCTAAAGATCAACTTCTGCAAGTTTTAAAACGCGAGCTAGGTCTGTGAAAATAATTTTAGGCAGCACATCTCCTTACCGAAAGAAGCTTTTGCAGCAACTGAACGTGAACTTCACCGTTGCTGCACCGGCGGTGGATGAAACTGCACTAAAAAAAACGGCACAAGTGTCTCTCTCCGATCTTCCACTGTTTCTTGCGCAAAAAAAAGCTGAGAGCGTGGTAGGTCAGTTTCCACAGGCGCTCGTGATCGGCTCCGATCAGATGGGCTTATTTAAAAATCAAGCTCTCGACAAACCAGGCACACGTGAAAAAGCTATTTCGCAATTGCAAATGCTCCAAGGGCATTCACACCAGCTTCTCACCGCTTTGTATGTTATTTATCAAGGGAGAGCATTTCAGCACGTGGACATCACGGAGCTCACCATGCGTCCTCTGACAGACGCGCAGATTACGAACTACGTCGATCTCGAAAACCCGGTTGATTGTGCAGGCTCGTATAAATTTGAAGGGCTAGGAATCGCGCTTTTTGAGAAAGTCCAGACTAAGGACCCAAGCTCCATTGTCGGAATGCCCCTCATGGCCCTGACGCAAATTTTGCAGGATCTCCAAGTCCAGGTCCTGTAAGCGTTTTGTCTGAAATTAAATTGGGGGCTGTCTGCTCGTTACTAACGTGCTGGGAGCTTGACCAAAAGTTCCTAGCTTCGTTGCTCGTCAGCCCATTTTCCGTCTTATTGGCCGCCTCGTGGGTCGCCGAATCGGCTTAGGGCCAGTCCTATGTTGTCGACGTTTCAGAAATTAACTTTCATCGAACTCACAGCACATTGTTAAAATAACTGCACACCCTATAAAAAAACTCATTTTTTTTGTGCGAAATTCCGATCAATTTTGTATGAACGCTCCAAAGTACAAACCAAATTCGTTAGAGAAATTCTCCCCGTTTGCATACCGCCGATTGGGTCGTGCCGAATACATGGTGTCGCCCATTTGTTTTGGCAGTCTGCGTTTAACTCCCGAAAATGAGATGTACAAGGAATCATTGCGAGCCGCTTTTTCAACGGGGATTAATTTTATTGATTCGAGTGGAAGTTACGGCGACGGCGCTTCCGAATTATTAATTGGCGAAGTGATCCACGAAAAAATGTCTTCAGGCGAAATTCTTCGCGATCAAGTTGTTGTTTCGACAAAAATCGGAACGCTTCAGGGCCGTGTATTTCTTGATGCTGTCAAACGCGAGCAATTAGGACATCCTTTTCCAGGAATAATTAAAATCAGTGACCAAATGGCTCATTGTATTTCTCCAGACTATCTTGAATTTCAAATCACTACATCTCTTCGCCGTTTGAACCTGGATCACGTAGACTTTGTTTTTTTACAAGCGCCAGAAATGATGCTGACACACGGTAAAACGAAGCAAGACATGTTAGCGGCACTAAAAAAAGCGTTCGAACATTTAGAAGTAGAAGTAATGAAAGGACGCATCCGCTATTACGGA
This sequence comes from Bdellovibrionales bacterium, assembly GCA_043757265.1. Taxonomy (GTDB): domain Bacteria; phylum Bdellovibrionota; class Bdellovibrionia; order Bdellovibrionales; family JAGQZY01; genus JANPLN01. The sequence goes on along the minus strand of JAYUQP010000099.1, from coordinate 1,702 downwards.
ATCGCATCGAGTGCATTGCTTAAAAAAGATATTGCCTCTGATTTTATCAATCTTTCGGATGTGTACGAAGTTGCAAGGTCGATTCGTCCCAACCATCATTTTGCTGCTGCACAAATTCCCTTTAATCTTTTCGAAACCTACGCCTTAACCGAGAAAAATCACAAAGGCCGCAGTGTGTTTGAGGTAGCAAAAGAGCTGGACCTCGCGGTTGTCACTTGCCGCCCTCTCACGAGCCATCATCGCGACAAGCTCCACCATTTTATTACATTCCCTGAGCGCGATGAAGCTGCAACTAAAGGAAAGCTGCATCAAAACCTTCTCGAGCTGATTGAGCTTGAAAAAGAAATGATGTCGAAACTAACCGCCTACCCATCATTAAATTGGGGACATTTTTTACGCGATCATCTCGAAAGTATTTGTGATCTTTGGAAGTGGACCAATTATATTCAGCGACAGATGCGACCAAAAACCATGGAGCAACTGAGCTATCTTCCGCAAGATATGTATTGGGATATTTGGAAAAATAAGTACATTCAAAAACTCAACCTAGTGACCCGTCTTGTGACTGAAACGCTGGAAAGCATTTCAAACTTAAGAACAAATCAGATTTCATTATATCTTGAAGAAAAAAATATGTGTTTTGCAGAAAGTAAAAAGCTTTCAAATAAGGTCACTCAAATGTACCTAAGCTTCACTGGAATCGACTCGATCATCATGGGCCTAGGCTCGCCCGAGTTTGTAAAAGACTTGCAAGACATCAAATCAATCCCCAAACAAGCCGACATGATGCCCGTCCTCAGCGACGTAAAAATGCGCTTCTAAAAGGTACGCCGTTCCTTTTAAGGTACGCCGTACGATTTTAGGTACGCCGTACGATTTTAGGTACGCCGTACCTTTTGGTTAAGATCTGCGTCAATATTTCATCTCCGGATTGACCAAAAATTCTTTCGTTCCCGGATTCTTTCGGTATCTAAAAACTTTCTTTTGCAGAGCAAAAGCAATGTGCTGATGAAAATCGCGCTGACCAGAATTGAGCCAACATAAAGTATCTGTCGGTAAAACCGGATTAAAAAGAATTGTATCAGGCTCTAATGGAAAGTTTATTCGACCGAGCCCTAGTGCTCTGAATAGGCTGCTGTATGGGTAACCTTCACAGTTCGGAGCAAGTCCGGCTTCAACCGGATTCCGGTAGACATATTTGTAGGAATTGAGAAAATATTGATACGAATCAAGCATGCACCAATGATATGGACCTCCGAAGGTTTGATTGTATCGTCCGGCTTTCGTTGCTATTTCTTTACTCACTTCGCGCATGAAATAATTCATTCCCTCAGAGAGATTCGAATCCGGTGTTTTTACTAGTAGATGAAAATGGTTATTCATGAGAACAAATGAAATAATTTCGAAATTGAACTCGTATTTGAGAATCGTCAAATAATCTCCGAATATCGACCAAACAAGCTCGAGATCCAGCCGAAACCACTCCCCGTTGATACATCGAGCAGTTAAATGATAAGGAAAATCGCATTGCAGAATAGTGTTTTTTCTTGGCATACCATTAGATTATTCAAAACTGATGCCAAGCCGAAATGCAAATAACGCAGATCTTAACCTAAAGGTACGGCGTACCTAAAATTGTACGGCGTACCTCAAAGGGAACGGCGTACCTTTTTTAGGCGGCTTTGGTGATGCGGGTGTTGAG
>JAYUQP010000098.1:0-2970 GCA_043757265.1 Bdellovibrionales bacterium | reverse complement strand
CATGATATAATTGCTGTAGGCAAGTGAAGCGACATTATCATAAATTCATTTATGAATGTTCAATACCTGTCAAAGGTCCAGCCGGACTACAGCCAGATGTCAGGGCTGCTTTAAATCAAGCAAGGGAAATTTGACCAGATTAAGCGATGATGTTTTGGCTGACGTCATTCGGTCATGGGAGCAATAGACTGGTAAGTCCGCCGATTTGGCGCGGGAGCTTGGTGTTGATAAATACCAGTTGGTATTTTTAATCAAAAAGGCGAAGCAGCTAAAGCGTGAGGGCACATTTCCCGAAGATGGATTTAAAGAGACTAAGGTCGCATCCTCACAATCTGTTGGCTTTGCCGGTGGTCCCTGTGGAATAGAGATTGCCTGGGACAATGGTGCATGTTTCGGCTCATTCCGCCCACCAATATCGGTTTGATTCCGCCCACCCTGTCGGTTGATTCCGCCCGCCTGTAAAAACGCGTAATACGCGGCGTGACGATAACCTCTAAATAACAAGACCATGAGTAAACCAACATAGGGAGTACTCATGGCCAAGGAGAGGTTAGAGATGCACGCAATTAAGGAACTTTATCGTTTGAGTTTTGAACAAGAACTCAGCCCTCGACAAGTTGCGAAGTCGATCGGCTGTGGTCGGTCTACGATTCGAGATTATCTGGCTCGAGCCGAGGCAGCAGGGATAACTGAATTCAAACAGATTTCTAATTTATCAGAGACTGAGATTCTTGTTCTTCTGGGTTTAAAGCACGGCAATACTGGCAAATTTGTCGGCGGCGTTTTGAGAAAAGAATCAATGCTGCCTGATTGCGAATATTTACATCGAGAACTTAAGAAGAAGCATGTGACATTAATGCTTTTGTGGTCGGAGTACAGAGAATCAAACGTCCAAGGCTATTGTTATACGCAATTTTGCGAGCACTACCGAAGATGGCAGTCGAAACTCTCTGTGGTTTTTCGAATAGATCACAAGGCAGGAGAGAAGGTATTTGTTGATTATGCCGGAACGGCCATCAACATTGTTGACGCTGAGAGCGGCGAGGTTCGACCAGCTCAGGTTTTCGTGGGTACACTTGGCGCGAGTTCGTATATTTTTGCTGAAGCTACCTGGAGCCAAGCTCAAAGTAATTGGCTAATGAGCCATCGCCGGATGTTTGAATATTTTGGCGGAGTTCCCGAGATCATTGTGCCCGACAATCTTAAGAGCGGCGTCGATAAGCCGGATCGCTACGAGTCTAAAATTAATCGAGCTTACTGGGACCTTGCAATTCACTACGGAAGTTGCGTAATCCCGGCGCGGGTGTACAGACCAAAAGACAAAGCCAAAGTCGAAGTGAGTGTATTGGTGGCGAGCCGCTGGATCATTGCAGCTTTGAGAAATAAAACTTTTTTTTCAATAGAAGATCTCAATATTGAGATTGGTCGTTTGCTAGCAATAGTGAACGGCAAGAAAATGCGAATTTATAGAAAATCGCGCCTTGAGCTTTTCAATGAAATTGATCGTCCCGCTTTGAAGCCACTCCCTGAGGTGGCGTACGAGTATGGTGAATGGAAGAACCAAACCCTTAATATTGATTATCACATTGCCTTCGATGATCACTACTACAGCGCCCCGTACAAGCTTATAAAGCAAGAAGTTTGGATTCGCGCAACTCATGCCACGATTGAAATATTTTTTAAAAGTGAACGAGTCTCAAGCCATCGACGCTCGCATTCAAAAGGCAAGTTTACCACGGACCCCACGCACCGGCCCCCATCACACAAAGCTTATACCGATTGGACGCCGGAGCGAATGGCAAAATGGGCTGGTGCTAGTGGCGAATCAGTAAAGGTATTTGTTGAAAAATTAATTGCAATAAAAGTTCATCCTGAGCAAGCGTATCGGTCCGTGATGGGCATCATTCGCCTTGGCGAGAAATTTGGTCAGTCGAGATTGAATCAAGCCTGCAGCAAAGCACTCACACTCGAAGTGCACAGTTATCAAGTTATAAAAAATATGTTGAAAACTGGAGTGGAGAGTGTGCCGCTGAAAAACCCTCAGAAGCAAACACAAATGGAATTTTTAAACAACAACGGTAATGTTCGCGGAAAAGAATATTACCATTAATCGCCGGGAGGCAAATATGTTAGTAGAAGTAACCGTAGAAAAAATGATGCAGATGAAGTTGCACAAGATGGCGACAAGCTTTAAGGAGCGGTTGTCGAGAGCGGACCATCAAGAACTGAGTCAGAGCGAGTTCATGGGCTTTTTAGTCGACGATGAATATCAGCACAGGCAAAATGCGAAGCTAGAGTCTCGGCTTAGGTGTGCAAGATTTAAAGAGCCCGATGCATGCATTGAAAATATTGATCATCAATTTAGACGTTGTCTTCAAAAGAAAACGATTCTGGATTTTGCTCAGAATGAGTGGATTAAAAAACATCAAAATATAATCTGTACAGGGCCTAGCGGGATCGGCAAAGGCTACGTCACGCAAGCTCTTGCGAATCACGCCTGCAGAGCGGGATACTCAATTCTCTTTGTAAGAGCGACAATAATGTATTCACAACTTCAAACGGCTCGCGCCGATGGTACGTATTTACGAAAGCTAAAAACATACTCAAAATGCGATGTTCTATTAATCGACGACTTTGGTATGTCGCCGCTTGACGACAACAATAAACAAGATTTATTCGAAATAATAGAAGATCGACATCAGACGAGGTCAATAATAATTACTTCGCAATTACCGACAGAAAACTGGCATGAGTATCTTGGCGGCGGTATGCTAGGTGATGCGATCTGTGATCGCTTGCTACATCAGTCTCATCGAATAAAATTAGTGGGTGAATCTTACAGGAAAGCAAAAGAGACCTTGACCTAAATCGCCGACATAAGTACCAATGCTGACGAGGTCATCGTCGCTCCGCTCCGAGGGTGGGCGGAATCGAACCGATATTGGTGGGCGGAATGACCGGAACTAGCAC
>JAYUQP010000097.1:0-2993 GCA_043757265.1 Bdellovibrionales bacterium | reverse complement strand
CCTCGCCTTCGTTGGCAGCCTCAACTTGCCCCTGAACAGATGATCCATTGAGCGCTTTCGCTTGATAATTAAAAACAGCCATTACGCCCCTCGTTGTAGTAATTTAAACAAGTCGTCGGGATTGTTCGTGCAAGAATAGGCTTCTTTCTCGGTGATACGACTCGCTCGTATCAAATCACAGAGAGTTTGATTTAATGTAACCATACCAGATCTTTCCTGCCCCACTTCCATCATATTCTGCACCTGATGAAGTTTATTCTCTCTAATCAAATTACGAATCCCCGCATTGAGCAACAAAAATTCGCACGCGAGGAGTCGCTTGCCATTAGTTCCTACAATGAGCCTTTGGCTCACCACTGCTTGGAGAGTAAAACTCAATACAACGCGAATCCGCTCCTGCTGGTCGGCAGGAAAAATACTCACAACCCGATTGATCGTCTGCACTGCCGAGTTGGTATGCAACGTTGCAAAAACCAAATGTCCCGTTTCAGCGAGTTTTAGGGCCGTTTCAACCGAATCCTGATCGCGGATTTCGCCAATCAAACAATAATCAGGATCTTGTCGCATAAGACGCCTAAGGCCTTCTCCATACGATAAGGAATCCACTCCCACTTCGCGCTGGTTCACGATACAATTTTTATGCGGGTGCATAAACTCAATGGGATCTTCGAGGGTCACAATATGCCCCTCTTTTTCTTGATTTATTTTATCGATCAAGGACGCGATGGTTGTCGTCTTACCAGAACCGGTCGGGCCGGTAACTAACACCAAACCATTCGCCAAACTTGTGAGCTTGGGAATCGCGGGGGGCATTCCCAAATCCAAGTAATTTGGAATATGATTAGGAACGCGGCGAAACACTCCAGAAAGTGAATTTTTTTGAAAGAATAAATTTCCCCGAAAGCGACACAACCCCTTAACTTCGAAGCTGAAGTCCAATTCCTTTTCCTGTTCAAACTTACTCTTCTGCCCATCATTCAAAACCGAATAACACAAACGTCTCGTATCTTCTGCATTGAGAGTGCTACTTTTCACCCTGATCACTCGGCCTTCAACTCGCAAGCACGGCGGACTGCCCGCAACGATATGCAAATCCGAGGCGCCCTGTTCGGAGGTTAGTTTTAGTAGCTGAATCAACGTTATCATAGTTTTGGATCCTGCATGGTGCTGTTTAAAACTTCCATCAAAGAAATCAAACCGACCTTAGCTTTATCAATGGCCGACATTCTCAGCGACTTCATTCCACCGCGCAGAGCGGCTCTTTTAAGCTCAAGCGGTGTTGCGTTGGCCATCACAGCTTCTTTGATTTCGTCGGAAATAGGTAAAAATTCGTAAATCGCAACTCGGCCCTTTATGCCCGTACCCGAACATGATTCGCACCCTTGCCCTTTATAGAATTTGATATCTTTTATATCCTTGGCCGTTAAATTTAACTTTGCCAATAACCCAGCATCGATTCGATCTTCGGCTTTACAGCCAGGGCATATTTTTCCAACTAAGCGTTGAGCCAAAATAATTTCGACTGTGGAAGTGATCATATATCCAGGGATACCCATTTCAATAAGACGAGAAACTGTTCCGGGAGCATCGTTAGTGTGTAGAGTGCTCAAAACCAAGTGGCCTGTGGAGGCGGCCTTGAAAGAAATTTCTGCGGTCTCAGTATCCCGAATCTCACCCACCAAGATCACATCAGGATCTTGACGAAGAAAGGCGCGCAAAGCCTCGGCAAAAGTATACCCAATGTCAGGCTGCACCTGGGTTTGATTGATCCCTGTTAACTTAAATTCCACCGGATCTTCGGCAGTGCTTATATTTATCGTGCTATCATGAATTTCCTGAAGAGACGCATAGAGGGTTGTAGTTTTTCCGCTTCCTGTAGGCCCAGTTACAAGGATCAGTCCTTGGGGCTTTTGCAAAACGGCTTGCAACACTAAGTACTGATCATTTGTAAAACCCAGTTCCGTGAGCTTGATGTTAGTGATTTTAGATTTATCCATGATCCTCATCACCACTTTTTCGCCATCAACAACAGGTAAAACGTTAACGCGAAAATCGACGTCGCCCTTATCTTTAAACTTCAACTTAATGCGACCGTCTTGAGGCTTCCGCCGTTCGGCTAAATCGAGCCTTGCCAAAACCTTGAGCCGCGACGAAATCGCCGATGCAATATTATTTGGTGGTCGGTACTTTTCAAAAAGCTGGCCATCTTTACGAAAACGAATACGAATACTTTTTTCATAAGGCTCAACGTGAATGTCTGATGCGTTCTCTTTGACGGCTTCTGTAAGCATCATGTTTACAAATTTAACGACTGGTGCCTCATCTTTGTCATTACCGATATGGGTACTTTTTGTTTCTTCAGCCGTATCATCATCGAAGTCATTGAGGTAATCATCCTGTCCAACTTCTTGTTTCGCATAGTATTTTCCAATGGATTTTTGAATTCCATTTTCCGTAGCTACGACGGGTTCAATCTTGCATTTGGTAATGTACGAAATATCGTCACGCATAAATAAATTGGTAGGATCCGAAAATGCCACGACCAAGGTATTCCCCGCTCGAGATAATGGCATTACCGAATATTTTTTGCACTGTTCAAAACTGAGAATTGCGACAGCCGCTTGATCTATTTCGAAGTCCGCTAAATCAATAAACGGCATCTGATAAAACTCGCCGAGTTCTTCGCCCAATTGCTGTTGTGTCATTCCCAATCTTTCAGCCGCCGCTGTGAGTGACTCATTTGTTCGTCGATTGGCTTGCACATGTGCCAGTTGAGCACTCGTTTTTTTGATCTCAGCAAGTTTATTTTTAGACACGCGGGCTCCTTGAGTATTTTCTCAACCTTATTACTATGTGTTCCCATTGTGACAAAAGGATACACTCTAATTTAACGTTTTTAGCTGTTTAGAGCCTATTGATTTTTTAGCCCTCAATCTTTGATCCAGCTCCCTCTCTACGGAGAGGCAACTCGACTCGACGAAAGTGAGGGCGCA
>JAYUQP010000096.1:0-3001 GCA_043757265.1 Bdellovibrionales bacterium | reverse complement strand
TGCCTCAAGTCATTTGTGAGCAAGCGATGAATGGCCTTGAGGCTGTGGAGATGGTCGAGAAAAACTTCTACGACCTGATTATTATGGATGTAAAAATGCCGCAGATGGATGGCCTGTCTGCACTCCATAGAATCAAGACCATTGATCCGAGGACATTTGTAGTCATTCTTACTGCGCACACAAATGTTCGTGATGCCATCGAGGCAATCAAGGAGGGTGCTTTCGACTACCTTGAAAAGCCCATACAACGGGGAAAACTGATTGAAATATTTAAAAAATCTCAAGAAGCTAAAGAGCTGGTTGAGGACGTGGTCGCCTCGCTTCCTATTTTTGACGACGATGTAAATACTGACTTTGTTGGTGAATCACAAAAAATGCGAGAGGTTTTTAACCTGGTCTACAAGGTTTGCAAAGTGGACACCACAGTCTTAATTCGCGGAGAAAATGGCACAGGAAAAGAACTTGTCGCTCAAGCCGTGCACTACAATTCTCACCGTAAGCTGTCGCCTTTTATTGCCATCAATTGTGCTGCGCTTACCGAAAGCCTCATCGAAAGCGAACTTTTCGGTCACGAAAAGGGAGCGTTTACTGGAGCCGACGAGCGCAAGATTGGAAAATTTCAGCTCGCGAATGAAGGAACCTTATTCCTCGATGAAATTGCTGAATTGAAACCGGAAACTCAGGTCAAATTGCTTCGCGTATTACAGGAAAAAAAGTTTAACCCAGTAGGATCTAATCGGGAGCTCGTAACATCTGCACGAATTGTCACCGCAACAAACCAGAATCTTGAAAAGATGATTTTAGAAGGACGATTTCGCGAAGATCTCTACTATCGACTCAACGTAATGCCAATTTTCTTACCACCATTAAGAGAGCGTCTTGAAGATATCGAGAATTTGACAATTTACTTTCTAAAAAAGTTCTGTGGAAAGTATCAAAAGCCGATGCCGACCGTAGAACCCGAGGTCTTTCAAGTTTTCAAAAAGCATCTTTGGCCCGGAAACATTAGAGAGCTAGAAAATTTGATGGAGCGTTTTACAATCATGAATACGGATAACAATCTTTCTGTTTCTCAGTTGCCGGAAACTCTACAAAAACTATTAAATGAAGATGCCACATCCGCAACGACGTTGAACTTTGAAAAATTCAAAGAGGATGCCGAACGGGATTTTATCATTAACGCACTTAAAATGAATGGTGGAAAAATCAACCAAACTGTCGCAAACGCTAACATCCCGAAGAATACGCTGCTCAGGAAGATTAAGAAATTCAATTTGATTGCGAAAGACTACAGTAAAAAATAGATTTTAAATTTTTGGCAGATGCTTTTGAACATCTGGCACAGGAATGGAAGTCATGCACTCATGGGTTCCTATGGGACAGACATTGCCCCCATGTGACGAACAGGGGCGGCAGGTAAGGCTTTTGTTCTCAAGCACACGTGCCCGCTCGTTCCACGGTTGATAGCCAAATCGAAGCACCGTCGGACCAAATATGCTCACCGAGGCCGTATCGGTCATTGCCGCAATATGCATCGCACCGCTGTCATTACTGACGACAGAGTCGCTCGCGGCAATGACCTCCGCAAGCTCAAGCAGCGATGTTTGGCCGGCTAAGTTCAACACGTTAGGATTTTCGGATTCAATCTTTTGACAAAGCGAGGATTCGCCCGCACTTCCCACCAAAACCACCTGGCAGCCTGTTTCTAAAAGCGCTTGAGTCAATAGTGAATACTTCGCAATTCCCCACTGCTTTGTAGGCCAAACGCTCCCTGGTGCCAGGCAAACAATTTTTTTATCCAACGAAAGTTTGTGCTTTGTTTTCCACTGCTTTTTTTTTGCAATATCCTGATATTGAGGAAGTTTCATAGATGTCCACGAAGGAATGGACTTAAAGGGCGCAGTGGATTCAGTTAGGTCTGCGAATTTACCATTAGTTTCGGGATCGATGTATTTTAACAGGGACATTTGTCGAAGTACCTCGGGGAACTGCAGAGGTCGCACCGCGCACTCTGTAAATACCCAACGGCCCAGCCAGCTCGAAAAACCAATTTTCTGCACGGCCCTGACCGTGGCACTGATCCAGGTTGAACGAAAAGACTGGTGCGGACAAATGACAACATCGTAGTGCAGTTTTTTAAACAGGTTTCGCACTTCAGAAAAATTTGGCTTAGTTCCCAAAAATTGGTCGTGGACCACATCCACTAGATTATTTTCTTTCAAAAGAGATCCCAAATTCTTACGACAGAGCAGATGGATTTCTTTTCCGGGATAAAGTTCACGCAGGCGCTTCAATGTGGGTATGCTGAGCAAAAGGTCGCCTAAAAAAGCAGTTTGGATATACAAGATCATGGGGAAATTTTTTGCAATTCGACGACAAGCTTGCCAATTTTTATTTTTGACTCTATACGCGCAATCCGTCGGAAGGAATCTTTTGTAATCCACATAAATACATCACCGACGGGCTTGAAAACGCCGTCGATTTCGAATTCGGGTTTAATGACAAACGTATCAAAGGTGCCCGCCCCGGTCTTTAATTTCTCTTCGCGCAGTATTTTCGCCTTCATGATTATATTTTTTCCTTCGTGCCCCACCCGAATTGAGAGTTCCTTGCCAACTTCATAGTGGAAACAGCGGAGATAGAAAGCGGCAGAGAATACATTTTGCGAGTAAGGAAGCACTTGCCAGTCGTATATCTTTTCCTCAGGACCCTTGCCTTTTTTTATTTTTTTATCCCATGTTTTGGCTTGCATGGTTTTCCAATTGAAAAAACTCTTCACGTCTCTGACTTGCTTTGATTCCTTGGCCTTGATCGTGTAGCTGTGTGGAACTAAATCGGTGTAATCCACAAACGTTTCCGCTACGTCATCCACAGTATAAAATAGAGAAAATGTGGAGCTTGAGCGTGCATGCATTGTAAAGCGGTAGGATTTACGTCCATTCACTTCGACGAAGGGGTGGGTTTTCATTGTAAAACGCCCACCTTCAACAGCAAAATAGGT
>JAYUQP010000095.1:0-60841 GCA_043757265.1 Bdellovibrionales bacterium | reverse complement strand
CTTCGCGTTCGCTCAGGACGACGGAAAGAGATGTTCGCATCAGTGAGCGTGCAAATTCTGCGGTCGCACCAAAAAGTACCAGATGCGAGGCGACGAGGCAAATTCGCACGGAGGCGGGCTCCCTGCCCGTCGAGTACGAATTTGCCGAAGGCAACGAAGCAGATTGTGCTTTTTCGTGCGACCGCTAGATGGTGGCGGCGATGTATGCTATCCACGACGCACACTCTTCGCCCTTTACGACGGGCTTGAAGTTGTTGTCGCCCTCGCCCTTTTTGGTGGTGCCTTCCCAAAAAACTGTTACATCTTTAAACCCAACCTCGGTCAGGATTTCGCGAAGCTCAGCGATGGACCACAAACGCCAGTCGTAGGTGAACACATTTCGTCGTTGTTGTTTTTTACCCTTGAGGTGGAAATGAATGGCGAAGCGCGCTTCGTTGGTAAGCGGTTCGAAGTTAATTTGATCCCAGTAGTAAGTAAATTTGGGGTGCTTGGTCTTTTCGATGTGCGACTCGTAACTTTCGGTGCCGCCGAACGTATCGATCACAAACAGGCTTTGCGGTTTTAATGTTTTGTACACCTGATTGAAATACTTTTTGATGTCTTGGCGCTGCTTGAAAATAAAATAGGAAAAATTGAACGCAACGTTGATATCGGCCGCGGGGAGCCCCTCATCGAGCACATTTTGCCGTAAAATTTGAATTCGGCTTTGCTGCTCGGGCTTGAGATTTTTTGCAACGCGGTTTTTTCCGTAATCGATGGGCTCGCCGTCGAGGTCGACCCCGAAGGCCGTGTTTTCTTTGCTGAGCTTGATCCATTCTTCGCACATCTGAAATGTTCCGCAAAAATCCTCACGCAGAACTTTAGGAATTTTTGTATAGAAATGCTTGTAGACTTTTTTTAAAAACAAAACGTCGTTGTCACAGGATTGTACGGCTTCGGAATAATAGGCGTATTTATCAAACTTCATAAGCGTCCAACTGGCCCCACTCGGTAATTACAGTTCATTCTTAAAAACCATCTAAGCTTCTTGCGCAAAAAGCTCGCGAATGGCGTGCACAATATCTTCAACCTGCGGCACAGAGCTTTCTTCTAAAACTGCGTGCAGGCCTATGCCTGGAAGATTTTTTCCGGCTAACACCGTTGGCGGAGCATAGAGATTGTAAAAAAGCTCCTGGGTAGTCCTGTAGGCCAGATGCTCACCAAAGTTCGTCACTTCGGTGTCTTCATTCAAAAATATCACGCGCTTGGTTTTCAAAACCGATTGTTTAATAGCTTGCCAGTCGTAAGGATAAAGCGAACGCAAATCGATCAGTTCCACCGAGCATTCGCCTTTTAGCTTTTCGATGGCTTCTTTAGCTAACCAAACATGTCGCCCGTAGGTAACAATCGTTACATCTGTTCCCGGTTGCAAAACCTTAGCTTTACCAAATGGAACCATGTATTCGCCTAATTCTGGCCACTGGGGTTTCCACTTAGTTCGATCGCCAAGGGGAGCATCAATTTTATTTTTAAGCTCGCGCTCGTCGCTTGGTTCGCCAGGAATTAATTCCTCGCCCTTCACGCGCATCAATGCTTTGGGCTTTAGAAACAAAACTGGGTTTGGGTCTTGGATGGCCGAAAGTAACATGCCGTAGGCTTCAAGCGGTGTCGATGGCATTACCACTTTCCAGCCCGCCATGCGCGTGGCCCAGGCATCAAAGCTGTGGCTGTGATAAATGGAGCCGCGAATACCTGCACCCACTGGAGTCATCACCACCATGGGCAACTGGTAATTTCCATTGCACGACCACGGCAGGTTGCCGGCGTATTTTAACAAATCGATAGTATTAAAAATGTAATCACAAAATTGAATTTCCGCCACCGCGCGATCGCCTGCGAGAGCCAAGCCAATTGCGGTGCTAATAATTCCACGTTCATCAAGTGGAGTATTCCATGACGTGGTCAACCCTTGCGTGGCGGTAAAAACTCCGCCGAGAGGTTCGCCAACATCTTGTCCAAAGACGTCTTTGAGGTCGAGATTTTTTTCTGCATAATGAAGGGCCATGCGAATAGCCTGTGCCATGTTCGCCATTAGAACTTTCTCCAATCTGCATTTTCGTTGTTGGCATAAGTGTGGTCCCACAACGTTTCTACCTTGGGTGGTGGTTCTTCGCGAATCATATCGGATTTTTCGCGGATGGATTCGAAGTGCTCGTTTTTGATTATTTTACATTCTTGCAACGTAAGAACTTTTGCATCCACTAACTTTTTTTCGAATGTTTCGATGCAGCACGGCTCACTACCAATGCGGTTGGCACCAGAGGCGGACGAGTGTCCATAGAGACGGGACACGTTGAATTCGGAAAGCATGGGCTTGCCCGTTTTACGAATATAATCAAGATCTGCCTGAATGGCCAGATAGGATTCTATTGGATCATTGCCATTGTACACAGCTGTGCGAATTCCAAAGGCCTTGCCACGATCCGACACATGTTTTTCGCCGTGTTGTGATTCGTAGTTTGTCGAAATTCCCCAGCGGTTATTTTGCACGGTGATGTACATTGGAAGTTCTGATCCCGGTCGGCTGGCCCAAATTAATCCACTTGCGAAATCGCTTTCCGCCGAGCCTGCGTCGCCACCGGTGATGATGCTCACTGCTTTTTGTTTTCGGCGTTTTTGCGCGATAGCAGTTCCAATGGCAATTCCATATTGAATGCCAATCGGCGAAGAAACGGGCGCCACGTTCCACTCAGGAAAGCAGTAGTGATTCGAAAAATTACGTCCCCCGGTGCATGGATCAGTGCCTTTATTCATGATTAAGCGCAAAGCATCTTCGTCCTTCATTCCAATGGCGAGCAAAGTTGGCGTGCATCGATAATGTAAGTGAAGGAAATCGTAATCAGGGCCTTGGCCTTTACGAACATGGAGGCCGAGGGCGACCCCGAAAGCTTCTTCGCCGGGACCGCCAATCCAAAAGTAGGCGTCTCCCCGACGATAAACCTGAATCATCCGCTCTTCGAGGGTGCGCGAACGAACCATCAAATCGTACATTTTCACCATGGTATCTTTTGGAAGAAGCAAACTTTTGGAAGTGGCTTTCGGTTTAGGCGCAGAAAGCTTTTTAGCCTTCACGCTCTTCACCGTCGGTTTAGTTTTTTGCGTCTGTTTTTTGCTAGCGCTGCGAGTCTCACCCATAGGCTTTGATACTTAGGGGAGAGCCCAAAAATTGTCAATGTTTTAGGAATTAGAAGGGGCCTTGCCTTATGCGAGGCTAACAGATGAAACGCTCAGCACACAAGCGTCTGCCAATAGGACGCTTTTATAAACCAGCGTCTGCCGATAGAACGCTCCCCAACACCTACCAACCAGCTCGCTTACTACAACTTGCCCGGTTTTTTATCATTAATGATGGCGCCACTGTCCGGCTCGTCAGCATGGCCTTCACCCGGCGAACCCTCTGGCTTCTTCTTTGCGGATTGGATCAAACGATGATCAGGCGCCGTTGTTGGCGTGGCGTGTGCGATCACTTTGAGCGGCACCTTGTTGCGAACGTCCACAATGTCTATCGCTACGTTGATAGCTTCGTTCACATCGGCACGTTTCAGGTAGTCGGCTTTCTTTTCAGCATCTGTCCAATTTTTCTTTTTATCGCTTTCGCTCTTACGCTCTTTTAAATCCTTAAAAGAATCTTCAAGAACAATTTCTTTCGACTCAGCTTTGCGTTTTGCGATCTTTTGTTTGATGTCGTTAAACTCTTTGTCTTTAACAACGCGCTCGGTAGAACGTTTTTTTAAAGTCTCAACGATCTTAGTGTCAACTTTTTCCCAGTTGCCTTCGCCCTCTTTAACATACGCACCATCAGACAAAAACGCATCAATTTGCTTAGGCGGAAGTGAGTAATCGAGCATCTTTTCGCCGTACTCTTCATCATCCGCTTCAAATTCGCTTGGAAACACAATATGCGACGCTACACCGCGGTGCTGAGTCGAAAATCCACCGGGAGTAAAAAACATTCCGATTGTTACCTTTAAAGCCCCTAGGCCAGGTGCTAGTGGAATCACTTGCTGAACCGTTCCTTTGCCAAAAGTATGGTCTGCGCCAACGATCACTGCACGGTCGTAATCTTTGAGGGCGCCCGCCAAAATTTCTGAGGCCGAGGCACTGATACGACTGGTTAAGATGACTAGTGGACCACTCCAGTTTACTTTAGAATCTGTGTCTTTTAGCGCTGATGCTTTCATTTGCGGATGACGGCTGGACTGTTTCACCACGTTGCCGGTTCCAAAGAACAATCCTGCGAGGTCAACAGCGTCACTTAGGCTTCCGCCGCCATTCATAGATACATCAAGAACGAGCGTGTCGGCTTTTTGTTTTTTGGCATCTTCTAAAAGTGCCGCCACATCTTTCGCGCACGAGCGTCCGCCACGGCGCGAGTCTGCATAAAATGACGGAAGGTTGATGACTGCGACCTTACGAGCCACTCCGTTATTACTTTTTTCAACAAAACTAATCGAAGCAGCTTCGTCTTCGAGTTTCACTTCGTCACGAGTTAAAGTAACAGTTTGAGTTGTGGCCTTCCCGTCTTCGCGACGAAGAAGTTTTAAGCGCACTTTCGTGCCTTTGTTTCCTCGAATGCGGCTTACCACATCGCGAAGGTCCCACTCCATGACATCTTCCATGCCTTTGTCTTTACCGCTGGCGTCTACTTGACCCACGGCGATGATTTTATCTTTTTCCTTCACTAGGCCCGAGCGCTGAGCGGCTCCACCTTTAACCAGATCGACAACCTCAGTATACCCGTCTTCGGACGAAAGTGTGGCACCGATCCCTTGCAGCGAAAGGCGCATAGAAATTTCGAAATCCTCTAACGAATCGGCAGAGAAATACGATGTGTGGGAATCTAAAGCGTGACCAAAAGCATTGAGATAATCTGTGTAAATGTCTTGTTCTTTACGCTCCGACATTTTTTTAACAACACGTTCGTAATTTTTTTTAATTTTTTCAACGGCGTCAGGAAGTTTTTCGTCGGTGAGGATGTAGTTTGACACTTGAAAGTGAAGATATTTTTTTTGCAGCTCTTGAAGTTCTTTTTCGTCTTTGGCGTACTCACGCTTTTTAGAATCTAAAATCAGCTTGGTTTTTTTATCGAGCTTGAAATCTTTCGTCAGAGTTTTTTTGGCAAACGCTGAACGGTCGGTTAGTTTTTTAAGGTACATGGCTTGCACATCATGCAGCTTTTTACATTTGCGCGCTTCAAGATCGTTAAAAATACCAGTCATGTCTTTGGTTATTTTATCAACTTCGCTCTTGGTAAAAAGCATTTTGGCGTTATCCAGCCATTTTATGTAGCGCTCGATGGTTCGCTTTTCGAGCATGGGAGAATTTTCGTTGTAGAGGATGTGCGCGAGCGAATAACCGCGCTGAATGTCTTTGACGTTGTTACACGAGAGTTGCGCCTTAAACGGTGAAGACTCCGCATCAAACTGCGCAAACGTTGGAACAGCAAGCAAACTCATGAACACGATCGAGGCGATAATTTTGAACAACATGGTGAACACATCCTTTTTGTGAATCGTTTAGGTCCGTTTCGGCTTTTTGTGTACTTGAGTACAGCCAATCAGAGAAAACCAGACGCACGTCAGTTCATTATATTAGCAGCTGAGGCGCCGAAATGAAAACAATTCTGCGGTTGATTATTCACCATCTGTCCAAATTATTTGACCTCAGACCTTAGTCCGGCCCGTGGACGCCGCAAGTCATTGCCTAAATTGTTATTTTGAATAGACTCGGCAGCATCAGATGGAGGATTTATGAGACTTATTTTAATTACGGTATTGCTAACACTCGGTAGTTTTTCGACATTCGCTAAAAACATCCAACCCGTCGAAAACGTGGGGCGCATCCTTGTTCAGTTACCGGACGTCAGTTCATTTTCAAAGGTCATTCAAGATGAATATCGTCGGGGTTTACAAGCCTTGACTTTTAGAGGTAAAAAAATTGAGGCTGGCGTGGAATATTTTGTCGATGCTGGTTCGGGTTGTGCAAAATTACAACTTTCCAGTAATTTTGTAACCGCAGATTCGATCTGTGGCACCGTCATTGCTGGGCAACTCACAACTCTGGAGTATGTTGCCCTACATGTGGAATGGGACTTTACTCATTTGAAAACGGACGTAGGGCCAGGCGCGACTTTGTACATAGCTGACAGTGAAGGATTTGTCATTTTCCCCGCCTCAGTTCTTGATGCTCAATACATCGCTAAAAATCTTTATCTCGGCAAACCAGGTATTTATAAAAGCTCTTTCTATATCACACAAACAGCAGATATTTTTGATGAGAAATCGTTTACCGTCTCTTCGCCACAGACGATCAATGTCACCCCTAAAGACATCCGTGAGGAGATTATCGTTAATTTCCAAAACGGTCCCGAAAAATTTGGCCTTGGACATGCGCAGGGGTCTGCTTACGTTATTTTTCGCGATAATCCTTTCTCAGAGGTAGGAAAAACTCTTCTTCCAAACTATAAAACTTACTTTGGCGGCGGAATGGGGAATGTCGTGAATTATGCTCGCATAAACCCACAACTCCAAAACACCCACAGTCTTAAATTTTTCCCGATCAGCCAAAAAGAACTTGGCTTAAAGGCTGCAAATTGGGTGCTAGAGATTGTGGTAAATGAAACACGATGGCCACTCTCTTTTGCAAAAGGTCAAAAACAGACTGTACCTATAGAAATCATCAACGTGAATGACTTTCAAACGGGAAAAACGGGATTATTTACTTTTGCCAGAAAACACTCAAACATATGGATTCCTATTTTAACTACTGTATCGGAGTATGGAGACCTCTCGGCGAATTATTTACCAACATCACGAAGTATTTTGTTACTTCCGGGCTATGATTACCGATTTGAATTTTTCATCAAAGATGATTTAGGAAAACTTTTGAAACAAGATGAAGTGATTTTAGATTTAAAATGACGCCTCAATTTTGCCACGCTTAAAAAAAACTCAGTTGCTCGCCTTGGGCGAGCACTTGTTTTTCAGCGTGGTCCACAAATACTTCCCATTTGTTACTTCGCCCACGGGTGGTTTCGATCACAAAGAATGACACTCGCGGAAAGTCTTGTTTTAAGCGTGTAAATTCCTCAATGATTTTTTGCACGTTGTTTGGATCATCGTCTGACATTCCAAATCGATGGTAGTCGTTGTATCCGTAAAGCTTGAAAGCCTCCTCGACAACATGGCGAAGGGCTTTTCGTTTGAGCTCGGGAACCGTTCCGCCGCCCAAGGTTTTTTGCACTTCGGGGTGCGAGACAGGAAGCACCGATAAATAATTTGGAACGCTATCGAGGATTTTTCGCGTGGTAAAACGCTCGATGCCGGCTTTAATGGTTTCGGGGTGATGGCCGCGAGCCGTGATCACTGCTAAAGATCGCTGGTTGGAAACAGCATGGTGAAACTCATTCCACGATGGTCCCTTCCAATCTCCCGCATCGAGAGCGCGCTCGAGGTCTTCGATAAACGGCTGTGCGTGATGGGGCTGTCCTTCCACATCGCGAAAACGTTGAAAGCTTCCATCGATGTCATCTGGGCGAATTTCGAAATCTTTTAATAAACCTTTTTTACCAATTTGGTCGATCTCTTCCCAAAATATTTTACCTGGAACTTCTTTTTTTTCGCCGGTTTTTTTATGAAATACATAGTGCGCCGACTCCACATGAAATACATTTTCGTCGAGGTCAAAAAAGTAAAAGCTCTTGCCGCCTTGGGCAGAGTTTCGATCGGGCTGTTTTTCGCGAGGTATAGGAAGTTCTTGCTGGCGCACCATGTGCTAATCTATAGGGCACTACCAGATAGAATTCAAGTAGTGTTGATTGTGCTTCCGATTGTATCGATCTCCTTGATACAGCTTTTCATTAAAAATGTCTCAAATAAGGATTTTTAGCAATTATTAGCCAATTTCTTAAGTTTAAAAAACGCCTTCCGATATACTACGTGTACGTAAGTCGAGTGATTTTATGAAATCTTTTGGGGGATGTTTTATGCAAAAAATAAAATGTATTATCATTATGTCGTCTTTTTTTCTCTCGAGTATTCCCGCAAAAGCATATTCATTCTGGGGTTCATCCAGTAGTTCCACTACAAAAACGGTAAGCACCCCCTCTGGACCAAAAACAGTCAGTGTATCTTCTAGTAGTTCTACAAAAACATTCTCAGCAAGTGCCACCTCTTCTGGCAAAACAGGTGTATCAGCTAGTGGCTCTGGAATGACAAAGCAAGTGAGCACTCCCTCTGGAATGAAAACAGTTAGCGTATCCTCTGGTGGTTCTACGAAAACATTCTCAGCGAGTGCCAGCTCGTCTGCCAAAACAGGTGTATCAGCTAGTGGCTCTGGAATGACAAAGCAAGTGAGCACTCCCTCTGGAATGAAAACAGTTAGTGTTTCAACTAGCGATTCAGGTAATGATTCTGATTCAACTTACAAACCGTTCACCACGTCGGCTGCAAAAAAGACTGATGTGACTTCAGGTTATGCGGAATATTATAAATCAAAAACAGATGCTGCTGCACTCGCAAAAGAAACTGGCTTTAACGAGAAGGATTATTATTCGCCATCTGTTGTTGTCGACCTTTATGCTCATGCGCTCACATCTTACAAAAAAGCTGGGATCCCATTAGATTCGACAATTTATAGCAAAGGTCCTACAGAACAGTTTGCTATCAAAGCCGGTGCCTCCGAAAAAGACAAGCTTGCTGCAAGCTCAATCGATATTATCTTGTATCAAGCTTCTATCGCTGGGGCAGATGTTTCTATTTCTCTTCCAACAAGTAAATATTACGACATTAGTAAAGTCGGTCAGGAGATGACACCCGTTCAACTTCTTGGAGTGAAAAATAGCATCGTCATTTCCGCTCCCAAGCAATTGCTTGTGTTGGCGGAAGCCGTGATAGATAAATCTAACGGCCTTGATCCTGATGGTGGCTTATTTAAAAATGATCCGTCCACGACGGCGCTGACAATTGATGCAAATAAATTACAACAAAATGGCCAAATGCTGTCAGGCTACTTGCTGTTAGACACCGCAGTCACCAAAGAAGTGTATTTAGACGGTTTGAAACACGAATCACATCATGGCGGCATTAATGTCATGTTAACGGCGGCAAAATACTCCCCTACAGGCATCGGCGTAGTTGATGAAGAAACCAAAAGACTGTTGAGCTCAATCAAGGGGACTGGGCAGATAGCAGAACTTTTCAATGGTGGCACTAAAGAAGATGTTCAAGTTGGCTCAATTCTTTTGCAAGGAAGGCCAAGCTTCACTCAAAGTGATTACATTAATTCAAAAAATGAGTTTTTAGCATTCAGCAGCTCAGGAGCTTTGGGATTGAACGAGTTGGCAAATCAATTTTCTTTAGTGAACAACATTTCCCTTTCAGAGGCAAAAATTGCTGTTGCCACAATGATGGATAGTCCCACCTTACAAGATCTCAATGATGATCTGAATGAGAACGCTGAACTGGTTATGAAAAATATCGGAAAAATTGCTGAAAATATCCAAGCTAAATGCGCTGCCAGTGGCTGCGGAAACTAAGAATATGAGGGGTGAACAATGAGTGCATCAAAAAAGTCAGTGAATCTTAAAGTAGCGGCGGCAACTTTGGCCTTAACTCCGTTAATTTTTTTGTATACAAATATGGGAGCCAAATATATTCCTCGTTCAAAAACGCAAATTGCTGTAGAGGATTCGAAAAAGGTTCTCCTGCAAATGAACAAATTCAAAGGTCGCAACGACAAAGTTTACAATATTTTACGTAATCATAAACTTGCTATTGATAACATCGTCGCTGCAAGATCGTTTTCTAAAAACTGCCGCGATCTTTTAACTGTAAACTCAAGTACAGAAACCGGCACTTATATGCTGTTTGTAAATGGTAAAAGCGACGCGCCGGCACCAGTAAAATGCACCATCACTAATGGTCATATTGTAGCCGAACAAGTTTTGACCAAAAACGAATAGAACAGCTCTTTGTTCTATTTTTTTTTCTTCAAAATCACTTTTTTTGAAGGCTTTACAGTGGATTTAGCACTCTCTTCGACCTCCACTGAAGCTTTTGCGCTCTTTCCCGATTTTGTGGACTTTGCTGCTTTGGCCTTGGGTTGTGGCGAGGCTTCTTCGTCGTCGACCAAGTCTTTCGTTGCTTTAGCGAAGCTTTTTTTCCCTGCTTTTGCATCCGACTTGGGCGCGGACTTCCCGCCCTTGCTTTTTCCCTTAACTGTTCCTTTTGCTCCGCCCTTGCCTTTTTTGGCTACCCCACCGCGAGCTTCGATCAGCTCTAGTGCCTTTTCGCGAGTGACCGCGTCGGCCGTCATATCTTCGGGGATAGAGGCGTTTACTTTTCCGCACTTGATGTACGGGCCGTATTTGCCGTTTAACAGTTGGATTTTATCGCCCGAGTCTGGATGCTCGCCGAATTCTTTAAGCGGAGCTTGAGCTCCGCGACCTTTTTTAGGTTGCGAAAGCAAACTCATAGCAAAGTCAAAAGTAACTTCGAACAATGGCTGCACTTTGGGAATGGAACGGAAATCGCCATCGCAAACTACATAGGGACCAAAACGCCCAATACCAAGCTTGATCGGTTTTTCCAGGGTAGGATGTGGTCCTAAATCTTTGGGTAGCGATAGTAAAAATAATGCCTTTTCCATATCCACATCTTCAACGGCCATGCCGGCAGGAATCGAAGTGCGCTTTGGTTCTTCGTCGCCCATCTGAACATAGGGTCCGTAGCGCCCGGTGAGAACATAAATTGGCATTCCCGTATCAGGATGTTTTCCGAGAGCGTCAGCTCCCGAAATCTTTTGTTCGATCAATTTATTTGCATCTTCCGCTGTCACATCAGCCGGTGCCATGCTGTCTTGCAAAGAGGCGCACTGTTCGGCACCATCCTGCATGCGGCAAACATATGCTCCGTAGCGGCCCACGCGAAAGCTTAAGCCTTTGAGACCTTCGAATTTAATTTCGCGCGAAGTTTCTGGATCGATCTTTTTTTCCTGTCTTTTGACTTGTTCAACCAAACCCTGCGCTCCGAAATAAATGGAGTCCAAATATTTAAGAGAATCCAAATCGCCCGTTGCAATATCATCCAGGGATTTTTCCATTTCGGACGTAAATCCTAAATCCACATAGGTTGGCAAATGATCACTTAGAAGTTTTGAAACAATCATCGCCGTGAACGTAGGAACTAGCGCTCCACCGAGTTTGTGCACATATCCTCGGTCCATAATCGTCCCGATGACCGCGGCGTAGGTCGATGGTCTGCCGATGCCTTCTTTTTCCATGGTCTGCACAAGCGAAGCTTCTGTGTAGCGCGATGGAGGTTTAGTTTCGTGCTCTTTAGGCAGAACGGATTTTAGATCCACCACGTCGCCCACTTTGAGCGCGGGCAATTTTTTTTCTTCATCGCTGTTTTCTTTTTCGTCTTTTTCGTCCTCGTCGGTGTTTTCCGAATAGACTTTTAAAAATCCTGGAAACTCAATCACCTGCCCCGAAGCATTAAACACGCACTCCCCGACACTGATTTTAACGCCAACTTGCAAAAGATTGGCGTCCTTCATCTGACTTGCGATGGTGCGTTTCCAAATAAGCTCATAAAGATCGAGCTGCACACCTTTAAGACCTGACTCCTCAGGTGTGAGCATCTCGGTGCCGGCTGGACGAATGGCTTCGTGGGCTTCCTGCGCGCCCTTTACTTTTTTGCCCTGATAACTTCGAGCCTGCGGCGGTACATAGTTTTTTCCGTAAAGATTTTCGATCTTCTCGCGACTGGCAAGAAGTGCTTGTTCCGAAAGAAATGTGGAATCGGTACGCATGTAAGTGATGAAACCTTCTTCGTACAATTTCTGCGCCACGCGCATGGCCTCTTTAGCGCCAAGACCCATCTTGCGGTTGGCTTCCTGTTGCAATGTCGAAGTGATAAACGGTGGCGCAGGTCTGCGCACAACTGGTTTTTCTTCGACGCTAGTTACTTTCCAAGTTTGCCCTTTGACATTTTGTAAAACATCTTTTGATTTGGCTTCGTCGATGAGGACGACATCCTTGCCATCGAGAATTTTCCCCGTGTCTGGATCAAAATCTTTACCAGTCACGATGCGTTTGTTTTTGTAAGTATGAAGACGACTTTCGAAACCTGCACCCGACTTTGCGTTTTCGGCATAGACTCCGAAATATTTAGCCTTTTTAAATCGCATGCGCGCCTGTTCGCGCTCCACGATCATGCGCACAGCAACCGACTGCACCCGGCCGGCTGATAAACCATACGCCACTTTTTTCCAAAGCAGCGGCGAAATCGTGTAGCCCACAAGGCGATCGAGAATGCGCCGAGCTTCCTGCGCTCGCACTAAGTTGTCATCGATCTTTCGATAGTTAATCAGCGCTTCTTGGATAGCCTTTTTGGTAATCTCGTGAAATACCATGCGCTTTACTGGCACCTTGGGCTTCAAAAGCTCAAGCAAATGCCAGCTGATACTTTCCCCTTCGCGATCTTCATCGGTTGCGAGCAGCACTTCGCCCACACCCACCATTTTGTCTTTTAAGTTTTTAACAATTTTAGCTTTATCGCGCGGAACGCAGTAGATCGGTTCGAACTGCTTATCGACATTGACGCCGAGATGCGACCAAGCTTCTTTTTTATATTTTTCGGGAATGTCTTTGGCCGATTGAGGAAGGTCGCGAACATGACCCATGCACGATTCCACAATGTAGTTAGGACCTAAAAACTTTTTAATGGTTTTAGCTTTTGTCGGAGACTCAACAATTACCAATATTTTTTCATCCGCAGCCATGGCTCACAACTCCAGTATTTTCTTGCCCAGGAAAGGGCCTAATAAAGTACATATTAATAGATAGAATAGTATTTCAACAATGAGGCTTAATCGAAAGCCGATCAAGCGGAATGTCTGAAACGTGGCATCAAACAGTTGGTTGTGCATTAAAATTGATCAAAGTCTTCCCGACTTCGTTACCGAATTGTTCAATCGTCTGAGCTTTCTTAAGCGAACGGTCTTTGCTGTTAACGTTCTGATTATCGTTCTCATTACCTTTGTCGTTGCTCGATAAGTTGAACAAGCGTACTCTATTTCAATGCAACCGCTCAAACATCTCGATGCAAAAAAGATTAAATACATCTTTTGCGACATAGACGACACTCTCACCACAGATGGCAAGCTTTTAGCAAATGCTTATCACGCGTTATGGAAATTGAAAGAATGCGGGCTCATTGTTGTTCCGGTGACCGGTCGCCCTGCCGGATGGTGCGATATGATTGCGCGTTTTTGGCCGATAGATTCCGTCATTGGCGAAAACGGTGCGTTTTATTTTCGTTACGATGAAAAATTAAAAAAAATGGGCCGCGTCTGGGCGTTTGGTGACGAACAAAGGTTGCAATTCCAGCAGCAACTAAAAGCCATCGAATTTGAAATTTTAAACACAGTTCCAGAGGCTGCCGTTTCAGCCGATCAGTTTTCTCGGCTTTTTGACCTGGCCATCGATTTTTGCGAAGACGTTAGTCCGCTTTCGTCTTCCGACATTCAAAAAATTGTGGATGTATTTCAAAAGCATGGTGCCACGGCGAAGGTTAGTTCAATTCATGTGAATGGTTGGTTTGGTCAGCACGATAAACTTTCGATGTGCAAAACCTATTTGCAAAATGAAGCGCGCCTGGTGAGCGAAACAGAATGTTTGTTTGTTGGCGATTCGCCCAATGACGAACCGATGTTCGGGTACTTTGCAAACTCCGTCGGCGTTGCCAATGTTTCCGATTTTAAAAATCAGATCAAGCATCTTCCTAAATTTATTTGCACGCAAAAGAGCGGTAGCGGCTTTGTGGAACTTGTGGATCATCTTCTGAAGTAGATTTTTATCACTGTCGTTCTGAGCGAATGCGAAGGATCTTCCCACCTGTCGTATTAAATGAACGCAAAAAATACCTCGCCCGTCATCCTGAACGAATGTGAAGGATCTTCCCACCACTTGGACGTTCTATTATTAGTATGCGAGCGATTCAGACTGCTGAATGAAACGAGATCCTTCGCATTCGCTCAGGACGACAGGTGGGTAGATCCCAGGACGACAGGTGGGTAGATCCCAGGATGACGGTGATTGCTCAGGATGATGGTGGATAGCCCAGCATGACCGGTGGATTTCACTTCTTGATATTTTGAAGGGCTGCGAATGGATTGTTAAATGGTGACGATGGACGGCGCTGCTGACGATCTCCGCCGCCTTGATGTTGGCGATTGTCCTGTCGAGGCCCATCTCCACGCGGGCGATCTTCCCGCGGTCGACGGTCGAACGATGGGCCGCCTTTGCGGTCTCCAGCATTCTGTTCTCTCGCTGAATTATCACGTGGTGGACCGTCACGTCGTGGACGGTCTCCATCCCGTTTTCGGGCATTTTGTTGTGACCCATTTTGCTGTGGCGTATTTTGGTTTGTCCCGTCTCTGCGCGGTCCGCGAGGTCGTCGATCACGTTCGGGCCGCGGAGCTCTTTCCGCGCGCTCTGTTCCTTTGTCTGCGGACTCACCCATCTTCATCGTTAGGGACATCTGCTTTTTCTCAACATCTACAGCTTTGATTTTGATCGTGACCTTATCACCCGGACTCACCACTTTTTGTGCATCATTCACAAAAGAGTTTGAGAGCTCGGAAATATGCACTAGCCCATCTTGGTGAACACCGATATCCACGAAGGCGCCAAAATTAGTCACGTTTGTAACGATCCCGTTACAAATCATTCCCTCTTTGACATCTTTTAATTCGAAAATATCATCGCGAAATTGAAAAACTTGAAAATCCGAGCGCGGATCACGTCCCGGTCTTTTGAGCTCTTCGTAAATATCCTGAAAAGTGAATTCGCCGATCAGGCCAATCCATTTTGTTCTGAGCGCTAAGATTTTTTCAGCTCCCGACCCCATAAGGTCGCTCACCGACGTACCAAGCTCGGTTGCCATGTCTTTAACGGCCATGTAGCGCTCTGGATGGACACCAGTTGAATCCAAGTTCACTTCGCCATCACGAATGCGTAAAAACCCTGCAGCCTGTTCAAACACTTTTGAACTAAATTGAGGCACTTTGTTCAGATCATCACGACGTTTGAATAATCCTTTTTCTTGGCGGAATTTCACGATATTTTTGGCCGTAGCTGGTCCAATACCCGAAACGTACTGAAGAAGTTTTTCAGACGCCGTGTTTACGTCAACTCCCACATTATTCACACAGGATTCAACCACTTCATCAAGTTTCTTTTTGAGTGTCGGCTGCGAAACATCGTGCTGATATTGACCAACACCGATACTCTTGGGCTCGAGCTTAACCAGTTCTGCCAGTGGATCTTGCAAACGTCGGGCAATAGAAATGGCACCGCGGATCGTGAGATCTAATTCTGGAAACTCTTCGCGTGCAATTTCTGAAGCCGAGTAGATGCTGGCTCCCGCTTCGCTCACTAAGATCACAGGAATTTCAGTGCCCAGTTCTTTGAGAATTTTTCTCAAAAACACTTCGGCTTCGCGGCCGCCCGTACCGTTACCAACGGCGATGGCTTCGATTTGAATTTGTTTTATGACCTCGGCAAATAATTTTTTTGCCTTTTCCTGCGCATCATCGCCCTGAATATGCAGCACTGTGTGCGAGATAAAATGGCCCTTTTTATCGATCAAAGCCAATTTGCATCCGGTGCGAACTCCTGGATCCACACCCAGTACGCAGCGCGAACCATAGGGGCTGCCTAGCAATACCTTTTTTACGTTGCTTGCAAAAACCTCAATAGCATGAAGATCCGCGGAATCTTTCAGCTCGCCATGCAGTTCGTTGGTGATCGAAGGGACAACATGCACTGTAAGTGCAGACTTGGCAGCAAGATCTAAAAACCCTCGCGCGATGGTATCACGATTAGGACATGCGAATTTTTGAAAGTCTGCAAGCAGCGACTCTTCGTCGGCCGCCATGGAAACTGCAAGCTCATCCTCGGTCCAACCGCGTCGCATGGCTAAATAGCGATGAGAATTCTTTTTGAGCCGCAACGAAGAAATCGCTTCATTAAAATCAAAGTACATTGTGAATTTGGAATGAGCTTTTACTTTTTTACCAGGTTTTGAAACGATCTTTCCTTTGTCGGCAAATTCCGCTCGCACGCGATCGCGCAGTTGGGGATTGTTTGACACTTTTTCGATGATGATGTTCGTAGCTCCGCGCAAAACTTCTTCGTAGGTGGCAAAAAGTTTTTCCGCATTTATAAATGCTTTGGCTTTCACTTCCAAAGTAACGCCATTATGGCTTTCGCCCTGGCCTAAGCTCCATATCCAATCGGCCAAGGGTTCGAGTCCTGCTTCGCGCGCCAATGTGGCCTTGGTTTTCTTTTTCTTTTTGTAAGGACGATAAAGCTCTTCGATTTCGGCAAGGGCCCACGAGCTTTCGATGCGGTTTTTAAGTTCATCCGTTAGATTTCCCTGTTCCGAAACTTCTTTGAGCACAAATTCTTTTCTTTGCAAGATTTCGCTGTACTCGGTTTCGTAGTCGATCACATCTCGCACCTGAACTTCGTCCAAGTTCCCTGTTTTCTCTTTCCGGTAGCGCGCAATAAACGGGATTGTTGCACCTTCCGTTTTTAGTTCCAAAACGGCTTTTGCCGATTTCCACGCCAGCTGTGGCATTTTAAGTTTTATGTACGCTTCCAGGGTTTTAAGCATAGGCACGACTCCATCTCAGAATGCCCATTTTCTGTTTGTATTGGTGAGAGTCAAGTATTTCCAGCTTCTTGCACGGACCCTTACCTCTTTAAGCATTGCGGCAAAATCTGAGTTTTAATCAACTCGTGTTCTGTTAGACAGACCGCGCGTATATGTGGTTTATTATTTGTCTATGAACCTAATATCTGCCGAAAAGATTCTCAAAGCGTTTCCGCAATATATTCACGAGATCCATGGGCCTCACCACGCCCAGTTTCGCCAAATTTCGGCTTTAGAAAATATCGAAGCGCAATCGCTTGTGTTCGTTACCAGCGAAAAGCATCTCCCTTCTGTTGTCGCATCAAAAGCGACCGTGATCCTCGTTCCGGCAAAATTCAAAAAAGAAAATCTCTCGATCGAAAAAACGTGGCTATTGAGTGCTCAACCCGAGCTTGCTATGCGGTACATAAAAAATGAGTTTTTTCTGCAAACTCCTTATCGGTCACAAATGGTTCAAGCTGTTCATCCCAGCGCACAGATCGATACTTCTGCAATCCTTGATGAAACCGTAGAAGTGGGCCCAGGGGCGGTGATTTCGTCGGGTGTGGAAATTGGTCCACGTAGTTATGTGGGCGCGAACAGCGTGATTGAAAAGAATGTAAAAATCGGTTCCGACACAACAATACACCCGCTAGTTTATATCGGCCATAGCTGCGTGATTGGAAACTTCTGTGAAATCATGCCGCAAACCACGATTGGCAGTGAAGGTTATGGCTATGCGCACGACGAAAAGGGTCAACACCATCGCATCCCCCACTCGGGACGAGTTATTTTGCACGACCAGGTTCACATCGGTGCTTCTTGTTCAATAGATCGTGGGACTATTGAGGACACTATAATTGGTCAAGGGACAAAAATAGATAATCAGTGCCACCTTGCCCACAACTCCGTCGTCGGAAAAAACTGTTTGATAACCGCCCAGTTTGGAATGGCAGGATCTTCTACTATCGGGAATAATTTTATCAGCGGCGGGAAGGCTTCGGTGACCGGTCATGTTTCCATTACTAACAATGTGCAAATTTCGGGCATGTCGGGAGTGACAAAAAATATCGAAGAGCCCGGGCAGTACGGAGGTTTTCCTCTCCAGCCGTTGCGCGATTATCTAAAAACCAAAGCCGCAATGATTCATCTGCATGAGTTACGGAAGCAGCTTCAAAGTTTTATCAAAAGCTAGGTCAGGATTAGTTCTATTTATTATATTGCGCGACAACTTTGCGCATGTAGCTTTCGAAATCAGGATCTTCACCCAAAAGAAGGTTTTGCAGGGAATCGCGAAAATCCTGCCGTTTGCACCAGTCGTGGATGTAATCATCCCAACTTGACCAAAGGCGCTTTGTCTGCGGAGACATCTTATCCTCGTAAACCAAAATAAAAGCTCTCTCAAAAAGCGAAATAAGCATATCAAAAATAATGCGTTTTCGCTCGGCTTGCTCTTCGGATAAAGGCATGGACTCCGAACCTTTAGCCATTAATTTTAAATCTGCATTTTTAAGAAGCACGATTAAAAAGTCAGCGTATTCGTCAGAAAGCCGCTGATAGGTTTCCTCATCCTCATTCATTCGTTCTTTTTTTTGTTCTAGCATAAAAACAACAATGGCCAAGGGCAGACCGATGACGGTGACGATATAGCTTGCGAGTTCCCACATTTCAAGATGAGTCATGAGCGGATGATAGCAGTTTCTGTCGACCTGTCCATAAAGATTGTGTATAGTCGTTTTCATTATCGGAGGTTACATGAGTTATAATTTTTATTCGTTTTTACATATTGTTTCTGTCATCGTGGTGGCAATGAGCCTGGCAATCACCAGCTTTCAAATTTATGGCGGCGCTAAAAAGACAGAAATCAAAAGCAAAAAAGGTATTTCCATAGTCCATGGAATTGCACTTTTGGTTGCGTTCGTTGCTGGTTTTGGTTTGATAACAAAGGGTGGGTACAGCTTTGCAAGCTCACAGTGGATTTATATCAAGATTCTTTGCTGGCTACTCTTGGGGATTTATCCCGTTCTTCTCTACAAACAATTAATTCCCCGTAAAATGGCGCTTTGGGGATTGTCTGTGATTTTGACCGTCGCTGTTTATACCGTGATTTTCAAGCCGATCTAAGCTTTACTTGGTCTCTGAAAGTTCAGCGGGACTGCGAAGTAAAAAGGTGTCGATATGACGAGGGCGGTTTGGATCAAACCGTTCTCTGAGGATTTTGAAGTAAACTGAATCTCTTTTAACAAGTCCTTGCTCTTGTTCAAGCAACTGATCCATTGGTTTTTTGTAATACAGCTGGCTTACAAAATTAGACACAGTTTCCTCAGACACCACACTTAAGATCGGCCTTGGACTAAACAGTGCTTTGACTAATTCATTGTAGTTAAACGGTAGGACTTCTTCGTTAGTGCCCACAAACCAAGCTGAATTGTTTTTAAACTCGATTTTTTGTCCACTGACAAAAAACGAACCGCTGCCCTGAAGCGACTTCAAACAGCCTAAAAAAAGGCAATTGCTGTTTCGCCATTTCACATTAATATTTTTAAATGTCGGCGATGCCTTGATATAGGCCGCGGGAGAAAATCCGCGCAGAGTAATGAGTAAGTCATTGCGAAAAAAATCCACTGAAAAACGGTCTTCAAATGTGAGAAGGCGGAACCGCTCTGGTTTACGTACAGACCCACTCCAACTGAATGAGACTTCAAGATCCTTTTTTAAAACTGAATAGGCGTCTTTTCTAACAAGAAGTTTTCCCTTGGCGAGGAGCTTTTGGTCCGTCAAATTGTAGACAAGTTGCGACACCTCAAGCTTATTGGTTGATGTTTGGGAATTATTTATACTTTCTAAATTAAAAATATTATTCTCAAGACTCATTTTAGCGGCATTCGTATCTGAAAAGACCAAGTTGAGTTTTTCGCTATCTGAGATTGTCATTATTTTGATTTTTACTGCATCTACAAACGCTCTGAATTTGAACAATCGAAACGCCTGGTCTTGCGGTATGTTCCGCATAGCCAACGGAGTCCTCTCGAAATAATTAAAATTTAGAGTGTTGGGGGCTAGACGAATTTTTATTTCGTCGATGTTAATCGTATTTACACGCCAAGCGCCACGGTGAAAAAAACCTGAGGAGCTATGCTTGATATGAATACCTTTAACGCTAAAATCTAATACGGCGTTGCTACCGTAAAAGCTGTCAATTTTCCAACCTTTTTCGATATTTCCTGTGAGCGATCCTATTTCCATACCGTTGCTGTTGAGAATATGCATCCCCACCGTCGCTAAGATAGGTGTTTTAAAAAGCGTATAATACACAGAAAAACTAAACATCATGACAACAGCAAATAGGATGCCGGCAAAGCGAAGTATTGATGTCTGATGTCTTTTCTCAGAAATGACAATACTTCCTGATAAAAAATCATGCAGTCCCCGGCCATCATTGCGGAATACAATCGAAGCATAACCCAAAAACGCGGTTCCCAAACACAAGATTCGACCGACTGTTTCTCGAAGTAAAGTGCGAATAATATTGATTGATTGTGCATGGACACTCACCACGCGCAGACCTATTAATTTTTTACCAATTGTTTGCCCACTAAACTGATGACATAACCAAAAATAGAGAACGCCTACAGCTAGCGAAAAGACAGATCCGAATATTCCAAGACAGAAAGAAAAACCTAATGAGACTAAAAAAAGAAGGCAAAGATCAATGAGCTGAGCCGCGAGTCGATCTAGAGTCGACGCAGGATTCATGCTTCTTGGCAATAGAGTTGATGATGACTTCCTCGTGTTCACATCTCTTGATCGGACATTATTATTAAAATATTAAGTGAGCTTGAGGGTTATTTCTAAATAGATTCGGCCGCTTCCATGGTGATGCAGGTCATTCCCCGCGGAGCTAGACTCGACCCAAAGAAACCAAATGGTCCTCTATCTTTTATCGTTTCTCCACGAAACACCGCGTGTACAATTCGCTTTTGTCCATCTAGACGAATGTCGGCACGCATGGGTCCAGTGGCGCTGTTTACATTTGCTGGATCGAAATCAGACTGGAAAATTTTGTAATAGTCGACGCCGTTTGCTCGGTGAAGCGTGGCGATTGGACGTTTGGCAATTGATTCGTCGGCAAAGATGACTCGAATCGAAATTCCATCCTGTGCGAAATGATACTCGTTATGCTCCGAACCTAAACTCACACGGCAACGACCAATAGTTCCTACATTGAGGAGCTCTTCGAGTGTTCGTGCTGAAACCGCTGTTTTAATTTCTGCTCGAAGTCTTTCGGTTCTTATTAAAAGTTCGCGTGCTCTTTCGGCGCGTCGGTCTTGTTCGGCGCGCGACTCGGCGTTTAGTCGCTCAAGCGTTGCAGCTTCTTGTTGAATAGGATCTATCTGTTGTTGCACTTGAATGGATTGCCGCTGCAAATCTGTGGTGAGATGTTGAAAATCGTCCGCGGTGCTTAGATTTTGAAATAATAATATAAATGTTGTAAGGACTAAACTCATTGCGGGCCTCTTCGAGTTAAATTTTTACAGGTTGCAGTTCTGTCTCTTGAACTATCCATGGTACAAGTTAAACCCGAATCGCAAGGATATTCTCTATGTCCTGGAGTGGCTAGTGAATGAATGCCATGATCGATACTTGAGGTTGGCCGAGCAGGAGCTCTTCTTTGATTTCTCATTGCCTCCATGCTCACCAAAAAGGTATCAAGTCCGTCTGTGTAGTAAAGTGGACACTTTTGGCCTTCCTTCGATTTTAGTACGCAATGGCTTTCGCCGTTGGATTGCATCTCGCAGCGTCCAACTGTATTTTCGGGTTTTTTACGATTCCAAAATCCTTCGCCGTCATGCCAGGCGCGGCAATCGCGGTCCGTTTGGCCAGGAACCGGACGTGCGGGAGCACATGTGTTTGCTGGATGAAAGTAGGCATGAAATTGTTGTGCTTTAAATGAGAGAGAATCTTCTACAAAAGCTTTTGTGTATTTTTGAAATCGGTCTGTGCATTCGTGGTTGAGATACCAATCTGAAGAGTATTCGTCATTGGGCCCTTGCGGTTTAATTTCAAACATTCTTGACCAAACTCCCATACGGGCGTAGTTCACTCGACCGCCATCAATAATTCCGCTGAGAATGAACGACACTCCTCCCGAGGTTGTCACTCCGTGATAAAGAGCAATTTCGTACTGACACATACCCACCATCGGGTTTTGCGGTGATACATTAAACCACTCCTGCATGGTCACGTAATCTCGCTTGAAAACCTTTTCAAATTCGATAGGAAGTAAATCGTTCAACGGTGATTGTGATTCACGATTTAAGAATCGGAGAGTTCCGAGGACATGGAATGTGGTAGCAACTTCATATTTAAAAGAATATGTACGATTTAAGCTGACGAAAGGAACGCCTGGTGGCAATCCGATGCCGCCTTTCGCTTCGATGTACCCTGAATAACCTTGCTGCCACCAGTAGCGAGGAACTGGCGGCCATGCAAGTCCATCGTGGTTAAAAGGTGCCTCAACGGCCCCGAACAAATCTTGTAGTTGAGCAATTCGATTTGTGCCTTGGTTTAAGAGTGATACTTGTCCACCCCGCTGGGCTACATCCGTCGTAAGTGGAGAAACAAATGTGTTGTTTCTGACGACATCGGCCGTCCGCTGAGCAAGCGCGGGCGAAATGCCTGCAAAAATGATTATAACGAACAACATCCGCATGGAGAAACCTCCGAAGGGGAAAGCACCCTTCACAGGCAACTTTGCATGAGGCATTCCATACAGTTTCTGGTTCAAATCAAATTAATGGGCCAATACCTGACAATGGTGACGATATTTGGCAGTTTGCAACCTCAGCCGCAGACATATTTTGCGCAAAACCACGTTCGCTACCTGTTTTATTTTTAGTAAAAAGTAAATCACGCCTTTCAAAAAACTTCATGCGTCTCGCATGTTTGCTCGACGGTTTTGTCCTAGCCTTTTGTAGGGTTAGCCAATTTTCAGCTGTTGATAAAACCTCGTCTGATTAGAATAGAGTCATGCGACTATATTCTATGCAGAGAGCTCGATGATTTACGATTTGTGGATCATCGGCAGCGCCTTCGGCTTGTTGTTGATGTCATTCAAGCAATTTTCGTTTACCAAAAAGCTGAAGCTCTTGTCGCAAGTTGAACCTGTTGAGCGTTCTATTTGGCCAAAAATATCTATAATCATCCCAGCTTGTAACGAACAAACCACCATCGGTGCGGCGTTGCGCTCACTCCTCACTCACGACTACCCTAATCTCGAAATCATCGTTGTGAACGATCGTTCCACGGATGAGACTGGCGCCATTGTTCAACAACTGTGCGCTGATAATCCAAAAGTGCGTGTGGTGACCATTCAGCATCTTACTCACGGCTGGATCGGAAAAGTTCACGCCCAATTTGAAGCGCTTAAACACGCAACCGGTGATTGGATTTTATTTTCGGATGCTGACGTCCACCTGGGGAAGGACACATTAAAAAAGGCTGTGACCCATTGCGAGAGCAACCGAGTCGAGTTTTTAACACTCGTTCCGCATATTCTCGCCTATGGATTTGGCATTCAGTCCTGTATGGCACAATTCCTTTCCTCTGGTTCTATGGCGGTCGATATCCGAAAAATTCAAAGTAAAGATTATATGGAGGCCATAGGTTGCGGTGCCTTTAATTTTGTGAATCGCGCGTCCTTTGATAAAACGCGCGGGCTGGAATGGTTAAAAATGGAAGTGATCGACGATGGTGGATTTGCTTTTATGATGAAAGATTCAGGAGCAAACTGTGATCTCCTTAGCGGCCTCGGGGAAGTCAAAATCGAATGGTATCCCACGGTCACAGCGTACATTCGTGGACTCGAAAAAAATGCGTTTTCTATTTTTCAGTACAATTATTTTTTTCTATCTTTATTTACGTTTTTTATTTATTTTTGGCTCATAGGTATCTATCTAATTCCATTTGTACATTGGAGCACTACAAGTTTAGTCATACTTGCTGCCAGTTTTCTTTGTTACCAATTGTCTAATGTCGGGATGTTTAAAAAATGCTGCGATTTTCCGATCTACGTGAGTCTCTGCTTGCCCATCGCGCAGGTGCTATCGGTGTTTACGGTTTGGCGTGGCGCTGTATTGTGTTTTTTTAGAGGCGGAATTTACTGGCGACAGACATTTTACAGCCTCCAAAATCTAAAAAAGAATCAGCGCCTGAAGCTTATAAACTTTTTGTTCTTGAAAAAATATGATTGAAGATAGGGTGTGTCCTCAGTCCTAACTAATACACCCGTTCATCATCACGTAGAGCTGTTTTTTGAAAGCTTCGCTATAGGTTGTATAATTGGGCGCGGAGATCACAAAGGAACCTGGGCCAGATCGCACGTTTTCGTTAAGATAGACTTCCATGGTCGCTTCTTGATTCGTCGGCATAAACCCTGCGCCCGCGGGCGCAGTTTGCACATTGGGCTCAACACCGATGGCATTGATCGTGACTCCGAGGCTTTCTAGCTTATCGCGCTCTCGTCTTAAATAATCCTCAGTCGATAACCCAGAAACTGTGCGGCCCTGCTTTCCGTCTGTGCTCAAGGAAACGATGCGATTATAACTTTCGAAAGGTGCCGACACAAAGAGTTCCCCGGCAAATGCCAGACTGCGCGCAATGTCTGTTTCCCCACGAGAGCTTCGCGAACTTGAGAGAATTTTGTTGGCGAATTCGTCCATATCACGTGGATCAACTAATTGAGTCCAAGGAACCACCTGCACAAAAGGGTTTATAGAGGCTGATCCTGAAGATGGACCGGGAGATGGGCCGTGACCCGACCACTCAACGTAGGTAATACCAATTCCACTGGTGGAACATTGTCGAAGGAGCTGTTGGACTGAAGGGTCGGAAAGCGCATGAACGATCCCTGATTTTTGCAGGTGATACTCGGTATCGTCGATACTTCCCGAAACATCCACCGCAACAACAATCATGGTATCGACCGCAATTAAACTTGCAGCGCTAGCTAGATTTAGAAGATTGAAAAAGAAAATAAAAAGAAACGACTGCCCCACTTAACATCCCCATCTTCCCCGCCCTAGCAACCTTCTACAAAACACTGAAAGTAATTGTCCACCTGGCAAATTTTTGTTGATGTTTTTACAAGGCTCTAACTCATGTTGCGTGAAGACAAAACTCACCGTTAGAAGAAAGCTTTAACTTCACGCTCTTTCGCCACTTGCACAGCATCTTCGTAACCTGCGTCTACATGACGAAAAATTCCCATCCCCGGATCGGCAGTGAGAACGCGCTCAAGTCGCTTTGCCGCTTTCTCGGTTCCATCGGCAACAATCACCTGACCCGCATGGAGACTGTATCCCATTCCCACGCCGCCGCCATGATGGAAGCTAACCCAAGTGGCGCCACAGGCTGTATTCACCAGAGCGTTCAGTATTGGCCAATCACCCACAGCGTCTGAACCATCTTTCATCGCTTCAGTTTCCCGATTTGGTGATGCCACCGAACCACAGTCCAAATGATCGCGACCGATTACGATTGGCGCCTTTATTTTTCCCTGTGCCACCAATTCGTTAAGTCGTAACCCGGCCTTGGCTCGCTCGCCATACTCTAACCAGCAAATGCGCGCGGGCAATCCTTGGAAAGCAATTCGTTCGCGGGCCATCTTTAGCCAATGCAATAAATGCGGCTTGTGTGGAAACAATTCTTTGAGTGCTTCGTCCGCTGTGTAAATATCTTGCGGGTCTCCTGAGAGAGCCACAAAGCGGAACGGCCCACTGCCCTTGCAAAACAACGGGCGAATGTATGCTGGTACAAACCCAATAAACGAAAACGCGTCTGCAAAACCACCTTCAACGGCGCGTGCACGGATGTTGTTGCCGTAATCAAAAGTAATGACACCTTTTTTCTGCATCGCCACCATTCCGCGAACATGGTTTGTCATACTGGCCACGGATTTTTTTACGTACTCATCTGGATTTGCTTTTCTTAATACTTCTGCTTGTTCCAGAGAATATCCTTCGGGAATATACCCATTGAGCGGATCGTGAGCCGAGGTTTGATCCGTAAGAACATCGGGCAAATAACCTTTTTTGAGCATCTGTGGAATGATCTCGGCCATATTACCAACAAGTCCAATAGACTTGGCTTCGCCTTTCGCAGCGTAAGCTTTCATGCGCTTCCACGCGTCGTCCAGATTGTCGCTGGCTTCGTCCAAGTATTTTGTTTCGAGACGTTTTTGAATACGCTCAGGATCTACATCTACAGTCAGCACACACGCACCCGCAAATACACCTGCAAGTGGCTGCGCTCCGCCCATTCCGCCAAGGCCCGCAGTGAGAATGATTTTTCCTTTAAGGCTGCCGCCAAAATGCTGGCGTCCCACTTCGGCAAAAGTTTCGTAAGTACCTTGAACAATGCCTTGGGTGCCAATGTAAATCCAAGACCCGGCAGTCATTTGCCCGTACATCATTAAACCTTTTTTATCGAGCTCGTGAAAGTGCTCCCATGTGGCCCACTGCGGAACTAAATTTGAATTCGCTATAAGAACGCGCGGAGCATCCTCGTGAGTCTTAACAACACCCACGGGCTTTCCTGATTGCACGAGTAAAGTCTCATCGTTTTCTAAAATGGTAAGCTGTTTTAATATGGCATCAAAGGCTTGCCAGTTGCGCGCCGCTTTTCCAATGCCGCCGTAAACTATTAACTCATCTGGTTTTTCCGCTACACCCGGATCTAAATTGTTTTGAATCATTCGATAGGCGGCCTCTTGCTGCCAACCTTTGCAATGAAGTTTCGTTCCTGTGGGGGCACTGATAGTTCTTACCATTCTAAGTCTCCTACGGTCGACGTGATGGCCTTCATCAGCCGTCCATCTCGCATCATTATTTTTATTTTTTCCACATCTTTCGCAAACACCCGATCCTCTTTTGCAAAAGGCACTTCTTTGCGAATCA
This sequence comes from Bdellovibrionales bacterium, assembly GCA_043757265.1. GTDB lineage: Bacteria > Bdellovibrionota > Bdellovibrionia > Bdellovibrionales > JAGQZY01 > JANPLN01. The sequence goes on along the minus strand of JAYUQP010000095.1, from coordinate 34,146 downwards.
CATCAAACGCTTCAAGCACAGTTGAAGCGGGTTTTAGCGGCTTTAACAAATCCAAGGCCTGCGTCGCAGATAAAAATTCCATGGCGATCACGTTTTCTACGTTATCTACAATCTGTCCAAACTTTCGAGCAGCAATAGTTCCCATACTCACATGATCTTCCTTGTCGGCGGAGGTGGGAATACTATCCACCGAGGCTGGATGAGACAGAATTTTGTTTTCACTCACCAGCGAAGCAGCAGCCACTTGCACAATCATATGTCCGCTATTTAAACCGCCGTCGGGTGCAAGGAAAGCTGGAAGCCCGCTCATGGCGGGGTTGATTAGCTTTTCGATGCGACACTCGGAAATGGCGCCCATCGCGCTTATTGCAATGGCAACAAAATCCATAGCGAACGCCACAGGCTCGCCATGAAAATTACCACACGATAAAATCTTTCCGTCTTCGGCGAAAACGAGAGGATTGTCAGTGCTCGAGTTTGCTTCGATCTCGAGCGTTCGAAGGGAATTTCCGACAGAGTCTTTCACCGCGCCATGCACAGCTGGCATGCACCGAAGAGAATAAGCGTCCTGCACCCGATTGCAGTTGGTGTGGTCCTCGGCAATGCCCGAAGTCGCACCCATTAATTTTAAAATATTACGTGCGGTTTTCGCCTCGCCAGGATGCGGCCGAGTTGCTGCGATCAAAGGATCGAAGGCTTGGCGCGTGCCTTTCATAGCTTCCAGGGTCATGGCGCCGGCCAAATCCGCAAACCAGGTCAAACATCGTGCGCGCTCTAAATGCAATAGCCCCACTGCCGTCATCACCTGGCATCCGTTGATCATAGATAAACCCTCTTTTGCTTGCAGCTCCAGAGGCTGAATATTCTTGGCCTTGAGCAGTGTCTGAACAGAAGTTGGTTTGCCGTCCTCGCCCCACACTTCGCCTTCGCCAATAATCGCAAGAGCCAGGTGTGACAACGGCGCGAGATCTCCACTTGCGCCCACACTGCCCTGCTGGGGAATGACGGGGATGATATCATTGTTTAAAAACTCAAGAAGTTTATCCACCACTTCGGGGCGAATCCCGCTGTGACCACGTGCGAGTGCATTGGCACGCAAAAACAAAATAGCTCGGGATTCCTCTTTGGTAAAGGGCAACCCCACGCCCATAGAGTGGGAACGAATAAGATTTTTTTGCAGCTGAACAATCTGCGGTTGCGAAATGGAAACACTGCTAAACGCTCCAAACCCGGTGTTGACCCCGTAAATGATTTCGCCCTTTTCCACTCTGTTCATAATATATGTGCGTGAGTCATTCATCTTTTGCCGAGCAACTGGTGAGAGCTCGATTTTTTTTTCGCCCTTTGCCACTTCAACAATCAGCGATAGGTTAACATTGTCCCCTGTGATTTCCATTTTATCCCTTTAAAAACTGAATAGTTTTTGTATAGTTCGCTTGGCTTCCGCCTTGAAAAATAAAGTTGCCCGCAACAAGCACGTCGGCATCAGTTAAATGCGGTAAACTTTCGGCATTCACGCCCCCGTCCACTTCGATAAGTATCGGTCGCTTTTTTTGATCAATTTCCTGCCGCAGCCATTTTATTTTTTCAACTTGTTCGTGCATAAAAGACTGCCCGCCGAACCCGGGCTCAACCGTCATCACTAAAATCACATCAACAAGCGATAAATAGGGCATGATGGTTTCCACGGGAGTGCGCGGACGAAGCGTGATCCCAGCCTTACAGTTCTGCCGTTTAATATGTCTGAGGAGCTCGGCAATATCGCCCTTCGATTCTACGTGCAGTGTGATGTTGTCCGCTCCCGCTTTTAAAAAATCGTCGACGTATTTTTCGGGCTCCTCGATCATTAAATGACAATCAAGAAAGATATTTTTCAAACGACGTAAAGATTTAACTACCGGCGCGCCGATGGTAAGGTTCGGAACAAAATGCCCATCCATCACATCGATATGGATCCAATCAGCGCCAGCTGTCATCACTGCTTGAATTTCTTTTTCGAGATTTGAAAAATCGGCCGACAAAATGCTCGGCGCCACCATTTTTTTTGGTCTCATGCTGTTATTCCCTCAAATCTTTCACCCGGTGAAAATTGAAAACCCCGTAAAAACTCTTCCACACTCATTCTCTTTTTAGACTCCGGTTGCAACTGCCAAATTTCCAGGGCGCCCACGCCGCACGCAACGACAATGTGATCTTTTGCTACAGTTAGGATTTTTCCATGGCTGTTGCTTTGCCAGGTTTGCGATGAATTTTGATCGGATGAAAAATCGTTCACTCGAGTCTGATGGATCTTATAGTTTGCACCCTTAAAGATGGCAGTCGCGTGTGGGCCCATGGCTAAGCCGCGCACGAGGTTGTGAATTTTTACGGCCGGCCACGACCACTCAATTTGCGCTTCGGCTTTTTCGATTTTTGCCGCATAAGTCACTTTCGATTCGTCTTGCAAACGCGGTTCGATTTCTCCGTTTAAAAAACCCAAAAATTCGTTGGTAAATAATTCCCCGCCGAGAACTTGCAATTCGTCGTGCAATTGAAGGGAATTAATTTCGTTATTGAGCTTTAAAATTCTCTCGCCGATGACTGGGCCTGCATCCAATTTTTTAACAATCACCTGTAAGCTCACACCGCTTTCGGCGTCACCGGCCATCACTGCACGCTGAATGGGGGCTGCCCCCCGCCAACGAGGCAAACAACTGCCGTGGAGGTTGACACATTTTTGCGAGCATAAATCTAGAAACGGCTGCTTCAGGATTTGTCCATAGGCCACAACCACAATGGCGTCCAAAGCCAAAGTTTTCAGAAATTCAATATTTTCGAGCGAATTGACATTTTCAGGTGTGGAAACGGGAATTTGTAATGCGATGGCTTTTTGTTTAACCGCACTTCCTTGCAACTTGTGTCCGCGGCCGGAGGGACGGTCGGGCTGCGACAAAACTTGGACAATTTTTATGTCCGACATTTTCGAAAGAGTTTCGAGAGCCGGAACTGCAAAGCTTGGGGTTCCGCAAAATAGCACACGATGGGCCATCTATTTTTCACTATCTTCGCTAGCATTTTCGCCAGCAGTTTCGTCATCTTCATCCGCTTTTTTCGTATTGTAACCAAACTTTTTTATTTTCGATTTAATACGCATTGATTTTATGGGACTCAACCGATCGATAAAAACCTTTCCATCCAAATGATCAATTTCGTGCTGCATGCAAATGGCTAATAGACCATCGAGCTTTAAACTCAATGGCTTCCCATCGATGTCCATTCCTTTAACCTCGATGTACTCATCGCGGTTCACGGTTTCGTAATACCCCGGAACACTCAGACAGCCTTCTTCATAAGATGTGCGACCTTGCTTCTTGAAAATCTCTGGGTTCAAAATCACTAGCGGCATTGAAACTTGTTTTTCGAGTTCCGACAAACTGTTCAAATCGTAACGATCATCCTCGCCAACCGGTCGGATATCCATCACTAGAAGTCGTTTTTCCACTCCCACTTGAATAGCGGCTAAACCAATGCCACGCTCCGCATACATCGTCTCCAACATGTCGGCGGCAAGCTGCTGAATTTCAGGCGTGATCTTAACAATCGGCAGCGCCTTGTGCCTCAGCCGCGGATTAGGAAAAGTAAGAACTTCAAGTTTTGCCATGCCAAGTTTTTAACAGAATCACGTCACAAAAGGTACGCCCTACCGCGAAGTTAAGAATCGCGTCATTCATGGGCGGTGCCGCTTGTGCGGCTAATCCGGTGCCAGGTCCTGTTTATGTCCGCCTCTCAATGCCTTAAATTGGCGATGAAAAAACTTGTTCCGCAGTTCTCATTAATCACGAGCTGGAGCCGGACCCAAACAGGACCTGGCACCGGATTATATCTGGGAGCGGACTTACCAAAGATGCATTCCAGATTTGCCTCTGCAGCGCCTACGGCGCTTGCACCCTGAGCCCACGCCGTCCTCAAAGATTTTGAGCTTTTTGATGCTAGGTATGACGATTTTTTGGGATTTTTTGCGTTAGAAATTTGAACAGAATTTTGCGAGAGCTTCTTTTTTTGGACCTCTGTTGAGCGTGACGCGATCGCGAAGCGACAACAGTTGAGACAGGAGTCGCGTCCAAAAAAGCCAGATAAATTAATCTGGAATTCTAACGCGAAAAGTCCCAAACGTATGCAAGTATCTAGCGTTTTTGGCGCCAGATGAGGGCGGAGGCGAAGACGATCATTAGGATGTTTGGACCCCATGCCGCTATGATAGGCGGCAAAGATCCATGCCTGCCAAGAGTCAGCCCGGAGTTGTAAAGACCCCAATAAATCAGCGTCAGTACGACGCACTTTTGTAAATTCATCAGCACGCCGCCCGAACGACTCGATCCCGATGTGGAGAACGAAATTCCCAACAGAACCATCACCATGGTGGTGAACACGTAGCTGAATTTGGAGTAGTAATCCACCTCAAACGGCACCGTGTTTAGACCCGCTTCTTTATTGCGCTCGATGTAACGGCGGAGCTCACGTACACCCATTTGCGCCGATGCTTTCGAAGACGTTTTGATGTCGATCACGTTTTCGCCAACCTCTAGGTCCTTCTTTTCAAACTTTTCGGTGATCGGAGCTGAGTCTTCGTCAAAAAACACAGTGACGGTTCCGTTTTTAAGAGTCCATCGACCCTCGCCCAAAACAGCTTCCTGCGCGACAAGAATTTGTTGCAGCATCCAATCACTGGAAAATGTGTAAAGAGTGATTTTAAAAGCTTTTGCCTCTTTGGCATTCAAGAGACTGATGTTGAAAATGTTTTGCCCCGAACGATACCAAATATTTTCCTGCCGAGAATTCGAATACAACAGAGGCTTGTTTTTAAGAATGGTGTAGTAAATATAATTGCGCTTATCGGCCGCTTTGGTCATCAATTCATTGCTCGCGAAAAATGAAAGCAGAGACACACCACTTACAATCACTAAAATAGGGAGCGATATGCGCAGCAAGCTTAAACCCATGCTGAACATCGCCACCATTTCGCTATTTTTATGAATTGTTCCGAGTGTAAAAAGGGTAGCTAACAGACATGCTACGGGAATGAGTTGAAAAAGCATTTCGAATGAGTAGTACGCATAGTACTCGGCGAAAACTTTAAGCTCGGCTGAATATCGTGCTGTGCTTGTTAAGAAATCGATGGCTACAAAAAGTGTTACGAAAACACTGAGGCCTGCGACAAAATAAAACACGAAACTCTTTGCAATGTAGCGATCGATGATGGAAATCACTCCCCCATAATACTTGACTCCGCAAAAAAAGAATCGTCTACTCGAACTATGTCGTTACGCGTCTTACTTGCCGATGAAAGTGATACAATCAAAAAGGTTTTTCAGCTGGCCCTTCAAGACATGAATGTGGAAGTCAAAACCGTTCAAAGCGGTCTGGACGTAGTGAATGTGGCACAATCCTTCAAACCGCATATTATTTTCGCAGATGTTTTGCTGCAAAAAAAGAATGGCTACGAAATGTGCTTAGATGTAAGGCAGGAGAGCACGCTAGCAGGTATACCCGTTGTTTTGATGTGGAGCTCGTTCATGGAGCTTGATCAGGAGCAGTACAAAAAATCGAAAGCCGACGACCAGCTCGAAAAACCCTTCGATGCCGACCACCTTCGAAATTTGATTAAAAAACACACGCCCAGCGTGGTAAGTAATCCCCTTTCGCAATTTTTAAAATTTCCTAAAAGTTCTGCTAAGGCGGCCCCTGTAAAAATGCAGGTGGCGCCTCCCCCGACTCCCATGCAAGAAAAAACTTTGAATGAGGACTCTTCGGAGTTTAATTTGAACTCGATTTTTGAAGAGCTCACTGCAGTTTCTCAAACCATGGAGTCTCCTCCCTCGTTTACCGATGAGGCGTTTGAGATGCCTGCGCTGGAGATTGAATCCTCGCCTGAGTTTGAACAGTTCAAAATCGATACAAAAGTGGAAAACTTGGAAAAGTTTGAAACGTTTAATATGTCAGCTTCGCAAAAGTTACCCGAAGCCCCGCCGGCGCCTGACTTTGATAATATACAACCCATGAAGTTAGAATCGGTTTTCAGGCAAAAAGCGGAACGCACGCACAGCGAGGTGTCGATGACAGAATCTGAGCTTTCGCAAATCGAAAAGACCCACCTGAAAAATGCGAAGCCTTCTATTACCCAAAGCACAGGCTTAAATGATCAAGAAATTGAAGCCATTGTACGAGCGCACACCGAAGAGTTTATAAAAAATCAGTTGCAAGATTCGCTTCTTGGTATTGTTGAACGAGTGGTTCGCGATGAACTGACAAGAGTCCTCGAGGAAGAAGTTCGCCTAAAACAGGAACTCAAAGATGACAGTCCATGAGCTAGTGAAACTAGCCATCAAGGAAGATCTTCCCGCCGGGGATGTCACGACAGACAACTTATTTTTAAAACATAAATTAGGCCACGCATTTCTTATCGCAAAAACGGATCTTAAACTTTCGGGCTGTGACTTTTTTCACGAAACGGTTCTCACGTTGGCTCCCGGCTCAGACATAAAGTGGTATTTTAATAATGCAGATCGTGTTTTAAAAACCCAAAAAGTGGCTTCGATCTACGGCAACTTGCTTGAGATTATAAAAGCCGAACGCGTGGCCCTTAACTTTTTAGGATTTTTTAGCGGTATTGCTACGCTCACGCAGCACTATGTGGATGCGCGAGTGCCGGGATCCCAGCTGCAAATTTTAGATACGCGAAAAACTTTAGCGCCCTTTCGCCCGTGGATTAAACAGGCTGTGCTCGACGGCGGCGGACGGAATCACCGTCAAAATCTGAGTGATGCAGTTTTAATTAAGGAAAATCACATACGCATCGCTGGCGGTATCACTCAAGCGGTTGAGCAAATTCGCAAGCATACCAAAGGTTTCATCGAAGTGGAGGTAACGTCCTTTGATGAAATTAAAGAGGCCTGTAACCTTGATATTCAGCGGCTTCTTTTAGACAACATGACTGATGAGATGATTCAGGAAGCAGTTGATTTAATTCCCGAGGCAATAGAAACCGAAGCGAGTGGTAATATGACGATCTCACGAATAAAATCCTTAAGCCAGATAAGTGGACTTGATTTCGTCAGCGTCGGCGCTCTCACACACTCGGCCCCTTGTGCAGACCTCAGCCTGCTGTTTGAGTTTTGACCAATGAGCATCAATCAAATTACACACCAGGATTTTTTAAAAAACAGTCGGCCCAGTTTTTTTCAAAACAGTACCGAAAGCACAAACCAATGGGCCAAAAAAGAATTTCACGGGCAGTCGCTGTTTGCATTGTATCTTGCTGACCAGCAAACCCATGGGCGTGGGCGTGGCGACAACACCTGGTCCCAATCCGACGAGGGACATACTCTTTTATCAACGTGGTGTCTGCGTTTGAACACTCACCCGCAGCCTCTCTTCCCACTTCGTGTGGGTCTGTTACTGTATGAAAGCTGTAAAAAAACGTGGCCTGCCTTAAATTGGGCGCTCAAAGCACCCAACGATATCTTTATCGACGATTGCAAATGGGCCGGTATCTTAATAGAGGTTGCAAAGATCCAGTCTTTTGTTTGCGCCTACATCGGGATTGGCGCGAACATCTATTCCACGCCAAAGAATGTAGAACAAAAAACGACGGCGATCGCGCATCATGCTGCATTTTCTGAGAGTACATGGTTGGCCTTTTGCTACTATTTCTACGAAGGCCTTTTACATATTCAAAAAGATCCCGCTCGAACCCAACTCACAGCCGCTGAGATAGCATCTTTGGAGTTTGCGCTAAAAAAGTATTTCGAAAACAATGTAGAAACTATTTTACCCGATGGAAGTCTTAAGCTCACCTGGGGCGAAATAGTCCATTGGAGTGAGCTGTAAACAGAGGAGAATGCAAATGGCGATGTTCACACCCCCTGGGGAAATTGGCAGCTTTTGCCCTGATTTTCATCTGCCAGGAGTCGATGACAATATCTATAGCTTAAAAGACTTCAAAGGTTTCAAAGCTTTGCTCGTAATGTTCGTGTGCAATCACTGTCCGTACGTGCAAGCCGTGGAAAGCCGAATCATTCAGCTCTCTCAAGAACTTCTAAAGCGGGGCGCGCAAATTGTGGCGATCTCCTCAAACGACGCAAATAATTATCCCGCTGACTCATTCGAAAACATGAAAAAGCGCGCGCAGGAAAAAAAGTATCCGTTCCCCTACCTTTATGATGAATCACAGTCGGTTGCAAAACTCTTTGGAGCAGTCTGCACGCCCGATTTTTTTGTTTACGACGACAAGCTTGCCCTTGCCTACCGAGGCCGCCTCGATGACTCGTGGAAGGATCCAAGCCAGGTGTCACGTCAGGAACTTCGACATGCGATGATGGAACTCCTCGATGGGCGACCCGCCCCCCTAAGCCAGTATCCCTCCATGGGCTGCTCCATCAAATGGAAAGAATTGTGAAAGACATTCTGATTGTTGTACCTTGCTACAACTGCGCCATCCAGGCTGAAAGAGTCGCTCGGTCCATTGATCAATTTATTCAAAACTTTAGATCATTCCAATTTAAAATTACTAAAGTTGTATTTATTGACAACTTAAGTCGAGACGCGACGTATGCGACTTTAACCACTCTTATTGCGCAGTTCAAACACCCTCAGCTATTTGCTGTGGAAAAAAACTCGAAAAACTTGGGTCTCGGAGGGACTCACAAACGGGCACTGCAAATGTTAAAAAACTACCCTTTTGATTTTTTAGTTGTCCTGCACGGTGATGATCAAGCAAACATCAGCGATTTAGAAAGTCTCTTAGAGCTTTCCAAAACCAATGGCTTTCGTACGGTTCTCGGAAGCAGGTTTATCAACACGTCTTTACTCGAAAATTACTCCGCTCTTCGCCGCCTCGGAAATATTTTTTTAAATCGTGTGTACTCAGTTGTTCTGAAGCAAACTATTTACGATTTGGGATCTGGCCTCAACCTATTTTCAAAGCAAGATTTTTTAAATACAGCTGAGTTTCACAGTTTTGATAATGGATTTACCTTCAATATGGATTTATTGATTTTTCTGAGTCAAAAAGAAAAACCGATTCTTTTCTCGCCTATTCGATGGAGGTCTATAGACGAAAAATCAAACGCGTCATCATTTTTAGTCGGCTGCAAAACTCTTGTCAAAATTTTTCTCTGGAAATGCAACGGGCCCAGCATCTGGGCAGCCCAGGAAAAACAAAATTAATGGCGAAGCTTTCGCAAACTCGTTATTTTAATAGGATTGAGTATTCAGGCGACACTGTAAAAAAAATGATTTTTGATCAAGCGCGAGGAAAAGACGAAGTGTACTTTTACAAAACTCTTCCGCTTGAAGAAAAAATATTTTTTCCCGATCTTAAGAGAATTTTGAGTCACAAAACGGCCGTAATCTACGAGATGGAGTACATACCTTACCAAGATATTTCGCAGATCTATCTGCAGCAGGAACTCTCCCCGCGTAAATTTCGTACATTGCTTAGGGCGATAGATGTTTATTGGATGCGGGCACAAGTCCAAGCGGTTTCGAGCCGTAAATGGATTGCAACTGCTAATAAAGTGATTGTCGAAAGAATGAACCGTCGCTGGTCCGATTACCAAAAGTTGCCAGTCTATCGAAAAATGCTGCGCTCTTTTAAATCCAAGTACGATTTAGACCTTAATCAAATGAAACAGGCGCTGGGCATTGCTCTCGAGAATGGTCTTTCAAATAATCTGCAAACAAAACTTTTTCGAACACACGGCGATCTGTGTTTCTCGAACATGTTTCTATTAACTAACAACAAAGTTAAATTTGTGGATCCTCGCGGCGGGCGAAAAAAACAGGATCTTTTCATCCCGTTGCTCTACGATTTGGCTAAGCTCAGTCAGTGTGTTTACGGTAATTACGATGGAATTAATGCAAAAAGAAAGATCCCTTTTGCCTCACAGCAGATGATTTTTGAAAAATGGTTGCAAACCAAAAAAATAGACACGGGAATACTCCGCCTTGTAGAGAGTAGCCATTTTTTAAGTCTACTTCCGTTACATGCAGATAAACCTCAAAAACATGAAGCATTTTTACTCGCGGCTGTCGGTGCCTACAGGAGTGCCCTATGCCATCTGTAAGTTTTATTGTCTGTTCTGCAGGCTTGGGGCATCGAATGAAACCCGTCTCACAAACAATCCCCAAACACCTTCTATTTGTAGAAAACAAAAGGCTTTTGGGGTGGTCTATTGACTCACTACCGTTTCGCGCGAACGACCAACTTATCTTAATTACTCAGAATCACCCCGAACATAATCGACTTTCTGAGGCCATGCTCGCCGACTGCGCGCAAAAATTTAAGATTTCTACTCAGAGCATTTACATAGATTATGTGACGCGGGGGCAAGCAGCCACAGCCTTACTTTGCGAAAAGGTTGTGGCCCATTCTCGAATCGCGATTTTTAATAGCGACACTTATTTCCAATGTCATCGATTAGATTCCGCCATCCACGATTTAGACCACTTCGGTATAGCCCCTTGTTTTAAGACGACTGGAGACGAATGGTCTTTTTTTAAAACCGGAATTGATGAGCCGTTCTTCTCGGCACTGCAAGTCGAAGAAAAAATAAAAATCTCTGACTGGTGCTCAACGGGCTTCTATTACTTCAGAGAGGGAAAGTTATTTTTTGAATCCGTAAAAAAATCACTTTCAGAAAAAATGCATGCTCAAGAGCTCTACATCGCGCCGATTTATAAACAGTTCTTCCACCACGGGGTTAAAGTTTTAAACTGTGAAGCATTTAAACCTATGGGGACTCCGAGCCAGCTAGAGAGATTCTGGGGAATTTCCATCGAAGAATTGGCCCGCACGAATGCAACGATTTAAGCTTCCGCCTCTCACGCTGTTTTTCTTTTTTAGCCTTGTGCTAATCGTTTTTGCGAAAATGATCTTTGTGCTTTTCGGCCATGCGTATTTAAAACTTTTTGCCATAGCTTTTTTAGTTTGTATTTCATTGACTTTGATTATCTTGGCTTTGATTTTTTTGGGCCGAGGGTTTGCTCCCTCTTCAATATCCAATGAGTGGAATCGCAAATTTATTTTCATTCAGTGTTTGTTTTGGTCCGTCTACCTTTGCATTATTTATCCTGGGTTTTATAATTACGATTCGTACTCATCTTTACAAGCTGCACTTGAACCTACCACCGAATTTTGGCAGTCTCATATTTATGGTTTTTTATGTTACTGCTCGCTTTTTATAAATCGCCATCTTTTCGCACTTCCCATGCTCAATGTTCTGTTGTGGCTGGGATGTCTTTTCTTCATCATTTTCATGGCACCTCTTCAATCAATTAGGCAGTTTTTTCTTGTTACGATCTTGTCCCTGCTTCCTCTCCAGCTTGCGACTTTACCGTTTATCATCCGCGATACGCTTTTTGGGGTGCTCTCCTGTGTCTTAGTTTTACTTCTTTTACCGTTCATCAAGAATCCAAAAAAAATAATTTCGAATTCATATTATTTAGGAACCTTATTTATTTTGATTCTGGCTTGCGAGGTTCGCCAGGATGGCTCCATTTATTATTTGCTTTTTCCGTTGCTACTATGGTTAACAGCAAGCGTATCACTGAGGCAAAAAATTCCGTTAACTATATGTCTCTGCGCAGGAATGATTGTTTTAAATTCATTTTTGACTAGAAAGGAATCTCCAAGTACTGTTCAAAATTACCAATTCACGGCAATTTTGCACCCTCTGAATGCCATCTTTTATAATCCCAACTCCATAATTTCAGTCTATGATTCAGCTATTGTCGCCAAGGTGATCGATCCGTTGCATCTCAAAAATCGATACAACCACCAAAGAATTTCCCAGTTTCACGAGGGACTGGATAAGCTCCCCGTTTCCGCTTCCGAATGGGCGGAGTTTCAAAAAACGTATTTAAACCTGGCAAAGAACAACTTAGGAATTTTTTTTCGGGAAAGGTTCGAAGTATTTCGAACTACGTTTGGCTTTGTTCCCGGGGACGCTTATATTTTTTCCGATGAAATAGAACTTCCGCCCCAGATTTTTATCAAGGAAATGCTTACATCCCAGATGCCTGCTCCGATCACTTACCTGGTGAAGTTTCGACGAGGTTTGCTTTACATCATCAATGGAATACTCAATTTGGCCCTCTATATTCCGTTGATTGGGATCACGCTTCTCAATCCACTGTTTTTTCTCGTTGTCGCTTATTTTGTTTCGCGAAAGAATCGCGAAACGACTCTTTTATTCAAAGTGTCTGCTGCTCTTCTGATTGGAAGGAGTGTTGTGATATTTTTCGCTGTGCCAGAACCGCATTTAACTTATTACGCACCAGTTATCTATCTTACTATATTGTGCATAATTTATTCGATTCTCTCGCCAAGTCCGAAAAAACAAATCGCTATAAAATCGAATCTACAAAATCTTTTGGCGAGAAGGCCCGAAGATCTTCGACGGCTTCACCAACCCCGATCATTTTCACGGGAAGACCAACGTCACCTGCTACGCCGATGGCAACGCCACCTTTGGCTGAACCGTCCATTTTTGTGAGAATTACGCCCGTTACGCCCAAAGCCTGATGAAACTGTTCGGCCTGGATTAAAGCATTCTGGCCGGAGTTGGCATCGAGGACCAAAATCACTTCGTGGGGTGCTGTCGCTTGCACTTTTTGGATAACCCGTTTCATTTTTTTAAGTTCCTCCATCAAATTGACCTGTGTGTGTAAACGACCGGCGGTGTCCACGATCAATACATCAAGCCCGCGGGCCTGGGCTTTGTTCACCGCCTCAAAAGCCACAGCACTTGGATCTTTGACGTTTTCAGGACTGTAGATTTCAACTTGCGCGCGCTCACTCCAGACTTTGAGTTGCGCATCGGCTGCCGCACGGAATGTATCTCCTGCCGCAATCATTACTTTTTTTCCACTCTGCTGAAGTTGCGATGCCAGTTTACCTATCGTTGTGGTTTTGCCAGCGCCGTTCACACCGACGACCATCCATACGGTCAAGCCCTCAGGTAAAACTTCGAACGCAGTATTATTAATATCTCCCACACTCGAAAATATACTGATCATCTCGTCCTTGAGAGCTTGCTTAATTGCATCGCTGCCAAGCGATTGAGACAGTTTACTTTCAAGAGATGCAAAAAGTCGTTGCACAGTTTTAGGCCCTAAATCGCTCGTGTAAAGCACCTCTTCGATAGATTCGAGCTGGGCGCGATCCACTGAGCCACCCGAAAGGGAAGACGACATCCGTCCCCAAAAAGATTTTTGGGTTTGCGACATGGCCTCTTGCAAAGTTTTGTAGTGTTGACGCGGACTCGGCTTTTCGGCCACCGTTTTTTGCAGCTGTTCCAGTTCCTTCTCAGCCTGTGAAGGCGGGCCCTTTTGGCCACGGAAAAGCGCAAAATAAAGAACAAGGAGCGAAAATATTCCTCCCACACCAAAAAATAACTCTAAGGGTACTGCTTCCAACATGGGTAGAGCATACACGGGCTTTATGCCTCTGGCACGTGTTTCGAGGCAGGAAACCTAATTTCAACTCACCATATTGCGTTAATTTTCGTTCAGAAAGTGTGGCGAGGCTTGGCTGATCACGGACAAAAAAGTTTTGAACTTTTTTTTATAATATTGCTGTCAAACAAATTTCTTCACCACAGAATAATCTGTAAAATAAAGGGCCTTTTTTCAAAAATTGCTACGCTTCTTGCTAGCAAATATCCCGAATGCTATATGGTGCCATGATGTTTTTTCGCGGGAACAAAACATGAAGGAACTCCTTACTCTCACCAAAGATGGACTCCGTAGCGAAGATGGGTCGTTTATGGTGGATGCTTGGCGAAATGCTCCAATCAATATTTTAACCCATGCCCATGCCGACCATTCACGGCCTGGCGCCAGCGAATACTGGTGTACCGAGTCTATGAAGGATATTGTGCTTCATCGTCTGGGTCCGCAGACTTCCATCAAAACTTTCAAATACGGCGAACGAATTCGCTTAAATAACTACTGGATTTCGTTTCATCCAGCCGGGCATATTTTAGGCTCTTCGCAAATTCGCATCGAAGATGCTCGAAGTCCGTCGCGTGTTTTGGTTTTTACTGGAGATTACAAACGAGATGAGGATCCATCCTGCGAGCCGTTTGAACAGCTGGAGTGCGAAACCTTTATTACCGAAGCCACCTTTGGACTTCCCATCTACTCTTGGCGACCTGGGCATGAAATAGCGCGGGAAATATTTCAGTGGTGGCAGTGGAACCGTGCAAACGGTCTGACGTCTCTTTTATTTTGCTATTCACTTGGCAAAGCCCAGCGTGTGCTAGCGGAGCTTGCACGTTTGACCGACGAGGAAGTTCTTCTTCACGGCGCCACCTACAGTATCACTACAATCTATCGCGATCAGAATGTGGCTATGGTCCCCTTCAAACCCGTCAGCGACTTTACAGGAGATACACGAGGACAGCTAATTTTCGCTCCCCCGTCCGCGCATCACAGCCCCTGGATGAAGAAGTTTAAGGATGTCTCTACGGGCTTTGCCTCGGGCTGGATGGCGGTTCGTGGTGTGCGTCGCGGCCGAAACTACGAGCGCGGTTTTGTGCTCTCGGATCATGCCGATTGGAAAAGCTTAGTTTCCACAGCGCTGCAAACTTCGGCAAAAAAAGTTTACGTCACGCACGGGAACAAGGAAACACTAGCAAAATTTTTACGCGAGAAACATGGAGTGGACGCTGAACCGCTAAAAACCGAATTTGGCACTGGTGAAGAGTCATGAGAGATTTTGCTAAGCTTATCTCCCAGATTGATCAAACCAATTCGACAAACGATAAAGTGCAACTCATGGTCGATTATTTTAGATCTCACGACCCATTAACAAATTCCTGGGCCATTTTTATTTTGATGGGGAAGCAAAAAAAGAAAATTTTAACCTCGGCCCGGTTACGTAAAATCATCAATCAAATCTCCGATGTGCCGACATGGTTAATGGAAGAGTGCTATTCAGCTGTGGGAGACACCGCCGAAATGATTTCTTTGATCGCAGAGTCCTTGCTAGCAAAAGATGAAATAAAACAAGATGCCCCAATGGAATTTACTTTGGTGGAATGGATGGAGCAAAAAATTCCACCCCTCGCAAAGTTGCCCGAAGCGGATGTCGCCGGACAGGTGGAGGCCTGGTGGCGATCTTTTTCGCAACAGCAAATATTTGTTCTCAATAAACTTTTAACTGGTGCCATGCGAATTGGAGTTTCGGAATTGTTAGTTCTTAAAGCGCTCTCTCTAGCTCTCGAGGCTGATCGGTCTTTGCTGGCTACCCGTTTGATGGGTTCGTGGGAACCTTCCGCTCAATTTTACAAAAACCTAACCGCTCCAGCTAGCGGCGAAGAATCCGATCCCACTCGAGCTCTCATACCGCTTCCGTTTTGTCTGGCCAGTTCCCTGGTGGACCCGCCTGAATTTTTAGGTGACGCGCACGAGTGGCTCGTCGAATGGAAGTGGGATGGCATTCGGGCGCAAATTCATAAGCGCGGCGACCAGGTGGAAATTTGGTCTCGTGGCGAGGATCGAATTACCCATACATTTCCAGATCTTGTCGACGTTTTATTGACCACGGATTTTGAGGGAGTTCTCGACGGTGAAATTGTCGCTGGTGACTGGGAACTTCCCTTGCCGTTTCAGCATTTGCAAATGCGACTCAATAAAAAAAGCCCGTCGGTGAAATTTCTCGCAGAAAATAAAATTAGTTTTATTGCCTACGATCTTCTTGTTTACAAGTCTCAGGACCTGCGACCCCTGCCGCTCGCAGAGCGAAGAACAATGCTCTCGCAGGTCACCGCCACCTTACCTCCCTCAGATTTTTGTATCTCCAAAAATGTTGAGGGAAATGACTGGGGGGACCTTGCTACACAGCGAGAGGCGGCACGGCTTAAAGGCGCTGAAGGCTTTATGTTAAAAAAACTCTCGTCGCCCTACACCGGAGGGCGCAAACGAGGCATCTGGTTTAAATGGAAGCTTGATCCTCTCACTCTCGATGCCATACTGACGGCAGCACAGCCCGGCACTGGTAAGCGCGCCTCCCTTTACACAGATTATACCTTTTCGATTTGGAAAGATGAAATCCTCGTACCGATTGCTAAAGCTTATTCTGGTTTGGATGACAGCGAAATCCGAGAGCTTGATAGCTGGATTCGTCGAAACACGTTAGAAAGATTTGGCCCAGTAAGATCGCTGAAGCCTGAAAAAGTTTTCGAAGTTGGTTTTGAGGGTGTGGGCGAAAGTCGCCGACACAAATCGGGCTACGCACTTCGCTTTCCAAGAATTCTCCGCGAGCGCACCGACAAAGATGCAGCAAGCGCAAACACCGTCGAAGACGTGGCGGAGCTGTTGAAATTAGTCTCCCGGAGGGAGACGTGATGATGCAAGTCCCGGAGGGAGACGTGATGATGCAAGTCCCGGAGGGAGACATGATTTCTTCGACTCATTGGAGAAATACATGATTTTTCCAAAATCGCGAATTAGCGCGCAGATCAAAAAAATTCAGCGCGACGAAATCAGACGAAAAGAAAATCAGGCTGCTGCTTTCATTAAGAAATCGCCAAGCGATTATGTGTTGCCGGTTGATCAAGCGACAGCAAGCGAACTTGTTTCGCGCTTCTTTTTAGAAAACAATTGGACAGCACTCGAATTTCAAAAAACTGCATGGACAAAGTATGCCGAAGGACATGATCTTTTGATCAACGTGCCCACAGGAAGCGGAAAAACCTATGCGGCCTACATGGGGCCGCTTGTGGAAATGCTAACCGACTCAAATCAAGTGCCGGGGTATCGTCTTGTTTATCTTTCTCCGCTTCGCGCACTGGTTCGCGATATTCAGCGCT
Organism: Bdellovibrionales bacterium; assembly: GCA_043757265.1. GTDB lineage: Bacteria > Bdellovibrionota > Bdellovibrionia > Bdellovibrionales > JAGQZY01 > JANPLN01. Next base: position 17,293 of record JAYUQP010000095.1, on the reverse strand, counting down.
CCCTGAAAAATGTTTCGGAAACTCTAAAAATTCCTATCCAAGTGGATGTGCATACGGGCGATTCGAAGATCAATATGAAGAGCAAAAAGTCCTTAGGCCAGATTTTGGTCACAACTCCAGAATCGCTTGGGCTTCTCATGGCAAATCAAGAAAAAGAGTTTTTCTTTAAAAACTTAAATGCGCTCATCGTCGATGAGGCCCACGAGATTTTTTCCTCCAAACGCGGCTCCCTTTTGGAACTTGATCTGGCGCATCTGCGATCGTTCGCGACATTTCGAAAAATCGTGGTATCAGCGACAGTATCAAACGGGATGGAACTTGCTTGCCGAGTAGACCCGCAGGCCAATTTTTATACCGTGTCCGCACTTCTTGAGCGCAAGATCTACGTGGACATCTTGCCGAATCAGACAAAAAACAAACTGGCCTTTTTCGGCTTTATGGGAATTCATTTTATTAACCAGATTCTTTCTCGACTTAACTTGAACGCCTCGCAAATTCTCTTTGCCAACACACGCGCGCAGGCAGAGTCGTGGTTTAGAAGATTGCGCGAGGCCGCGGCCACTCTGGAAATCTCCATTGAACTTCACCATGGCTCCCTCGACCGAGAAGAACGTCATCGTGTAGAAACAGATCTAAAAAATGGCACTGTCGATCTTTTGGTGGCGACATCGTCCCTCGAACTAGGTGTGGATTTTCCTGAGATAGAACATATATTCCAGATCGGCTCACCCAAATCGGTGGCGCGTACCATTCAGCGCGCAGGTCGAGGTTTTCATAAGCCGGAACTTGAATCTCACCTCACCATTGTACCTACATCTGTATTTGACTATGTAGAGTGCCAGGCTCTTAACACATTATTAGAAACCAAAAAAATTGAACCTGTGACAAGTCCTGAGTTTCCGGTTGATGTTCTTCTCCAGTATATGCAAACACGCGCTATCAGAGATGGCTTCAAGAAAGATGAAATCTTGAAAGAGATCCGATCCACGGTCGCCTTCCAAAAAATCACCGATTCCCAATTTGCAGCGTATTTAAATTTTCTACTTAGCGGAAGTCCTGCATTAGTCGCCTATCCACACTTTGTTAAACTGCAAGAGGTGGACGGCTCCGTTCAGTTTATGGACCGCCATCAACAACGGCGACATCTGCTAAATATGGGGACCATCGTCGACAATGTTGGAATTCGGGTAAAATACCTTACCGGTGGCTATGTGGGTTCACTCGACGAAGCCTTTGTGGCTCGACTCAAAAGAGGCGACCTCTTCTCATTTGCCGGAAGAGTTTTACAATACGTCAGCTTGCGCGATCTGGTTTTAAACGTTCGCCTTGCGAAGGGCAACCCCAAGCACGTAGCTGTGTGGCAAGGTTCCCATTTGTCATTGAGTCCCTCGCTCAGTGAAGAAATTCGCCATGTCTTAAATGAAGTAGTCTCGGGAAAACTCACTCTCGATCCAAGCATCGTGCCCGTGTTTGAATTACAAAAGGCCGTATCGTCAGTGCCTCGACAAACTGAATTGTTAGTAGAACAGCTTAAAACCCGCGAGGGTTTTCACAATTTTATCTACACTTTTGAAGGGCGGGCTGCCAATGAAGGAATTGGTCACTTGCTTGCCTACCGACTTTCCATTGCGCATCCAGACACCTTTACAGTTTCTTGTAATGATTTCGGCATCGAGCTTATAACAAAAAACAGAATGCCTGAAGGTTCTGAGTTTTCGAATATTTTTGCGTGCAGCCGCGAGGATTTGGAAAGGGACATCTCCCACACCTTTAACTATCCAGAAATCGCCAAAAGAAAATTTCGCGAAATTGCACGCATTTCTGGTTTGGTGCAAAGTCGTCAGTTTAGCGGCGCAAAAACTGACCGGCAGGTTCAAGTGAGCACGAGTCTACTTTTTGATGTTTTAAAATCCTACGACCCCAAAAACATTCTGATTCAGCAGTCTGAAATCGAAGTGCTTTCTAAGAATCTCGACCTAGTTAGAATCCACGAGGCCTTCTTGCGTTTTCGTCAGCAAGAACTTTTAATTCGCCCCTTACAACGCCTCTCGCCGTTTTCGTTTCCGCTTTATGTAGAACGAGTTCGGTCCACCATTTCCACTGAAAAATTAGAAAGCAGAATTGAGCGAATCATGCGTGAGTACAAACACTAATAATGAAGATCACAATCCACAACCACGATTTTGTTTTAACACCCGAAAAAGCTCTCGTTTGGCCAGCTCGCTCGATTCTCGCCGTCGCCGATCTTCATCTGGGGCGCGAGGCCACATTTCAAAAAAGGGGCCTGTGGCTCCCTTCAGGATCAGAAAAAAGCGACCTTGAAAAACTACACCGTCTTGTTGAGATGCATGCCATCCGCCATATCGTGTTTCTCGGGGATCTTATTCATTCTAAAAAAGGAGCTGTACCAGAGGTCTTTGAACAGCTCCTACATCTGCAAAAATCCAGTGGTGCCGAACTCTACGCTGTGGGTGGCAATCACGATCGCCATCTTTCTGAAGTGTGGAATTCGTATTTTTCCAAGAATCAAATGCAAGACGAGTTCGTCTTTGATAATTTTATTTTCGCTCACGAGCCCCCTAGTAAAAAGATAAAGGGCGCTTTCCACTGGTGTGGCCATCTCCACCCAAGGGTAGTGCTTGGTCGCGGAGGCGAGAGCATAAAATTGCCCGCCTACATCGTCGAAAAAACCATTGGTGTGTTGCCGGCATTCTCAAGCCTCGCTGCAGGTCAAACCTGCGAACGAAAACCGGGACGAACCCGTTACGCCTGCCTCACCGACCGCGTGATCCCCGTAGACTAATCAGCGCCATTTCCGCGGAAAAGGTACCACGCGGAAAAGGTACCAAGTACCTTTTCCGGCAATCTGGGCTATTTCAATTCGAGCACACTCACGGAAAAGGTACTTGGTACCTTTTTAGGTTGCTGCTGTTAGTTGGGCTGCGAAGTCGGGATTGGTACTTAAATCTACCGATACCATTTTCGAAACACCTTTTTCTTCCATGGTTACGCCGTAAAGCTTTTCGGCAATTTCCATGGTGTACTTATTGTGTGTCACAACGATGATCTGACTGCGTTTTGCCATTTCGCGAACAAGTTCGTTAAAGCGCATGACGTTTGCATCATCCAGTGGCGCATCTACCTCATCCAGTAAACAATACGGCGACGGCTTCACCAGGAAGATTGAGAAAATCAAGGACACCGCTGTAAGAGCTTTCTCTCCACCTGACAGCAACGAAACGCTTTGTAGTTTTTTGCCCGGAGGACGGGAAACGATGTCTAAGCCCATCTCCCCTTTTTCTGCATCTTCGATCAGGATCAATCGCGCTTCCCCACCGCCGAATAGCACCGGGAATACTTTTTGGAAACGCTCGTTAACCGCTTCGTAGGTCTCTTTAAAGCGTCGCGAACAAATGCGATTGATACGGTCGATCACTTTTTTAAGCTGTTCTTTTGCTTCGATCAAATCCTCGTACTGTTTGCTAAGGAATGCATAGCGGCCCGAAACTTCATCGTATTCATCGATAGCCGATAAATTGACTTCGCCAATTTTGTGGATCTTGTCTTTAAGGTCTTTGAGTTCCTGCTGAGGTTTTTCGAAGGCAAACTCTTTATTCATATGCTCTGTATATACGGCCGAAAGCTCAATCTGGTAGCGCTCGCGAATGTGCTCAACCAAGTTGGCCTCTTTCATCCGGGCTTGCTCAAGTTGCAATTGGGCTTCGTTCATTGTGGCTTGAAACTGACTCTTGTTTGCCAAATACGCAGAGTAGTCTTCTTGATACTGATCCAGCTCCGATGCCTTTTGCTCGTAGGAATCGCGAACCTGAGCGACCATTTCCTCTTCTTCTTGCGCTTTTCGAATCATTACTTCCATTTCGATTTTACGCTCTTCAAGCAGAAGCTGGTTTTGACTCACAAATTCGCTGCTCTTTTCAGTTTCTACACTCATACGACTTAAACGCTCTTCCACGTCGTCCAGAGAAATTTTGAGCATATTGTGTTCGCGCTGAACGCCTTCTTTTTCTTGAGTGGTCTTAGCGTCTTCGATTTGCAATCCGGTCACTTCTGCCTGAAGTGCTGAAACGTCGGTCTTTGCTGTGGAAAGTTTTTGTGAAAGGTCTTCTGATTCTTGCTCAAGTGCTAATTTCTTTTCGCGAAGATCCGTGAGCTGAACTTGAAATCGATCCAGCTCTTCGCGCTTTTCTGAAAGCTTAAAATTCACGCGATCTAAATCCTGCTGCTGACGGTCCATGGCCGTGTTGGCATTTTTTAATTCCTGATCAGCCCGCTCCATGTCTTTTTTAAGCGCTGCCACAGCAATTTCTTTTTCAGTTTGATCGCGTTGTGATTTTTCCAAATCTTCGGAAATCTTTTTAAAGCTGTCTTCAACTTTTTTTAATGTCATTTGTGCAAGCGAGAGTTTGCTAGACCATTCGTCTTTGGCTATTTTTAACTCTTTGATTTCGCGCTGGCGCTTGAGCATTCCGCTTGAAGCATCTTCAGCAGCACCGCCCGAAATAATGCCTTCGGCAGTGATCACATCTCCGTCAAGCGTTACAAACGTCCACTGACTATGCAATTTTTTAAGTTCAATTCCATCAGTCAGCGAATCCACAATGGCGACGCGGTCTAAAATAAGCTCCACTATCTGGCGATGCTTTTCAGGAATTTTTGCAATGTCTTTTAAAAGCGCTTTTACGCGCGAGTCTGCACGTAGAGGCTCAATGTCCGAAGTCTCAACGGTTTGCAATCCGCCAGAATAGAAACTGGATCGACCGTTTTTCTTTTCCTTAAGATAATCAATGGCGCTCACTGACTCCTGTGGATCTGCACTCAATACTAATTGCAAACGTGGCCCAAGGGCGGCTTCCATGGCTAGTTCGTAATGCGATGGAACTTCCACTACGTCAGCTACGGGAATAAACTTTTGTGAGTCTTCGCGCTGTCCCTCTGGAATGGACTCCAACTGCTCGCGCTGCCAAAGCATGACGGATTTTACGCCTTCTTGGAAACCTTCGAAATTATTTTGTAAATCCTCTAAGCCATAAAGACGCGATACAACTTCGTTTGTGCGATCTTTGTATTCATTTAACTCGCGGGTGCGATGTTCAAGGTCTTGCGAGAGATGATTTTTATTTGCAAGTAAGGTTTCAACATCGTTCATAACTGATAGCTGAAGTTGACGCTCTTTTTCAAACGCATCGTTAACGCGTTTAAAGTTTTTATCGATGTTATGTTTTTGATTTTCCAGTTCCTGCTGCAGCGCCTGCGCGGTGAGTTCTTCCTCAACCAAAGACTCAATCATCTCCTGAAGATTTAAAACCCGGGCATCCAACGTCGTCTCAGCTTGGATGGAGGTGAGCAGTTCTTTTCGAACCTGAGTCAGCCGCTGGTCGATGACGAGAATGTTTTTTTCGAACTCGTCGTATTGTGATTTTTTATCGATAAAATCCACGTGGATCTTTTCGGCGAGCGCGGTAAGCTCAGTCAAACGTTCGGACACTGCTCCCAAATCGCGCGCCAGGATGTCTCTTCGGGCGCGGTTTTCTTGAAACAGGGAACCAGTCATCTCTTTGTTACGCTTTGCTTGTTCGATTTCGAAGTGCAATTCCTGCGTCAGTTTTTCTTTCAATCGGATATTATCGTTTAAATCTTTTGCCGCTTGCTGCTTGAGCATAATCTGACGCTCGTACTCAGCAATATCGGCTTTGAGCGTTTGAACTAAGGATTCCATCTGGCCCATTTGCGACTGCGAGGCTACATCCTTATCGCGCGCTTCCTGATACATTTTATCGGCCGACGTTGTTTTAACTTTGAGATCATGAAACTCTTTTGAACTCATCCATAGCTCTAACGATTCAACTTCTTGCTTTAACTTTCGGTAACGTTCCGCACGTTGTGCCTGACGCTGAAGACTGTCGATCTGGCGTTTTAATTCGCCGATGATATCTTGCAGTCGTACAAGGTTTCCCTCGGTCGCCTCGAGTTTTCTTTGTGATTCGCGTTTACGAACTTTAAATTTAGTGATCCCTGCGGCTTCTTCGATCAGCGTGCGACGCTCTTCGGGCTTTGCGGTCACAATTTTTCCGATGGCCCCTTGCTCGATGATGCTAAAACCTTTGGCGCCTGCGCCCGTGTCCATAAAGATTTCCTGCACGTCGCGAAGACGAGCTGTCTCTTTATTGATCAAATATTCAGATTCGCCCGAACGATGTAAACGTCGGGTGACCATAATTTCGCTATGATTAAGATATTTAACTGGAAATGGGCCACCGTCATTTTCGAGTGTTAAAGATACTTCTGCCATACCCATTGGGGCGTAGCCATCAGCTCCGGCAAAAATCACATCTTCCATGCTTGAGCCGCGAAGATGCTTTGCCGACATTTCGCCCATCACCCAAACTAGAGCATCCACAATATTTGATTTGCCGCAGCCGTTAGGCCCAACAATGCCGGTAATTCCAGCATCAAAGTGGATGACCGTTCGGTCTTTGAACGACTTAAAACCAACGAGTTCTAATTTTTTAATTCTCAAGTTCAATCCCCAGTTTTTAATGCAGCGTGTGCCGCAGCCAATCTTGCGATCGGCACACGAAACGGCGAACAACTGACGTAATCTAAGCCTGCTTTCGCAAAAAAGAATACGCTTTCGGGATCGCCCCCATGCTCACCGCAAACGCCGATTTTTAAGTTTGGTCTGGACTGACGTCCAAGGTCAACACCCATTTTAACCAGCTTGCCCACCCCTTGAGCATCGATTGTCATGAAAGGATCTTTTTCAAATATACCTTCGGAAACATAGGACTTTAAGAATTTACCAGCGTCATCGCGCGATAATCCAAGTGCCGTCTGAGTGAGATCGTTCGTTCCGAAGCTGAAAAAATCAGCATCTTCGGCAATCTCATCGGCGGTGATAGCAGCTCTTGGAAGCTCAATCATGGTGCCGATCAGATAATCAAATTTTACATTCTTTTCGGTTTGCACCGCTTTGACTTCAATTTCAACTAACTCGCGCATGATGGTGAGTTCTTTTCGAACTCCAACCAGTGGAATCATAATTTCGGGGATCAACTGTTTCCCATTTTTTATAATCATAACTGCCGCCTCGGCAATGGCGCGCGCTTGCATTTGATAAATCTCAGGGTATGTGACAGCTAATCTGCATCCGCGGTGCCCGAGCATCGGATTAAACTCATGAAGACTTCGAACCTTGCGGCGAAGCTCGTCAAACGACAAATCCAACCGCTTCGCAAGCTCTTCGGTTTCCTCTTCGGTGTGCGGAAGAAACTCGTGCAACGGAGGATCAAGCAGACGAATTGTTACGGGCAAACCTTCCATTACCTGAAACAGTTGAAAAAAATCTTCGCGCTGCATAGGTAACAATTGTTCAAGCGCTTTTTTGCGATCATCTAACGTTTCAGCCACAATCATGCGCCGAATCCAATCAATGCGATCGGCGCCAAAAAACATATGCTCTGTTCGGCACAAACCAATTCCCTCGGCGCCAAATTCGCGGGCCGTAGCGGCGTCGCGCGGCGTATCGGCATTGGTGCGCACTTTAAGTTTTCGATGTTGATCGGCAATGGTCATCAAACGCGCAAACGAAGGCCCAAGCTGCGGCTGTATGGTTTTTACCTCGCCAAGATAAACTTCGCCTGTTCCGCCATCGAGCGTAATTATATCGCCTTCGCGCACCACGTAGCCCTGGGCCCGAAATTCTTTCAGGCGATAATCCACCTGAACGTCGCCACACCCGGCAACACAGCACTTTCCCATTCCGCGTGCAACCACCGCGGCGTGGGAGGTCATCCCTCCGCGAGTCGTGAGAATTCCTTCTGCAGCGACCATACCTTCGATGTCTTCCGGAGATGTTTCGATACGCACCAAAATAACTTTGTGGCCTTTTTCTTTCCATTTAACTGCGTCTTCGCTTGAGAAAATCACTTTTCCGCAAACTCCGCCAGGACTAGCTGGTAGGCCTTTGGCGAGCAAGGTTTTTTTCGCCTTGGGATCTAAGGTGGGATGAAGCAACTGATCAAGGCTTGCAGGGTTCACACGAAGCACGGCGGTTTTATTGTCAATCAAACCCTCATCGAGCATATCCATTGCTATGTTGATGGCGGCGTGGGCGGTGCGTTTTCCGCTCCGGGTTTGCAACATCCATAATTTTTTATTTTCGATTGTAAATTCGATATCCTGCATGTCCCGGTAATGTTTTTCGAGACGCTGATAGGTTTCGACAAGTTGCTGATACACCTGCGGCATTTCTTCCTCGAGGGATTTAAATCCGCTGCCTTGCGCTTGCCGTTTGCTAATCGGCTGAGGAGTACGGATCCCCGCCACCACGTCCTCACCTTGGGCGTTTATCAAATACTCACCGTAGAATTGTTTTTCGCCCGTCGAAGGATCGCGTGTGAAGGCCACGCCAGTTCCACAATCGTCGCCCATGTTGCCAAACACCATGGCCTGCACGTTGACCGCTGTACCCCAGTTTTCTGGAATGTCGTTGAGGCGGCGGTACGTGACCGCGCGGTTGTTGTGCCAGCTTGAAAAAACAGCTTCGATGGCACCCCACAATTGCTCTTTTGCATCCACCGGAAACGTTTTGCCCGTTGTTTCTAAAATCATTTTTTTAAATTTCGCAACTAGCGTGCGCAGATCATCCTCAGTGAGGTCGGTGTCTTTTTCGTAGGCTTTTTCGGCCTTAAGATCTTCGAGCGTCATTTCTAGGAGCGAGTGATTCATATTCATTACAACGTTTGAATACATTTGGATAAAGCGACGATACGAATCCCACGCAAAGCGCGCATTGCCAGAGACCTTTGCAAGGCCCACCACTGTTTCGTCGTTGAGACCCAAATTCAAAATCGTATCCATCATACCAGGCATACTGGCCCGTGCACCAGAGCGCACACTCACTAGAAGCGGCGCTTTTACATCGCCAAATCTTTTGTCCACAATTTTTTCGATTTTATTTAAGGCCGTCGATGCCTCAGACTTTACCCAATCAGGCAGAGCTTTTTTGTTTTCGTAAAACACTTTGCAGATTTCAGTGCTGATCGTAAAACCAGGAGGAACCGGAATGCCTAAGGAGGTCATCTCGGCAAGATTTGCACCCTTGCCGCCGATGATTTCTTTCATGGTAGCGTTGCCATCGGTTTCGTTTTGCGAAAAAAAATAAACAAATTTTTGCGGCTTATTCATGGAGATGCCTCACAGGTTCAAATTTTGCTTTAAGTAAGTTGTTAATTGATCAATTGCGATGCGCTCTTGTTTCATGGTGTCGCGTTCGCGAATTGTCACTTGCTTATCTTCGAGACTGTCAAAATCCACCGTCACGCAAAATGGCGTACCGATTTCATCCTGACGTCGATAGCGCTTTCCAATACTTCCCGACTCATCATATTGAACATCATAATCCTTACACAACTGCTTAAAGATCGAGTCGGAAAGATTTTGCAGTGGCTCTTTTTTAGAGAGTGGCAAAATCGCCACCTTGATGGGCGCAAGCTTGTGATGGAATCCTAAAACAACCCGAACATCGCCCGTGGTTTCGCCTTCACCAGGAGGAGAGACTTCTTCGCGGTAGGCGTTGCATAACGAAGCTAGCACCAGGCGATCGCAACCCACAGCAGTTTCGATCACAAATGGAACGTATTTTTGTTTGCGAGCTTCGTCGAAGTATTCAATTTTTTTGCCGCTAAATTTTGCGTGCTGAGTGAGATCAAAATCTGAGCGGTTGTGGATCCCCTCAAGCTCTTGCCAGCCGTGCGGAAACTGAAATTGGATATCTTCAGCGGCTTTTGCGTAATGGGCCAGTTCATCAGGACCGTGCGGATGAAAGCGTAATTTTTTTTCGTCGATGCCAATAGATTTATAAAACTGCCAGCGCCACTCTTTCCAAGCTTTATAAAACTGCTCATCTTCGCCCGGAGTAACAAAGTATTGCATCTCCATCTGTTCAAACTCGCGCGTGCGAAATATAAAATTGCCGGGTGTGATTTCGTTGCGGAATGATTTTCCAATCTGCGCAATCCCAAACGGCACTTTCATGCGCATCGACGTTTGAACGTTTTCAAAATTGACAAAAATACCTTGCGCAGTTTCTGGCCGCAGATACACCACAGAGCCTTCATCCTCGACGGCGCCCATGTGAGTTTTAAACATTAAATTAAAATTGCGTGGCTCCGTTAAGTCCACCGAACCGCAGTTTGGACATTTTTTCTCGGTCAAATGATCAGCCCGATGACGGGCCTTGCAGGATTTGCAATCGACCATGGGATCAGAAAAATTATCTATGTGCCCTGAGGCCTTCCAAACTTTTGGATGCATTAAGATTGCGGCATCAAGCCCCACAACATCGGGTCTGCGAGTCATGGCTTCAAACCACGTGCGCTTCACATTCATTTTTAGAAGCGTGCCGAGCGGTCCGTAATCCCAACAGGAATTGAGGCCCCCGTAAACCTCGCTGCTTTGAAAAACGAAACCGCGTCGTTTGCTGAGGGATGCCATTGTTTGCAGATCACTTAACGGACGAATTTCCAAAGCCGCCTCCGGAGTCATAAAGATGCGTTATTCTAGAATAGATGCCAAAGCTTAAGGGGTACACGGCGGACTTTTGAGAGTCAAAATGCGCTCTGCATTAAATTTTAAAAATTTTGCTGCGTTTTGATCGCATTAAAAGCAGTCAGAAAGAACTCGTGGCTGGGCGACTCTGACTTCGAAATGTTTTTCTCAAAGGCCGCGCGAACCTCGTCCCACGAACTTCCAGCAGGCAAACCTAATGTTTCATAGGCGTCAAAGGTGTGCCCGTTGTAATTGAACATGACATTCAATGAGGGTGTTGAAGGCCGGAAAGGCGCTGCCGGAGCTGGGCTTGCGGGTGCTGAGTTTGTAGGTAATGGGCCCGTGGGCGTTGCGCGCATGTTGAGCTTGGTAGGCATGGGTCTTTTCTTGGTGCTTTGAAAATACACAACCAACAAGATGACAAAAATGCCTAGCCCAATTAAAACGTTATTCGCTGTACCCACAGTTGAATTTTGGCGAAAAGCCCAGTGCTAGACAAGGAAATAAAATGAGCAACCCATTTGAGCAGCAAAAACCGATACCCGGAGTTAAAAAAATTCTCGCAGTGAGCTCTGGAAAAGGCGGCGTTGGCAAAAGCACAATTGCTGTGCATTTGGCTTTGGCGCTAAAAGAAAAGGGACTAAAAATTGGATTGTTGGATGCCGACATTTACGGTCCAAGCCTGCCTCGAATGCTTGGTACGCTGAACCAAAAACCCGAAGTGCAAGACAATCGAATTCAGCCTTTGGATGTTGGCGGCTTAAAAACCTTGAGCATGGGAAACCTCGTTGATGAGGACATGGCCGTTGTGTGGCGAGGACCGATGTTGTTTAAAGCTATGAATCAGTTTTTGTTCGAAGTCGACTGGACGGACACCGACATTTTGGTGATCGATTTGCCTCCGGGCACAGGAGATGTGCAATTGAGTTTGGCGCAAAAGGTCCCTGTAACAGCGGCCATCTCGGTGACCACGCCGCAAAACATTGCACTAGCGGATGTAAAAAAATCCATCGACATGTTCCGACGCGTGAATGTTCCGATTCTTGGAGTCATCGAGAATATGTCTTACTTCGAATTGCCTGGCGGCGATCGCACCCATATTTTCCCCAAAGGCGAGCTCGAAGACTATCTCAAAAAAGAAAATCTTAAAAAACTGGGTGAAGTTCCGCTGAGCCCGCAAATAGCTCAGGCCTGCGAAGTGGGTGCCCCACTGTTCTATAAAGCTGATTCAATGCAGGCGAAGATTTTTGGCGAAATAGCAGCCAGAGTTCTTGAACTGCTTTAAATTTCCTTAATAGTATAAAACTATTGAATCATAGGAAATGTGTCTTTGAATTTAAGTTTAATCCGATTGAGCATCATAGTTAAGGATACACTATGAAGCTTAGCTTCAGAAAGAGGTCTAATGTACAAACTCGATAAAATCATTTACACAGCCAAGGCAAAATCAACTGGCGGCCGCGAAGGAACTTCGCAAAGCGACGACAGTCGTCTCAATGTGACGCTTTCAACCCCCAAGGCCCTTGGTGGCAATGATGGACCTGGAACAAATCCTGAGCAGTTGTTCGCAGCTGGTTACTCTGCATGTTTTATCGGCGCAATGAAGTTTGTTGCTGGAAACGAAAAAATACAGCTTCCTGATGGTTTCTTTGTGGAATCCAAAGTTGGAATTGGGCCCATCGAAACTGGGTTTTGCATAAAGGTAGATATGAATGTGTCTTTAGAAGGTATGGAAAAATCAGCGGCCGAACAGCTGGTGAAAAAAGCTCACGAGGTGTGCCCGTACTCTAACGCCACTCGCGGCAATATCGAAGTCAACTTTACCGTTCACGCGTAATTTTTTTGAAGCTCGCTGAATTTATCAGCGAGCTTTGTTCCGAGAGCATACAATTTCGCCTTATTTTATTGCGCAAACCAATGCATATTTGAACGCCAAATACTCTCCCAAACTTTGGAAAAAATAAAGATTATCGAACCACTTCATGCCTGAAAAATCGGAGCCAAAGTCTACTGAGTCGATTTTCGACACAAAGAAGGTACTTTTTATTTGAGCTGTGGCGTAATCGTAATTCGTGGAGAAAAACAAGAGCTCATTTTTTGAAGCGCCATTCAGAAAGTATTTCCCCGAACCAACAATCATTTCTACGGGATATTTTCCTGAAGCCTTATAAAATCCAACATTCAAAGAATAATAAAATTTAGTCGGGATTAAATCTTCGAGTTTAATGTAGCTGTTCGGATCAATCTTCCTTATCCCATTGTATTTGTCGATGGACAGTTGAATGAGCCCGTCACGATACTCAAGAAAGGGGCCATTCCACTCGCCGGCGTCAACACCGAATTTTTTAAGTTCCGGGTTATTTATTACGTCCGCCACGGATAGTGTTTGGGAGTTAATGCCTTCCCATGCTCTAAAAAGTGTCTCCCGCTCCCAGTTTGTGTACTGGGCGTAAAAATCATTGAGAACTTCGATGGCTTTATCGTAGCGGATGCGCTCGAGTTGGTTTTTTTTGAACCCTTCCTGGCTGCAGTCTTGAGAGTTGGCGTTGAACGCTGAAAGTGTAAGTAAAAAAACCATGAGAAATTTGTGCATAGATCGATCTCCATATTTGCTACAGTTGCTCTTTTCGTAGCACGAGGAGTCTCGATCGAAATGGAAATTGCAGGTTGTTGAAAAATTTATAGATTTTTTAGCACTTTGGCATTGGTTTCTAGTGAAAGTGCAAAAACCAGAGCTGATCTTGTAGAGCCTACTTTGAAGAGTTGGATTTCGAACCTAAAGGCTGCGGAATCTATAAGAATCCCACCTTCGTCATTCTGAGTGGAGCGAAGAATCTCAGCTAGACGTTCTCAATGCGAGATCCTTCGCTCCACTCAGAGTGACGGATTGGCCCGCGCCTACGGTAACTCCGCATTGTTGTAAACTTTGTTGTTCACTGACCATTCGTCAGACAGTCTTTACAATCTCCCATTTGCGAAAGATCCCTCTAGACAACTCTTATGAAGGCTCCTAGATTGCAACCCCAAAAGGCATGCAACAAAATCCATCACGCAGTTCGACTGCAAAAAAAGCTAATTCGCCCGTTTCGGGAGCCATCAATCGCCGCCAGCTATTGAAGTCGGCAAGCGCTCTGTCTGCCTATTTGCTTGTCGACGCCACATTGGCTCAAACTCTATGGATTCCTTCGGCCCACGGTCAAACGATCTCGCTTTCGAGCTTAAAATCGCAACTGAGCCCGCGCGATGCCGATATCTTGGTTCCTTCTGACAAACTTTACGCTGGCATGCAAACGACCATTAACAGACGCCACGAAAACATTAAGCCTCAGGTGCGTGTGCTCTGCAAAACTCCGCAAGCGGTTTCTATCTGCGTGCAGTGGGCAACACAAAATGGCGTGCCTTTGGCCATGCGAAATGGTGGCCACTCCTATGAAGGCTTCTCATTTTCACCAGGAATGGTAATTGATGTTCGAATGATGAATCAAATTTCGTTTTCGCAGGACAGCTCCATTGTTTCGGTGGGCGCTGGTTGTTTGCTCGGGGATGTGTACCAGGCGGTGAGCCAACGACGACTTGCCATCCCCGCAGGAACTTGTCCCACGGTGGGCGTTACTGGGCACACTACAGGCGGCGGCTACGGGCTTTTGACTCGGGCGCTGGGGTTGGCCTGTGACAGTGTTGTTTCTTCAGAGATGGTGGACGCGCGCGGAGCCTTTTTGACGGCAAACGAGACTGAAAATTCCGATCTATTTTGGGCTTTGCGCGGAGGCGGATCAGGCAGCCTTGGGGTTATCACCCAGCTGCATTTTCAAACTCATCAAATTTATCGTGTGGTTCCCTTTGTTGTGCGCTGGCGAGTGAGTATTACAGAAGCCATTCGCATAGCCCAAATCTGGCAAAACTGGGCTCCACAGGCACCAAATGGAATCACAGCCCTTCTCAACTGCACTTTATACAACGGTACGATTCAGCTTTCGCTCGTTGGACAAAGTATCACGTCAGTTTCAAAACTTGAAAATGAAATCAAAACCTATTTCCTCAATCAAATCCAAAGTGCGCCGACCACCTACCGTGTAACTCCCAAAACTTTTATCGAAGCCGTGCAGCAGTTTGGTGGAACTAGTAAACCTCACTACATAAAGGGGAAATCAGATTACGTAAAAACCCCGCACGACGAAACTGCACTCCGAGATATTTTTAGCAAAATGCCACTCAATGTATCGGTGATTTTTGATGCCTATGGAGGCGCCATTCTCAATAAAGCCGACCACGACACGGCATTTGCCCATCGTGAAAACACTCTCTGCTCCATTCAGTACTACATGCAGTGGGACAACGCGGCCGACTCGCCAAACAATTTGCGAATTTTAAATAACTACTACCAGGCCCTGCGCCCCCATATGTCGGGCTCCGCCTACTTTAATTACTGTGATCTTGATCTTGGCCCAGGTTACGCAAAGGCTTACTGGGGAAAAAATTTAGACAATCTCGTAACAGTCAAAAACAAATACGATGCGCAAAATATCTTTTCGCATGCCCAAGGAATACCCTCACTTTTGGCATAGGATAATCCATGACTTTTATTTTTCTTCAAACTATGCTTTTTTTAATGAACAACAGTTTAGCTCTGTGCACACCAAAACATGACGTCGTAAATCTCAATCTTGTAAATCCGGCAAGCTCGCCACTCTCACAACCTGTACAAGTTCGCTATGAGCTTAACAACGATCTTTTAGAAGTGTCGTTTCAGGTCAATTCCTCAGTGCTGCACAAGAAAGATGTTTACGGCCCTGCTGATTACCCGTTTCAGTACGATGTGGCCGAGGTTTTTATTACGGTTGAAGATACGAGCGCCGCACGCTTTTCGTACTTCGAATTCGAAGTCACGCCGCTCGGGCAAATTTATGATCTTCGACTTGATGTTGTTAATGGAAAGCGTTCCGGCGTGGACATCGAGCCCGTGGCGACACAGGCTCGGTATTCAGACAAAGAATGGTCAGCTACTTTTACCATTCCGCTTTCGCGCATCGGCTGGAACGGTGACGCAAGCAAATTACGCGGGAATTTCTTTACGATCATCGGCAAAACCCCGCGCACTTACTGGAGCGCATTTTTACCCCAGCAACAAAAAGCTAACTTTCACAAACCTGAATATTTCCAACCACTCTTCGATTGTAAATAGAAACTTTCATCCGATTTTACAAAGTCGAAAGCTAAATGCAGAAATTCAAAAATCCCGCACATGAATTCAAGAATCCGCGAATTTACGAATTCTTGAGCGTAGCGACTAAGCCCCGCAACGAACGATTTCGAGCTCAACCTGGCCATGACCTGCGGCGATGAGTCCGATATCTTCAGCGGCTGCCTTCGAAAGATCGATCACCCGACCGCCCGCATAGGGGCCAGCATCGTTGATTCGAACGACGGTTGACTGACCGTTATAAGTGACTCGCACAAGACTGTTAAAGCGAATTGTTTTATGAGCAGCAGTGAGTTCGTTCTGATTAAAGCGTTCACCGTTTGCAGTTCGATTTCCGTGAAATCCAGGTCCGTACCATGAAGCTCCGCCGTCTTGAACGTTGCAGTTGCGCCCTTTCCCTTTTTTCTTTAAACGAACGCCTGCCCCACCTTCGTGAGCAGTCTCTTCGGAAATTATTGTGTACTCATCGCCGCTTTCATCAACATAAACTACATCGCTTTGCTCTTCATCGAAATAAGCGAAAGTGTTATCGAGATCCTGTCTACTCAGTACAATAGTCATTGCCACGGCATTTCCATCAGTTGCCATTTCGCTTAGACGCTCGTCTGTAACACTATAATTTGCTCCGCTCACAGTGCCGTTTACCGTTTGGCTGGCGTCGGGCAGTTTTGCGAATACACTAGAGTTCCAAAGGAACATTAGAAGAAATAGAGTTCTATTACTTAGATTCAATTTATTCGATACGTTTTTATCAGTTATCACATTTGTCTCCTCAAGTTGAATTGGTGTCTCGAGACAAAAATAAACTAAACGATACCCACGGTTGATGGCAAAACTTATTTGTCTTTTTTTTAATTTGCATTTTCTTTTCGGGAATACTCAGAGGTAATTTCGCGCATTTTGCATGATGCGTTCTGTGTCATTTACGACGTAAATAAAAGTTTACAACACGAAAGCGACAATTTTTTGGTTTCATTTTGGGATTTGAATTGTAGAAAGTCATGCGTCACACGACACTATTAGCAAAGTTGTGCATCACACGACACCGTTAGCAAAGTCGTGCGTCACACGACACTATTAGCAAAGTCGTGCGTCACACAACGATTGCAATTGCGCTTGTGCTTAACTCGCAGACATCAAGTGCGAAGACCTCACGTGAAACACACAAAAAGTCTTCTCTCAGCTACAAACAGAATTGTTTGAAAAAATTATCGAACTTCAGCATGGAATTCAAGGTGGGTGGTAACTTAGCGTCTAAGAACCTTCACGATAGGGACTTCGCTACAGTCGATGTAGCCTGCAAACGGAATTTTTCGCGCGTGATGATGTTCGTAAAAATGATTATATCAATCATCAGTTTATTCGTGTCGTGCACATGCGGAGACCATGCGTGAATCACGATACAGGCTGAGATCCTTCGCTTTGCGCTCAGAAATAATGGACGCCCCCTCTTGCCAACGAGGGCTGGTTACCTCAATACAGTAAAACTGTAAACAAAAGGGGGATATCCATGAGGAACGTAGT
>JAYUQP010000094.1:0-3097 GCA_043757265.1 Bdellovibrionales bacterium | reverse complement strand
GCATGACAATTCCATTAATGGTTCTTGCGGTATTGTCGGTATTTGCGGGATGGCTTGGTGTTCCCCATGGACTCGCAACGTTTTTGCCCGGGCATCCATCGAACATTCTAGAGCATTGGTTAGAGCCGGTGATTCGACCAATTCCGGGGCTTGAGCACGGATCGATCGGCCTTGAAATGACGTTAATGGTAGTGAGTGTACTGCTGGCCTCAATCTCCGCCTTCATTGCATTCTATATGTATGCGATTAAACCAAGCTTACCGGTGGCGCTTGCGGGCAAACTGCGCCCGCTTCATACATTGGTGGCGAACAAATATTATATCGACGAGCTCTATAAAAATGGAATTATCCAGCCCCTAATTAATCTTTCGCGAGAGCTGTGGACCAAGGTGGATATTGGATTTATCGATCGATCGACATATAAAATAAGTGATTTTATCAGAAGTGCAGGAGAAGGTTTACGGTCCCTACAAACAGGACAGCTTCAATCGTACACACTGATGATCGTGATGGGCGTTGTTGTGACTTTACTACTTCTGATGGTGTGAGGAAGAAATGTTTTTATCAAGTTTAATTATATTACCTCTGTTGGTGGCTCTAGCGCTGCTATTTATCAACGACGAAAAAACCATACGCTGGGTTTCCCTAGTGAGTGGGGTCGCTCTCTTTGTTGAAAGTCTTTTTTTATTAAAACTATTTGATAAATCAAGCGCCGATCTGCAATTAGTAGAGTACGTGAATTGGATGCCAGATTATGGCATCGCTTATTACTTGGGAGTCGACGGGTGGTCGCTGTTGCTTGTTGTACTAACAACACTTCTTACACCACTAGTCATCGGCGCGAGCTGGAATGCCATTGATCAAAAAGTAAAGGGCTATCACATTGCGCTTTTTGTTTTACAATCGGCCGTTTTGGGTTCTTTTCTTTCGTTAGACAGTGTTTTGTTTTATCTGTTTTTCGAACTTTCTTTGGTACCCATGTATTTTATGATCGGAATTTGGGGTGGCGAAAATCGCATTTACGCTACCTATAAGTTTTTTATTTACACTATGGCGGGGTCTGTTTTCATGCTTGCAGCCATTGTTTATCTAATTTTGCAGTGCCGCATACAGCTTGGTTATTACAGCGCAAGCATTTTAGATTTTTATCAACTTTCGATTCCTTTTGTTGAGGGTGATTTCTTTACCCCGCAAACTCTGCTGTTTTTTGCGTTTGCAGGAGCTTTTGCAATCAAGGTTCCGATCTTCCCATTACATACGTGGTTACCAGATGCTCACGTTCAGGCCCCCACTGCTGGTTCAGTGATGCTTGCGGGCGTGATGCTAAAGATGGGCACATACGGTTTTGTGCGATTTGTCCTTCCTCTTTTTCCTCAAGCTGCAGCGGCATGGGCAGGACTGTTCATTGCTGTCGGAGTCATTGGGATCATCTACGGTGCTCTTGTGGCCATGGTTCAAGTGGATATGAAAAAGCTTGTGGCCTACTCGTCGGTTTCGCACATGGGTTATGTGATTGTAGGGCTATTTGTTCTAAACACTTATGGAATCACTGGTGGACTTTATCAAATGTTAGCGCACGGAGTGAGCACTGGGGGATTGTTCCTCCTTGTGGGCATGATTTACGAACGAACTCACACTCGAGAAATTGCGAAGTACGGCGGATTGGCCACAGCGATGCCCATTTTTGCCATTTTCTTTTTGATTATCACGTTCTCAAGCATTGCGGTCCCGATGACGAATGGATTCGTTGGCGAGTTTTTAGTGCTTCTTGGAACATTCAGCTACAACAAATGGATTGCGGGCCTGTCAGTATTGGGCGTTATCCTTGGGGCAGCCTACATGTTGTGGATGGTCAAAAAAGTTTTCTTCGGTGAAAAAGGCGAGACTGTGATCAAGCATTCAGACATGAAAGATCTTTCGCTGCGCGAAGGACTCGTACTGACCCCCATTGTTGTATTAATTTTTTGGATGGGAATTTTTCCGCAACACTTCCTCAATTACAGCGACGCCTCTATCCGTCATTTTATCGAGAATAAAAGTAATTATCAGTTGAATATCTACGGCGCAGAAATCGCCGTGGAGTCAGCAGAGACGAGAGAATAACAATGTTAAACACGTTTAACCCTGCAGATCTTATCGCGATCAGTCCGCTGGTGGTTCTCTTCCTAGCGAGCCTTGTTCCAATTTCAGTAAAAGCGTTTCGCGGTCGAGAAATGAACCCATTTATTTCGCTAGTGTGGTCCATCGTTGGCGTTATTGCAGCCGCTGGTTTAAATATCTCGCTTGTGAGCGGATATTGGAAATTGTCCAACATGAATTTTTTGACCGCATTTTCTGGCGGGCTTATTATTGATGGCATCTCTGTATGGAGCGCGTACGTACTCTATATCATTGCGGGTTTCGTTTTGATGCAACTCTACGAAAACAAATCCACAAAAGACTATCAGTTTTCTGAGCACATTTTTTTAGTTTTAAATTCAGTCATCGGCATGATTTTAGTCACAATGGCTAACAACTTACTGATTACATTTATCGCCATCGAACTCATGTCACTATCGATCTACCTGTTAATTGCTCTAAGTAAAGAGCAGGTTCTTTCAAAAGAGGCAGCTTTTAAATATTTCGTGCTTGGCGCGGTGGGCTCGGCGATTTTTCTGTATGGTGTCGCCTTTGTTTTTGGAACTGCCGGAACTACAATTCTACAGGAAATAGGCGCTCGAAGTGGCGAACTTTTTTTAACCAATCGACTTTTCGTTATCGGCATGGGTCTGCTGGTTGCGGGAATGGGATTTAAAATTTCGATTATGCCTTTTCACGGCTGGGCGCCTGATGTGTATCAGGGAAGCGCGACCCCGGTAACAACGCTCATGGCAACGGGTGTGAAGCTTGCAAGTTTCATCGCATTTTTGCGTTTGTTTTTATACACTGAGGCCATCGAAAAATCGAATCTAGTTCACATTATGCAATGGCTTGCCGTCATTACTATGATTGGCGGAAGTGTCGCAGCGCTTCGCCAGGAGAACATCAAACGAATGCTGGCATATTCGAGTATCGCTCACTCAGGCTATGCGCTCATGGGTCTCATCGCGGCGAGTTT
>JAYUQP010000093.1:0-3098 GCA_043757265.1 Bdellovibrionales bacterium | reverse complement strand
CGGCCCATGCAAATGATGCAAGAAATGTAGGAGCGCGCCACTTGATATACTCTACGTGCGTGGATTTTAAGGGCTGGACGCCAATGGTAAAGCGTTTTTCCGACGGTCCCACTTCCGATTTAAGCTCGGTCATTTGTGGCGTGACAGAAAAGTTTTTTATTTCACCGTTACGACGAATTGAAACTTTTAGCGGGTCGCCGTTCTCTTTGAATGTACTCACCGAAGAGACAATGTCCTGAAAGGAACGAATTGGGGCTTCGTTGATGCTGATAAACTGGTCGTTTGCGAGAAGTCCCACACTTTCGGCAGGCGTTTTTGCACCAACGGCGCCAATAAATGTTTCGGGCTTTTCGTAACCCAGTTTTTCGCTGCGATCAGGAAGGGGATTTTTATTCAAATCCCACTCAATTCGCACAGGATTCGCTATTTGGCCGGCTTTTGTTCCGTAGCGATCGATTTCGAAGACAAGTTTCTTATCGGGATTTGAACTTTCGTTTATGAGAATATCACTAATACTGCGAAAGGTAGAAACTTTGACGTCGTTGATTTTTACAATCTGATCGCCGGTCTTGAAACCCATTTTACCAAACAGCGAGTTGGGATCGGAAACACCGATCACCGAAGCATCGGAGGCAAAATCAAACCCTTCGATTTGTCCATCGATGCGGCCCTCGTGAAAAATATTTTTGCTCGGTCCTTGCGTTGTAGTGGCCATTATTGTGATGGGTTCCTCGTGAGTTTCGCGCAGTACCCTGAAAGTGAGATTAGAATTCGGATGACTTTGAATAGCATCTTCCACGTCTTCCCAGCGGCCCACCGGCTTGCCTTCGATGGCGAGGATGCGGTCACCCGAGCGAAATTCGGATTTGTAAGCTTCGCTGTTCTCCGCCAGGTCCCCGAGTCTTGGGGCGATCACTTGTTCGCCAATAAGGCTTAATCCCCAAAACAAAAAGTACGCGAGAAACAAATTCATCAACGGGCCGGCAAGAGCGATGGAAATTCTTTGCCAGATTGGTTTATGTAAAAACGAACGATCTTTCATTTCGTTGGGGACGCTTCCACCAAAATCGTCGCCGTACATTTTTACATAACCACCAAACGGAATGGCAGAAATACAATATGTGGTTTCGCCGCGAGTTTTTTTCCAAATCTTTGGTCCAAATCCAAGGCTGAAAGTTTCGACTTTAACATTAAAATATTTTGCGACAGCAAAATGTCCAAGCTCATGAATAAAGATTAAAACTCCGAGGAGAATAATCATTGGGATAATAAACGAGGCACCTTGAGCAATGAAACCGTAGATAATACTCATATGTAAAGTTTAGGCGGGTGGAAAATAAGAGGCAAGGTGAAAAAAGGAACAAAAGAAGTACAGGACTGGAGCACCAAAATAAACTCCGTCAAGACGGTCCAAGAGGCCGCCATGCCCCGGCATAATGGCACCAGAATCCTTTTTACCTGCAATCCGTTTGAGAAGGGATTCAAAAAAGTCCCCTAACTGGGCAAAAGCCCCGATAGCAACGCACAAAAAGAAAATTAAAAACGGGTCGCGTAAATTTGAGAAGACGAACAAATAAATGCCTCCGCAAACCAGCGATCCAACAAGCCCGCCAAAGCTGCCCGAAATCGTTTTGTTTGGTGAGATTTGCGGAAATAATTTTTTGCCACCCCAGTACAAACCAAAAAAGAAGGCAAAAATATCTCCGAAAAAAACCGTAACCAAAAGATAGAGTAGAGGCTGCCAACCGGCTTCGTGTAAAATTTGTATCGCGAGAGCTGGGAATAGCGCAACGTACACCAGCCCCACCAGTGGCCATTGCAACCTAGATTGCACTTGATGTGGTTCCATGCGGTGAAAGAGGCAGATGCCAAGAGAACCCAAAACGATAAAGCTGATAGTGAGAACGGCGACAGTGTACTCAGCGCGAAAAACTTGTGTGAGGTAAACGGCGCCGGAAAAAATTATAAAAGATGTAAACCAAACGGTGAAGCGTTCAAAAAGAAGCGCGTACTCTGCGGCGGCGACCAAGACAATGACACTGCCAGCGTAAACTAGTGCTTCCGAACCACCCCAGTAAATTGTTCCCAGGAGGAGTCCAAGTGCTGTAAAACCTGAGATAACTCTGTTTGTTAAGCTTGTCATAGTCCTGTTTAAAGATTTCTTTCGAGAATTTGTGAAGAGGTTTTTCCAAAACGACGCTCGCGTGTTTTGTACTGAATAAGAGCCTGATAGAGATCGTCTTTTGTGAAGTCGGGCCAGAGAGTATTCGTCACAACGATTTCGCTATATACAGACTGCCAAGTTAGAAAATTTGAAAGCCGCATCTCGCCGCTCGTTCGGATAATCATGTCGGGGTCGGGAGTCGGGTAAGTATTTAAAAAAGTTTGGAAACGCTCTTCGGTGAGATCTTCCGGGATAAATTTTCCTGCTTTTACTAAAGCGGCAAAAGTTTTTGCAGCCTGAAGGATTTCCTGGCGCCCTCCGTAACTGAGAGCAAAAAACAAATTCATGCCTGAGTTTTTTTGAGTGGCTAAAATTGTTTTTGTTATCTCTTCCTGGGCAAAAGATGGAAGGCGGTCTATCTGCCCGATACATTGAAATCGAATGTTGTTATCGATCAAGGCCTGTCTTTCTTTAGAAAGATACTTCGCCAGGAGCTTCATTAAAAAGGAAACTTCTTGCACGGGGCGCGACCAGTTTTCGGTGCTGAAAGTATAAAGGGTCAAATTTGCTAGGCCGAGGCGAGAGCATTCTTCGATGATCTGTTTAGCCACTCGCGTTCCCTTGAAGTGACCCATAAATCGATTTTTTCTTCTGCGCTCCGCCCAACGCCCGTTTCCATCCATGATGATGGCAAGATGCTGGGGCAGAGATAAACTCTGAGCCTGCATCATATTGTCATGATTTCTTTTTCTTTATCGGCAGATAATTTATCAACATCGGCAGTGTATTTATCTGTCATCTTTTGAATGTCGTCGAGATATTGCTTATTTTGATCTTCGGAAATCACTTTGTCTTTCAATGCGACTTTTAAATCTTCGTTGGCATCACGACGAGCCATGCGGACTGCGACTTTTGCATCCTCAACAGCTTTTTT
>JAYUQP010000092.1:0-61360 GCA_043757265.1 Bdellovibrionales bacterium | reverse complement strand
TCCTTGTTGTGGTAAACTTAGAGCGTAACTTGGAATGCCCGAGATGACTTTACTTGGTGGGTTATCAACACTAAACCCACGATTCTTAGAAAGAACCGAGGCTTTTTCATAATAAGCCCTGGTTTTAATCCATGACTTTTCAGCAAATGGGTTTTAATTTATTTCACATGAGAATAGCGCTAGCGCAAATGAATCCTGTGTTAGGAGACCTGGAAGGAAATGTCCAAAAAATGCTGCTTTGGACCCAGAGGGCTGCCGACAAAAGTTGTCAGCTTATTGTGTTTCCTGAATTGTCGGTTCTCGGTTACAGCCCCAACGATTTGCTCGAGCGACCAGAAGTCATCGAGGCACAAAACAAAGCTCTCGCAACTTTTTTTAAAAAAAAACCAAAGTCCATAGAAGTCATCGTTGGCGGGCTTTTAGAAGTTCCCGGTGTACCCTTTCTTGCTAATGCGGCCTACGTATCAAATCGACAAAAGCGTCCCATCCTAAAAACTCTTTTACCAACATACGATGTGTTTGATGAAAGCCGATTTTTTCGAGCGGGAAAGATCGAAGAACATGTGGTTGAACTGAAAAAGCAAAAAGCGTTAGTTTTGATCTGCGAAGATATGTGGGCGTGGGAGAGAAATCCTTCCGAAAATCCCTTAAAAAAAATTAAAAAGAGCGCTGTTGATATTGTTATTAGCATCAATGCGTCTCCCTACTCGTTGCACAAACAAAAGCGGCGATTGAATGTTGCCAAACAAACAGCCAAATATTTTTCGGCACCAGTTGTTTATGTGAACATGGTGGGTGCGCAGGACGAATTGATCTTTGATGGCGCAAGTTTCGTTGTAAACAAGTCGGGTCAGCTTATTGCTCAATCCGCTTTTTGCTCTGAAGATTTAAACATCGTCGATACCGAAAAATCCGAGGGCGGTGTGAGAAAAGGCGCGCAGGCTCCCGTCGAGCAACTACATGCCGTTTTGAGTCTAGGAATTCGCGATTTTGCATTGAAGAACGGTTTTTCGAAAATCCATATAGGCTCAAGTGGTGGAATCGATTCGGCGGTGGTTGCCGCATTGGCTTGTGACGCTTTAGGGCCGCAAAATGTAACAACGATTGCCATGCCCGGGCCTTTTTCGCATGAGAAAAGCCAGCGTTTAGCCGAAGAGCTCGCGCATAATTTGGGATGTCGGTTTGCGACTGTGCCGATAAAAGAAATCTACGATCGAACAATTCAAGATTACGAAACTGTTTTTGGCGAAATGCCTTTTGGTTTAGTTCACGAAAACCTTCAGGCACGGGTGCGCGCAAACATATTGATGATGTTTGCAAATTCACAACACAGTCTGCTCCTAGCAACTGGAAACAAAAGTGAATACGCCACTGGGTACTCTACACTTTATGGGGATATGTGTGGGGGATTGGCTCCGCTCGGCGATCTTCTCAAACGTCAGGTGTACGATCTTGCCGCCTATTACAATCGAGAACGGTCACTAATTCCAAAAGAAATTATTTCGCGGCCGCCAAGCGCAGAATTGCGACCCAACCAAAAAGATCAAGATACATTGCCGCCTTATGACGACCTAGATGCAGCGGTAGATAAAATCGTGACTGGGTACAAGTCGGCAACAAACAAAACCGAAAAATGGTTGCTTAAAAAATTAGCAGCAAGCGAATTCAAGCGCTGGCAGGCACCGCCAATATTGCGGGTTTCAAGCCGCGCGTTCGGACGCGGACGCAGGTACCCGATCACAAATGGTTTCTATAAACGATTTCCATAATTCGAAGGCGATAGTCTTTGGCCTTTATTGATAGCTCTAAGCTTTTGCAAACGTCAAAATGCGAACCACTCTGGTCATTTTGCCCATTATTTGTTAACGATTTATTTCCTATCTTTGGGGGTAAATTATGAGATTCGTGGCTTTTGACTTAGAAACAACTGGAACAGTTCCGGCCATCGATCAGATTGTGGAAATTGGTGCGGTTCGATATTTGAACGGCGAGGTTGAAGCTACTTTTTCTACGCTTGTCGACCCTCGGCAATCCATTCCGCCAGGAGCCTCGGCGGTCAACGGGATTACCGACGATATGGTCATCGGAAAACCCTTCATTGAAACTCTACTAGAGCCGCTAGCAGAATTTTGCGAAGACTTGCCAGTGGTGGCACACAACGCACCATTTGATGCGCAATTTCTGACGGCTGCAATTAGAAAATACGAATGCTCAAGCCCACGCGGCGTGATCCTAGATACGCTGCCCATGGCGCGAAAAGTTTTTCCTGGTTTAGCAAACTACAAACTTGGAACCTTAGTTCAACATTTAAAAATAAACTCTGGAACATTCCACCGTGCCGAAGTAGACGCTAGCTACTGCGGCCAATTGTTTTTAGAAATTGTAAAAAAGATCTCAGACCCCCACGAGGGAGTAAAAATCGAAAACCTCATCGCCCTGACAGGCAAACCCGAAGCCCGCTTCCCCCAAATCGAAAAAAAGCAACAACTCTCCCTCCTCGATTTTTAAAAGCAAAAACCTCAAGAATTCATGAATCCGCGAATCCATGAATCCATGAATTCATGTATGGAATATTTGAATCGAAGAATGAAGTCCTCATTCTGCAGGCACATCAAAAACACATCAAAAAGTCGTGTAGTTCACTTTGGAAGGAGCAAGATGTGAGGCGCGACGAGTGAGACGCGGAGGCCTACTTCCCGTAGGCCGCACAAGACGAACGAGGAGTAACGAAGCAGATTGCTCCTTTCAAAGTGAACTACCTGACGTGGAAGTGGTTGGTGTAGATCCATGGTATCCATCGCAACTCCCCGGGTATAGGAAGCTGTAACCTCAACCGCACATAAACGCGGTAGTTTCCGGGTTCAGTGATTTTGAATTCACTATTTTTTTGTTTCGATTTTAAATATTCAATGCCATCTTTATAAACTTTGATTTCGAAATTCTTGATGTTAAGCGCTGGCAGGTCCACATACAAAGCAGAGTTCTTAGCAAGTGGCACGGTTGAACCCATTAAGTAGTCTTTTTTCCCAGACTTCATATAGGCTGCAAAACCTTCGGGATTGGCCAGAGCATCCACTGAGAAATAAAAGTGACCGTTTGTAAAGGCCGTGTGGACCCGCTCCATGTCCCGGCTCGCCACACCGGTGAGTTCTCCAGGGATCAGAATGTGATTACTTCCAAATCGGAACGAATCTTCATAAGTGGGAAAGGAAAACGAAACCGGTCCAGCACTAAAAATCTTGCCTGTGGAATGATTTCCCAAAACGCCAATTGTTTTTTGTGTGCGATTTAGATGATCCCACAGTTTTACTTCTTTGGTAGGCTCATTGATCAAACGTAACAGCGCAATCTTGGGGTTAAAAATATATAAAAACAGGCTCCACAAAAACGATGCTTTTTTATGGATCCATGTTTGTTGCCACATTTGGCGCAAGTTCATTACTTCGATACCATTTAAGCCCTTAGGATATTCCATGCTCCATTCGTGTCCGGCCTTGAAGGGATGAGCCAAAAACACAGTTTCGGCTTTTGATTCAGAGGGCATGCGGTTTACAAAATCGTTGATGAGAGTTTGTGCGCTGACAAGAGAGTCCATTTGTCGCAGGCTTTGCTGGCTGTAAACCAAAAAATGGGCGTCAAGCAAACTCACTTTTTTGGCGGTAAAAACCAGCACGTCGTTGTTATATCCGAAGATGTCATTTGATGAATCAAAATGGTTAAAGTCAGTAATATACAGAAAATCGATTTGTGCTTTCGAAGCGTGATCGATCATCTCGCTTGGTGGTGCACTGCCTTGCGAGTAATTTGTTAAAGCATGCGTGACACCGCGGTAGTCAGAAAATTTAGGGTGGGGCGTGGCCGAAATGTTTTGCCGGAGTTGCAAATCGTAACGACTGATAAATATTCCGAAAAATAAGACAAGAAACACCAGCACCGTAAAACCGGAAAGAAGGACTCTCGAAATTTTCACGCAGACCCTCTTTTATTAACGGAAATTAATAGTAATAGGCTTACCTTTTTCTCCAGGGATACCGAGCGACTTTTCGTGAGTATTAATACTTACTGCGCCACCATCGTCTACAGTGATACGAATTTTCAACGCGTAATAAAAAACATGCCGGTTGTTCGCGTTCAGTTGAATTGTTTCGGACTTGCCGGTGCTCCACACGGCCGTCAATTTCACTGCCGATCGCGCTTCAATAGCCACTGATTTTTGCACGGCTGGCGGAACAGGAGCAATTCCCTTGGGAGGGGGCTCACTTTCCTCGGCGTCCTGTTGAGATTCAGTCGGGGAAACTGTTGTAACAGCGGATTGGGGCGTTGATGGAGTGGAAGCTAGCGATGCAGACGGCGGGGCGACAGACTCGTTTGACGTTGCAGTGGCCTCAGGAGTTGCGCTCTGATTTGATACTCCAGCAACGTCAGAGGGTTTTTCTAAACTGCCAGCTTCGTCGCCCTTCAAATCTTCTTCAAGGGGGGTATCGCTTTCAACCGCGCTTTCTTTCTGCACGGTTTCCTGCGAATAGGACATCATCTTCATGCTGATAAAATAAATGGAGGTTATCAAGGCAATGATGATAACAATCGCCCCCACAGTGATAAATTGCGATGGCGTGCGAAACCATAATAAATTCGTTTTATTAGTTAGTTCGTTAGAATCAAGTTTTGAAACAGGTGGTGGCCGGCTATCCGTTGAGGGCTTAGAGGGGCCGCCGAGACTCAGAATGATGGCGTCGGCGTCGAGTCCCAAAATTTTAGCGTAATTTCGAATAAAACCTTTGATAAAAGCTTTATTCGAGAGGCGACCGAAATCACCTTCTTCCAGCGCTGCCAAAGTAGCTAGCTGAATTTTTGTAAGAGATGAAATCTCTTCAAGGGTTTTTCCTTGTGCTTCGCGAGTTTGTTTGAGGAGCTGGCCAATTTCTTTCATAAACCTGTCTTGTTCATTCGCATGAGTTCTAGCATTGAGCTCGCTTTTGCTTGATAAGCCCCATCAGGGTACAGCAGCAAAGTCTCGTTCATCAATGCTATTCCTTTTGTTTTATCGCCACTTTTAAAATAGGTCAAAGCCGCAAAGTAATGAGCTTCATCATAGTTGTTTCTTTTGCAAAGATGAACCGCAACATCAAAAATTGGAATGGCACCACGGTAGTCTTTGAGTTCGTAGAGGGAACGACCATAAGTCGAATAGGTCAGGCAGTTGTTTTTATGGAGTGCTATGGATCTTTGCAGCCAAGGGATGGCCTCTTTGTAGCGTTTTTCCCTAAAAAACGACAAGCCATAATTTGAGTAAGCTAGGGGCTGTTTCAGATATGTAAGATCATTTACAACCACATCCAATTGCTTGCGCGCTTCTGTAAAGGCGCCCAATTCGATAAGGGTGCGCGCGTAGTTGTTGCGGGCTTCAGAGAGTTTATCATCAAGGTTGACGGCTTTTTTAAGATGCTCCGCCGATTTTTCATATTTTCCGAATGCAAAGTACACCAGTCCAAGTTGATTATGAATAAGCGGATTTGTCGGGTCTACTTGTTCGCCCTTAAGGAGTGTCCCGAGCGCTTGAGGGTTTTGCCCCGTGGATAGCTGTTTTTCGGCCAGCTGAACATAGGGAAGGGCAGAATCTTTGGACCCACGAAAGGTCGCGCATCCAAAACTAAAAAATAAAATTACTACTGCCAGTCCCCGTTGCATATATCACCTATTTGTTTACGAGCTCAGTCTCTTTAAAAAACAATGCCAGTTCGCGAGCGGCGCTCTCAGCGCTGTCGGAACCATGCACAGCATTTTCACCAACGTTATCGCCAAACAGTTTACGAAGTGTACCTGGAGCGGCCTTCGCAGGATCCGTGGCGCCCATGATTTCACGATTCTTCATAACCGCACCTTCCCCAGAAAGTGCCATTAGCATCACTGGTCCCGATGTCATAAACGATACGAGTTCGCCAAAAAACGGTCGCGCTTTATGTTCGGCATAAAACTCTTCGCACTGAGTTTTGCTCAGAGTTACAAGCTTGGCGGCGGCAATTTTTAGGTCATTTTTTTCGAATATTGTCATTACAGCACCAATCGCATTCTTTTTAACTGCGTTGGGCTTTATAATACTAAAAGTTGTTTCCTTCGTCATAATTTCTCCTTTTATTTTAAACTATTTTTTAATGTTGTACCTAAATCGCCGGGACTGCGAGCAATGCTGCAGCCGGCAGCTTCGAGAGCGGCAAATTTTCCTTCTGCTGTATCAGCACCACCTGTTACGATAGCACCAGCGTGTCCCATGCGTTTTCCCTTAGGGGCTGTTGCTCCAGCAATAAAAGCTGTCACAGGTTTTTTAAATTCACGTTTGATATAGTCAGCAGCGTCAAGCTCTGCGCCGCCGCCGATCTCGCCGATCATAATCACAGCATCCGTGTCTTTGTCCTTATTATAAAGTTCGAGCATGTCGATAAAGTTTGTTCCATTCACTGGATCGCCGCCGATGCCCACGCACGAACTTTGTCCAAGCCCCAATTGTGTTAGTTGATGAACAGCTTCGTAGGTGAGAGTTCCCGAGCGCGAAAGCACACCGATGCGGCCTGCTTTATGAATGTGCCCAGGCATAATGCCGATTTTACACTGATCAGGCGTGATCACGCCTGGGCAGTTGGGTCCAATCAGGCGTGATTTTTTCCCTTTAAGGTACTGCTTTACTTTGACCATATCATTAATTGGAATGCCTTCGGTGATGCAGATGATTAGTGGAACCTCTGCATCTATAGCTTCCATGATAGAGTCCGCAGCAAAAGCTGGAGGTACATAAATTACCGAGGCATTGGCTCCAGTCATTTCCACAGCTTCGTGCACAGAATTAAAAACGGGCAGACCCAAATGCTGAGTTCCACCTTTAGCGGGAGTCACTCCACCCACCATCTTTGTGCCATACTTTATGGCCTGTTCGGTGTGAAACGTGCCTTGCGCGCCAGTAATTCCCTGGCAAATAACTTTGGTTTGAGAATTAATAAGAATAGCCATTAGCGGCCTCCCTTAACAGCTGTGATAATTTTTTGTGCGGCATCGGTAAGATCGTTGGCAGGAATGATATTAAGACCACTTTCGGCCAAGATCTTTTTACCCAACTCCACGTTGGTTCCCTCGAGGCGAACTACCAAAGGAACTTTCAGTCCAACATCTTTTGAGGCAGCAATAACACCCTCTGCAATAATATCGCATTTCATAATTCCACCAAAGATGTTCACAAGGATGCCCTTCACGTTTGGATCTTTCAGAATAATCTTAAAAGCCGCCGTGACTTTTTCTTTATTTGCGCCGCCGCCAACATCTAAGAAGTTAGCCGGAGTGCCGCCGTGTAACTTAATGATATCCATGGTGGACATCGCAAGACCGGCGCCGTTCACCAGGCATCCGATATTTCCATCAAGCTTGATGAAAGCAAGTTCATACTTCTGTGCTTCAAGTTCAGCCGGATCTTCCTCGGACTCATCTTTCAGCTCGGCTATTTTTGGATGGCGATACATTGCGTTGTCGTCGAAGCCGACTTTTGCATCGAGAGCCATCACATCCCCCGTATTTGTTACAACCAGCGGATTGATTTCGATCATGGCGCAATCTAGATCCATATAAACTTTGTAAAGTTTTTTGAAAAAATCTGCGGATTTGAGAGCGGTTTTACCAGTCATGCCTAATTTAAAAGCTAAATTTCTAGCTTGAAAATCTAAGATCCCAGTAGATGGATCAACCGTGATATAATGGATTTTTTCGGGATGCTTCTCAGCCACCTCTTCGATATCCATTCCACCTTCGGCACTTGCCATAAAACCAACACGACCGGCGTTCCGATCTAAAAAGATAGCTGCATAGTATTCCTTGGCGATCTGACAGCCTTCTTCAACGTAAATTTTGCTGACTTTCTTGCCTTCGGGTCCAGTTTGCGGAGTTACAAGCTGCATCCCTAAAATTGTCTCAGCTAATTTTTTAACGTCGTCCAAGGATTTTGCAACCTTTACGCCGCCGCCTTTACCGCGGCCACCAGCATGGATTTGGGCTTTTACAACCCAAACGGTTCCGCCAAGCGCTTTGGCATTGGCTACGGCCTCATCGGCGGTATGTGCCAGTTTGCCTTTTAATACAGGAAGATTGTATTGGCGAAAAATTTCTTTCGCCTGGTACTCATGAATATTCATCGGCAGACCTTTCTATTAATAGTCTAACTTTTTAAGAGCTTCGACAAGATCAAGAACTTGCTTCTTGGAATTTTCGAGTCCTGCTTTTTCTAGGTCATTTAGTTTCAACTCAATCACTTTTTCGAGGCCATTACCACCTAATTGGCAAAGTACGCCAATAAAGAGTCCCCGAATATCGTACTCGCCATCGAGGTACGCAGCGCACGGAAGAATGCGATTTTGGTTTTTTAAAATAGCTTCGGCCATTTGAACAGCGCTTGCAGACGGGGCGTAATAGGCAGAGCCTGTTTTCAAAAGTTCAACAATCTCAGCGCCGCCTTTTCGCGTACGTTCAACCAGCGCATCGACTTTTTCTTTCGAAAGCATTTCAGTCAGCGGAACACCACCCACCGAACAATGTCGAGTCATTGGCACCATAGAATCACCGTGACCACCGAGGACGAATGCATTGATATCTTTCACGCTGATGCCTGTAGCCTCAGAGATAAAAGTGCGAAAACGGGCGCCATCAAGAACGCCGGCCATTCCTAAAATGCGATTGCGCGGAAAGCCTGTCACTTCTTTTGCAACAAAGGCCATCGCATCTAGAGGGTTGCTGACTACTATAACAATAGAGTCGGGCGCATACTTTTTTATGCCTTCACAGGCGGTTTTCATAATTTTTGCGTTTGTTGCTAACAAATCGTCGCGGCTCATACCCGGTTTGCGCGGAAGTCCCGCGGTCACAATGACCACATCCGAATCGGCAATGTCTTTATAATCCTGAGTGCCTTTTACTATGGAATCAAAACCTTCAACCGGTGAAGCTTCGTAAAGATCGAGAGCCTTCCCTTTGGCAACACCTTCGTTAATATCAAGCAGAACGACATCGCCGAGTTCTTTTGTAGCTGCCCAATGCGCACAAGTAGAACCGACAAATCCAGCGCCAATTACCGAGAGTTTTTTTCGCGTGTGTTTCATGGAAACTCCTTTTTTTTTGAGTTTATACTTCTCATATTTTAAGAGTCCCTCCAAGAAGTATTGTGTCAGAATTTTGAGGAATCTTTCATTCGAGGCACAACGACAAAACGGCGGCGAAGATCAACAGCGGGAAGCGCAACGATGAATAGAAAACTCCTGGCATTCGAAATGTATCACTCTTTCTTCCACAGCCGCGCCGATGTAAAACTGTAGGCATAGGTGAACTCACAGGAATTAACGCTCTGCTCATAGGGCCATTCGTCGACAAGGCGCCGGTGAGTGAATATATTGAGCCCTCTAACACTAATAAAGAGGTCTTCAATGAAAAAAATCAAAGTTGCAAATCCCGTCGTTGAATTAGACGGCGATGAAATGACAAGAATCATATGGCATTTTATCCGTGAAAAGCTCATCCTCCCTTATCTCGATCTAGATATTAAGTATTTTGACCTCGGAGTCGAATATCGAGACAAGACCGAAGACAAAGTGACGATTGAGGCTGCAGAAGCCATCAAGAAATACAACGTGGGCATCAAATGTGCAACGATCACTCCTGATGAGGCCCGAGTAAAAGAATTTAGCCTGAAACAGATGTGGAAATCGCCAAACGGTACCATTCGCAATATTCTCGATGGCACCGTATTTCGTGAACCCATCATTATAAAAAACATCCCGCGCCTGGTACCCCATTGGTCCCAGCCGATTTGCATTGGTCGTCATGCGTTTGGTGATCAGTATAGAGCCACTGACTTTTTAACTAAGGGCAAAGGCAAACTGACGGTGACATTCGAGCCCGAAGGTGGCGAAAAGCAGTCCTACGAAGTGTATAACTTCAAAGGTGATGGTGTTGCGCTTGCAATGTACAATACAGATGATTCGATTCGTGGCTTTGCCCAATCGTGTTTTAATGTTGCCTTGCAAAAAAAATGGCCTCTCTACCTCTCCACAAAAAACACGATCCTTAAAAAGTACGATGGCCGCTTTAAGGATATTTTCGAAGACGTGTACGAAAAGGATTTCAAAAGCAAATTTGAAGCAGCAAAGCTGACCTATGAGCATCGCCTGATCGATGATATGGTTGCCTCAGCAATGAAATGGTCGGGCGGATTTGTATGGGCCTGCAAAAACTACGATGGCGATGTGCAATCAGACACCGTGGCGCAAGGTTATGGGTCTTTAGGGCTCATGACATCGGTACTTGTGACTCCAGACGGGAAGACAATGGAGTCCGAAGCGGCTCACGGTACTGTTACCCGCCACTATCGAATGCATCAGCAGGGCAAAGAAACTTCAACAAACCCTATCGCGAGTATCTTTGCATGGACTCGCGGCCTCGAACATCGTGGAAAGCTCGATAATAATCAGGAATTGATCCGGTTTTGCCACACTTTGGAGAAAACGTGCATCGAGACTGTTGAATCGGGCAAGATGACCAAAGATTTAGCGGTTTGTATCCACGGTGATAAGGTCACCGCCGACAAATACATGAACACGGTGCCTTTTCTTGAGGCCATCGATCAAAACTTGCGAAAAGCGTTTACTCAGTAATCAGCACGCGCAGAACCTGCGTCCTAGCCCATCATCCGGTGGGCCGGCGGGCAGACGCTGCAATCAAAATTGCCTTAGGCAAAAAAAAAGCCCCTCAGAGAGGGGCTTTTTCAATTTCTAATTAGAAAAGAAAACTACTTCTTTTTCTTTTTAGCAGTTTTTTTCTTAGCTGTTTTCTTTTTTGCTTTTTTCTTCTTAGCCATGTTGTTCTCCTTTGATGCATCAGTTGTTGTTTGTTGTTCACTGATGCTTTCAGTTTACTCACACAGACCTTATCGTCAATAAAAAATTTTAGCTTTAGCATTTTTTTTGAATGTATGTGTTTTTTTATCACTGGAGGATGCTGATGTTCGCTCTTTTTCTAAAAATGTTCGGTGTTTGTATCGGATTTTCTGTATTACGAATCTTTCTTCGACAAAACTTTGTTCAAACACAGCGAATGACAAAAATTGGCATCGCCTTTTTTGTTTTTCATGGTGCACACATCGTTTTGCTTCAAAACTTTTTCATCAATTGGATGTTAATTTATTTTTCGGTGATCGGCTTTTTAGGTTTTTATTTTTGGTATACAAAAAACCTGCAAACTCAATTCAGTAAAGAGTTTCCTGCAGTTCTTACTTCGATAATTTTGCATATGAAACTGGGACAAAGTTTTCGCCAAGCGCTTCGCGCTTCCATTCTCCAAGCGAAACCGCGCCACAAGAGGGCGTTGCAGTCCATTTACGATCATGTTGCTTTTTCACAACAAGAAATGGGCGCAGAAAACGGGGAAAAAGGGGTGCAATACCAAGAAATTTGCTCAGAAATTGCAAAAATCGACAGCTCAACACACAAAACAATCGAAAAAGTAGAAAATTTTCGCAGGAGGTTAATGATTATCGAAAAGTTCCGACGTAAGTCGGGGCGAATTCGCGGACAAATCAAGTTACAGATCATTTTAATGACATTTATTTATGCGGGGATCTTTGCAATCAACTATTTCATGTTCTCGCTCAAGGACTACGGTGGCTTGGTAACTCTCTCACTGGCTTTCTATTTGGCAGGAATGGTAACCGTACTTAGCATAGGACGACGTATTCAATGGAACATCTAGCACCGCCATACCAATTTGCACTCGATTTACTTTACGAAATTGAATCGGGGGGAACAGCCCGGTCTGCAGTTAAGAAGTACACTGCCCAGTTTAATAACGAATTCTGTCTCATGCTGAAGCATTGGCTGCGATTGCAAGAGTTCGGTGAGCTTGTTGTTTCGGAGCCAACTTTTAAAACCAGCTATCAAAAAGCAATCTGGGATTTGTTAATGCTTTCGCGCCAGGGGGTAAGTTTGTACTTACCCGTCAAAGAACTGGAAGTGGAGTTGCGCTTTGTCTGCGAAGAGGAGTTGGAGCAACACCTCGCAACATTGCCCTACAAATTGATGATCCCACTTTTGTTTTTACAGTTTCCTGCATTGATGGTGATTTTATTGGGGCCGTTGCTCGCACAACTACTCACGGAGGTAGCAAAATGATGCTTTTATTATTGTTACTCAACGTATTTTCTTGGGCAAACGTGCAATCTTTGATGAAGGCAAAAACGGGCTCGCAGATTGAGCGGATCCATCAAAGTGGAGTGCAAGAGCGGATTTTAAAAGAAAGATGCGACATTGAGCTTAGGCAGAAATGGATACCGGTGTCTTGTTTTGCGTGGCTTAGCAAAAACCTGCCTCAAAAATCAGCGCATGCACAAATGCTGACTCGGTTAAACAAGCGCTGTCTTGTTTCATTAGAAAATAATCCTCCGCTACCACAACGCAAACTTTTAAAGAACATTGTCGCTGGCCCGTGCTTGGTGGGAATAAAAAAATATTACCTGGATCATCAGTACAAAGTAGCCTCGCGCAGCTCCATGGAGGAGGTCATTCAAAGTGTGGATGTTGGCAAAGAAATTGTAAATGAGTCTACACATGAACCGCCGGAAAACTACAAGGATCAACAACTACCACCTCACCGAGATCCTCGGGGAGGGCTTAACTAGTTGTGTTTATAAGGCAATCAAAAGGCATAAAGGGTGGGGGATAGAGCAAACCGTTGCTCTTAAGATTCTCAAGTCTAAAGATTTAGTCCCAACATTTGCACAAGAGGTGCACGCGCTGGGGCGTGTGGATTCTCCCCATTGCGTAAAGTTTTACGACTGGATCGAGAACCAGAAGACCCCGGTTTTGGTGTTGGAGTACTTGGATGGTGTCACGCTTGATGAATGTCTACAAAAAATTCGATTCTCGCAGTGCTTGATCGACGAGATTATTGCTCAGGTGCAGGCAGGCTTGGGCGATTTACAAAAAAATCAATTGAAACACGGTGATCTAAGCCCGAAAAATATTTTTATAACTAAGCAGGGTGTAGTGAAGCTGCTGGATTTTGGCTTCAGTCTGCAAAATGACGCCACGGCTGGAACACCGGCCTACTTGTCGCCCGAAACCTGGCTAAAAAGTGAACAAACGGCGGAATCGGATTTATTTTCCTTGGGTATTATCAAATACGAGATGGAAGTGGGCGAGCGAGTTTATACACGGGATCAGGCGCGGCAAAGAATGGAATCCCTTAGAAACGAAAACGCATTATTACGTTCCGCTCAGGAAGACAGGAGTTTTTTATCGCTGACGTCGTCTCCGCAACGACGAGATGAGCTGGCGAAACTAATTCTACAACTGAAAGCTGTGAAAAAAGAAAGCGTACAAACTACGAT
The DNA here is from genome assembly GCA_043757265.1 of Bdellovibrionales bacterium. Lineage (GTDB taxonomy): Bacteria > Bdellovibrionota > Bdellovibrionia > Bdellovibrionales > JAGQZY01 > JANPLN01. The sequence goes on along the minus strand of JAYUQP010000092.1, from coordinate 47,952 downwards.
GTTATCGAAAACGCCAAAAAAACGCGGGCAGGTAAAAAACACGCATGTCTGGCCAGCGGCTGTGCTCGTATTATTTACTTTGGTGTATTCCCATGCTCTTCATCCGGCATCCGAACCAAAAGTGGCTGCAAATAGTTTTCGCTTGGAGGTCAGGAGTTTCCGTTGGGCGCAAATAGATCTTTACCGCAAACATAAAAACAAAATGGTGCTTCTTAAAAAACAGTACACGCCATTTTTGCAAAAAAGCTTGCCACCGGGTACATATCAAATTCAGTGGTCTATGACATCCCGACGGGGGTTGATTTCCGTGCAATTAAATAAAAATCGACGTATTCTTCTTCCCTAGGGAGAAAAAATATGGACTTACTTCAGTCAGTTTTGTTGGGAATTATCCAGGGCATTTCCGAATTTTTACCTATTTCAAGCGACGGGCACTTAGTGCTCGCGGAACGTCTCCTTGGTTTCCAAGGGGGATCTCTCGTGTTCAATGTAACTTTGCATGCCGGGACATTGCTTGCGATTTTGTGTTTTTACTACCGCGACCTTTTGAAAATGATTGATTGGAGATTTATAGGGCTCGGGTTCGTCTCGTCGGTGCCAACCGCCGTAATTGGTTTAATATTCAAAAAGTATTTCGACTTTGAAACTACAAGTTTGAATTTGGTGGCTTTGTTCTTCGCGATTTCAGGGGTGGCCCTTTTTTTCGCGCAAAGAAAAAACAATAATCTTAAACGTGATGACGTGACTCTAGTAAACGTTCTCGCGCAAATAAATTATAAGATGGCTTTTTTTATCGGAGTTGCGCAAGGTTTGGCAGTGCTGCCGGGCTTAAGCCGTTCGGGTTCAACAATTGCCACGGCACTTCTTTTTGGCTGTTCGGGCCCGGTCGCAGCTTTTTACAGTTTTGCAATTTCGATCCCAGCGGTTTTTGGTGCCTGTCTCCTTGAGCTCAGCGACGCTACGATATCGGCGCACGACATGCCTTTTTATTTTATCGGAGCGGGTGTTTCGTTTGTGGTGGGATATTTTGCACTTCATGCACTCAGCTTTGTTTTCACTAAAAAAATATCTCTAGCCTATTTTAGCTACTACTTGTGGGCGCTGGCAGCGTTAATGATTGCAATGTCCTAGATAGGCGGGATGAGCCCGCCTGACATGAAACGTATCGATTTCCTAAATATGCCGTCATCCTGAGCGCAGCGAAGGATCTACATCATATTCGAAGGAAACAGGCCTTTCCCAGTCATAATCCCGCTTTTGCAATTCACCACGCGTAAAAAAGCATGGTTACATTTACGACGGGTCATCTTTGGCCTTGCCATGGATCACTGGTAAACCGCAGTAATTAAAATATCGAAGAGGCCCACGGTGGAGTGCAATACTCTACGGGGTAATTTCGCGCAGAACCATGGACGGTTCCTGTACCATTGATGATAGAGGTCTTTCGGCTTCGCACGTCGGCAACATATTCGGGAATGACCACGAGAAGTCGAAATTCCAACAGCCGTAAAAGTTTTGTAGATTCAGCTGCACTTCTGTTTGTTCTTTCCCAGGCGAGGTACTGGGACTCAGTGGTTGAAGAAATCCCCCCGTTTTGTACAACGATATCAAAAAAGAAAAGATACGCGTACAACGTCTTAAAACCATATTTGTTCATATATCCCATGGCTTTGTTGTGAATTTGAATTGCTGCTTCAATCTGCAAGGTTACATATTTGGGATCTTGAGCTAAATTCTGCAGAGCTATTTTCCACTCGGGTTTAAATTGCGTGCCTGTGTAAATCTGTGCCACAGCCCAATCGACGCTAGCTTGGTTAGTGAGGTTACTCGCTTTTTGTGAAAACCCCGAAACCATATCCAGTGGCGAGCTATCGGGAATAGATTGCACGGTGGCCTTTGTAAGCACGCTGCCACCGGTTGCTGCAATCCACGTGTTTAACATCGAAATTAATGAAGTTCGTTGGGCCGAAGTAAAAAGAACATTCATCTTAGTGTTCTCGAAACGTTGAAACTCAATTAACAACGGTTGCAAAGTTCCTTGGCCAAGATTTTGGTTAAAGAGGCCCAGGCTCAACCCCTGCTCATCAAAGTTATTAGCGATATTTCTCCAGCCATCATTTCCTTCGAAGCTTCCTGTTATATTCATTGCAAGAGCAAAAGCATTGAGTTGTTTATTTGAAACGTTCGCTGGCCAAATTACTTGATCAAATGACAAGTCCGAGCAGATTGTAGGTTTAAAACCAGAGCCCTGGATTGGGTTGTCGTCAGGATCGGATGAAAGTTTGCCGCTTGATAACGAGCTTACGGACGCGAACTCTCCCCCGCAGCCCACAGCGACTAAACTTAAAATTAACCAAGACCATCGTCGAATCATAAATTTTATTCGGCTGATAGTCTGGGTTTTATGAGTTTTTAAAAGAGTGTAGAACTGTTTGGCAGTCATTTACCTTTCAATAGCATGACGTTTAATTGCTTTTGGTGACAATTTAAGAACTTAAATCTCAAAACAAAACAGAGCTAAGTGATTTGTTTATTGTGAGATTTTCTCTTCTCAAAGATATGGCTAATACAGCTCATCGAAATTATTTATAGCTAAGTAGTTAGACATTACCCAGCAATCTTCTTACAACAAGACCTAAGTTGGTATGCATTCAGCGTATCACTCAAACGGGGGAGAACAAATGAACAAGGTATTATTTTTAATTTTTACAATCGCAAGTACGATGGTTCGCGCGGATGACATTGCGCTAGGTGAGCCGGCGTATGGAGGAACAGGTTGTCCACAGGGAACAGTTGGAACAACACTTTCACCAGACAACAAAGTGCTTAGCGTGATTTTCGATGCGTTCATGGCGCAAGCGGGCCGAGGCGCAGGTATTTCGATTGATCGAAAAACTTGTAACTTAGCAGTGCCAGTGCATGTGCCACAGGGATTAAGCGTAAGCGTTTTGAAAGTTGATTACAGAGGATACACCTACGTTCCAACTGGCGCGATGGCACGATTCAATGTTGAATACTTTTTGAAAAGTCCCAACGGTCCAAGCACAGGACCTAAAAGTTCAAAAACTTTTATGGGACCAGTGGATCGTGAGTATTTAATTTCCAATGAAATTGGTTTGGTTGGGACAGTTTGGTCGCCTTGCGGTCAGGATGTAAACTTACGAATCAACACATCAATGCTCGCAAAAACTAACGCTAAAAACCAAGATGTTTTAGCAACTGTAGACAGCGCAGATATCGCGGCGGGCATGAGATACCATATTCAATGGCGTAAATGTAATTAAGCTTAAGGGAGCTGCAAATGATGCGAATGATTTTTGTTCTAACTTTAGTAATATTGGTGCGGCAAGGACAGGCGCAATCAGGAGCGGCAGACAACGTGGGGGATCCATCGGATCCCTCTGTTCAAGCAGGTGAAAGTGTTGCCGACTTTAATTCAGGAGCGGGCTCGGCACCTAAAAATAAAAACTCAGCAAAGGTCAATGGCGTTAATCTAAAACGACCGTCTCTCGCCGGTAACGGTTGCCCCGACGGAACTGTGGGCGTTGCGATGTCTCCCGACCAAAAAACAATTTCTCTTATATTTGACAACTACGTCGTCCAAGCAGGCCGAAGTGTGGGAATCAAACGCGATGTGAAAATCTGTAGCGTAATTCTGCCACTCGAAGTCCCGGCTGGGTATCAGTTTACCGTCGTGAAGCTGGACTACCGAGGCTACAACCTCATTCCTAAAAATGGGCGTACGGGCTACTTAGCTATTTATTCTTTTATCGATGCAAGCACAGGCAAGCAAATCGGCAAACGCATTCGACGACGTAAAACTTTTCGTGGCCCACTGGACGCGGAGTATGTGTTATCCAGCGATATATCTTCTGAACCGGTTTGGTCAAAATGTGGACGAACCGTCAATTTTCAAATCAACACTCGAGCTGCGGCCGTCAGCAATGGCAAAAATGAAGATGTGATGGGCACAATTGATTCTATCGACTCATCGTCTGATAGCCGAGTAGAATATCATTTGCTCTGGCAAACTTGTACGTAGCTTGCGAGAGTGTTGATTTCCTTAATTTAATTCATACACCCGTTGCCCATAGCAAGTTACAAAGTGGCCGATACTTTGGAGCGGATTTTTATGCAGCGGTCGTCTTCTTGGGCTGCAATCTTTAAATTCTTCAAAACCGTCTCGGGGAGATTCTTATTCGCTTCGGCAAAGCTCTTTAATTTTGTCTGCGACTGCGGTGAACAGAATGCAGGCGCTAGAGACATAAACGGAGACAAAAATTCAACAGGTTGTTTTTTGAGCGAAAGCAATTGTGTGTAAAAGCGATCTTGAAATTTTTTGTGTAACTCTTCCTGATGCCATGGGAACAAACTCCACATCACCGGCTTCAATTTTCCAAGCGACATTTCAGGGCGTGGGCCTTTTATAATTGAGGACCATTTTTCTTCTTTTACCTCGGGTAGTGGAAAGGCGGCTAATGCTGCCGCATAGTTGTTTTCGCCCCGTTGCGAGGGATCTTTTTGTTTTTCCTTTTCGAGCCGATCGCGAATGTCAGCAATACCGTAGGAACTGAGATGCTGGAGAAGTTGCCAGCGTCGATCTTGATCCATCGAGAATTTTAGCCAGTGAGGCGTTCGTGTAAGCAGACCCTCGACCACAACAAGCTCATCAGGCGTGCGCAGATTGTTGACATAAAAATCAAACCACTTTTTTTGCTCATCAACCGACTTTGCGGACGCCGCGCGTTTCAACAGAAACTGCACCCACTGAGGGTGAAGTTTTGCGTAAGCGTTTTTGCCTTTTTCGTCTTTTGGTAGATACCACTCCAGCACAGTGGTCACCCGTGATGCTGTGGCGGTGAGCACTTCAATGTCTTTCTCATTCGCAAGATGTTTGATAGCAATATCAAAATATCTAGTGGCTACAAGTTGCTGATCGCGAACCATTTCCCACAGGGTTCCCCACAGGCTGATCCGCATCAATTCGCTAGGCAATTGCCCAAGAGATGATTCAACGGCTTTTAGCGAGGCAGCATCGAGATTGAGCTTTACGTAATCAAAATCGTCGTCATTTGCAAACACCAGCGTATTTTCACTGCAAGCGACTTCGTTGAGTTCTAAAATTGGTGTGGACGCGCCGGAGTAGAGGACGTCTAACTTTTTTGTAACTTTATAGCTGTTGTTCTTCTTGTTAAGAACGGAGATGCGGGTTTTGTGACTGCGCAGTGTCGAATATTCAGCTACTGCGGTTTGGTTAACTTTGAAGTCGACAATCTTGCCGTCCTTACACAGATACACGATCTGCGAGGTATTGACCTGGGGAACAGAAAGCCACATCTTTTGCCAGTCACCAAGATCGAGGCCCGAGGCGCCACTCATTTCACCCATAAAATCTGGCAACGTTGTGTTTTTGAAAGCATTTTTACTAAAATAACTTTTGAGGCCGGCTTTGAGCTTTTCGGGCCCTATAAAGAAATCAAGCTGCTTTAAAACCGAGGCACCTTTTCCGTAGGTGATACCGTCGAAGTTTGCAAAAACAACATCCGTGTTTGGAACTTTAAACTCGATAGGATGCGTGGTGACTGATTGGTCGGCGGTGTAGGCACTTCTCTTGGCGGAGGCATAAAATTCAGTCCACCCCTCTTTAAACTGTGTGGCACTGACCATGGCTTTGAATGCTGCGAAGGTGGCAAAACTTTCGTTCAACCAAATATCGTTCCACCATTTCATTGTTACTAGGTTGCCAAACCACATGTGGGCCATCTCGTGCAGTATTATGTTAGCCAGCATTCGCTTTTCGGCGCGCTCTTTTTGGGTGCGCGCTACGGTACGCTCGTTAAACGTCACCGCACCCACATTTTCCATGGCTCCAGAATTAAAATCGGGAACAATAAGCTGATCGTATTTTTTATAAGCGTAAGGGTAGCCAAAGTACTCTTCAAAGAACGAAAATCCAGCACGCGTGGTTGAGAACCATTCTTCCGGATTCACAAACTTCGCCAGCGACTTACGAGACATGAGACGAAGTGGAATGTTTTGCGTTTTGGTTTTTACAGAATTTTTCCAAATTTTGTATTCGCCGGCATGAAGAGAGAATATGTATGTGCTAAACAGACCAGATTCTGGAAAAGTCCATTCCGCGGTTTGTTTGTTTTTTTTCACCTCTGACTCAAGTGTCGAACTCACTACCACCCAATTTTGTGGCGCCGTGATTTTGGATTGATATGTGGCCTTAAGGTCCGGTTGATCGAAGCATGGAAACATCACATGAGCATCATAGGGTTCAAAGTCCGAGTACAAATAAACTTTTTTATCCACAGGGTCGACAAACCGGTAGAGCCCGGCGCCGGTAGTGCTGTAGGGATGAGTGAATTCAATTTCGATGGTGTTCGATCCAGCAATCAATGATTTTTGTGGAATAGCGATAAAGAAGGTATTGTAGACGGCTGGGACTGAGTTGCCGTTCACCTTTAAACCTGAAACTGCACCATTTAAAAAATCGACGGTGATATCTTTTGGTTCTTTGAGCTGGAATGTAATATTCGCTGTTCCAGCGAAAGAAGTCTCACCGGTAAGATCGAAAGCAAGCGTGTACTTAACGTCGCTGACCAAAGCCGAACGATACTCCGCGTAGCTCTGTTCGAGATATTTTTGCGCAGGGCGAGGCGCGCCCGGTGTAGCTGTTTTTTGAGGTGTGGAGCAAGAAGAAAAAACCAAAGAAACGAGAATAATTGTTAATAACTTTTGCATGCTTGAATCTCCCAAGCTTATTTCATAGCGATATTACAACCGATACACAAGGTATAGGGGGGCAAAATGCCAAAATTCGACTCGAAATCACTGGGAGAGGATGACGAATTAGTTTTCGATCCGTACCTGCAAGGCATAAATTGTCCCCGTTTGAAACACTATTCAAAGCAATTCAGTTTCCTAAAAAAAGGCAGTCAACTTTCTAAAAAAACACCCGATCTATGGAGGTAACCTAGCCATGATGGCAACCGAAAGGGTACTATGAAAAAGACGGTCACAAAAAAGACTTCGAAGAAAAAAGCCCAACCTAAAAGCAAAGCAGTCGCTGTAAAATGGGCAACCGAAGGCAAACATACTGATAAAGAACATGCAGACAAAAAGCAGGCCAAAAATAACCAACCAGTCAAAGAGCTAAAAACCACCAAAAATGAGAATGTGGTGGCCTTAAAAAAACAACCAGTTCAGACAGCCCATGCAGCCAAGCCCGAGTCGAAAAAGCACCCCTTCGCATCATTTATGGAAGAGCGTTTCAAAGCGCGCAACTTTTCAGGTCACGCCCGAAAGTTGGGTTCACAGGATCACTACCGTAAAAAAGCGGTTTGACCTGACGGCTCACGGTGGGCTCTCAAAGCGCAAACCAAAGAAGCATCTTTTTGCCGCATTTTTGGAAGAGCGTTTTAAAGCGTGCAACCATTCGAGTCACACGCGCAAGATGGGAACACAGGAAATCTACCGCAAAAAAGCGTTTTACCATGACTTCTTTCCAATTAGAATCAGAGCAAGTGAACTTACAAATTCGCAGTGGGGCTTCGGAACTCCACGTGTCCGCTATTTTATCCCATAGCTCTACAATATCTTCGGGAGAATTATTTTGTACAAATAATTTTGAATAATCTTCCTTATAAAGATCTCGAAGCTTTGCCATACTTTCCATGCAAGTTGCAAGGTGGCAACAAGGTAAGTACATCCCATTGAGTTCTAGGTAATAGGATCTATCTTCGATGCAAAGAGGTTTAATATTCATGATTGTACACCACCATAGGATAAAAATATTTTGTAATAATAGTTTTTTCTATTGGATGGAAGCTAAGTCTTTGGAGAACATCCGTAAGATTTAGCTCAGTCCCCCAACCAGGAGTGTTTTTTTCCTCCCTCCATGGCCAGCAAAGTCTTAGTCGATCCATTTTTAAATCTCGAGACTGTTGATAAATTTTTTCTAGCAAAGAATCATTGTATTTAAATAAAAGTGTCTTATGTTCCGTAACTGGGCCCGAGGGAGTTCCACAGACCGTTTCTACAGCTAAGCGGATACTTTCAATGTCACTGTTCCTTCGATATTGAGTGGTAGTTTCCCAAGTTCCGTCGATCGAGAATACGGGTAGATCATTAGGTTGCAATACCTCGGCAAGATTTTTCCAAAATTCTACTTTTCTGTGGCTTCCGTTGGTATGGAGTTCGATGGTCGTTGCCGGATCATTGGATTTTATATAATGGCAAAGCTCTAAAATCCAGGGGTAGTAAATGGGGTCACCCCAGTTTCCGCAAAGAGTAATTCTCTTTTCGGGCAGAGTTTGAGACATATAATTTTTGAGAACAGGGATGTAAGACTTCCAATCAAGATTTTTTACGCTAAGTAGTTCGGACTGTAGATTTTTATCGGCCGTTGTCCTCGCACACTCAGGGCAAGCCAATACGCAGTTATTAGTAAGGCCCAAATGCAAATACCTAGCGGCTTTAGAAAATCTCAATTTTTAACCTCTCTTATTTACATCTAGATCTTGTGATTTCAAACAAAAAGAGTCAATCTTAAACCCATGCATGCTGCCAAGGAGATTGATTTCAACATTGACTACCCATGGAAATAAAACGAGTTGTTCGTACAGATGTCATTTTTTTTCTGGGTTATTTATTTTTAGCGCACTTAGCACTACCTCTGACCGAACACAAAAGTGATCTTTTCCTAATTAACTCTTGGGATTTGTATTCGTTCAATGTTCGAGCCACGGTCAGAGACTTTACCTGGGATAGCGGGAAGACGTATCTTTTGCGGGATTACCGAACAGAAGCACTAAAATTTGAATTAGACTTGCTCCATTTGCTGAAATTCACATCGAAAAGCAAAACGTTGGAATCATTTCCCGATCATCTGATTGAAAGCGTAAAGGAATTTTGTAAATGCGACAAAATTGTGTACGTTACGCTCAAGGGTTCTCAGTACGACCATTATATTCTTAAACGAAATCTCGAAACTATTGGACAAGACGATTTATGAACCAGATTTTTTTAAAAATTTATTATAGCCTTCTTTTTTTTTACAGCTTTAAAGCAGTTGATCGAATTATCAACCTTGACGTTATTCAATCGCAGTTTTCTAAGTTTTCAGAAATGCATTCTTTGATACCTAGTCGATCGGCATATTTCGATACCTTGATACTATGTTGTTTGGCCTTTGTTTTTATAAATATCTTCAAATCGCATAAGCTCCTTCGATGTGGGGCTGCTTTCGGAATCAATTATCTTTACTATGCTTGGTTTAGTGCTTTCGGTAGTACCGTCAATATGATGCTCATATGGCTTATTTCTTCGATTGTGTTTATTTTTTTCGACGAAGAGGAGGCAATATCTAGCGAAAAAAATAAAGGTATCATCGCGCTTTTGCAAACAATCACCCTCAGTCACTATTTCATCGCCGGTTTATGGAAGTTGAGATCACTTATGGAAGACTTCAGTGTAACTTTTTTTAAGGCCGGTGTACTTGAAAATTATGCATATTCGGTTGCAGAGGGGAAGGTGGGTCTTCGCCTGGTAACTACGTTTCTGATAGAAGATGCCAAGTTTTTACTTTATCTTGGAATGGGCGTTGTTCTTTTTTTCCAACTTTCTACTCTCTATCCGGTCCTAACTCGAAAGCATTTAAAAGTTTTTGGAGCCCTTTGTTTAGTTTTCCACACGACAGTTCTTATTTTTACAGGCATACCTTTTTACGACATGGCGTTAGCTTCAATATTTTTTCTTTATGTTGTTGAAAAAATGAAGGAAATTGAAAGCGGTAACAAGCTCGTAGGCCTTTAGCAGTTTACATAATTGTTTGGTGATCAAGCACTTTCTAATTTTAAAAAAAGAACTACGATCCTGTATAGAGTCCGAACTAAAATTTTTGACGAGAAAAGCACAACAGAATATCTTAGATCTCAATTTCTCTGACATCACGCAAATAGGTTGCAAGATATCTTGCGAATATCACCGTAAATAGTAAATCGTCCTCGACCGCCTGTCTACGGACAATTGAGAATCGATTCCTCGAACACCGAGCGAAGTTCGTCCTGCTTTTCGTTGATCAGCCAGCCGTAAGGATTTACCGAGGGGTAGGTTGACGTTCCGTTTTCGGTAAGACTCTTCACTGTGCGTTCAAAAAGTGCGTTGGCGCGTTTCATCTCGCGTCCAAGATTGTAAAGCGTAGCCACGATTCCAGGATTTTGCGATATATCGAAGTTGGCTATTTGCTTATAAACATCAATGGCGATGCGATTGGTGGCCGCCACATAATGAATGGAAATTTGCGGATTCAAAATAGCATCGTACAGTCCTGGGGGATCGGCAAGAGTGAGTTCGTCAAAGCCTGAAACCTGGTGCACGTAATCTGTTACCATCAAAGCGCGCTCCGGTCCTAGTTGGCCAAACCCATACGTGTAACCAGATCCCATTGGATTGAAAAAATACCACTTGAGCTGATCTTTACCATCTCCGATCGGATCGTTTTGCCAAACGGCATTGTAACAGTTCCAAAGTTCAAAATTATTTTGAGTGGTAGTTTCACACTGTTTGTACCTAGGCTCTTCGAGCATTTCGGCCAAGTCGACGCCATTATTAGCAAAACGAGTCACCCAGCGACTTCGCATATAGGCATAATTTTCCTGTCCAATATCCCAGGCATTAACGTTGTAAGTGTGCTCGCCAACGATAGAGCCCATGATGATTACGGGATCAACTGCGTAAAGTTCCGCTGCCTGTTTTATTATGCAGATATTTTGCGGCTTCGATATGAGGTTGATAATATTTCTATACTTGGAGGATTTGTAGTCTTTCGATTCACGATTACTGTTGTTACCCGGAGGTACGAGGATCGGAACCCCCGCGAGGTAGTCATTGACGGAGAGGTTGAAAGCAAGTGGCGTGGCCTGGGCAAAAAAATTTGATACGAAAGCGAATATTAAGATAAACATCCTACGGTCCTTTGATTTTGTTGTTTGGAACAGGTGTCTTATCCTCCGACTCGAAAGTAAAGTAGTGAGAAACATGCACTTTATAAAAAAGTTAAACGGCTAACATATTTTTTACGAAGCCGGGTCATCGAACTATTGGAAGTTAGGATTTGATGGGAACCAAATCTGCTCGCCCTTAGCGTAGTCATTTGATCTCAAATTCAAATGTGACGGATTTGATTGGATTCGGAAAATGTTCTCTTCCTCAATCACTTGCTCCTCGAGGCGATGCACTTTCGAGGTTCCCGACATATAGTTCTTTGCATGCACGAGCTCGTGAAAAAATTTTTGCTCTTTAGTAAATTCTGTCCACTCTTTATGAGTTCCCCCAACACGATGACCCCCCGTGTCTGGAATATCGAAGTTAAACAAAATCACCGAAGATGTTCCACGACCATTTGAAAGCGCTGTGGTGAGTGGCGCTAGAGCCCTTCCAGCAGACGATACGGCACTGTCAGAATGGGCTATCAACAAATTTTTTCCAGAATTTTCAATCGTTTGCCATATTTTTTGACCGATGGAAAACAGGCGAACTTGCTCAATAAGTTTCTCTACTTCTAAGCGTTGTTTTTCCGAGCCACAGATATAAAGCAACTCATTTTTCGGCAGACAGTCAGCTCGATCATGCAAGTAAGAAACTGCTAAATCATTTTCGAAAGCTAAAGCGAATTTTCCATAAAAGAACAGTACTATAAAAAAAAATTTGTGCATTTCCCCGGCCCCCCGAGGTGAAAAATGCAACAAACAAAAGAAAGTATAAATCAAATTTCTGTTATGAGAAAAACAGTTACTGAGTCGGCGATTTTATCTGAAAACATTTCAAATTACTCAGCAGCTTAGGCTCAGTAATCAAGACATGTTCGTAGAAATCCCCGTAAACCTCATTATAGTGACCGGAAAGCTCGCTGGAAGCTTCCGTCAACTTTAAAGCGAAGACTTCGTTTGCCTGAGCCTTCGACACTTCTGAAGAATAAGTTTTTCCACTCAACTCTTGAACCAAATTTCTTTCTTCCATTAAAAACCAAAACTGTTCCATAAAAACTCCATCTTTAGGAAAGATTAAAAATAGTTTCTGTGAGAATAGGAGTAGCTAAAGATTCGAGGAAAAGCGTGTTGGATTTTAGTCAAAGCCTGGACGTGACATACATCTGATCGAACCTTAACGGTCACTTAACGTAGATCAAGAGATACATGGATTCCGGTATACCGGTTAACATATATACTTCGATTCGGGCGTTGAGTTAACTGGTGGTCAGAGAGGGAATTGAACCCCCGACACGAGGATTTTCAGTCCTCTGCTCTACCGACTGAGCTACCTGACCATCGGAAATTAAGAACCAATATAGCTACAAAAATCGCACTCTTAAGTCAAGGGTGCGCCCTCAATTTGATAGATGTTATTTCAAGGCTTGTTCAAGATCCCAAAGAAGATCATTTACATCTTCGATTCCCACACTCAGGCGAACCAAGTTGTCCGATATTCCAAGAGCCTTGCGGTTTTCGACAGGTACACTGGCATGTGTCATAATCGCTGGATGTTCAATTAAGGATTCAACGCCTCCCAAGCTTTCTGCCAGCGTAAAGATTTTTACCTTTTCTAAAAACGCTCGAGATTCTGCAAGGCCACCCTGAATGTAGAAAGTGATCATTCCACCGAAGCCCGACATCTGCTCTTTTGCAAGAGCATGCTGAGGGTGACTTGCGAGCCCTGGGTAAATTACTTTCTCAACGCGACTGTGATTTTGTAAAAGCTCGGCAACAGCTCGCGCATTGGTCTCGTGGGCACGCATGCGAACCGGTAAAGTTTTAAGGCTGCGCATACATAAAAAAGCGTCAAATGTAGATTGGATACCACCCATGGAATTGCTCAAAAAAGCAATTCGTTCGGCGAGATCCTGTCTGTTTGTCACAAGGGCCCCACCAACGATGTCGCTGTGGCCATTGATATATTTTGTGGTCGAATGAACCACGACATCTGCTCCTAATTCTAAAGGGCGCTGAAAGTAAGGGCTCATAAATGTATTATCGACCACTGAGACAATATTCTTTTTCTGCGCCAAAGCGCAGTGTTTGCGAATATCCACGAGCTTAAGCATTGGATTTGTCGGTGTTTCAATCCAAATTAATTTTGTATTGGGCCTGATTGCTTTTTCGAAGCTTTCGGGGTGCGTGAGGTCGACAAACGAGAATTCGATTCCGTTGTGACGTAAAACTTTATCGAAAAGGCGAAACGTGCCGCCGTACATGTCGTCGCATGCGACAACATGATCGCCAGCTTTTAAAATATGCATAATTGTTGTCGTGGCGGCGCAGCCCGATGCAAATGCAAATCCAAACTTTCCAGATTCGAGGCTAGCTAAACAATCCTCATACGCTTTGCGAGTGGGATTTCCAGTACGGCTGTACTCATAACCTTTGTGCACGCCGGGCGATTCTTGCACATAAGTTGAGGTTAGATAAACGGGCGTCATGATGGCCCCGGTTGTGGGGTCTGGATTTTGTCCAGCATGAATAGCACGCGTTGCAAATTCAACTTTTCGGTCAATATTTTTCATAGGTCCTCTATCAGTTCAAGAAATGGCTCATGTAATCCAGCAAATCAATTTTTGTAATCAGTCGGGTTTTTTGCGAAGGATCTTTTACCAAAGCAATGAAGCCTTTTTGGAAATGGTTTGATAAATTCTCAAGATTGTCGTCGAGATCCACCCAGATTATATTTCCTTTAATCAAGTGAATGATGGGTTCAGTGGGTTTCAATTTTCCTGTAGCAAGTGGGAAGATCAAATCCGACTCATCAAGGATTCCCACGATCTGTCCATCAGAGTAGACAGGAACTTGCGAAATGTTGTTATCTTTCAAAAGACTCACTACTTCCATTACTGTTTGACCGACCTTGACCGAAATTAAATCGGGCTGAGTCATCTTCGATAGCAGATCGCTCACCATGTTCGTGCGCATCGGTGACGGCAAAAAGTCATTGTCCTTTAACCAATCATCGTTGAAAGCCTTGCTGAGGTAAGCGCGCCCGCTGTCGGGCATGATGATCAAAAATGTCATCGGAGTCGTGAACTTTTCGGAATATTTAATCGCACCTGCGAGGGCCATGGCCGATGATGGACCTACGCATATGCCTTCTTTGGCAACGATCTCACGAACTAACGAGAACGACTCTTTGTCCGACACTTGCACGAAATCATCAATCACATTCAAGTGCACATTGTCAGGAAGCATGTCCTCACCAACGCCCTCAACTTTGTAGGGCTGGGGAGGGTTTTTTACTTCTTTGAAATAAAACAGGTCGTACAAAATACTGCCAACAGGATCAGGACAAAGAATTTTTATTTTCGGATTTTTTTCCTTGAGATAGCGTCCGACACCGGAGACTGTGCCACCAGTTCCTGCTCCAGCAACAAAAACGTCGATCTTGCCTTCAGTTTGTTCCCAGATTTCGGGGCCGGTTGTTTTGTAGTGTTGAAGTACGTTGTCAGGATTATGATACTGATTGGTGATAAAGCTGTTTGGCGTAATTTCACCAAGTTTTTTTGCAACGGATAAATAGCTGCGAGGGTCAGTGGGCTCAACAGCCGTCGGTGTAATTACAACCTTCGCTCCATAGGCTCGAAGAATCGCGCGTTTCTCCTCACTGATTTTATCGGGCATAACAAAAATGGCTTTATAGCCTTTAACGGAAGCAACAAGTGCCAAGCCCATGCCAGTATTTCCCGAAGTGGCTTCAATAATTGTTCCACCCGGTTTTAAGTCACCACGCTCTTCGGCACCGGCAATTAACGAGAGTGCAATCCGATCTTTTACACTGAGCCCTGGATTAAAATATTCAAGCTTCGCAAGAAACGTGTGTGGACTCCCTTTGGGAACAACCTTGTTTAATTTAACGATGGGAGTGTCGCCAATAGTTTCGAGAATGGAGTTGTAGATCATTGCTTGTTCCTTTAAAGGTCCTGATTGATTTCAGGGCGCGGGTTAAAAGCGAGCACTTCTGTGAGCCGGTCCACCTTTTCGGCGGTGTACTGCATCCCGAGCTTGTGCATCAAATCCTTAACTAACTTTTCGTCACTTGTCTCTTTTAAAAGCTCGTCGACAAGCCGCTTATAGTTGTAAAGAACCTGGTTTTTTTGTTTCGTCATTAGCCCCCCATATGGAGAGCAAGATAGAAGAGTAAATGGCAGGATTCAAAGGGCAATGCAGCAACTTGCTGGGAGTTGCTGCCGTACCAGCGGCAGCGATGACGGTGCCTACTGTGTGAAGACCTCAACGGTGGTGACTTTGACAGGAGCTTTTGGTTTCATCATCGTGTCCGTGGGAACACGAGAGATTTTTTCCACGATGTCCATTCCAGACTCAACCTCTGCAAAGATCGTGTATTTTTTGTTCAATCTCTCATCGGCAGCGGTAGTTATAAAAAACTGGCTACCAAAGCGGTTGTCCTTCGGCGAAAGCTTCGCCATCGCAACAAGACCTGGGCGGTCAAAAACGGCATTTTCTAAGTTCTCATCAAAGATATAATAGCCAGGCCACCCTCTGCCGGTTCCCCATTGGCAGCCCATAAAGATGCCAAGTTTAGCTGTCGCGCGGTGGACTATTTGGTTATTATAAAACGGCCGCATCGCCTTTTTACCTTCCGTATCTACAAAACGTTGTTCGCCCTTAGCCAACTTCACAAAGTTGTCCACTGTCTTAGGAGCTTGCTTAGCTAACAATCGAATTTTGATCGTGCCTAAGCTAGTAACAATGCGTGCATGGGTTTGTGCATTTGCAACCAAACTTAGAGTAAGCAGAAGTAAGGTGAACAGAAGTATCCTCATTATTCTATTTTAAGATGGGCCTGCAGAGGGTCAAGCTTATTCAAAAGGGATTTTTGCTGGTTGAGCAGATCCTCGATCGTCTGGAGCAGGACTTTAGGGCTGGTTTGCAAAACAGATGAGATTTTTTCAATTTCAGTGGAGTCCGCTTCGATGCGCGGCTTAGCTGATTGTGAAATAAGAATTAGCAGTTGCTGGTAAGAGCGGAGGCTTGTGTAATTGCCTTCGATTTGCGCGCAAAGCTCGGCTGAGTGATGTTTTTGCAAAACATTGCACAAACCTTGCACGTTGGGTGTTGTTGGAAAAATCCCAGCATGAAGTGCAGACAATTGCAGAGTGAGCTCAGTATGTAATAGGCCACCATGATTTTTTTTTAAGTCCCACGAAGCTGGGGTATTTATAAGAAGCTTGTTTTGAATATCCTTTAGCTTTTGTCGATCTTTTTCAGACAGTGAACGCGGGGTAAAAAGTGGTGCTTCGTTTAGGCTCGGTAAAAAGCGATGACACAAATAGGCCTGGCGTTCCCAGGGTTCGGCTTTTTCATCAAGATAAGTTTTAAGTTCGTCGACGGAAAGTAACAGCGGTCCAGCGTTTCCGCTCGGGCGTAATCGTAAATCGATGTGATACAGAGTTTGCCCACTGTGCGGGGAGTCCAGAAAGTGAATAAACCGACGAGCCGCCTTAAAATGAGCTTCGGTGATTTCTTGGTTGGTGATAAAAATAAAATCAAGATCCGAAGTGAGGCCCATTTCGCTCGAAGCCCATTTTCCAAGGGCAAGGACCTGGATTTGTACTTTGAATTTCTTATTTAAAATCTGCAAGAGTGTTTCGACGATCGTATCTGCGGTTTTTGAAAGGTGAGCGGTCAGCTGCTTAGCGTCCCGATGTTTAAGAAACCGAGACGAATGAATAAGATCCGACAGCAATTTGTAATCTTGCGCCGAATTAAAAAACTGATCCTCATCCTGTGCCTCGAGAGAAACATTTTTAAGTAAAAAACTATCAACCAGCTCGGGTCGATGAATCAAAATCTGCGATAAAAAAGGTGAGCAAGAAAAGATCCACAGCATCTCCTCAAGCAGAACGAAGTTTTGGTTAAACAGCGTAAAAAAACTGGTCTTCGCTTTTATGGCAACAAGAAATCGTTGCAGGTGGCTCAGCGTAATAGCGGGGTCAATCGTGAATGTTTTAAGATGCGTAAGTACATTTTTGAAAAACAGCTGCCGTTCCTGCTCATCTCTTAGCTTAGATCGTGACTGAATTTTTGTTTGAAGCAAATCAGACCATGCTTGTATGGAGGCCTCGTTAAATTTCAAATCTCTGAATTCTTGATCGAGGTTTACCGTTTCTGTTTGCGGTCGTCGGTACGGATTTAAAAATTGATCCACGATTGTAGCAATTCGGTCTGCGCGTTCCAGAAATTCATCTTTTTGCGCTGAGCTCACAAGTTTCGAAGGCGACAGATCGTAGGTATGCTGATCGTTTTCTGCATGCAGCAAATTTTCGACCTCGCGAAAATACCAATAGCTTTCAAGTAAAGTCTTGCAATCTGACTCACTCAAGTGTTTTGCATCTGCCAATTCCTTCAACGCAATTGTCATGGATGACGTGATTAAAGCTTTATTTTTTCCACCATGGATCAGTTGGAGCGCATGCACAAGAAGCTCGAGATCACGAATGCCTCCTTTGCGAAATTTCAAATTCATTTCACTCGTGTTAAATTTGTGATGTTGAATTTTTTTTCGCATGCCATACAAATCATGAAATAAGGTGAGGTCGATATGCTTGCGAAATGCATACTTTCGGCAAAACGAAAGTATTTTATCTTTTAATAACAATGGCCCAAGGGGAATTGCTTGTCGAATAAGAGCCACTCGCTCCCACGTTTCGCCTTGATATCCATAGTGGTTAGTCATTGTTTCAAAGCTGATAATAACCGGGCTAGAAGACCCGCCGGGGCGCAGATCAAGGTCCACGCGGTAGCAAAAGCCCGAGGAGCGAACTTCGCTCACGTCGTTTAAAAATCGTCGAACTTTTTTAAGCAAGTCTTTTTCGGGCTCGCTTTCAGATATAAAAAAAATATCAATGTCGGAACTCAAGTTTAACTCTTCGGCGCCAAGTTTTCCCATTCCAATAAGACAGATATTTTCCTTATCGAGCCCATGTTCATCCCAAATTTCAGATAAGATATTCACTGTCTGCTCAGACCATATTTTACAAACTTCCTGTGGAGCTTTCGTTTTATGAACCGTTGAGAGTGCAGCGTCGAGCCATGCCGAGTGCCGCAGTCGACGCATCCGATCGGCAAAGTTCAGCGGCATCTCGGATTGAACGCTTTCAAGAATGCGAACATAACGGTTGATGGCCGGGGAGGCTTGGCATCCCTGTTGAATTTGTTGTGCTGTCCAATTTTTTAATGGAGAAATGGGGACCATTGGGGTCGATAGTAACTGTGCTGGTCAAAAGTAATTCGATATTCGTTTTTGCCGTCAACACTGATAACGTAGAGTTGATACTTTCCGCTTCGGTCGCTGCGAAACAAGATGAAGCGACCGTCGGGTGAAAATGAAGGATCTTCGTTATTTGACCCACGTCCATTTGGTTTTTGTGCAGAAGTGAGTTTCTGCAAATTTTTACCGTCAACATCGACGATAAAAATGTCAAAATGTTTTCCGGCGTCACTAGCAAAGGCGATTCGTTTTCCATCGGGCGACCACGCCGGACTCGCGTTGTAGTGCCCTGCATAGGTCAGTCGTTGCGTGGAGCCTGAGGCAAAATCCAAAATGTAGACCATTGCTTTACCACTGCGGTCGGAGGAGAACGCCAATCGCTTGCCATCCGGGCTGACTGCAGGTTCCACATTCATGGCACCTCGTGGTCCGCTTGTGAGTTGTTTTTTGTTAGTTCCGCCGAGCGAAACTTGGTAAAGATCCGAGGTGCCGCTGTTAGGACTGATTCGAATGACCGCATTTTTTTGGTCCGGCATAAAGCTCGCCGTGGAATTAGTACCTCGCTGCGAGGAGAGAATCATTCGTTGCTGGGATTTTAGATCGAAGATAAACAAATCTAGATTGCGCATCTTTATTTTCGAGTGATGATTGTACGCTGAGTAGGCGATATAGCGACCATCGCGAGACCAGGACGGCGATACTGAAGCGTTGTTATGATGGGTCATTTGCTGAACGTTGGCGCCATCCCAGTCCATTATGAATATTTCCTTAGAGGCCGCTTTGGTGGATCGCCCGGCGATAATCTTGGTAAGAAAAAAAGGCTTTTTACCCGTGAGTTTCTCCAGCAGATCATTGCAAAACATATGCGCAACTGAACGCGCATCCCGGAGCGGCGCTGAATATGTTTTTGCAATCACAAGTTCCATACGAGGAACATTGTATACATAGCCATCAAAAGTGATTCGATCGCCAACAATGTTAAACCCAGTTTTCACTAAAAACTCAGTGTTAATCGATTTCCAGGCGTCAAATAAAAAACCATTTGCTTCGGTGGGATGGGGGCGAAGTCCCTTGTCGTTAGATTCCAAAAAAGATTTTGCGTCTTGCAGTTGGAAATACGACGACACGGTTAGATCTTTTTCTAAAACATCTTGCAGCTCTTTTTCTTGTGCCAAATACTGCTTAGCTAAACTTGGAGTTCCAAGAAATCGTATGTGTGGTACTGCTGCATAACTTTTCTTAACCTGAGCCTGCCCCACGTTGAGGTAAGTGGTGTTCGTTTCCTGCGCAAAGCTCGGCGTAGCAAATAACAACGCAAAACATGGAAGTATCAACTTTATAAACATTTTCACCTCTACTCAGGAAATCTTAACTCAATCCCTTGAGATTTAAAATAACTAATCAAATTTTCTGGGGGAGCGGGGAAAGGAACCGAGCTTACCACCGCCTGCAGGGCTTCGTTGTCAAAGTCTTTATTGCCCGACGAACGTACTAATTTTTTTTCTAAAATCTGCCCGGCTTCATCAAAACGTAAAAAGACGGCGGCCGTGAGTTTTTTGTCGGTGAGCCATTCCGGCAAATGCCAATTCTTTTTGATATGTAAATCGAGATCGCTCAGGTAACGGTTGTATTCTATCTTCTCGACGCCGGTCAGAGCGTTTCCTTCGCTCACTCGATTGCCCTTAACGGTAACCCCCTCGAGCTTGCTGGCATCCGTGGCTTTGTTCTTTTTTATCCGTGAGAGGGCAGACAACCGTTGCAAGGCTGCACTTTGCTGGTCTTTGATATCTACTTTACTCGCTGTTTTTTCGGGTGGTTTTTTTGTCTTCTCGGGCAATTTTTCTTTGGGCTTTTCTTCGACCTTCACCACTGGTTTTGGTTCGGGTTTTATCGCCTGGGGTTTTTCCACAGTTTCGGGAGCAGGCGTTTCCTCTCCAGGCGTACCGATTTCTGGGTCCTTGTCAGGCAGAGCAACAAAATCCACCCGCACAGCGCGAGTGTGCTCCAAGCGCTCCATTGGAAACAGAACCACTTTTACTGCAAAAACAAGAAATAGCGAAAGATGAAGCGATAAAGAGATCAAGAAATATTTTAAATCGGAATTATCTTTCATATTACTGGAACCCATCTTATTTGGGAAGAGTGACTAAGCCTACGTTTTCGATGCCGGCGGCTTTGACCTCGGCGATCACCTCTGCGACCAGTCCGTAGTCCACACTTTTATCAGCCTTGATATAGACTTGTTTTTGCGTTTGAGTCTTAAAATGCGCTTTTAGTTTTGCATTCAAATTGGTTGTCGGCACAGGCGTCGTCGCCCAATATATTTTTTTATTAGCTTTGATTGTAAGAACTAACGGTTCCGATTTGGTCTCGATGCCTGCTGTGGCCGTACGGGGAAGTTGGATATCAATACCCTGTTGCATCATGGGGGCTGTAATCATAAACACAACAAGAAGAACTAACATCACATCCACTAACGGAGTGACATTGATTTCGCTCATCACCATACGAGACTGATTTTTTTGCGGCGACATAGCCATTATTACATCCCTTTAAAAAAGTTTCGACGGGCAATGTTTAAAAAATCTGAGCTAAACCCGTTCATCTGATTTTCAAGGCGTTTGATTTTGTTGATGAGGTAGTTGTAGAAAATCACCGCAGGGATTGCAGCAAAGAGTCCAACGGCAGTAGCAAATAGTGCTTCAGAAATTCCTGGAGCCACAACGGCAAGGCTCGCCGATCCCGACTGAGCAATATCTTGAAAAGAGTTCATGATTCCGATGACAGTTCCAAGAAGGCCAATAAAAGGAGCGGTACTTCCTGTCGTGGCGAGAATGCTCAGCTGGCTTTCCAAAACGGCAATTTCTTCGTCGTTGGATTTGCGCAAAGTGCGCTCAAGATTTTCCATACCAGTCATCATCGCGCCAGAGGCTTGCTGAGTGCTAATCACGCGTTCGATTTCCTGGTATCCAGATTCAAAAACTTTGGCGAGTGGACTTTCTATGTGAGGTTCCAGTTGCGAGCTAATCTGTTGCAGATTGGACGCCTTCCAAAAAACATCTAAGAAAGCATCATTTTTTTTTGAAATTTTAGCGAACTGGTTTTTCTTTTTAAAAATGATCAACCAATTCCATACCGACAACCCGACCATTGAGAGGAGCAGTAGCTGTACGACGATGCCGGCATTGGCAAGACCGTGGAGCAGATGATTCGAAGTTGGAGCGATTTCAGCGACGGGTGCAGCAAATGCAGAGTGAATAATCATTTTAAAAGGGTAAACGCTTCTCGCTCACAGTGCGAGGCGCAGCGCATGACGCGGGATTGATCATGCACGATAGAATTTGCGTGATCGAAAATTAGGCTAACCTGTTTTTAACAATCCGCCACCGAATTGCAAAACGAGACTGTGCGATATTGGGCGAAACTAAGTGGGCAGATGTTAATCAATGACGAGGAAATTCGCGTTCTTGGGAAGGGCAGAAACTTCATCACGCTTGATGGGGCCGATGAATACTGGAACGTGCAAACCGACGAACGTATCGGTGAGTTTTTGGGTGCTGCCTTTAAAAATTTCGGGACGCAACCAAATACCACTCATATTAATCAGCAAAAAATTTTCCAACGCAAATGTCTGTAGAGCTCGAAATCGGATGAGATAGGCTTGGCCCGCTCCGAGAGCTACTTCTCCATCATAATAGCGCACGTCTTTTAAAAAACCGTCACTGACAGCAAGCACTAGTACACGTTTCAGTAAATCCCGTTCTCTTAAAAAATCGTACAGAGTCTTTGCTGCTGTTGGGCCCTGGGCTTCGGTAAGAATAATGAGGTTGCCATCGCCGGGTTCAAATTCTGAAAGAGGGACGAGGATGTTCGCGTGCTGAACTTTTAAAATGCCCTCGTGAGATATGATATGGAACCATTTTGAGCTGGCTAAAACCTGCCCAGGTTCGCGCACATAATTTTGAATCCACGGCCGGGGATCGAACGAATTGCTCGAATTTTGAGCAAGAGTATAAAAAATAAACCAGATAAAAATTGGCGTACTTAACGCAATATTATATATAAAAATGGACTTTCCGAGTTTTTCAAGTCTCATAAGATACTAATTTTATTCATGAATTTAAAAACTTAATCTTTTTTAAATACGTTATTTTTTAACCTATTTATTGACCAAATGAAAACTCAATGACATAACTCCTTTATATTTGCGTGAACCTACTAAAAAGAGAGATCTTTGTGAACAAGATTCATAGAAAACTAGAATATGCGCTCATTGCTTTAAAGCACATGAATCAAAAACGTCCTGGCGAACTTACGACAGTTAAAGAGATTTGCCAAAAATACTCCACTCCGTTTGATGCAACTGCACGAGTGATGCAACAGATGGTGCAAGGACAATTTTTAAAGTCCGAGCAGGGAGCCTATGGCGGATACCTTATCCAACGGGATTTAAGTAAGCTGAGCCTTCGTGAAGTTATCAGTTGCGTTGTTGGACCAGTGGAAATTGCAAAATGCATGGGCGCCCCGACCGCTGAGCCCTCGTGCGAGATTTTCGAAACTTGCAATATTATGTCGCCGATTTCATTACTGAACGAAAAGCTCGTTCGGTTTTACGAAGAAATCAACATTCTGGAGCTTTTATCGGCTGAAAAAAAATCCGTTGAAAAAAGATTTATTTCGGAAAATGTGGCTATCCTTGAAGAGGCAGCACTATGAGCGGTGACAATCCGGCTTTGGATATCGGGCAGTACAAATATGGTTTTGTCACCGATATCGAGACGGACTCCATAGGCAAAGGACTGAATGAAACGGTTATTCGTTTTATTTCAGACAAAAAACAAGAGCCTGAATGGATGTTGGAAGAACGTCTCAAGGCATTTGACTATTGGAAAACATTAAGTGTACCGAACTGGACAGATCTTAAAATCGCGCCCATTGATTTTCAAGATATTTCCTATTATTCGGCTCCTAAAAAACCGATCGAAAAGAAAAAGAGCCTCGACGAGCTAGATCCTGAACTTTTAAAAACATTCGAACGATTAGGTATTTCGCTTTCTGAGCAAAAGCGCATCAGCGGTGTAGCGATCGATGCAGTTTTTGATAGCGTTTCGGTGGGGACAACTCACAAAGAAGAGTTAGCAAAGCACGGAGTTGTTTTTTGTTCCATCTCCGAGGCGATAAAAACCCATGAAGATTTGGTAAAAAAATATTTTGGCTCCGTGGTTCCTTACAAGGATAATTTTTACGCAGCTTTGAATGCTGCCGTCTTCACAGATGGATCGTTTGTTTATATTCCGAAAGGTGTACGCTGCCCGCTGGATCTTTCTACCTACTTTCGAATCAACGCTGAAGAGACGGGGCAGTTCGAAAGAACTCTCATCATCGCCGAAGAAGGCAGTTTTGTTAATTATTTGGAAGGTTGCACGGCCCCGATGCGCGATTCAAATCAGTTGCACGCAGCCGTGGTAGAACTTATCACAATGGCAGACGCAGAAATTAAATACTCCACTGTGCAAAATTGGTACACGGGCGACAAACAAGGTCGTGGCGGGATCTATAACTTCGTTACGAAGCGCGGAAAGTGCGTTGGCGCCCGCTCAAAAATCTCCTGGACGCAGATTGAATCTGGCTCCGCAATCACCTGGAAGTATCCAAGTTGCATTTTGCAGGGAGATGACTCACAAGGAGCGTTTTACTCGGTGGCTCTCACTCACGATTACATGCAAGCAGACACTGGTACAAAAATGATTCATATCGGAAAAAATACGAAGAGCACAATTTTGTCTAAAGGAATTGCGACTAATTTTTCGCGCAACAACTACAGAGGTCTGGTAAAAATAATGCCGAGTGCCGAAGGGGCTAGAAATTATTCGCAGTGCGATTCAATGCTAGTAGGGGATCGCGCCTCTGCTAACACTTATCCTTACTTAGAGGTGAAAAACAATAGCGCAATTTTGGAGCACGAAGCCTCCACCTCGCGGATCAGTGAGGATCAAATTTTCTATTTAAAATCGCGCGGTATCGAAGCAGAAGAGGCCATTTCGTTATTGGTAAACGGTTTTTGTAAGGATGTTTTTAAACAGCTGCCACTTGAGTTTTCGGTTGAGGCTGTAAAGTTAATTGAAATGAAACTCGAAAATAGTGTGGGTTAAGAATGTTAATTGTAAAAGATCTTCATGTTGAAGTAGACGGAAAAGAAGTATTGAAAGGTCTAAGCCTCACGGTAAAAGCCGGCGAAGTGCACGCCATAATGGGTCCCAACGGCTCCGGTAAAAGCACGCTATCCAAGGTGATAGCGGGACATCCTGCCTACAAGGTGACCAAGGGAACTATTGAGTTTGAAGTGAATTTCAAAATGAAGAATCTTTTGGAACTAAGCCCCGAAGAAAGGGCTCGTGAAGGTGTTTTTTTGGCCTATCAGTATCCAACAGAAATTCCTGGAGTGAGTAATTTTGACTTTTTAAAAACGGCTTACAACGCCTTAGCTAAACACCAGGGATTTGCAGCGGCTAGTGATGAAGAATTTGGTCGAATCATAAAAAAGAAACTGGACATCGTGAAGATGAACGAATCTTTTATGGAAAGGCCGGTTAACTTAGGATTTTCCGGCGGAGAAAAAAAGAAAAACGAAATTATTCAGATGGCGGTTCTTTCGCCACGACTTGCCTTTCTTGACGAAACTGATTCGGGCCTTGATATCGATGCATTAAAAGTAGTTTCCGAAGGAATAAATCAACTGCGAAGTAAAGAAAATGCCTTCGTTTTAGTGACACATTATCAGCGTTTATTAAATTATGTCGTACCTGACTTCGTGCATGTTTTGGCCGACGGAAAAATAATTAAATCTGGCGGGAAAGATCTGGCTTTACAAATTGAAAGTAAAGGCTATGAGGGGCTTATTTAATGGATTTAGCTTCAGCGGCGATGTCATTAAAAAATTCTCTACAAAATCCTCCCAACAGGTCTCAGGAGGACTGGAAGTACACTGACTTTAGTTTTTTTAAGAAGCAGGAGTACGTACTTTCGACGTCATCAGAAAATAATACCGTTCAGTATGTTCCAGGGGAAAAAAAGATAGTTATTACTTTGCGATCGCCATTTTCTAAAGAGTGGGCTATGCCAAATTTACCGCCTGGTTTGAAGATCGACAAAGTCAATACGGTGAATCCGATTCAGCTTAATGGGTTCTTTGATAAAATTGATGCACAAATTTCCGTAACAAAACCCACCCTTATCTTCGACAAAACTTTTGATTCGTCAATTTTGGTAGAACTTGTTTTGCACGGCCGAGAAACGATGGCTCCTCAGCATCAATTTGTGAACAAAGGACTGCAGATTTTTCTCAAAGAACGGGCCCATGTCGTTTTGGTCGAAAAAACTTATCTAAACCAAAAGCAGTTTGTGAATATGAATTCGCAATATTTTTTAGAAGGGCACTCGCGACTAGAACTTTTAAAGATCGAAAAAGGCCAAGCAGACGGCCGCGGCTGCCAAACCAGCTACTTTTCGCTAGCGCAAAATGCAGAAGTTTACGCGACCACGGCAGTTATCGGTGGAGAATGGTCTAGACATAATTTACATGCGCATCTTGTGGAGAAAAACTCTAACGCTCAGTTTCTGTCGGCGAGTGTTTTAAATAACTCCGAGTACGTCGATCATCACACTTGGATCGAGCACAAAGTGGGCGACACGCAAAGCATGCAAAGATACATCAACGTAGTTAGCGATGAGGCTCATGCCGTTTTCAACGGGCGAGTTCATATCCATAAAGATGCGCAAAAATCTTCGGCCGAGCAAAACAACCGAAACCTTTTGCTTTCACAAAAAGCTCGCATTGATACGAAGCCAGAGTTAATTATCGAGGCCGACGACGTCAAAGCGAAACATGGCGCGACTGTCGGACAACTTAGTGCTGACGAATTATTTTATTTACGTAGCCGCGGCATCAGCAAAGAACAAGCGCAAAATATGTTGATGAAGGGTTTTGTTAATGACATTGCAGACCGGCTCTCTCCGAGATTTAAGGCTATCTTCCTTCAGGAGATGTCTTCGGCGGTTAAGGCGGCAACGCTATGAATGTCCATAAAACTTTCGATGTCCAAGAATTTCGCTCCCAGTTTCCGCAGCTCGGGCAGAAGATTCAAGGTCACAACCTTGTATACCTTGATAGCGCAGCCACATCACTTAAACCCCTTCGGGTTGCCGACCGCTTACACAGTTTTTATTCAAACGAAGTCGCAAACATTCACCGCGGCGCTCATTTTTTAAGTCGACGGGGAACTGAAAATTTTGAATCCGTGCGCGCGCAGGTCAGAAGGTGGATCAACGGCGATGCGGGCGAAGTGGTATTTACGCGCGGAGTGACCGAAGCCATTAATCTTTTGGCCTACAGCTTTGGTTTTGAACATATTGGTATAGGCGATGTGATTTTACTGTCGCCCTACGAACATCACTCGAATATTATCCCTTGGAAGATACTTTCCGAAAACACAGGATGTCAGATTGAACTTCTTGATTTTGATCGCACCGGGAACATCACCGAGGCTGCGCTCAACCGAGCATTTAGTAAAAAAGTAAAGCTAGTTTCGATTATGCTTTATTCGAATGTTACTGGAGTCAGACTGAACGTAGAGCCAGTGATGAGAAAAGCACGAGAGCATGGGGCGGTCACCATGATCGATGCAGCTCAAGCAGTGTTGCATGAAAAAATCGACGTGCAAAAACTGGATTGCGATTTTCTCACGTTTTCAGCCCATAAAATGCTAGGTCCCTTCGGAGTTGGTGTGCTTTTTGGAAAAAGCGATATATTGAACTCACTACCACCGTTCCAAGGCGGAGGGGGTATGATTTCCTCCGTATCGTGGACAAAAACAGTCTATCAAGACGCTCCCTTTAAATTTGAAGCAGGCACGCCCAATGTTGCCGATGTCATTGCCTTTGGCGAGGCTCTACAGTTGCTCGAAGAGTCTTCGTTCGAGGAGTGGGTTGAACATGGCAAAAAGTTAGGTTTACTCGTGGAGCAAGCGTTAAAGTCCAACCCCCGTGTTCAATTGATAAGTCCAACATATGCAGAGGCGCGCAAAACAGATATTATTTCTTTTACGTATGAGGGAGCACACCCCAGCGATGTGGGTGAAATGTTGGACCAAATGGGCATTGCCGTTCGAGCCGGGCACCACTGTGCCGAGCCACTCATGGAGATGTTGGGTGTACCTGGAACAGTCCGCGTTTCCTTAGCTCCGTATAACAACCAAGAAGACGTGGAAAAGTTTGTAAGAGCCATGGAAAAATTAAAGGGGATTTTATGATGTTATCGTACGAAGTAATGGTGCGACCAATGAGCACGCCAAATCCCCATGCATACAAATTTATTGTAAACTGTAGTCTGAAAAGTTCCGGCAAAGCCACGTTCAACAATGCCGAAGAAGCGGCAGGAATTACATTGGTTGAAAGTCTTTTTGCGATGCCCGAAGTTCTTCAGGTGCACGTTTTTGAAAATGTAATGACCGTGACCTTTCAAGATGGTTCTGATGTAGAAAAGCTAACAGCCGACGTGGAAGCTATTTTAAAAACACGCTTGCCAATCCACGATCCCGATTTTTTAATGCCCACCGAACGCGAGACGAAATCACCTAGAACAAACCTTTCTCCAGAAATGCAAAAAATCGACGAAATTTTAGATCGCACCATTCGCCCAGGACTTCAAGCCGACGGTGGTGACTTAGAAATTCTCTCCTACGAAAACCACATGCTGACAATCAATTACCAAGGCGCTTGCGGCACATGCCCCAGTTCCATGTATGGAACGCTCGACGCCATCCAGTCCATTTTGCAAAACGAGTATGATCCCGAACTCCAAGTCATGATTGGCTAGACCCAACAAACTTCGAGAAAACACCCACGCTCATATTTAAAATTCGAGAATCTCTTTTTTAATGACACGACTTCCATGTCTCAGCTGTTGTCGCTTTGCGATCGCATCCTGCTCAACAGAGGTCATTAAAAAAGAGATTCTCAAATTTTAAATATGAGAGGAAAAACCTATGAAGTTTGTGGACACTCATTTTTGCGGTTGGGGGGGGCGGAAGTAGAAGCGGCAATCGGATTTTTCCGAAAGTACGCCGATCCTGCTTAGTGTTGAACACTTTTTGTTTATTTGTGTTTCGGTTCTAAATGGCAAAAATTCTTTTTACTAATCTCTCGTTAGCGTCCCCCCGGAACGAGCTTGCTCGTGAACGAGCGCGAAGCGCCCGGGGGCTTGGACGTGAGCAAAAACCCCTTGAAGACGAGTTTATTTGACGAGTTTTTGTAGGTGGCGGGACTTCATTTGGGCGCGGATGATGTCTTCTTTTTCAATATCTCTCGTGGAGGGATCCAAATTGAAAACTGTGGTTGCGCCGAATGCGTCCGGGCTGCTGTTTTCGGCGGCTCTAAAAACGAGGTGTGGTTTTTCTAATGGCCAGGTCACTTCGACAGTGAGCTCGCGCTGGTGCGTCACCTGAGTTTCATTCCGTTGTTGAATCACTTCGGAGACAGTTCCATCCACAAGGCGTACGCCCTCTGGCAATTTCCAATCAACCTCAAATTGCGAAAGTGTGGAGCGCACGTGGCCAATCAACTTAACTTGATTGCCGTCTTGCTCTTTGAATTCAATCCGAACCTGAACGGGTCCGTCGGCTTTTCCCCACAAACGAGTTTCCTCGCTCAACAGATGTGTAAATTTTTGTGTGTCAGAGTTCACGGCCTGTTTGTTCCAATAAAACAATCCAGCTGAAATAAGTGCGATCGATAATGTTGTTGGTAGTATTAATTTGGACATAGTTGGCTTCCGTTCAAAGTCATTGAGTAGCTGGCAGCAGTGCCCATGCGAACTCCAGTGTCGACGCGAATATTGATCATGTACCAGCCAGCAGCGAGTGATGTGGAGACTGTTTCGCTTGCCGAGGTGGTCCCAATCGTAACGTTGTTGAGTGCGGAGGCCGCAAGAGAGGTGGTAGCGGTGCTGGTAAATTGGTAGGCATTGTTAAATATGTAAACGTCGAGGTCAGCTGCAGGCGACGTTGTTGTGTAATTTAATTGAAATGAAAAAGCTCCGCCCGAATGGTAGTATCGATAAAAGTCGTTTGAGGCAAATTGGTTAGACCTCGCAGCCGTGCCGTTTTCGGCACTTCCGCCCGGGATGTTTGCTGATTGAATCGTAACATTGGCACAGGTGCTTGAGGCAACAGCGCGTGAGTAGTCATTTTGATTGCCCAGTTGATTTTCTCCCGTACGCAGCGAACTCCAATCCGTTACAGCTAACGATTGTTGAAGAGTATGAAACAATCCCATGTTTCTAAAAACGTAAGTTGAATTTTTAATGCCGATTGTTGTACTGGTAAAAATAGTCCACAGTTCAGCAAATGTGCCTGAGACAGTGTCTACGCCCGCACCTTCATTAACGGCGTCGATGGAATCCCATAAAAGACGCGTGATGGAAAATTCGCGAAAATTGCCTTCGCCCATGAGAGTTGGAATATCGTTTGCCGGAGTTTCTAAATTTTCGTTAAAAAAGACAGACGTAGAACCGCTGATATTTCCCGAAGTGTCGCGGTAAACAGGATTATTCAGCGTGGCCGCTTGAAAAAAGTTAGCCCAGCCTTCACCCCAAGCTAAACGTGCATCAAGAATGGTGTTTCCTGTGTGCGAGCCCCCGGGAGAATCGGTGTCGGCAAAGATGTCTTCAATAAAATGTCCGTATTCATGAAGAATAATAGAGTTATCAAAATGATCGCAATCGGAGCTGTTCGTGTCGCCGCTCACTCCTCCAAGAATGTAGAGCTCGCTTTGCCCAGGTAAATAAAAGCTTAAGGCTCCTGCACTAAAATAAGTTCCAGGATTCACACCGGCATCCCAATAGATGGCTACTGCAGGAGCCGCCGTAAATGGGGTACACCCGGTAAAACTTCCAGAGCACCCAGTTGTTGTAGTGATTAAATATAGATTTGCTCCATAAATTTTATCAAGAATATTAAAGGCACCACCTTTGATGGTACCTGTTGCAGTGGCAGTGAGTGTTCCAACCGAGGCACTATTCGCGCCCGAAACTGTACTTGTCACGCTGTGCACTCGAATTTCAGTGGGGTTGTTGAGTACGGCCGCTTTCGTCATGCTGTTGTAAATGCGCGAATCCACGGAGACAGTATAGTTTCCCGAAAGCTGTGGCACGACGATACTAAAGTTTCCACTGTCATCTGTTGTTCCGCACTGAACTTCCGTGCCCGTGGAATTGTAAATCGCAACCTGTGCTTGACGAATGGGCAAATTTGCCTGTGCAACGGTGTTGTTAACTGCACCGTTGCCGTTAACGCGAAATTCGTAATTGGCGGAACCGGCTAGTGTAATCGTATTTCCTGAAAAACTGCGAACTGTCACGCATCCCGGATCTAAACTAGTGCTTGTGGAACTTCCCGATTTGGAACTTGAACAGGCGGCTAACCAAAAGCAATAAACAACGAGAAGAAAAAGATTTGCGCGCATAAATGTTTATCGGGATGGTCAGACTCGAAGTGAAGTCTATATCTGCAAAATTAGATTTAAATCTTGCTTCGACCCGCAGAGTGTTTCATTATGGTATACGCCTGTAAAATTTGTGACAAAAAATAAAGCGGAAAAAATGGAACTGAGTTTAAATTCGGATATCAATTTAGGGAACGATAGCTTTCACATCCAAACTGAAGATTGGGGTGTCGCAAGCCCATATATCGTGAGTCGCATTTACAAAAACGGCGCCGTTTTAAAAAGCATAAAAACACCTTATTCAGAAATCATCGATGCTCCGATTTGGGACAAGCACGCCGTGGAGATCGCGGTGAAGTCACAGCACGAGCAATTGGTTGAGCAACTTCTATCAGGTCGAGCAACAGGCCTTGCGACGGGTCCTGGAAACTGATCTAAGACTGCCTCCTAAAAGTCTAGATTCAAAAAAAATCCTCGACTAAATAACTGCCTCCAAGTGTTGGAGTTTGTGGCCTATATTGATGTCCATTAAAATTTAAGAATGATACATTTTTCACATGTTTATAAAACATTTCGTGGTGAAATTCATGCCCTTCGCGATGTGAATTTTAAGATCAACAAAGGTGAGTTTGTTTTTTTGACCGGCCACAGTGGCGCGGGAAAGACGACCCTTTTCAATTTGCTTGCGGGGTTTGACCGCCCGTCATCGGGAACGGTCATGGTTGCAGACTACAATATACATGAGTTAGAAGACAGCGAAGCCCCGTTTTTCCGTCGTAAAGTGGGCGTCGTCTTTCAGGATTTTAAACTTTTAAACAATCGCACAGTCCGCGACAACTTACTTCTGCCACTCGAAATTATAAATGCCAGTGAGCAGATGATGAACGAGAAAAAAAATCAAATGCTGGGTGCTTTGGGGCTTCTGGAAAAGGAAAACTGTTACCCAGATCAACTTTCAGGGGGAGAAAAACAACGTTTAGCCATCGGCCGCGCCCTCATCAGTCAGCCCGAGGTGATTATCGCGGATGAGCCCACTGGAAATTTGGATCCGCAATTGAGCCGCGATGTAATGAAAGTTTTCGAGCAGTGCAATAAACTAGGAACCACCGTTTTTATTGCGACCCACGACCAGCAGCTCGTTCAAGAGCAAAAAAAGCGCGTTATCAGTCTCAAGCAAGGAGAGGTGAACAATGATGCCACTACTGCGTAAATATTTACGCTTCTCCAAACGATCATGGGTTAGCGAAACGCGACTGCGCGTTTCCACCCTTCTTATACTTATTTTTACTTACTCGGTAACATTATTTCTTATTCAATCAGCTTTTAATTTTCAGGGGATTATGAATCGCTGGGGAGATTCAACTAAAGTGACGGTGTACCTGAGCGACGGACAAACGCTCGAGACGCGGGAGAAGATCGAAAAATCCATCATGGCTATTACGGAAGTAAAAAAACTTAAATTTGTATCGCAAGAAGAAGCGGTAAAACAGTTTCAATCCAAAAACTCGCTTTTCTCAAAAGATTTTCTAGAGGATCTCAAAAGCCAGGAAGTTTTCCAAGAAAGTTTTGAAGTCACTTTGAAAGGCAGTCTCAAGGACGAAACATATTTTGCAAAAATCCAAGAGAGCTCAAGAACGTTTGGTGAAATTGTTGGAGTGGAAGAAGTTTCGTACGGGCAAGGATGGATCGAACGCTACGGCGCTTTTTTGAGAGTTACAAACTCGCTTGTTTCGGTAATTGTCGTCCTGTTTATTTTGGCAAGTCTCATCATTATTTCGAATCTTATTCGCGTTTTAGTTTACAATCAAAAAGAAGAGATCGAAATTTTGGAGCTGATCGGCGAAACTGCCCTGAACATTCGTATGCCTTACGTTGTTGAAGGCTTGATGTTTAGTTTTTTAGCTTATATCGTTGGCATGCTTATCAATGTTTGCTTGTTTGTTTGGATTTCCGAAGAATTCGCTGGAAATTCAATGCTGAACCATTTAGCCGAAGTTGTCGCTTCGCCGTCTTGGGTGTTCTTAGCCGTCGGGCTTTTTTCGAGTTGCATTGTCGGTTTGGTCTCAGGATTTATCACCATTCGTTCTATCAATACTGGCTGGGCTCTTTCGAACAGGACTAACTAGTGAAAAGAGCGATCTTAGTCTTTCTTTTAATCACTTCTTTGCGCCCAATATTGGCAGCAGAAAAACAGCAAGAAGTAGCTGCGGACTATGTACAAAAGTCGACGGATCTTCAAGAGAAACAACGCGAAATTTTATCAGACATCTACCGTATGACAAGCCGTCAACGCAAACTCGCCTCAAGAAAATCCGAACAACTGCAAAAGCGCGAAGAGCTTGAAGCAGACATGGCCGATCTGCAAGTTGATATTCTTGATGTAAGTAAGCAGATACAAGAACTGCGCAAAAAAATTATCGTGCGTGTGCGAAACTTTCACCGCATCAGTGCGCCGACAATATTTCAATCTTTACTGGGTGCCCATGATCTTGCCGAGATGGATCGTAATGCGCGGATTATGTACAAGATAGCGAAGTCCGACGTTGAACAATTAAGAACATTTCGGGGTCTTAAAAATCTTTTGAGCGAGCAGCAATACAAGTTAGAAACTAAAATATCTGAATTTGAAAAGACTCAAAAGAAGCTAGAAAAACAAGAATCTGCAATCAAAAAAACTTACGTGGCCCAAATGGACTTACTTAAGAAATTGAGTGCACAAGACAAGGGTATCGTCGACAAAATCAATGATCTCAAGAAAAAAAATCGAGGTCTTTTAGGCGAGGCTGAACCAGTTTTGCAAGGCATTTTTCTTGGTGGTATCTTTGAGAAGAAGGGTCATTTGAGCTTGCCGGTTCAGGGTGTAGTTACAAAACGTTTTGGATTGTTGTCTATGAGCTCAAAAAAAATTCGTGTTTACAACAAAGGATGGTTTATTTCAGCACCGGTGACAAGCATTGTGAGTTCGGTTTACAAGGGACAAGTCGCCTATGTTGGCGATATGGGTGAATATCAAAAAGTGATCGTTCTAGATCACGGAGATCATTTTTATTCAGTGTATGCAAACTTGGTTAACGCGAGCGTGCAAATTGGCGACGATATCGACGCCTTAGCTTCAATTGGTGAGTCTGGAATTTCTCGACTCAATGGGATGGGTCTTTATTTTGAGATGCGGCATTTTTCTCAATCCGAGGATCCTGCAGAATGGTTTAAAAATTCGAAATTCAATTTATCTTCGGTGAAGGAGCAGAGTTTATGAAAAAAAGTTTCGCAATTATGTTGTGTTTAGTAATGATGGGGTTGTCTTTCGCGAGTTGGAAGTTATTTGCCGCTGAAGATCGGTATTTGAATTTGCAGATTTTTGCGAAGGTTCTCAATATTGTGCAGCAGTACTACGTAGAACCCATCGATACGCAAAAGCTCATTTACGGCGGAATAAAAGGAATGTTGCGCGAGCTTGATCCGCACACTAACTTTTTGCCTCCAGATATGTATAAAGAATTTGAAACCGAGACGTCTGGTGAGTTTGGCGGTATCGGAATCGAAATCACCATGGAAGATGGACTTCTCACGATCATCTCGCCCATCGAAGACACACCAGCCTGGAAAGCAGGAATCGAGCCTGGAGATAAAATTGTGGAGATCGATGGTTTCTCAACCAAAGGAATGAGCCTTGTTGATGCAGCTCAAAAGATGAAGGGTAAAAACGGCGTTAAAATTCGATTAGGGATTATGCGCGATAGTTTTGAAGAGCCAAAAACATTTTCAATTATTCGTGATATTGTTAAGGTAAAGTCCGTTAAGTTTGTCGATCTCGAAGACGGCTACGGTTACATTCGCTTGACGAGTTTTATAGAAAATTCAAGTGTCGAGATGCGCAAGAAGATCTCAGAGTTCAAAGCAAAAAACAAAACTATCCGTGGTTTGATTTTAGACTTGCGCCGTAACCCGGGCGGTTTGTTGGATCAGGCAGTACAAATTAGTAATTTATTCTTAGATAAAGGAGTCATTGTTAGCACTATCGGCCGTGATAAAAGCAAAAAAGAAGTGACGTTGGCAAAATCAACGGGTGCTTACACCGACTTTCCGATCATCGTTTTAATCAACGAATACTCGGCGAGTGCCAGTGAGATTGTGGCCGGAGCACTCAAAGACAATAAACGTGCTTTGATTATGGGAAAGCGCAGCTTTGGAAAGGGCTCCGTTCAATCCGTTGTGAAAATGGGAGACGGGTCGGGCTTAAAGCTCACCGTGGCGCGATACTACACTCCCAGCGGAATTTCCATTCAGGCTGAGGGAATCGCTCCTGACGTCGAGGTTGATGACGTGGATTCCGATTCCTACGGTAAAGCTGTAATCAATAAAAGCGTCAAGCGAGAAGTGGATATACAAGGTCACCTGCAAGGCGACGCAGAAAAGCAGCTTCAGGCGCGGGGAAGAGGAAAATCATCGGGATGGTGGAAAAAGTTTGATGCAAAGGGCCGCAGCGAGAAGAACGACCTCCTCTCCAAAGATTATCAGGCCACACAAGCTTACAATTACATAAAAGCGTGGAAGGTTTTTAAAAGTCTCTAGGGTCTGATGTTTCAATTAAAGCTAGATAAAACGTCAACGAACCCTAAGATCCTTCTTGGACAGGCTCTAAATTACCATTATAAAGAGGTGTGTCTCAGGGTTCTCCTTCGCTTCATTCGCAAATGCCACTTTTCCTTTTTGAAGATACTTTAAAGGACAAATCATTTTATTTTTCCGATCCAGTCGAAGAAGTGCTCGCGAATGAACCGGCTCAGGTTGCTGAAGCCCTAGAAAAAATCGACCAGCTTCGCCGCCGAGGCCATTTTGTGGCGGGCTTTGTTGCCTATGAAGCTGGGTATAGTTTTTTTCCGACCCATGCGAGTCCGCATAAAAAGCCTGATCTACCACTTATTCATTTTTATGCATTCAAAAACAAAAATAGTGGATGGCCCACAGAGTGGCTTCAAAGTACCGACTCAGCACCGCCAACACTCACCAATTTTTCGTGGGATACGTCCTTCGAGACTTACGAGAATCTGCAAAACGAAATTCGCAAAAATCTTTTCAGTGGAAATATTTACCAGCAGAATCAAACACTGCAGATGTCTTTTTCGTGTAGCCAAGACGCACTCTCCATGTATCGTCACCTACGACTCCTTCAAAAAACTCCGTATACGGCCTATTTAAATTTTCCCACTTATCAGATCCTATCGTTTTCGCCGGAGCTTTTTTACAAAAAAACAGGGGAAAATATTTTTGTTGAGCCGATGAAGGGAACATCATCCATCAGCGAAAGTGCTCACGTTTTAAGAAATGACGGAAAAAATATTTCGGAAAATTTAATGATCGTAGATTTGTTGCGAAACGATCTTGGCCGTCTTGCGCACCCCGGAAGCGTTGTCGTAGATGAGTTGTTCAAGGTTCAAACGCTAGAAACCGTACACCAAATGACTTCAAAGATTTCTGCGACGATTGATAAAGAGATGTCTATTTTATCGCTATTTGAAGCTCTGTTTCCCTGTGGTTCGATAACAGGAGCTCCCAAGTGGAGTTCTATGCAATTTATTCGCGACCAGGAATCGTCACCCCGGGGAGTGTACACCGGTGCCATTGGATTTGTTGAGCC
The DNA here is from genome assembly GCA_043757265.1 of Bdellovibrionales bacterium. Taxonomy (GTDB): domain Bacteria; phylum Bdellovibrionota; class Bdellovibrionia; order Bdellovibrionales; family JAGQZY01; genus JANPLN01. Next base: position 11,534 of record JAYUQP010000092.1, on the reverse strand, counting down.
GAACAACGATCATTGTTTCAATGTTGCGATTCGCACGATCACGCATACCAATGATAGTTTTAAATTGGGCATAGGCGGCGGAATCGTTGCGGACTCTCAAGCCCAGTCTGAATACAAGGAAGCGCTTCTTAAGTCGCGCTTTTTACGAAAGCTCAATAGCCGTTTTTTTCTGTTTGAAACATTTTTGTTTGATGGAGAAAAATGCCGCGATCTAGCCATGCACCTCGAGAGGTTGATAAAATCAGCAAACGACTTTGGTTTCGAGATGAGCAAATCACAAATAGAGCAAGATTTACTGGCGAGAGTTCAGGATCTTTCGGGAGCGCACAAAATCAAGGTTAAGTTGATGTACGATGGTGAGTACCAAATGGAAATGACCCCATTAGTTGCGATTGACAACGGGGTCGAGAATTTTGGGGATAAGTCTTTACCGTTGATTTCGCTTTCTTCACAAAAAATAAATTCGCAAGATATTTTTAGAAAATACAAAACCTCTCAGCGCGACTTGTACGACCAGGAATATTTAAATGCGACTCACCAAGGATTGTACGACTATGTATTTCTTAACGAGAAAGACGAAATCGCAGAGGCCAGTCGTCACAATATATTCGTCAATGCAGGAGGTAGGTGGAAAACTCCGCCGCTTTCCGCAGGAGCTCTGCCTGGAATAGCGCGCCAAAAGGCGATTGCGCAATTTCAAGCCAGCGAAGAAAAATTAACAATTGCAGATATTCGGCATGCCGACGAAATCATTCTCACCAATTCTGTAAGGGGTTGTGTGCCAGTGTTGTGGAATGAATCGTGATTTTAGTCATAGACAATTACGATTCATTCACTTTCAACTTGGTGCAGATCCTACTTAAGAATAAATTTGTTGTGAAGGTTATCAAAAATGACGAATGGTCTATCGACGATGTTTGTAAAAATCAGCAACTCATCGATGCCTTTCTGTTTTCGCCAGGGCCAGGCCACCCAGCACAGGCAAAGCTATGCCATAAAATATTGACGGAGTTTGCTTCCACGCATCCTATTTTAGGCGTGTGCTTGGGTCATCAGGTGATTGCCGAATATTTTGGTGCAAGCATTGTGCGAGCACAAAAACCTATGCACGGCAAGGTCAGCGTAATCGAGCATTCATCGCGCGGCTCTTTTGAAGGCATACCGTCGCAATTAAAAGTGGTTCGCTATCATTCCTTAGTGGTTGATGAGTCGACCCTCCCAGCAAATCTAGAGATCATCGCGTGGACTGCAAATAAAGAGATTATGGGCGTTCGGCATATAGAGTGGCCTGTTGAAGGTTGGCAATTTCACCCCGAGTCCATACTCACTGAATTTGGCGAACAGCTTGTCCTTAATTTTTTTAAGAATCACTAAGTGATGCTATATTTGTTTTTTGGATTTCTGCAAGTTAGATGGGGCTGCAAATGGAATTTATTTGGTTGGTTGATATTCCAAGCAAAAAATTCACAATCAAGTCGCGCACTTCCTGACCAATGGGTTCGATTTCATTATCGAGTTCGTGTTTCGCAGAATCACATTGGTAAGCTGTAAAACTTTTGGATTTTATAGTGCTGTACCATTTTTTAATTCTCGGAGTGTTTGCGTAAACATCGAGAACATCATCTCCGAGTAGCATCAACACCGGTTTGTTTGGTACGTTTTCAAACCGAGCGAGTAAGGATGTCGCAATCAAATCTACGCCAAATAGTGGATACGCAAGTGGACTCGATGGAGAAATATCACCCACGTGTGGAGGGTAGGGGTTAGAAAGCAGACTGTCGATAGTTACAAACCCCATATCTCCAGGAACTGGATAAACAGATAGACCAGGTGCAAGTAGTACTGCCCCTTTTACATCACGGAATACGGGCTGGCCCCGTTGCAGCATTCGGTAGGCAAGCAATCCACCCGTTGACCATCCCACGAGATAGAGAGGGGCTTCAGATCTTATTTGTGGCGAAAGCAATACTATTTGTGCGAGCCCTTCCAGGCTCACCATGTCATGAAGATTCAAATTCCAACAGTCGGTTTCACCGTGCGATGGATAATCAAAGCTGATGACGCGAAAACCGCTTTCCGTAAGTTGAGTAAAAAGAGGTGCGTGGTTGTCAGCTCTGTCCGAAAAACCTGTGAGAAAAAGAACATCGGCTTTAATAGTGTTGTCGATAGGAGTTTCAACAACAGCGCGTAATTTGCAATTAAAACCACCGTCGATTGTAATCTCTTTCGCTTGAGTTGTTGTAGCCGCGATCAATAGAAATAAGAAAACAACACGCATATCTTTCACTACACTTTCGCAGGCGCTGTAGGTGCAACCACTTCGTTCACTGTCGAACCATCGAGGATGTACTTAAACACTTTATCTTCAGTGATCTGATACGACATCTTTTGCAGGCCTTCTTTTTCTTTATAGAATTCCTTGATCTTTTCTTTTTCCATGCCAAAACGTTTAGCCATGTCGACAAACTTTTCTTCCATATCGGCATCTGTGGCGTGAAGTTTTTCTTCTTCGGCGAGTTTATCAATGAGGAATGCAGACTTCACCATGAACTCGGCGGTTGTATCAAAGTCGTCGTTCCATTTTTCCTGGTACTCAGCAAAATTTTCTTCACTGAGTCCCTGGGACTTCAAACGATTTTGAAAGTCGGCAACAAGCGCTTTGCGCTGTTCTTCAAGAAGAGCTTTTGGCGCCTCAACAGGGTTGGCCTCGACAAACAACTTCATGACTTTGTCGCGCAGTTCTTGTTCGATTCTTTGCAAATCGCTTTCTTCCATTTCCTTGCGGACCTGATCTTGCAAGCTGCTTAAATCTGCCTGGCCGATTTTTTTAAAAAATTCTTCGTTGAGTTCAGGAAGCGCTTTGATTTTAATTTCATTCAATGTGACTTTGAAAGTTACAGGTTGGTCTTTTAAATTCTCAACATGGTAGTCGGCTGGAAACTTGAGTTGCACTTCTTTTTGTTCACCCACATTCGTTCCAATAAGAGCTTCTTCAAAGCCCGGAATAAACTGATTGGCACCGATTTCGAGCTGATGCCCTTTAGCGCTGCCGTTTTCAAGAGGCGCTCCGCCCACCATGCCTTCGAAATCGATAATCGCAAAATCACCTTTTGCTAGCGCGCGAGCTTCGGTGACATTTTGAAAACTTGAATTGCTCTGACGAACATTTTCTACAACCGAGCTGATACGCTCGTCGCTGATATTGAGCTTTTCTTTATCAACTGTGAATCCTGTTTTTTTCTGAATCTTAACTTCAGGGCGAATTTCGAAACTTGCCGTAAAAACAAAAGGCGCGTCCTCTTTGAGATCTTCAAAATCAATCGAAGGCATCGAAACCGGGATAAGCTTGTGCTCCTTGAGAGCATTCCAGTACGTCGACTGCACAATATTCTGTACGACATCACTTTTTACCTTTTCGGCGTACATAGACTTGATTGTCGCAATTGGTGCTTTGCCCTTGCGGAAACCCTTGATACTGGCTTCCTTTTGAAGATATTTGAAAGCTCGTGAGAACTCAGCATTTACAGTTTGCGATGGAACCTCGATTTTCAATTTCTTTTCGAGATTTGATACGCTTTCCAGGTTCGTTTTCATGTCTGAGCTCCTTGCGCCACAAGATTTGATTGGATAATTGCGAATTTGCTGGAATATAGGAAATTGCGTCGTTAAAATCAAGGACCTGATGAATAAAACAGCAAGCTTTAGCCCAATAATTTTAGTTACCGGAAAAGGAGGGGTGGGAAAATCCTTCACAGCCGCTCTGTTGGCAAAAAAGCTTTCCCTTAAAGGGCGTAAGACGCTTTTGGTGGATATGGTGCCAGAGAGTTACCTTGCGAATGTGCTCAAGGTATCTCCACCCAAGGGCGTTCAGCCGCAAACGACACGATTCGGCTTCGATTGGGCTCTTTGGCTGGGCGAGGAGTGCTTGGCCGAATACATTCACTACTGGGTTCGCATTCCTTTCGTCAGTCAGACATTTCTGAAAAATTCGTGGTTAAAATCGCTTATTCACTCGGCCCCGGGGCTTAGAGAAATTGCTTTCCTAGGCAAACTGACGAGTCAGGAGCGCAAGCACGGGCCAAGTCTCTCTTACGACCACATTGTGGTGGATGCCGTAAGCACTGGTCACTTTTTGTCGATGATGAGAGCCCCGAGCGCACTTGCGCAAACGGTAAAGACCGGCCCCATGCGAGAACAGAGCTCGCAAATTCAACGCGTGTTGAGCGATGCGCAGATGACACAAATATTTCTAGTGAGCAATCTTGAGCGCTATTCTCTCCACGAGTCCGAAGAATTACGAGAGCAAATCCAAGACATTTTAGGGCTCGCACCAAGCTATGTAGCAAATAAGGTCTACCCAGTGCCAGCGAATATCGAAAAACCCTCTTCCGAGATGAATGGAGTGCAGAAAGAATTCTTAGACGTGCATGAAAAAATTCACGCCTATCAGGAGGATGCTACGAAAATTTTCAAAAAAAGCACTTCCGAATTATTTAGAATTCCGTTTTATTTTTTGACGTTGGATCAAGTGTTAGAAAGAGAAGATGAAATTAGAAGCTTATTTGAACAAGTATAAAATCTTTTTGTTCGCCGGTAACGGCGGCACAGGAAAGACGACTCTCTCGGCGACGTGGGCGCTTGAGGCGGCTCACCGAGGCCACCGCGTGGGATTGGTTACAATTGATCCGTCCAGACGTTTGGGTGAAGCTTTTGGAATGAACATCCAGGAGGACTCCTACAAACGGCATGTTGTAGGCAACGCCTATGTGGACGTGCATTTGGTCCACTCGTCAAAAATAATTAAAGAGTTTATTGTCGAAAATTTCTCTGAGCAGCAGTATCAAACCATGACCGAGAATAAACTGTTCCACCAGGTGGTCACACGTTTGGCCGAAAACCAATCGCTGTCGACAATCTACAAGCTTTCGCAACTCATCCATTCAACGGACTACGATCGGATCATTATCGACACGCCTCCTGCCGGGCACGCGGCTGATTTTTTTAGATCGCCTGAAAATGCAATTCGTCTTTTTAAGGAAAATATTCTGGCAAAGACCGTCTTCGAAGGACAGGGCTTTGCCGCAAAATCTGCAAAGAAAATATTTGTTCAGGTTTTGAGCTTTTTAACGGGTAGCGAATTTGTAAAGCAGATGGAAGTCTTTTTTAAAGGCTTTTTTGCTTTCCAAGAGAAAATCGTGGAAGCGGCCGAACATTTGACAACCGCCCTCGGTAGCGAAGAAGTTTGCTATTTTCTTGTCACGCTGCCCGAGCCGTCCAAGGTGCAGGAGCTCACCGATGTTTTTGAAAAACTCTCCAAGAACAGCTCGCGCGCCATGCATTTGATTGTCAACCGATCCCATCCGGACTGGTTTAAGTTTCAAAAAAATCTGTTTTCTGATGAACGCCCAGTGGCCCAAAAATACTATGACAAAGTTTACGAATATTACGATAATCAAAAGATGCTTTTACAAAACAAGATGGGCGACGGTACCTTGAGCAAACAAATTTACTTTATTCCGGAAAAAAACTATTTCGCAAAGGAAATATCTCTGGATGAATTGCGCCAAACCCTCAACGAGGTCTTCGTATGAAAAACGGTCTGCTTTGCGCATACATCTCGCTATCCATATCTGCATGCAGTCATTTGTGGGCACCATCGATCAATAGCGTAATTGATTATCCGCCAGAGTTACGGGAGGCCCATTACTTTTTACGCAATAAGAATCCAGAACGCGCCGAGGCCGAAGTGCAGAAATATCTTGGTACAAACCAAGAGGTCTATTGGCTAGGACAGGCGTATCTGCTCATGGGCGAGATTCGTGAGTCCATGGGTCAGGAAAATCTAGCACTGGAATCCTACAGGCAAGCTATCAAGCACGGTGCTGGCTACAACTCAACGATCACGGCCCAGGGTTTGTACCGTATGTCATGGATTTACGAAAGAACTTTGCAATATAAGGATTTGCAAATCACGCTTTTGGATCTAGTGCATGTATTAGGGTCGGGCGATAACTTTATTAAGCACATCGAGGCTCCAGCTCGGCTAGCTAATACCTACTACGTGCTGGGGCAGTGGGACCGGGCGCTTGAGCAAAGGGATAAAATAAGTAAAGAGATTTTTGATCGCTATAAGTCCATGGCCAAAGATGAAAAAAATCTTTTTCAAGCGCGTTTATATCTGGCATTTCAGGGGATGAAGCCTATTTCTATCACCCCCTACAAGTCGCAACAGATTATCAAAAGTTGCCGGCAAGAACTTTTGGAAGTCGGCGAAATGGGGACCCCCGAGCTTGCAGAGCAAGCCATGGAGGTGTTGCGCCGCGAGTATCTGCGATACTTCTCGCAGCTCAAGCCTTCACGCCTGGGGAAAACCACAGAAGAAACTCTAGCAAACAACCGGGAGCAAATTCTTGAACTTTCAAGTTTTGTAGATGAAATCAACGAGCTCAGAGTTTTACGACGACCTCCAGAATTGATCCAAAATAAACAACTCAATGTAGATTTTTTTCGGGAAGTTCAAGCGATGGAGCAAGAGGCTCGCCAAATTGTGCATGGCTTGTCCTACGGCATTCAAAAAATGCAAAATTCTAAGAAAAAGTGAGGACATTTCTATGTCAGCTTCTGCAAATTTTGTAAAAGGGCTATTTGTCCCTTTTCGCGGTATCTATCTCGTCATGACTAATTTTAAACTTTTGGTACTATCTCTCATTCCTCTTTTTATGGCCATTGGCTTGGGAATTTACTTGCTGATCTCCCTGTGGAACAGTTCAACTTCATTCATGGTTATGCTGCTCGAATGGATGCCTTGGTTACATAACGTTCTACAATTTCAGGTGGCAGAGGTTTCCTTGCTGGGCATAGTTTTCCAAGGTCTGTTTTGGATGTTTGTTGTTTTATTTACGATTTATTTTTCGTACTTAGCCCTCATCATCCTTGGAGCTCCCTTTTACTCACTCATTGTTGATAAAATTCTGGTTAGGAGGGGCCTGCAACCACCTGTTCAGAATAATTTTATTCGCTGGCTTTACACCACAGTTAAGATGCTCATAATCTCATTATTGAAGCTTGTAATATTTATGACAGCGACCGGTGCCTTGTTTGTGATTTCATTTTGGTCGCTGGGGGTTGTGCTCGTTCCTATTTTAGTGGGGTTTATGATCGCTTACGATTGCGTTGATTTTAGTTTAGAATGCATGAATTATTCATTGCGCAGACGGTGGATTTACTTCCGTGAGCATCTGTCTTTTTTTTCGGGGTTAGCGTTGGCTATTTTATTTTTTAGTTTTATCCCGGGCCTGTTCATAATATCGTTACCGTTCTTTATTGCTGGTGGGGCCGACGCTTTTGCTTCCATCGCTCAGTCGGAGGCAAGTGTATGAACGAAAAAATCCACAAAGCTATTTTGCAAAATATGAACGAACTGTGTGACTGGTTCGAAAAGCAATCACAAGATATCTATGTGCCGTTTTATTCAAGCTATGACATCCGCGATTCCTTTTTTAAAGTCACCAACGTTGATGCGAATATTTACCCGGCCGGGTTCAATAATATTTGTCCCACCGATAAAGAACACTCCCCCGAGCTCGCCAAAAATTATTTCAATAAGTACTATCCAGGTGCTAAAAAAATCCTTTTAATTACCGAAGATCATCTTAAAAATATGTATTACTGGGAAAACGTGAATGCTATACTTCGATTGCTCACTTCGGCAGGCTTTGATGTACGAATTGGTATGCCAATGTTGCTCGAACAGCCCACCATGGAATTTGAAACTTATTTGGGCAACAAAGTTTTAGCGCATCGAATTTTCAATCAAAGCGGTCAGCTGGTGGCAGAAGGCTTCGTTCCGGACGTGGTCATTAGTAACAATGATTTCTCAAAGACCTACGACTCTTGGACTGACGTTTCTAAGGTTGCAATGACGCCTCCCATGGAGTTGGGATGGTATCAAAGGCAAAAAAGCATTTACTTCGATTGCTATAACAGCACAGCTGCAGAGTTTGCCCAACTTCTAAAAATGGACCCTTGGTTTTTTCAGGTACGCACAGAATTATTTAGTGAGTTTGATGTATCGGACGAGCAAAGCCGGGTGCGTTTAGCAAAAACCGCAGATGATATGGTGTTGAAGCTAAAGCAGGATTATGCAGACCGAGGAATCAGCGAAACCCCGTATCTGTTTATTAAAAATAACTCTGGCACTTATGGGTTAGGTGTAATTCGCGTGAGTTCAGGCGAGGATGTGCTCAAGTGGACCTATGATTCGCGAAAGAAAATGAAAGCGCAAAAAGGTGGCGGGCGTTTCGATGAAGTGATTGTTCAAGAAGGCGTGCCCACAGTGTTGAAATCGGGGGCAGCCACAGCAGAGCCGACAATCTACATGGTAGGCGATTCCTTAGCTGGCGGTTTTTTAAGAACTCACGAACAAAAAGATGAAAAAGACAGTCTCAACAGTCCCGGCGCGGTCTATCAAAAGCTGTGCTTGAGCGACTTGAAAATAAATGCCGAAGGGTGCCCTCTAGAGAATGTTTATGGCTGGGTGGGCAAAATCGGTCTGTTAGCCATAGGTCGAGAGACACAAAAGATGAATATAAAATATCACGGATACCAAAAAAAATAAGCTATACTCAAAGAGGGCATGAAGCCTTTTTACACCCACGGAGCGGGGAGAAGAGTATGCATCATATAAAATCTTTCGTATTTCTCGGACTCCTTATCGCTTGTTCGCTTTACAGTTATTGGCTTTCGAACCGCGAGTATGTGTGGATTGTTCCTTATATGGCCGACCGCGCCCCTGCAGCCGTGCGCGACTCGAAAGAGTTTCAAGAAGTTATCGAAAAACCAATGCGCGTTTTTAAACGTGAGGCAGTGGCATCATCTCTGGCGATCGACAATTACAAAGGTCAGCAAAAACTCAGCTTTGGTCAATTTCCGGTCACTGCGGGCAACGGGCCTAATCTTGTCTGTTTAGAATTCCCCTACGTCAGGCTTGTATGGTCAGCGGAAGGGCGTGCAGTTTCCGGAAACAAACCTCGGTTGTTAATTCTTGCCCCATGTCGCATCCATCCCCGCAACCGCGATCGTGTTTCGGATATTCCTCTCCCTTTCGACGAAATTTACCGTCGCCCGGCGCAGGCTCAATCGTTTCAATGGGACAAGCTAGGCCTCCATCTCGAAATCGAAGTGCAACATGTGCACGGTGATTGGCCCCGCCTTTGGGAGTTGGAAAGTATTGAATTTTATAAAGATCCTTCAGGCGAAGGCGAGATTCTAAGCCTGGCGAAGGAAGAATTCGTAAAGTCCACGGGTGCGCCCATTCTTGTTCGGTTTTAGTTAAGACGTTTCGTCAGCACCAAATGTCCAAATAAATCTTTACCATATGACGAGTTACCATTGAGTCATTCTTACTAAAAAGTAATATCGACATTGCTACAGGTTCGTGTCTTCGTTACAACCATAAAACTATTTTTACCTTGGGAGGTAATATGAAATTAGTTTTATCGGTTCTGTTTATGTTGGTTTCTACAAACGCGCTTGCCACTGTCGATGGGTTTACGTACGCCTGGATCGCAGTACAAAACATTCAAGACGAAGAGGATTTTACGGTCGAAAAAGTACCAGTTATGGGTTGTTACGGCTTAAATCAGGGGCCACAGTTGGTTCAGTTTACTTCTGAACACAACATCAAGGCCACCATGGGCTGCGGTGATTCAAGCACCGAGACAATGAACATCAACGCCTTGTCGTGCGCGACTCTGGTTGATTCTGTAGAGAGCGATGACTATTCAAGCTTCAAAAAAATTGTTTTGGATATTTCTCAATGCTCTTACAAAAACAACAAAAAGTTCATCACAATGGTTCGCACAGCCGCCAGCAGAAACTTTCCACAAACTGTGAAGGGCAAAGTGATTAAAGGCAAAGAAGTAGAATTAGTCCTTAATAAATAATTTTATTGAAAAGGCGGATTTATGAAATTTCTTACACCAATGCTGCTTATTATATTTGCGTGTCAAGCCTACGCCAAGGAAGACAAGCAAGCCTGCTCTAACTATGCAAAGTACGAAGCCATTCGTAAGTATAAGTCAGACACAGGTGTGGTCCAAGGTTCGGTTGAATTAGAGTACAGTGCAGACCTAATTAAAACTACAGCGACTCAGTATGAGTATGTTGTGGAAATCACCGACAGTAACGAAGACGGTGAATACTGGACACTGGCATACACGGTAACGCTTAAGAAAAAAAGTTGCGAGCTGGTAACTATCAGCGATGCTGAGGTTGTTTCAACGTCGGAAGAAGAATTGTAAATCTCCCGAAGCTGGTGCAAAACCAGATTCGTTGCTTGAGTTTATTGTAGAGGTTGCAAAAGTGTCTCAACCTGAGACACTTTTTTTCAAAAAAATGAGTTCCTATAGCAGTCCAAAAAAAAAGCCGTTACTTTACGGGAATGAGACAAATACTTTTTTATTCAATTCAGTTATTAAGCCTTAACATTTTCGCGCAAGTGGCCTCTTTCGACGAAAGTGAAATTCGCATGCACAACGCAAAACAACATCAGCTTGCTGCCGTTGCTGCTGACTGTTTGGATTGGCACTACCAAGATCATTTAGATTTTTTCAACAAATGGGGCATTTCCAAGTACTACGGCGATCGGCGAACTGACTACGACACGCAAGCAGAACTGCTTGCAGCTTTGCGATTTTACAACAAACCTGCCGAGCTTGTAACCCAACTTGAAAGTACCAGTTGCATTGGTTTAGCAATGAAGTGTCTTAACCAAGGATTCACATCTGTCGGGTTGCAGAGCACGTGGCTGAAAATCGAAGCGGCCCTTGGTAAAGACAAACTAGGAACTGTTTTGCAAAAAAATCTTATTTCTCTCGGTTGGAAATCATATTATTGGAATCCAGATCCCAGCATGAACGACGTCTGGGATATCGAAGATCGGCGGGTCACAAAACTAAAGCCGGGAAAGAAGTGGATGTCAGCATGGGGAGGACACGCTGTGCGATATGGACACGCGCTTCAAGGCTTTTATTATGAGCCGAGCCTACAGGTTCACGATGCGGTATCTCTCGTTGGTTTCAAAGATGTTCAACCCGCATTTTTTAAAGAAATGCCATTCTTTGTTGGAATAGCCCATGCCGGACATCATGTGTTCCCGGGCCGTAACGGAGAAGTGATCGAAGCCCACAGCAAGCGTGATTTAGATAAAATAGACAACCTCGAATACAGCGAATTCAACCCCCTTAAAGTTGGTGGCGGACCTCGTTGGACCGACTCGGAGCTCTACCGATCAGGCGTCATTGTTACACCAAACCTATAGCCTTCGCTCGCCTTAGCGAGCTCACAGGTATCTGATACCACGATATCTTGATAGCAGATATCAAACTCAGAATTCTGCCGTCTTTCGAGGTACGTGCCTCCGTCTGCTTCTACCTTCCGTCATCCTCATATGGACGCCACCCCGGTCAAGTGTAAAAGTGGCCTTGGGTCGGGGGAGGGTCTGTTTGATGAGTGACCTTGAACATCAGCCTCAT